>JBEKZC010000069.1:0-19145 GCA_049510295.1 Verrucomicrobiota bacterium | reverse complement strand
GCCACCGCTCTCCGACAGCAGAAAGGATTTTCCACGGCATTCAAACCGTAGAGCAGCCTCGAACCAAAATGAAAACTGTCAACCATGTCTATGCCCTCATGTGTCAACGATGTCTATGCCCCGTGCCCGCCCCGTCCCTCTCCCCGCCCGGCGGGGAGAGGGAGGCCACCGGCCAAGTGAGGGGACTTCTTTTTCAAATCTGTCTGCATTTGTGTCCATTCGTGGTTAAAACCTTTTTGTCACTCCAATTTGCGGACATAACCTTTTAATTTCGCAGTTCGGACAATCCGGCTTGCGCGCCGCGCAGCGGCGGCGGCCATGCCAGATGAGCCAGTGACTGAACAATGTCCACTGTTTTTGCGGCACGAGCGCCATCAATTCCAATTCGATTTTCTCCGGCGTCTTCTGCTTCGTCAGCCCGAGCCGCTGCGACAGCCGGGCAACGTGGGTGTCCACCACGACACCGACGTTGATGCCGAATGCATTGCCCAAGACGACGTTGGCGGTCTTGCGCCCGACGCCATCCAATTGCGTCAGTTCCTCCATCGTGCGCGGCACTTTACCGCCGTGGCGTTCGACGATTTTGCGGCAGCAGGTCTGGATGTTCTTCGCCTTGTTACGGAAAAAGCCCGTGGTCTTGATGGTCTGCTCGAGTTCGGCTAGCGGCGCATTCGCGTAATCCGCCGCCGAACGGTATTTTTTGAATAATTCCTTCGTGACGAGGTTGACGCGTTTGTCGGTGCATTGCGCGGAAAGTATCGTGGCGACGAGCAACTGGAGCGGGTCGCTGTGATTCAACTCGCAGTGCGCGCCCGGATAAGTCCGGTCGAGCGCGGCGATGATTTTTTTCAGACGCGCCTTTTTGGCTTCAGATGTTTCGCGAGGCATTTACGCCGGAAATTTAACAGCAAAGGAACCAAGACACGAAGAAAACTTTGCGATCTTGCGTCCTGGTTGTTCGGGAACGACTCACGCGCAAACTTTCACACCGCGAGTAATAAACGTGCTCCAGGCTGTCTTTGCGGACGCGATACGGCTTCAGGAACAGGCACTGATGTTCTCAAGCCCGGCGGAGCCTTGTCCAGCGGGTGGGTTGTCACACAGCACTTTTGCAGCCCAAAACCAATCCAAGTGTTTGCTGCACAACCGTGCCATCGCCGAAAAAAGTTCATCCAGGCACTTTTCGGGCCAGGCAATTTTTCACTTCGTTATTGCACGATTCGCTGCGCCATAAAAACGCTTTTATCATTGACGAATTGTGGATTTGTGACAAATTGTCGCTCTGTTGCGACATTGTATTTATTGATTTTCTCCAATGCCAGCGCCCAAATCCAGTTTTCTCGACAAGGTGCTTGGCCGCATCGGGCGGCTGGACGCGGAAGGTCTGCAAACTGTCGTCCAGCGGCTTGCGCGGGAGCGCAGTTTTCTTGAAACGCTGTTCAACACGATTGAAGACGGCGTGCTGGTCGTGGACGAACAGGGGCACGTCATTTATTTCAACCAGGCCGTCACGCGATTGATTGGTTTGCAACCCAGCGTCGAAGGACAGCACATCACAACTTTGCTGCCCGAGGTGGATTGGGAAAAGATTTCGCGGGCTGATGACACTGGTGGTGAACGCATCACCCGCCTCGAATTTGAAGTGCATTATCCACGTCCACGTTTTTTGCGGCTCTACGCCGCGCCGCTTGACGGCGAAGCCGCCGGCAGTTCCGGCGTCGCGCTCATTTTGCACGACGCGACCGAGGCGCGGCAGAAAACCTTTGAAGCCATTGAGAGCGAACGCGTGCAGGCGCTCACGCTGCTCGCCGCCAGCGTCGCGCACGAAATCGGCAATCCGCTCAACGCGCTGCACATTCACTTGCAACTCATGGAGCGCGAGTTGAAAAAACTCCGGACGAATGCCACGAATCCCAAATTGGGTTCGCGACCGCGCTCGCAAATCCTGTCTGCCGAGGCTGACACGGCGGACATTTCCCTGAAACTGGAGCGATACCTGGGTGTGGCCAAAGGCGAAATCAACCGGCTGGATTACATCATCACGCAATTTTTGCAGGCCATCCGCCCTGTGCCGCTGCAATTGAAAGTGACTTCGCTTAATGCCGTGGTGGAAAAAACGCTCGAGTTGCTACAGCCCGAACTCGACAATCGCGGCCTCACCGTGCAGACCAGGCTGGCGCGCCAGTTGACCGCCACGCCGATTGATCCCACGCAAATGCAGCAGGTTTTGGTGAACCTCGTCAAAAACGCGATGCACGCGATGACCAGGGGCGGCACGCTAACGTTGCAGACCGGTGAAGGTGCGGACGGCGTTTGGATGAGCGTCGCAGACACGGGCGGCGGCATTCCGCAGGAACAAATCAACCGCATCTTCGAGCCGTTTTTCACGACGAAGAAAAAAGGCACCGGCCTCGGCCTGATGATCGTGCAGCGCATCGTTCGCGCGCACGACGGCCGGATTGAACTGGAAAGCCATGTCGGTCGCGGCACGACGTTCCGTGTCTGGTTGCCATTGCATGAACGCAAACCGCGTTTGCTCGAGGAAAAAACCGCCAACGCCCACCGTTGAAAATTGTGTGACTGAGAAGCCAACATTATTAATTGTGGATGACGAGAAACCGACGCGCGACGGCTTGCGCGCGGCGTTTGAGGATCGTTACGACGTTTATGTGGCCGAAGATGCCAGGGCGGCCATGGAGTTGCTCGAAAGTGAAAATTTTGATGTGTTGCTCACGGATTTTCGCCTGCCGAACGAGGATGGCTTGAAGCTCATCGCGCGCGCCAAGTCGCTGGCCCGGCCGCCCATCTGCATTTTGATGACGGCTTACGGCTCGGAGGAACTGGCGGTGGAAGCGATGAAGCGCGGCGCGGACGATTACATCGCCAAAGGGCGGCTGCAAATTGACGAATTGGAAATGCGCATTGCCCGGTCATTGCAGCGGCAAAATCTCGAAGTCGAAAACGTTTCACTGCGTCAACAGCTCGATTCGAAGTTCGGCCTGGAAAACATCGTTGGCGAATCGCCCGTGATGCACGAGATTTTTGAAATTGTCCGGCAGGTCGCGCCCACGCGCGCGACGGTGTTGCTGGCGGGCGAAAGCGGCACGGGCAAGGAACTGGTGGCGAAGGCGATTCACCAACTCAGCCCGCGCGCGAAGCAACCGCTGGTCACGGTGCATTGCGCCGCGCTCGCGCCAACGCTGCTGGAAAGCGAGTTGTTCGGCCACGAAAAGGGCGCGTTTACCGGCGCGTACGAGCGCCGCATCGGCCGTTTCGAGCAGGCGCAGGGCGGCACCCTGTTTCTCGATGAAATCGGCGAAATTGACGCGACGATTCAAGTGAAGCTGCTCCGCTTTCTCGGCGAACGGACGTTTGAGCGCGTCGGCTCAAACAAGACTTTGACCGCCGATGTCCGGCTGATTGCCGCCACCAACAAAAATCTGGAGGAACTGGTCAAAGCCGGCACGTTTCGCGAGGATTTGTTTTTCCGATTGCGCGTGGTGGAAATTCAATTGCCGCCGTTGCGCGAGCGGGCGGGCGACATTCCGCTGCTGGCGCAAAAATTTTTGCGCGAGTTCGCGAACGAGAACGGCAAGCCATTGAACGCTTTCACGGCGGACGCGCTCGAATGGCTGATGAATTATTCGTGGCCGGGCAACGTGCGCGAGTTGCGCACGGCCATCGAACACGCGGTGGTGTTGTGCCGCGGGGGGAAAATCTCAGCGCGCGATTTGCCGGCGCCGGTGCGGGCGGGCGGTCAATCCGGCAATCTGGCGCCATCACTGGCGCGAAATGATCTAACGGTGAGGGAAGCGGAGAAACAATTAATCATTCGCGCCTTGAAAGAAACTGATGGCAATCGCACACTGGCGGCGAAAAAAATTGGCATGAGCCGGCGAACGTTTCATCGCAAATTGCACCTGTACCATTTGGAAGGATTTTGATCTATGCCATTGAGGGAGCTGCTTCAGAAACTGATTCACATGTCGGAGGTCGGCGCGGGGTCGCGTTATCTGCGGTTCCTCGTGTTGGGCCTGGCCGTTGTGAGTCTGGCGCTGGTTTACAATTTGCGCGCGTATCGGAATTTCGCCGCGCAAGAAGCGATGGACTCGGCGCAACTGGCACGCAACATCGCGGATGGCAAAGGTTACACCACGTTGTTTATCCGCCCGTTCAGTCTTTACCTCGTGCAAAGCCACAACGAGGCCAAACCTGCCGCGGCGCCGGCAACCACCAACCTGGATTTCGCACAAATCAAATTCAACCCCCACCCGGACCTGGCGAATCCGCCGGTGTATCCGGTTGTACTGGCCGGACTGATGACCGTGCGGTCGTTTCGATACCCGGTTGAACTCATGAAACCTTTCTGGAGCGAGAACAGCCATTTCTGGCGTTATCAGCCGGATTTTCAAATTGCGGTGTTCAATGAGGTGCTTTTGCTGGTGGTGGTGGTGCTGACATTTTTTATCGCGCGAAAATTGTTTGACGTGAACGTGGCATGGCTGGCGGCGCTTTTAACCATTGGTTGTGAATTGCTGTGGCGATTCAGCGTATCGGGCCTGTCCACGATGTTGCTGCTGGTGATTTTTCTGGGGCTAACATGGTGTGTGTTGCGGATCGAAGAAGTGGCGCGCGAACCGCAGCCGCGCCCGAACTGGCTGCTGGGGCTGGCTCTGGCGTCAGGCGTGTTAACGGGCGTGGGGGGGTTGACCCGGTATGCGTTCGGCTGGACGATCATTCCCGTCGCGTTGTTTTTGTTTTTCTTCAGCGGACAACGGCGGGTATTGCACGCGCTGGCGGCATTGGGCGCGTTTGTGATTGTGTTGACGCCATGGGTGATCCGTAATTACGCGGTTGGCGGCACGCCGTTTGGCACGGCGGGTTTTGCCTTCGCTGAAGGAGCGGGTTTATTTCCACGATTCCAACTGGAACGGTCGGTGCATCCCGATTTGGCGAACATTTTTTTGTTCAAGCTGAATTTACAAAAATTATTGGCGAATACACACGACATTTTGGTGAATGGGCTGCCGAGGCTGGGCGGCAGTTGGGCGAGCATGCTGTTTCTGGCAGGTTTGCTGTTGGGTTTTCGCGGAATAGCCGTGCGGCGAATGCGTTATTTTTTGCTCATGTGTCTGGGCATGTTCATTGTTGCCCAAGCGCTGGGGCGGACACAGCTTTCAGATGAATCTCCGGAGGTGAATTCCGAAAACCTGCTCGTGCTGCTCATCCCCTTGGTATTCTGCTATGGCGTGAGTTTTTTCTTCACGTTCATGGAACAAATGAAACTGCCGGTGTTGCAATTGCGCTACGCCGTCGTTGCGGGGTTCGCGGCGCTGTCCTGTTTGCCTATGATTTTCATGCTCTTGTCGCCCAAAGCGTCGCCGGTGGTTTATCCGCCGTATTATCCACCGGATATCCAGCAAACTGCGGGCTGGATGAAGGAGAATGAACTGATGATGAGCGACGTGCCGTGGGCGGTCGCGTGGTATGGCCGGCATCAATGCGTTTGGCTGACGCTAAACGCGCAGGACGATTTCTTCGCCATCAACGATTACTTGAAGCCGGTGCAGGCGCTCTACCTCACGCCTGGAACGATGGACGGCAAATTTGTCTCCGACTTGGTGCGCTCCGGCGAACACAGTTGGGGCAATTTCATCATCAAGGGAGTGTTGCAAAATCAAATTCCACAGGGTTTCCCGCTTCGCAACGCGCCGACCGGCTTCTTGCCCGAACGCCTGTTCCTCACGGACCGGGAACGCTGGAAAACAGCACAATAGATCTACGCCGATGCCCGCCGCAACCGGTCGGCAATGCCCGACCACTCCGGCGATTCCGGCGGCGTTTCGACAACGATCAATCCCGCACCGGCCTCGTCACAACGATGCAACTCCGCGTAAATCGCCCGCGCAAACGCCTCTGCGCCATGCGGAAGCACGCGCACCTGCGCAAAGTTTTCCGGTGCCGGAATGTGCGTATGGGCAATGATGTGGCAATCCGAAAGTTGAGACTTGAAAGTTGAGAGTTGAGAGTTCAAATCGGCATCGTCGCGCCAGCCCAGAATCAACAATTTCGCTTTTGGCGAGTAATGCCGTTCCAGCAAACCCGGACTGCGCAACGCGGTTTTTGAACCTTGAATCCAGAACCCGGCCCCCCGGACTTTGTTGCAAACGGCGGCGAGGGATTCGGCATGAATCATTCCCGGACGCAAAACTTGCGGCGGTGACACCGTCAAATCGAGGACGGTGGATTCGATGCCAACTTGCGATTGGCCGCCGTCCACGATCAGGGAAATTTTGTCGCCGATCTGTTTGCGCACATGTTCGGCATTCGTTGGTGAAACCCGTCCGGACAAATTCGCGCTCGGGGCGGCGAGCGGGAATCCGCATTTGCGAATCACCGCTTGAATAAACGGATGACCCGGCCAGCGCACGCCGACCGTCTTGCCGCCCGCGGTGACCCTGCCGGGAATTTCCTTTGCGCACGGCAGCACGAGTGTCAGTGGACCGGGCCAAAATGCCCGCGCCAATTTTCCCGCCGGGTCCGGCCACGCCGTGACGCAGCGTTTTGCCATTTCGACGCTCGCGATATGGACAATAATCGGATTGTTCGCCGGACGGTCTTTGATTTGGAAAATTTTGGCGACGGCTTTTTCGTCCAGCGCATTCGCGGCCAGGCCATAGACCGTTTCCGTCGGCAGGGCAACGACTTCGCCGTCGCGGAGCAATTTTGCCGCGCGCTTCACGGCGGCGTCAAAAAGCGCAGGCGTGTGCGTGGACAGGATTTCAGCGGTCACACGCTATTCATAGCGCAGCGCCTCGATGGGGTCGAGCTTGGACGCCTTCCATGCGGGATAAAATCCGGAGATGATGCCGATGATGGCGCTGGAAACAAACGCGATGGCAATCCAGAAAAACGGTGTGACGGTGGGCATGTCTTTGATGTAAGCGACAATTTTTGAAAATCCAACGCCGCCGGCGATGCCGATGGAACCGCCAATCGCGCTCAACGTGACCGCTTCAATCAGAAATTGCACGAGGATGTCCGCCGCGCGCGCGCCCACGGCCATGCGGATGCCAATTTCGCGGGTCCGTTCCGTAACGCTGACCAGCATGATGTTCATGATGCCGATGCCGCCAACAACGAGCGAGACGGCGGCGACGCCCGCGAGCAAAAAACTCATCGCGCGCGAAGTGGCCGTGACGGCCTGCATCAATTCCAACTGGTTGCGCACGGTGAAATCCTGTTCCTTGCTCCGATGGCGCACGAGCAGCAAATCCGTGATGTCCTTTTGCACGCTGTCTATGACCTTGTCGTTGGCGGCTTCCACCAGAATGTCGCTCACAAACGTGCGGGTGGTGATGCGGTGCATGTGGCTCGTATAAGGGACGACAACCGTATCATCTTGATCCTGCCCGAACAGATTAAAGCCTTTGGGGGCCAGCACGCCGACGATAAGAAATGGGAGGTTCCGGATGCGGATGGTCTGGCCGACTGGATTTTCGTTGGGAAACAACTGGTCGACCACGGTTTTGCCGATGACCGCGCACTTGGCGAGGCTGCGCACATCCTGGTCGGAAAACATCGCGCCACTGGCGATGCCCCAGTTGCGGATTTGCGGGTAATCGGGCGATTCACCCATCACCTGCGTGTTCCAGTTAAGGCCGTTGGCGAGCACTTGAGCGCGGTCACGCACTTCGGGACTGACGCCCACGACGTTTTTCAACCCGGCAATTGCCAGCGCGTCGGCCACCGTCAGCGTCGGCGCGCTGCCCCAGCCGCCCCGCATCGCGCCGCTGGTGAAATTGCCGGAAAAAACCGTGATCACGCTTTCGCCCAGGCTGCTGACCTGGTCCTCGACCTGTTTGGTGGCGCCGGAAGTCAGGCTCACCGAGCCGATGACGGCGCCGACGCCGATGATGATGCCGAGCATCGTCAGCAGCGAACGCATCTTGTTCCGGAGCAGTGCCCGCCCGGCGATTTTTAGTGAGGCGAAGATTCTCATGACGCGAGTTTGACGGCCTGTTGCACCACGCGAAGCTGTTGCGATTCCTTTTCCGCGAACGAGCGGTTCTGCACCGGCGCGTCAGTGACAATTTGCCCGTCGCGCAGGACGACCATGCGTTTGGTGAAACGCGCCACGTCCAGTTCGTGGGTGACCATGATGATGGTGATGCCCTGGTCGTTCAACTTTTGGAACACGCCCATGATTTCAATGCTGGTCTGCGTGTCGAGATTGCCGGTCGGCTCGTCGGCGAGCAGCAGCGTGGGCCGGTTCACGAGCGCGCGGGCGATGGCGACGCGCTGCTGCTGGCCGCCGGAAAGCTGGTTGGGATGGTGGTCGGCGCGATCGCCGAGGCCCACCAGATCGAGCGCGTGCAGGGCGCGTTCGCGCTGTTCATGCGACTGGATGCGATGGCGGTGGTAAAGCATCGGCATCTCGACATTTTCCAGCGCCGAAGTGCGCGAAAGCAGGTTGAAACCCTGGAAGACAAACCCGATTTTTTCGTTGCGGACATCAGCGAGCGCATCACGGTCGAGCGTGGAAACGTCAATGCCATCGAGCAGATAATTGCCACCGGTCGGACGGTCCAGCGCGCCGATCATGTTCATCAGCGTGCTTTTGCCGGAGCCGCTCGCGCCCATGAGAGCCGCGAATTCGCCCGGAAAAACTTCCAGCGAAATCCCGCGCACCGCGTGAACATCCACTTCACCGGTGTGATACACCTTGTGGATGTCCGCGAGCTTGATGACGGGATTGGTCTGCACAGCAAATCGGATCAACGCATTCTGGGGAAGCCGCCGCGAAGTGGGTTCGAGGTCGTGGCGGCCTGGGTGCCGGTTGAAACCACGCCGGTCACAACCTGCGCGCCCTCGTCCAGCCCCGAAAGCACCTCGGTCGAAATGCCGTCGCTGATGCCGGTCTTGATCTGTAGTGTCTGCAGCTTCGCATCGCTACCCGTGCCTGAAAGCACATATATCGTGTGAAAGACCGGGCGTTCGCTGCGCAGGTGGCCGCTGCGATGGCCCTGTCCGCCGGACGTGCCGGTAAAATTGCCGCCGTTCGTGGCCGGCTGCGTTGCGATAGAATGGGTTTCCACCACGGCGGAATCCGGCGGATGAAAACGCAGGGCGGCGTTCGGAATGGTCAACGCGTTTTCGCGTTGGGCGATGATAAAGGAGATGTTTGCCGTCATCCCGGGTTTCAACTTGTAATCGGAATTGGTCACGCTGACGACACAATCATAACTGACGACATTGCTGGAATTGGTCGGCGCATTGCGGACTTGCACGACTGTGCCGTAAAATATGCGATACGGATACGCGTCCACCGTGAAGTCCACGCTCTGGCCTTCCACCACGCCGCCAACGTCGGCTTCAGCCACGCTCGAATCAATCTGCATCTTCGTCAGGTCATTCGCGATTTGAAAAAGCGTCGGCGTGTTGAAACTGGACGCCACCGTCTGGCCGAGGTCTATCGCGCGCGAAATCACCACGCCATCCACCGGCGAAAGAATTTTGCAATAACCCAGATTCGCGTTTGCGTTGTCCAGCGAGGCTTGTTTGATTTGCACCGTGGCTTCGGCCTCGTGCAACGTGGCGATGGCGGTGTCGTAATCGGAACTGGAAATCAATTTGTTCGTAAACAACTCGGCGCTGCGCTTTGCCTCGGCCTGCTGCAATTCCAAATTCGCCTTCGCGTTGGCCAGATCGGCGGTGCTTTGCTCGACCGCTGCCTGATAAGTCGAGGGGTCAATTTCCGCGATGACCTCGTTCGACTTCACAATTGAGTTGTAATCCACGTATAATTTGCTGATGCGCCCGGAAACCTGGCTGCCCACCGTCACGTTCACCACCGGATTGAGCGTGCCCGTCGCCGTCACCACCTGCGTCAAATCTCCCCGGGTGACCGTAACGGTCTGGTAATCCAGCGCGTCGGTGTGGCCGCGTTTGAAATACCAAATGCCACCGGCGATGACCGCGCCGGCGGCCACAATGACGATAGTCCACTTCATCCAATGATTGCTCCGATTTTCTGCCATACGATTGCAATTCGTCCGCTGTTGCCGTTTTAGACAGCGCCAGCGCCCGACAAGTTACTTGATTTTGCGCAACTGTCCACGCTTTCATCCGCGCGCACTTTCGGTTTGAGCCGGGGGTGCCAGGGCTTAGTATTGTTCCGTGCTTGAAAAGTTCATTTCACAACTGGCCGCCACGCATCCGCTCACGGATGAACAAGTCCGCCTGGCGGTTGAACAATTAACCGACGAAAAAGTTCCGGCAGCCGGCAAGGCCGCTTTTCTGGGCGCGCTCGCGCAAAAAGGCGAAACCCCCGGTGAAATCGCCGCGTTCGCCCGCGCCCTGCGTGACAAATCAATTCAACCACCGCTCGATGCCGAAACCCGCGCGCGGGAAATCCTCGACGTCGTCGGCACCGGCGGCGACCGGCTTGGCACGTTCAATATTTCAACCACCACCGCCATTGTCTGCGCCGCCGCTGGCGTGACGGTCGCCAAGCATGGTAACCGGGCGGTTACTTCGCAAGCCGGCAGCGCGGACGTGCTCGAGGCACTCGGGGTGCGCATTGATTTGACCCCGCCGGAAGCCGCGCGCTCATTGCGCAAACATCACTTTGCGTTCTTCTTTGCGCCAAATTATCATCCTGCATTCAAGCACATTGCCCCGGCGCGCAAACTCTGCGCCGAACGCGGCCAGCGGACGATCTTCAATTTTCTCGGCCCGCTGCTGAATCCCGCGCGGCCTTCGGCGATGCTCGTCGGTGTGCCACACCCGGAATTGTGCGAGCCGCTCGCCCGGGTATTGCAATCGCTCGGCGTGCGGCGCGCAATGGTTGTGTGCGGATCGGTCCCGGCGGCGAGTCATCTCGATGAACTTTCGACACTCGGCCAGAATACGGTTGCTGAATTTTATCAGGAACACGGTTTTGCCACGTCCGTTTTGTCACCGGAACAATTCCCGTTGCAGTCCGCGAAGCTGGCGGATTTGGTCGGCGGCGACTGCAAAACCAACGCGGAAATCGTGCGGCGCATTCTGCGTGGCGGGGAACGCGGACCGAAACTTGACGCGGTCCTGCTCAACGCTGCCGCCGCCCTGTTCGTCGCGGGCAAAACGAAATCGCTCGTTGAAGGCTGGGATTTGGCCGCTGAAATTATTGATGACGGGCGTGCAAACGCGAAACTGGCAGAACTCGCCCACTGATGTTCACGGCGATTCTTCGGCGGTTTCAGTGGTTTCGGTGATTTCCTGCGAGGCGTACTGCAGACCGAGGTTGTGCTGGGCGGTTTTGTCGCCTTGCCGCGCGGCGCGGATGAACCACTTCACGGCTTCCTGCTGGTTTTTTTCCACCCCGCGTCCGGTTTGGTAACAAAGGCCGAGATTGCACTGCGCGGGCGCGCATTCCTGTTCGGCGGCGGCACGATACCATTTGACGGCCAGTTGGAAATTTTGCGGCACAACCTGGCCCGTCTCGTAAAAGACTCCCAGATTGAATTGCGCCGCCGGGTAGCCGCGCTCCGCTGATTCGCGATACCATTTCACCGCTTCGGCGTAATTCTGCGTCACGCCCTGGCCGGTTTCGTAGAGCATGCCGAGGTTAAATTGCGCGGCGGGGTCGTTTTGTTCCGCCGCTTCGCGCAACCACTTGGCCGCCTCGCCGAATTCCTGCGGCACGCCCGCGCCGTTCAAATAACACACACCGAGGTAACATTGCGCGACCGGGTCGCCTTGTTCCGCCGAACGGCGAAACCATTTCACCGCCTCCTGATAGTCCTGCGTCACGCCCTGGCCGTTTTGAAAACAGACGCCGAGATAACACTGCGCCTGCGCGTCGCCCTCTTCGGCGGCGTGGCGCATCTCTTCAAATGTGTCCCAGGTACGGCGGCTGGCCATGGCGTAAAAATTTAAAATTCAACAACCTTTTCTTGCCGGACTTAAAATAGATTGTATTCGCGCGAATTCAAGCCGCGAATTCACCGGCGCGTTTTTCGCTTTCGCCGGACAAATTGGCCTGCTACAAAACTTTCATGGCAACCCAATTAACCATCGGCTTTCTCGGCGCGGGCAAAATGGCCACGGCGCTGGCGCGTGGCTTCATTCGCGCGGAAATTGTTTTCCCCAAGGAAATCCTCGCCAGCGATTTGTCTGAGGCGGCGCGCGCCGCCTTCACAAAGGAAACCGGCGCCAAAACCACCGCGTCCAGCGCCGACGTTTTGCAATTCGCGAACGTCCTTGTTCTCGCCGTGAAACCCGACCAGGTCGCCGGGGTTCTGGCCGAACAGCGCGGCAATTTCACAAACGAGCATCTGCTGATTTCCATCGCCGCTGGTGTGACGCTTGCCAAAATGGAAGCGGCGCTGCCCGCCGACACACGGGTCATTCGCGTGATGCCCAACACGCCTGCGCTCGTGGGCGAAGCGGCGGCGGCGTTTGCGCTCGGCAAATCCGCGACGGCGGCAGACGGCGAACTGGCAAAGAAACTTCTTTCCGCCGTCGGCATCGCGTTTCAAGTGAAGGAACCGCTGCTCGACGCTGTGACGGGCTTGAGCGGCAGCGGCCCGGCCTATGTTTATCAATTCATCGAAGCGTTGAGTGATGGCGGGGTGGCGGCCGGCTTGCCGCGTGACGTGGCGACAAAGCTCGCGGCGCAAACCGTTTTGGGCGCGGCCAAGATGGTCTTGGAAACCGGCCAGCATCCCGGCGCACTCAAAGACCAGGTCACCAGCCCCGGCGGCACGACCATTGAAGGTTTGCACGAATTGGAAAAAGGCAAACTGCGCGCCACCGTGATGAGCGCCGTCCGCGCCGCGACGGAGAAATCGAAAAAGCTGGGGCAGGGTTGAGTACGAACACGAAGATGGAGAATTGAAGATGGAAGATGGCGACGAAATCAGCCGGATTCATGAAACAGGATAGGCTGTCCCGCAACTGTGGAACCCCGTCCATTAACTGTTAGGCCACACTACGTTTATGTCACGAGGGGCGCAAAAATATCCAGTGCCACCGCACATCAGTAACCTTGGTATTTCACAAGAGTCATTCGGCAGATGGCTTGATAGAGTCACCAACGCACATCTTGTCCGTGATCGGAAGCGCACCGGCGAGAAGATTCTGCCGACGATTTATCGTGAGGCTATTTATCGCGCTGTCGCTGACGGAGGCGACCGTGATTATCACACAGGGGAGCAGTTGGACTGGAAGCTTCTTCGTTATTTTTCCAAGAGCGACGGAAAAGGTAGAGACCAGCGATTGGTTCCCACTGTTGACCATGAGGGGTTGAGCACCAAATCGCCAGTGTTCAGGATTTGTTCGCTGCGCACGAACAAGTGCAAGAGCGATTGTACGGTTGAGGAGTTACTGGGTTTTTGTGAGGCATTCATTAGACATCAGCGAGACCGTGTGGTCTAACCGATTTATGCGCACTTTCACACAGACGCATCACAATCGGCTCATTGCCAAGATCTGCGAACGCCACGTCGCTCGGACTGATCGCTGGATTCATCATTTTGCTGAGGCTGTATGGAAGAGGAACAGCAATGCTGCATGGAAGGCAAATTGGCCAGTTCAGAAAATCAAACAGATCGTCCGCGAGGTTGCCGGCAACCGGGTCCCCGATGCATTCAAGATTGATAGTGAAAACAAACACCTTTGGTTTTGGGAAGTCGAGGTATCCCATCCAATCGACCAGCCGAAGGCAAACGTTCTAGCGCAAATCGCAATCGAGGTGGACGACTGGGGCTGGGAACTGAAACTCGTTACGGTGGATCGTTACGGCAATGACAATGAAGTCTTCGTTATTGACGGCGTTGGCTCGCCCGCCCGCCTTCTAAACAGACGAGATTATGAACACATCATGGTAGAACGAGAGAGACAATATGGAGCCTGATACGAGGATAAACTGCAAACCGAACAGGCTTCAATGCTTGGCGATCAGTTCCCGCACATCCACCGCTGCCATTCCGGCTGAACGAATCGCGGTCATGCCGAGGTCGGTGTCCTCGTAGGCGCGGCAAAATTTCGGCTCCACGCCAATGCGCCGCGCGGCTTCGAGAAAAATGTCCGGCGCGGGTTTCTGGTTTTTCACCATTTCACCCGTGACGATGGCATCGAACAGATGCCGGATGTTCAGGTGTTCCAGCACCAAGGTGATGATTTTTTCCGTGCCGCCGGACGCAACGGCCATTGGAATTTTACCGCGGTTGGCCCGTGCAATCTCGACGACGGCGTGGATGGGTTCGACTTGCGAAAGCGTCGTCAGGTAGGTTTCTTCTTTTTCGTGCGCCACGGCGATGTGGTCAAGCGAACGGCCCTGTTCCTGCGCGAGCAGCTTGAGAATGTCGCGCGCCGGAACTCCGCCAAGCGAATAAAAACGGTCTTCGGGAAAATGGAGCCCGTACCGTTGCGTGACCATGTGCCACGCACGCCAGTGCAACGGCATCGTGTCGGCCAGCGTGCCGTCGCAGTCAAAAATGAGACCTTGTGGTTGTGATTGATGTTTCGTCGTCATAAATCAAATGAAATGGGCTGGTCCGATCGCCGGGTTGCGTATTACGTCAAGTATTCACCGACGGCCAATCGCTGCTTGACGCAACCCGCACCACGCATCACGTCTTCAATGCCGCCAGTTTCTCCTCCAAATCATGTGTCATCAGCGGCTCGAGCAGCGGGTCGAGTTCGCCTTCAATGAAATTCGCCAGGTTGTACAGCGTCAGCTCAACGCGGTGGTCGGTGACGCGGTTTTGCGGGAAATTGTAAGTGCGGATTTTTTCGCTGCGTTCGCCGCTGCCGATCTGGTCTTTGCGCTGCGCGGCATATTTTGCGTTCTCCTCGGTGATTTTGCGTTCCAGCAGGCGTGAGCGCAGGACTTTTAACGCTTTCACCCGGTTTTTTTGCTGCGAACGTTCATCGGCGCAACGAACAATGAGGCCGCTGGGCTTGTGGATGATCTGCACGGCCGAGTCGGTGGTGTTGACGCCTTGACCGCCTTTGCCGGAAGCGCGGCAGACGTTGATTTCCAATTCCTCCGGTTTGATTTCGATATCCACTTCCTGCGCTTCGGGCAAAACTGCGACGGTGCAGGTGCTCGTGTGGATGCGGCCCTGCGCTTCGGTCGCGGGCACGCGCTGGACACGGTGGACACCGCTCTCGTATTTGAGCCGCTTGAAAACGTCCGTGCCGGTAATGCTGAAAATGATTTCCTTGAAACCGCCGAGATCGGATGGGTTGGAATCCATCGTTTCCACCTTCCAGCCGCGCGCTTCAGCGTAGCGCATGTACATACGGTAAAGATCGGCGGCAAACAGCGCGGATTCCGAACCGCCGGCGCCGGCGCGAATTTCGATGATGGTGTTGCGCGAATCGGTCGGGTTGGGCGGCAGAATGCCGAACTGGATTTGCTGCGCGAGACGTTTTTCCTCGATTTCAAGCCGCGCAGCTTCGTCTTTGGCGAGTTGTGCCAGTTCGGAATCGGGCGGTTCGCTTTTCAACAGCGCGCGGTTCTCGTCCAAATGGGCGAGTGTTTTCAAATAGCTCCCGCCGTACGCGACCAGCTCCTTGAGCCGGGCGTATTCCCTGGACAATTCCTGCGCGCGTTGCGGGTTGTCAAAAACTTTTGGGTCGCTTAACACGGCCTCGACCTCGGCAAATCGCCTGGAGAATCTTTCAATGTGCGGTCGCAGATCCATTTTTGAAATGACAAATGACTAAATCCTAATGACTAAAGAATGCCCAATGCCTGAATGACAAATCATCGTGCTTGTCTGGATTCGGATTTCGTCATTCTTTCGTCATTCGTGCTTCGTTATTAGTCATTTTGGCCAGCCACAAAAACAATGCCGCCCGCAGAATTAAAGAACTCCTGCGGGCGGTTTTTTGCAAAAAGCTACTTCTTTTTCTTGCGGGTTGCCGCCGCCGCCTGGGCGGCCAGGGTCTTGGCGGCGCGTTGCTGGAATTTGTCCACGCGGCCGGCGGTGTCCACGAACTTCTGCTGGCCGGTGTAGAACGGGTGGCACACGTTGCAAATGCCCACGATGATCACGGGCTTGGTGGAGCGGGTCTTGATCTCGTTGCCGCAGGCGCAACGGATTTCCGCGTCCACATATTTCGGATGAATGTCCGTCTTCATAAATAAAAGGCCGTTAAACTTAGCAATTGCCGCCGGGATTACAAGCGCGAAATTGAGCAAATTCTATTCCTCTCGCGGCCAATCCTCAAAATGCCTGCCTTCCCGCACGACGAGTTCTTCCAAAACCATTTTCACTTCAGACATCGCGAGCTTCAACTTCTCCTCAATGCTCGTGCAAAGCCCACTTAGCCTTCCTTCGTAAAACACCTTGGAAAGGAAATACACCGGAAATCCAACCGGCTTTGGTCTGAACCGGGCTGCGTAGGCGAACTGCACTTGTGGATCAACCGGGTCTGACTTCATCCAGTGGCCTTTTAGTTCTAGAAACACACCTCGTTCCAAGCGGTCCCCCTTGAGCCGGATCGCGCGACCAATGTTCGGGCCTGACCTTCGTTCAAAAATAAGGCCTCCCTGCTCTGCTGCTTTTGCAAAGCTTCCGTTGAAGCTGTCGAATAGACGATCGAATGGTTTTCTCGAATGGTTCATTGTGGAATTGGGATCATGGACTAAAATCTTGAGAATGGAAGCCCGTTTACGGAATGCCATTCTCTGCCAACTATTTTGCCTGCCAGCATCGGTGGCTGCGCTCACCGAACAATTCCCCAATCGTCCAAGTACGCACAGACTTTCCAGTTAAACCCCACTGATCCACTTGCGGTCCTCCCAAACGGCCTTGAGGGAAGTCAGGTTGCGGGAATCGAAAATGTTTTTTGCCGCCGAAATCAGCCTGCCTTTTTTCAAATTGTTGAAGGCGTCGCTGGCGCTGATGGCGACGAATTGCAGCACGCTCGGGTCGCGATAACAGTCAATCATGCAGCGCGTGCAGCCGTCGCGAATGAGTTTTGAGTCGTCCCACTCGTACACCTTGCACATGGGCTTCTCCCAGAAATGACAGCGGTAAAGGTCCAGTTTCCAGTCGAGGTAAAAATATTTGTGCCCGCCGAGGCAGCCGAACTTCTCCTTTTCGCCACGCAGATGCCGCTGCATTTCGGTCAGCGATTCCGCCGGATTGACAACCGGGAAACTGCTGCGCTGTTTCATCCGTTTGATTTTCTCAAACACCTCAATCAATTCATCCTTCGAGTAATTGACCAGCCCGCTGTTGCTGAAGCTGAGATAGCTGCTGGCCAGCGATGTCAGCGGATAACTGAATGTGCAGCTTTTGAAACCGAGCGTTTCGAGGAACGTGGGCAATTTATCATAATCGTCAATCAACCGGCTTGCCGTGATGCTGGCGGTGGTCTGGATGCCGGCCGAGTGGAAGAATTCGTTGGCGCGTTTGATTTTCCTGCAGACATCCGGCAGGCCGCGGTTCTTCTCGTGTTTGGAAACATCATGCGCGTCAATGGACATGATCACGCTGCTCAGGCCGTCGCTGGCGAGGCCGCGCATATTTTCCTCGGTCCAAAGCCCCCCGTTGGTGCAAATCATCGGATGAATCCCGCGCTCCGCCGCGTAGCGCGTCATGGCACGCAAATCACGATGCACCATCGGTTCGCCGCCAACGAACAACAGATAGCCGATGTGATTTCTGACGGCGATGTCAATGACGTCGCGCGTTTCCTGCAACGTCACGCTGTGCCGGGCTTTGGGATCGAACTTGGAGCGGGCGAAACCGCAGAAATCACAGTCCGCATTGCAAATGTTCGTGATGGCAAACTGGAGATAGCCCGGTCCGCCATGATTAAGCACTTCGGCGGCAATTTTGAGCACGCCTTTCTTTGGCCGCCTGACCGGCTTGGAAAAGTCTGATGCCGGCGCCGCCGGAGGAACGGCTGCGACAACACGCGGAGTTGTTTCAACTGAAACGTTGTTCATTACGAATTACGACATCTTGCGGGCAAGAAATGCTGCGGGCAAACCTTCTTTCTTTGCAAAAATTGTTATTGCTGATTTTCCCTTTGCGCGAATGGTGCGGAAAGTTTAATGTTTTTTTCGGCTTGTCCGATGGTGTAACGGTAACACAGCGCCCTTTGGAGGCGTTATTCATGGTTCGAATCCATGTCGGACAGCCAAATAATCACTTCACATTACCCGTCGAGTTCCGATTCGCAAGCACTGCAAGTTTCGGCATCGGCTGACAAATCGTTTCCTTCGCCAGCTCCGCCACAACGCTTCAACCAAACCATGAGGATGCTGATGTCCGCAGGCGACACTCCGGAAATTCGGGCCGCCTGACCGATGGTCGTTGGACGAATTTTTGAAAGTTTCTGGCGGGCTTCCAGACACAAGCTTGGCACCGACGAAAATTCAAAAGAGTCGGGAATCTGCTTGTCCTCCAAGTTTTTGAATTTCTCAACTTCCGTCTCCTGCCGTTCGATGTAACCGGCATATTTGATGGCAATCTCAACTTGCTGAATTACTTCCTCGGACAGAACGTCATTGCGATTCGGCAAATCTTTGTAGCCAACTTCAGGTCTGGAGAGTACTTTTGCCAAAGAGTTGTTTGCATAATACGTTGAATATAAACGATTTAGTTCGTCTATTATGGCTTTCTGTTTGGAGCGAAATTTTGAATATTTACGTTCGGGTAAAAGACCGATTTCATGTCCAATGTCTGAAAGCCGCATGTCAGCGTTGTCTTGACGGAGCAAAAGCCGATATTCAGCGCGTGATGTGAACATACGGTAAGGTTCAGTTGTGCCTTTAGTAACTAAATCATCAATCAGGACTCCGATATACGCCTGATCGCGCCGAAGGATGATTGGATCGAGGGAATTGACTCTTCTGGCTGCATTAATCCCGGCGATGATTCCCTGACCGCCAGCCTCTTCATATCCGGAGGTTCCGTTGATTTGTCCGGCTAAAAACAGATTCTTGCAAGCCTTCGTTTCCAAGGACGGCAGTAATTGTGTTGGGTAGGCGAAATCATATTCCACAGCATAGGCTGGACGCATGATTTCAGCGTTTTCGCAGCCTATGATTGTCCTGACCAATTCCACCTGGACTTCAAACGGCAGACTTGTTGAGAAGCCGTTGACGTAGAATTCGTCAGTTTCAACCCCCT
>JBEKZC010000068.1:0-19251 GCA_049510295.1 Verrucomicrobiota bacterium | reverse complement strand
CAACGGAAATGTTGAAGGCGGAAAATCTGGGGCACTGTTTCAAGCTGCTGCATTTTCACATCGGTTCGCAGGTGCCGGACATTCTCACGGTGAAAAAGGCGGTGCAGGAGGCCGCGCGGCTTTACGCGAAACTGCACAAGATGGGCTTCCCGATTTCATATCTCGACGTCGGCGGCGGGCTGGGCGTGGATTACGACGGCAGCCGGTCGGCGTTTGACAGCTCGACGAATTACACGCTTCAGGAATACACGAACGACGTGGTTTATTACATCGCCGACGTTTGCAACGCCGAAAGCGTGCCGCACCCGGACATTGTCAGCGAAAGCGGACGCGCCATCGTCGCCCATCACAGTGTGTTGATCGTTGAGGTGTTCGGCACGATTGAAAAAATCCGGCCCGGCGAATTTTTGAAATTTGGCGACCACGAGCACGCACTCGTCCGGGAATTGCTCGACATCAAAAAAAATCTTTGCAAGCTGAACAAACTCGAAGCCTATCATGACGCGGTAGAACGCCGTGAAGACGCGCAGCACATGTTCACGCTCGGGGTGCTGGATCTGCCCGACAAGGCGAAAATCGAAGACCTATACTGGCAGATCGGCCGCGACGTCGTCGAAAGCTTCAAAGGCCAGGCTTACGCGCCGGAGGAAATCCGCCAGCTCGAAGACAGCCTCGGCGACCAGTATCTCTGCAATTTTTCCGTTTTTCAGTCCCTGCTCGATCACTGGGCGCTCGACCAGTTGTTTCCCATCATGCCGATTGCCCGCCTGAACGAACGCCCCACGCGCGAAGGCACGCTCGTGGACATCACGTGCGATTCCGACGGGCAGGTGAACAAGTTCATTGACCTGCGCGACGTGCGCGACACACTGCCGCTGCACAAACTCAACGCCAACAGCGATGGTTTGCCCGAACCGTATTACATCGGCTTTTTCCTGATGGGCGCGTATCAGGACATCATGGGCGACCTGCACAACTTGTTTGGCCGCGTCAACGAAGTTCACGTTTTTCTCGAGCCTGACGAACCGACCGGCTATTACATCGAGGAAATCATCGAAGGCAACACCATCATCCAATCACTCGCAGCGGTGCAATACGATGAAAACGAATTGAAGCGGCAAATGAAGGCGCAGATTGACGAGGCCATCAAATCCGACCGCATGAAACCGTCCGAAGCCATGCGCCTGCTCGACGATTACGAGCGCGGCTTGAAGGCTTACACCTATTTGTCGTTTTAAGGCGGCAGAGCAAATTGTTGGAATGTCAAACTCGAAACCAATTTGACCGAGACCCACAATCCAGGAACCGAGGCCCGAAACGAAGCCGAACTGCTCCGCTCGCTCGGGCGACTGGCACGCGGGCTTTCCGCTTTGTTTTGGGGATTGCCGGCGTCGCTGGTCATTTGCGCGGAAACGGCGCGCGCCGACTGGCTCCGACCGCTGGGCATTGTTCCCGTGCTGGCCGGCACCGGTTTGCTGCTCTACGGCCTCTGGCAAATGAGCGATTTCCAAAAACAGGAACGCCCCTGGCGTAACGCCCTCGACCGCGCGAAACTCCCCGGCCTCGTCAATTTCGGCCTTTGCCCGTTTCTTTACTGGCAGAATAAAATGCCGGGACAACCTTTTTTCAACGCGGCGGTTTTTGTGCTCGTTCTGTCGGCGCTGCTTTTTTTGTTCAATTTGAACGTTGTCCTCAAACAACTCGGCGCGATGCTGCCGGATGAGACGCTCCGCCACGAAACGCACCTGTTCACCGCGCTCAACCGCTGGTTGCTCGTTGGCCTTTTGTTTCTCGGCGCGGCTTACGTCGTTTTCCTTCACTCCGCGCAGTGGCAATTGGCGCTCGGCAATTTCTCCGACTGGCTGAACCGGCTCGGCTTTTGGGCGTTGACGTTTTTTGCCCTGCTGCCGCTGGCCATGACCATGGCGCTGCTCTGGAAAACCAAGGAAGTCATTCTCGACAGCGTTTTCGGCACGCGCCATTGAATCTGTAGCGGCGGTCTGTGACCGTCGCAAAACGGCCGCCCGATTAATCGGCGACGCTCATAGAGTGCCGCTACAATTCAAACTTCGTTTCTTTGTTCCTTTGTTGTTCGGTTTTCAGGCTTTTATTAACATCGTCTTCCCTTTCACATGAAATTGCATGTTTTGTCTAAAATGGGCCAACGCACCACCGAGCCGCCCATCTCGTGGCTCATGCACGCGGCACTTTCGCGGCCCAAACTGATTTCGCTTGCCGCTGGCTTCACCGACAACGCCTCACTGCCTGTTGCCGAAGCGCGCACCGCATTGAACCAGGTTTTGCGCTCACCCAAAACCGGCCGGCCCGCGCTGCAATACGGCATCACGGCCGGCGATCCGGCGCTGCGCAAACTGACGGCAGAACATTTACGGAAATTAGATTGGGGAGGGACGCCGTGTCGGCGTCCCAAAAATCAGGGACGGCGGCACGCCGTCCCTCCCGAAATATATTCACCCGAACGGCTGCTCATCACCGGCGGCTCGCAGCAATTGCTTTACCTGACCGCCGAGGCGTTGTGCAACGAAGGCGACATCGTGCTGGTTGAAGACCCGACTTATTTCGTTTATCTCGGCATCCTCCAAAGCCGCGGCCTGCGCGCGCGCGCCGTGCAGCTCAAGCGCGACGGCCTTGACCTCGCGCACCTGGAACGCGTTTTGCAATCACTCCGGCGCAACGGCGAATTGCGCCGCGTCAAATTGTTTTACCTTGTCAGCTATTTCCAAAATCCGACCGGCGTCACGACCAGCTTCCAGAAAAAGTGCGGTCTCCTGAAGCTGTTGAAAAAGTTCGAGTACGCGGCGGGGCATCCGATTTACCTGCTCGAAGACGCCGCGTATCGCGGATTGCGTTTCGCCGGCAATGATGTGCCGTCGGCGTTGGCCGTGCCCGGCGCGGCGGAGCGTGTGATTTACGCGGGCACCTTCAGCAAGCCGTTTGCGACCGGCGTGCGCGTGGGCTACGGCATTTTGCCCAAGCCGCTGTTCACGGCGGTGAAGCACATCAAGGGCAACCACGATTTCGGCACGGCCAACCTGCTGCAACACCTCGTCGCCCGCGCACTGGCGTCGGGAATTTACGGGCGGCATGTCGCGCGGCTGCAAAAGCGCTACGCGCACAAGGCGCGCGTGATGAAGCTGGCGATTGAAAAACATTTTCCGCCAGCCGTCGAATGGCGTGAACCGGAGGGCGGACTCTATTTTTGGGTGCGACTGCCGCACGGGTTGCCATCGGGCATGAAATCAAAAGTTTTCTCGACCGCGCTGAAAAACGATGTGCTCTATGTCCCGGGCGAAATTTGCTATGCGGACGACGCGGCGCGGCGCAAACCGAATCACGAAATGCGCATCAGCTTCGGCAGCGCGAGCGAGGCCGACATCCGTGAAGGTATTGCGCGGCTCGGCAAGGTGCTGCGGAAGTTTTTGTGATGGCAGAAGCGTTGCGTTATTTGCGATTACTCATTCCACAATTCGAGAGGCCATTGGATATGTACTGGCTTTCCAACCAAATCACTCCACTTCTCTTTCTGCGCGGTCGTCAAAATAGCGTAAAAATCACGATCCCTTTCCTTCTCGATAATAGTAACAGCATCAGACAGGGATTTCTGTGTCCAGAGAAATTCGTTCACTCTGTAGCGGCGGTCTATGACCGCCGCTGTTTTGAAAAAGCGCCGCTCACAGAGCGCCGCTACAATCATCACCCCGGCGGCCAGGACATGGGGCGGCCGCCAAGGATGTGAACGTGCAGGTGCGGCACGGCTTCGCCGGCGTCGGGACCGTTGTTGACCACAAGGCGGTAACCGCCCTTCTGCAAGCCCAGTTTGTCCGCAACTTCGGCGGCCTTCAGCAAAAGGTGGCCGAGAACCTTATGGTCTTCCGGCGCCGCCTCGGCAAGGCGCGGGATGGGTTTCTTGGGAATGATCAAAACGTGCACCGGCGCCTGCGGTTTGATGTCGCGGAACGCGAGCACCAAATCGTCTTCATAAACAATGGTCGCCGGAATTTCGCGGGAGATGATTTTTTCAAAAAGTGTTTTGCTCATAACTTCAAGTTAGACACGAATTGCGCGAATTTTCACGAATAAATTTCAACCCCTCACTCGGCCTTCGGCCACCCTCTCCCCGTTTGGCGGGGAGAGGGATGGGGCGAGGGGCGCGTTTATTAAATTCTTTTGCCTGACTGACTGCGGACGCCGCAACGCAGCGCTCGCCCCTCCGAAAATTGTTCATTCCACCACCAATGCGCAATCACTTTGCTCCGGTTCGGCGGTAAGGCAGCGGCGGAGGTATTCGACGATGTGGTCCTGCAATTTTTCGCAACGGACACTCCAGCGTCGCGCGCCGGTGAGCTGCTTGACGCAGCCGCGCAGGCCGCGAAAGCGCAAAACGCGCGGCGACTGGCGGAGTTGGGCACGAAGTTCGTCGCGCAGGCGCGGGAAAAAGAAAAGTTCGAGGCTGTCGGCGGATTCGCGCGCGAACAGGCAAAGGTCGGTTTCGACAATTTCCCGCGAGCGGCTTTCCAGCGCGCCGGCGCGGATGACAAAGCCGAGCTGGCGCAGAACTTTTTCCAATGCGCCGGCGAATTCGCCGATGGTGACCGTTTCGCGTTCCAGTTCGTTTTTGAAATAGTGGAAGACAGACGCGGCGGCGTGGCTCAACACTTCCGGGTCGAGCAAACCCTCGGCGTTGCCGGTGAGTTCGACGGAAATCATTTCCACCGAGCACGGGACGCTTTCGCCGCTGGAAAGTTGGAAGATCAGGCAGCCGGATTGGAGCGCGATCATTGCTTGGCCTCCAGTTTTTTGACTTCGTGAACAAAGTCGGTGGCTTCCTGAAACCGGCGATAAACGCTGGCAAAACGCACGTAGGCGACTTCATCAATGTCGCGCAGGCCATCCACGACCATTGTGCCGATGAACTCGGCGGGCACTTCGCCCTCGAATTTGCCGGTCACTGCGGCGACGATGTGGTCCACCAAATCTTCCATGGCTTGCGGACTGACGGGGCGCTTCTGACAGGCTTTTTTGATGCCGGACAAAAGTTTTTCGCGTGTAAATTCCTCATGCCGCCCATCGCGCTTGAGCACCATCAAGCCTTCACGTTCGACCTCCTCGTAGGTCGTGAAACGATGGCTGCACTTGGAACACTCGCGGCGGCGGCGAATTGTGGCTCCTTCACGCGACGCGCGCGAATCAATGACTTTGTCTTCCTGACAGCCGCACTTGGGGCAACGCATAAGGCCACTTCTAATTGTGGTTGCAGGTTTGTAACATACTAAGTTTTGTGGTGTCAAGGCGGAGTTGTTGGATAAATGCCGATTGTTAATAACTTTTTTTAACTGAATTTGCCCCAAAACCGCGCTTGCGTTCGCTCGATTTTCAGTTATTTTATGCGGCTCCCGTCTCTGGGGAAGAGACTCAACTTTAATTTTTTGATTTATGGCAACAGCAAACGACCTGCGCCGCGGCATGGCGATCAATTATAACGGCGACATTTGCGTGGTGTTGGACATGCAGCACCGCACGCCGGGCAATCTGCGCGCGTTTGTGCAGGCGACACTCCGCAGCATCCGCTCCGGCAAGTCCTCCGACGTGCGGTTCAGCTCCACCGAGCGCATCGAATCAGTGCCGATGATCACCACCAGAATGGAGTTCAGTTACAAGGACGGCGCGGACTACGTTTTCACCGACTCGGAAACCTACGAAACGGTCACGCTCGTGGCGGAATTGGTTGGCGATGCGAAGAATTATCTCGTGGAAAACAGCCCGGTGACCGTGACGTTCGTCGAAGGGAAAGCCGTGTCCATCGAATTGCCGTCGAGCGTGGCATTGACGGTTTCCGACGCGCCGGAAGGCATTCGCGGCGATTCGTCGAACAATGTGCAAAAGCCGGTGACACTCGAAACAGGCATCACCGTGCAGGTGCCATTGTTCATCAAGACGGGCGAGAAAATCAAAGTGGACACCCGCACCGGCAAATACATGGAACGGGCGTGACGGAAATGGAGTGATGGAGTGATGGGGCGATGGGATGCCGGGGCGGTTAAATCAACACTCCAATACCCCATAACTCCAACACTCCGCTCTTTTCCTGCGTAATTGCTTTTCAACCCGGACGATTTCGGCTATTTCTCCCGCATGGCCGAGCGGCTCCAAAAAGGAGAGAAGATTCTTCACGGCATTGCCGTCTCCGACGGCGTTTGTCGCGGGAAAATCCTCGTGCTGCATCGCGCCCGCCACATCATCGCCCGGCGTGAAATTTCAGCTGCCGAAGTGGCCGGGGAAACCGGCCGTTTTGAAAAAGCGCTCGTCCAAACCCGCCAGCAAATTCTGGAGGTGCAGCGCAAGATCGTGGAAAATCTGGGCGCGAAGGAGGCGGACATTTTCGAAGCGCATTTGCTGATGCTCGAGGACCATGCCTTGGTGGGCGAAGTCATCCGTCTGATTAAAGAAGAGAAGGCCAACGCCGAATATGCCTTTCACACCGTGGCCGAGCGTTACGCCGAGGCGCTCCTCGCGGCCAACGATGAATATCTCCGCGAACGCGCCACCGACATGCGCGACCTGACGTCGCGCGTGCTGGACAATCTGCTTGAGGTGAAGGACGCTTTTGACCTGCACCACATCGCCGAGCCGTGTATTTTGGTCAGCCACGACCTCAGCCCCTCCACCACCGCGCAACTGGATAAAAAATTCGTACTGGGCTTTGCCACGGACATCGGCGGCAAAACCTCGCACACCGCCATCATGGCGCGGTCGCTGGGCATTCCCGCCATCGTCGGATTGCAAACCGCCAGCCAGGAATTGGACAGCGGCGGCTACGCGTTGCTCGATGGCTACAGCGGCACCATCATTGTCAATCCAACCGACCAGACGTTGTTTGAATACGGCCAATTGGCGAAAATCAGGGCGTCCCTGGACGAAAAACTCCGTGAAATCCGGGGCCAGCCCGCGGTCACGCTCGACGGCAAATCCATCCACCTCTCCGCCAACATCGAGGACCAGAACGACATTGAAGCCGTGATTGCGAACGGCGCGGAGGGCGTGGGCCTGTTCCGCACGGAATTTTTATTCATCAACCGCGACAGTCTGCCCAGCGAGGAGGAGCAATATAAGGTCTATCGCGAGGTCGCCGTCGCGCTCAAGCCGAACTCAATCATCATCCGCACGCTCGACCTGGGCGGCGACAAATTTGCCTCGCACCTGCAACTGGCGCAGGAGATGAATCCGTTTCTAGGCTGGCGGGCGATCCGGTTTTGCCTGGCGCAGCCGGAATTGTTCCGAGCCCAGCTCCGCGCCATTCTCCGCGCCAGTGCCGAGGGCAACGTGAAAATGATGTATCCCATGATTTCCGGCCTGGACGAATTGAACCAGGCCAACGCCATCGTCGAAAAATGCAAGGCCGAATTGCGCGCCGAAGGCAAACCCTTTGACGGGAACATGGACATCGGCGCGATGATTGAAATCCCGTCCGCCGCGTTGATTGCCAACACGCTCGCGCAACGGGCGAAATTTTTCAGCATCGGCAGCAACGATTTGATCCAGTACACGTTGGCTGCCGACCGCACGAATGAACGGGTTTCGCACCTCTACGAACCCACGCACCCGGCCATCCTGCGGCTGATCAAAACGATTGTTGACGCAGCGCATCAGCACGGCATCTGGACCGGCGTGTGCGGTGAAATCGCCGGCGACGCCTTCCTGACCCCGTTGTTGATCGGACTGGGCGTGGATGAATTGAGCGCCGCACCCTCCGTCGTCCCGCAGGTAAAGTATATCATCCGCCGGCTCAAACTGAGCGAAGCCCAGGCCTTGGCGGAATTTGCGCTGCAATGCGAGTCACCGTCGGAAATTTACCGGCGCTGCCAGGAACTGGCCCGCGTCACCGCTCCCAGCCTGTTTGAAAGTAAAACGTGAAGGTCATCATCCTTGCCGCCGGATACGCCACGCGCCTGTATCCGCTCACCCTCACGCAACCGAAACCGCTCCTGCCTGTTGCGGGCAAGCCGATGGTCGAGCACGTGCTCGACAACCTCGCGCCCATCGGCGGCATTGACCGCGTTTACGTCGTCACCAACGCCAGGTTCGCCGGCCATTTCCAGAAATGGTCGGATCATTACCGCGCCACGAAATCCAAGTTTGAATTCACCGTCGTCAACGACGGCTCCACCGATGACATCAACAAGCTCGGCGCCATCGGCGACATCCATTACGTCCTGAAAACGCAAAGTGTGGACGACGACCTCATCATCGTCGCGGGCGACAATCTGTTCAGTGAAAAACTCGGTGAATTCGGAAAATTTTGCCGTGAGAAAAAGGCGCCGGTGCTGGCGCTTTACGACGTGGGCAATCTTGAGGAGATCAAAAAGTACAATTCCATTTCCACGGACGCCGCCGGTCGCATCACGTTCTTCGAGGAAAAGCCCAAGAACCCGACCAGCACCCTCACCGGCATCGCGCTGTATTTTTATCCGAAGAGCACGATTCCGCTCATCAAGCAATACATCACCGAGGGCAACAACCCCGACCAGCCCGGACGCCTCGTGCAATGGCTCTATCCGCGCACAGCCGTTTATACCTGGCGCGTGCCGGGACTCTGGTTCGACATCGGCTCGAAGGAAACGCTGGAGGAAGCCAACCATATCTTCGCGAAGTTTTCCGGCACGAAGGGCTAATCCATTGGTCGCAAAAGGCGCAACGGAATTTTAGTTATACATTCCCGGGTTTGCGTTTGGTGCAATTCTTGTAATAGCTATTTCAATTATTGTTACATTCATGCCGTGCGCCGTGAATTTTTGCCCCTTCTGCGCCTTTTTACGGCAAAAGTATTTCCCGGGCTTCGGTCTTGTGCTACAAACGAACGACAGCCCATGGATTTTTTTGACCAGGAAGCCCGCGCCCGGAAGCAGACCCGCCGGCTGATCTGGCTATTCGGACTGGCGGTGCTCTTTACGGTGACCCTGACCAATCTGGTGCTGGCTGTGGTCATTCATGCTTTCAAGCATCCCTTGTTTCCCGGGGTCTGGTGGAACCCGATTACATTTTTGATCACGTTGTTGGACCTTTGCGGGGAAGCGGCGGTCTTTCCGATGAACTTTCTGGAATTAATCTGGAATCCATACCTTTTCTGCTGGGTCACGCTGGTTTCATTGACTTCAGTTGCCTTGGGCAGCCTTTATAAAATCCGCCTGCTCTCTGCCGGCGGTGCGGCCGTGGCTGAACTGCTGGACGGACGGTGCGTCGAAACCAACACCGCCGACCCGGACGAACAAAGGTTGCGCAACGTGGTTGAGGAAATGGCCATTGCCTCGGGAATGTCCGTGCCGGAAATTTACGTGCTCGACAACGAACGCGGCATCAATGCCTTTTCCGCCGGACACACCCGCGACGACGTGGCCATTGGCGTCACGCGCGGCTGCCTGAAGCTGTTGACCCGCGACGAATTGCAGGGCGTCATCGCCCACGAGTTCAGCCACATATTGAATGGCGACACGCGGCTGAACCTGCGGCTGATGGGGCTGATGCACGGGCTTTTCTGGCCGACGATTGTCGGCCGGGTCCTGGCGCGTGGCAGCCCCCAGGCCCCGGATATGGACGATTCCATTTTTGATGAAGACACCAATCCTTTTTTCCTTCCCACCGCGCCCATCGGCGTTCTGTTCCTGATCGTCGGCGGCATCAGCTCGCCCTGCGTGCGGTTGATCAAAAGCCTGATTTGCCGCAAACGTGAATGGCTGGCGGATGCGGCGGCGGTGCAATTCACACGCAACCCGGCCGGCGTCGCGGGTGCGCTCAAAAAAATCGGCGGACTCTACAAGCAGGGAAGGCTCGACACGCCCAACGCGGAAACCGCCAGCCACCTGTATTTTGCGAACTCGGCCTACGATCCGCTGTTCAATTTCCAATCCACGCACCCGCCGCTGGCCAAACGGGTGCTGGCGATTGACCCGGCTTTTGACGGCCAATTCCCCAAGGTCAAGACATTGCCGCCCAACCAATACGAGCGCGACCAGGTTTACGAGCAAACCCTGGCCCGGGTCATGTCCGAGGTGCGGAAATGTCCCGAAACTCTGGTGGCGGGCGTCGGCGGGTTCACTGCCGACCACATCAAGGCGGCCGCCTCCCTGCGCTTCAATTTGCCGCCGGAAATAAACCAGGCCCTGTGCGAACCCGCGGGCGCGGCCGGTGTCGTTTATTCGCTGATCTTGAGCGAGGACGAAGCGGTGCGTGCCCGGCAAATGGAAATCCTGCGGGCGAACCTGAACCTGGGTTTGTTCGAACGCACGACTGCGCTGGCTTCGTCAATCCAGGCCTTGAGTGTCAAATACAAACTCGCGCTGGCTGAGTTTGCCGTGCCGGCCCTGCGCCAGCACAGCCTTGACGAATACACTGCCTTTGATCAAACCGTGCAACGACTCATTGAATGCGACGGGGCCATCGAACTTTTCGAATATGCGCTGATGAAAATGATTGCCCGCCAGTTGCGGGCCTATTTTGATGGACCGGACCTGGACCAGGCACGGTATGGGCGGATTCAGGACGTGTTGCCGGAGTGTGCTTTGCTGCTTTCGGCCCTGGCGCACGTCGGCCAGGAAGATGATGAACCGGCAGCACGAACAGCCTTTGCCCAAGGGCGGCAGTTTCTTGATGCGCCGGGCGATCAAATCCAGTTCATGCCGCGGAATGAATGGGACCTGGCCGGGGTTGACGCCGCACTGGCCCGGCTGGCAAAATGTCCGGCCGGCGTGCAACGAAACATCCTGCTGGCCTGTGGCAAGACCGTTGCGGCTGACGGCCAGATCACCGAACGCGAGGCCGAATTGCTCCGTGCCATCGCTGACTCGCTGGATTGCCCCATGCCGCCGTTCGTGGACGCCATCCGCAGCGAGGAAATGGCACAGGAACCGTGACACGCGCCCTCGTCGTCATCATCCGCTGACACCTCATTTTCTTGTTCTCCTCCCGACGCCCATCCCCTGTTACTTGGCCCCCTAATATTGACACATAATTCAGAAAATGAAAACGCATCGGCCAGTATTGATAACTCCGGCAGGCAGGCGGCATTGACGTGAGCAATGCGACGGGCGTGGTGAGCAACGAGCAGGGTTTTGTGACGGACCGGTATTACGACACGAACCCTTGGGAGTTCACGACAAACTGGTTTCAATGTTTCGACATTGATTTGACGAACGGGCTGAATGAAGGTTCTTTAAACGGGTTCTTGATATTGACAGGTGTGGCCTTGCCTCAATTTTGGTGGACCACCAACTCACGCCGCCGTGAACGGCGGCAGCGACAGGCTGAAGGTCGAGCCTTTGCCGGAGTCGCTTTGCACGTGAATCACGCCGTGATGTTCCAGCGCAATGCGCTGGCTGATGGCCAGTCCCAGTCCCGTGCCATTTTTTTTGGTCGTGAAAAACGGCTCGAACAAGTGCTCCAGATTTTCCGGCGCGATGCCCACACCGGTATCTTGAATGTTGATCCGCAATTGCCGCTCGCTGCGTTCGCCCTTTATCGTTTCCGTCTTGACGGTCAACACGCCGTTCGTGCCCATCGCTTCGAGCGCGTTGAGCAGAAGGTTCATGAACACCTGCTGCAATTGCGCGTCGTCGCCGCGGACGGTGTCCAGCTCGGCCTGGTAATGACGCTGCAGTGAAATCAATTTTCCGCTGACTTGATGCTGCATCAGGCGCAGTGAATGATCGAGCACGTCGTGAACACGTACGGTCGTGAACGCCGCGCGGTTCGGCGCGGCAAACCGCAGCATCTGTGTCACAATCGCGTTGATGCGCTCCAGCTCGCGCCCGACGACCTCGGTGAGTTCCGTGTCCTGGCCTTTCTGCGCCAGCAGGTCAACGAACGTCTTGATGGCAACCATGCCGTTTTTGATTTCGTGCGCCATGCTCGCCGAAAGCGTGCCGAGGCCGGCCAGCCGGTCGAGCCGTCTGAGGTTCTGCTCAAAAACCGGTGTGGAAGTCAGGTTGTTCAAAACGACGACAATTTCCACCAGCTCGCGCGTTTTCACGGGCAAAATGCTCGCGCGCAATGCCGTGGCCTGGCCCAAAGGAATTTCGCGGTTCAAAATCGCCTTGCCGCTCCGGGCGGTTTCCTGAATCAGTCTGGCCAGCGGCGCGGGCAACGAACTCAATGGCGCGTTCAGCAGCTTCGCCGCGTCCCGGTGCAGATGTTCGGCGGCTTCGGCAGTGCAGGCGACGATGCGTTTGCGCGCGCCCACCACGATCACGCCGCAGGCGAAACATTCCTGAAGCAGACTCAAGGGGTTTCCGCCCGAAAGTCCGCCACACCCCTTGCTGCCCAGTTTGTCCGATGACATTGAAATTTCGGTTGCCAAATCTTACCGCCGCCATCGATTGGAAAAACATTTCCAATGAAACCCGACCAATCGTAAGCCAGCTTTTGGTGTCGTGTCAGCAAAAATCAGCGTGCCCGGATCAAGCCGGGTGCTGAAACGGAGCGCGGCTCCTGGGAGCGCTGGCGTCCCGCCAGCGAGTGGGTCGTCATCAGGCAGCCAGCCGGCGGGACGCCGGCGCTCCCAGGAAGCAGAAGAATGGCGGCACCGGCAATGCCCCCGGACCAAGCTGATTTGTTTTGCGTCTGGCGTTTGAACGGCGGACGGCTATGCTACTTTCGCCGATGAAAAAAACTTTCGACAGCATTAAATCCGTCGTCGCCGACGTCCACAAAGGCAAAATGGTCATCGTCGTGGATGATGCCGACCGCGAGAACGAAGGTGATTTGATCATGGCGGCGCAATCCGTCACGCCCGCCGCGGTCAATTTCATGGCTAAATTCGGCCGCGGGCTGATTTGCGTGCCGGCGGCCGCCGAACGGCTCCACCAGCTTGGTATTGACCGCATGGTGCAGCAGAACCGCGAGAGCTTTCGCACTGATTTTCACGTGAGTGTGGACGCCGCGCGCGGCATCACCACCGGCATCAGCGCGGCGGACCGGGCACGCACCATTAAAATCCTGGCTGAACCGGCGGCGGTGCCGGATGACCTCGTGCAACCGGGCCACGTGTTTCCGCTCCGCGCGCGTCCGGGCGGCGTGCTCCAGCGCGCCGGCCACACCGAGGCGGCGGTGGACCTGGCCACGCTCGCGGAATGCCGGCCCGTCGGCATCCTTTGCGAAATCATGAACGACGACGGCACGATGGCGCGCCTGCCGCAGTTGCTGAGGTTCGCTAAAAAACATCGCCTGAAAATCTGCACCATCGCCGACCTGATCGAACACCGGCGCACGCGGGAGAAGCTGGTCGAGCGCGTCGAGACCATCAAAATGCCGACCGACTACGGTGATTTTGATTTGCATCTCTACCGTTCCAAAGTTGACGGCCAGCATCACCTGGCGCTGGTTCACGGCGACGTGGCCGGGCGGGGAAAAGTCCTCGTGCGCGTCCACAGCGAATGCCTGACCGGCGACGTGTTCGGTTCGCGCCGCTGCGATTGCGGGTCGCAACTGCACCAAGCCATGCGGCAGGTCGTCGCGTCCGGGCGCGGCGTGATTGTCTATATGCGGCAGGAAGGCCGCGGCATCGGCTTGGCGCCGAAAATCAAGGCCTATAAATTGCAGGAACAAGGCTACGACACCGTCGAGGCGAACGAGAAACTCGGTTACCAGATGGATTTGCGCGAATACGGCCTCGGCGCGCAAATTCTCGTTGACCTCGGCCTCAAAACCATCCGTTTGCTGACGAACAATCCCAAAAAAATCGTCGGGCTGGAGGGCTACGGACTGAAAATCGTCGAGCAGGTGCCGATCCGCGTGAAACCGAATCCGCACAACGAACGGTATTTGAAGGCCAAGCGCGAGAAGATGGGGCACCTTTTGTAATTGGCAATTTGCGATTTTGGATTTACGCGATTGGTTTCTGACTCGTAAATCGCAAATCGAATATTGTAAATTCTGATGAACATGTTGAAACCGTCAAAACCAAAACGGCTCGCGCCTGCAGCGGCACGTTCACCCTCGTCGCGTCATTTTGGGAGGGACGGCGTGTCGCCGTCCCTGAATATGTGGTTCGCCGACACGGCGACCCTCCCAGCTTACTTTTTTGTTCTCCGCGTCGCGTTTCTGCCGCAGCGCCGTAGGCGCGGAATCTTTGTAGTTTCAAACCCAACACAAACCCAAGCTCCGTAGGGAGCGACATCAAAAACTTTGGATTTTGAACGGCCCATCTAAAAATATGGCGCGCCTATGGTGCTGGTTGCCACGTTCCGCGACTGATAACGCGCGGTCCTCAGCCTCTTGGTTCGCTTCGCCTGGCGGTTGTCCATAGTCAGCGTTCCCTTCTTACAACAAATAATGTGGATTGCATTTGCTGGAGTAGATTAACATTATGGCGCGTAACAAAAGAAAGTAGAACTTTTATGCGCTCAACACTCATAAACAAACGACGGGTGGTTCTGGCCGGCGCCCTGGCGCTGGCCTGCGTGTGCCTCAGTGTGGTTCTGGCGCACGCCGAACCGGAAAAGAAAACGGACCAGAAGACGGCACCGAAGAAACTCACCGGGGCCGAGTTATACGCCATCAATTGCAACCGCTGCCACCCGGAGCGGTATGCCACCGAGTTCACCTCGGCCCAGTGGCAAACCATCATCACGCACATGCGGGTGCGGGCCAATCTCCCCGCAGCGCAGGCGAAGGAAATCCTGAAATTTCTCAAGGAAGACGCTGGAAACTAAATCGGCCCCTAAAAATTTTTACCCATGAAAATATCTTCCTTTTTTTTAGGCGCGACGGCGGCTTGCGTGCTGGGTGTGGCCCTGCCTCCACGCGCGGCGGCGATGATCAGCGATGAGGATTTCAATGCGTTGAAAAGCATGGTCACCAACCAGGACCAGCGGATTGGCCAGTTGGAAAAATCGCACGAACAAGACCAGCAAACGCACGAACAAGACCAACAGACGATTCAACAATTGCAACAGCGGCTGGGCGAAACACAAACGCTGGCCACCAACGCGGCGCAGAAAGCCGACGCGGCGGCCAAGATCCAACCAATAAAGCCCATCCCCAGCGGCGTCATGAGCGCATTGCACAACTTCACGCTGGCGGGCGACGCCGAGGTTCAATTTGGAAAGTCCCAAGGACAGCACAGCACCTTTGCGCTGGCTGATTTTGCGCCGATCTTCCTGTTCCGGGCGAATGACAATGTCCTGTTCGAAGCCGGTTTTGATGTCACGCTGCAGAACAACACGGACCAGAACGGCAACCGGGCCGCCGGCAGTTCAACGGCGGTGAACCTGAGTTTTGCCCAGTTGGATTATCTCTACAACGATTACGTGACCTTGGTGGCTGGCGACATGTTGCTGCCGCTGGGCACTTACAGCGAACGAAGCGCCGGATGGCTCAACAAGATACCGGATGATCCGCTGGTGCGTGATCTCCTGCCGGGCAGTGGGGTCGGTGCCCAGTTGCGGGGCGCTGTCCCGATCGGACAGTCCGGACAGTCGCTCACCTATTCCATTTATGGCGCCAACGGACCGTCGTCCAGCTCTACCAACGGCACTGCCAATGCCAGCGACCTCGACCTCGGCGGCAATGTGGGCGACACGCCGAACTGGCACGCCAATCCCAGTGGTGGCGGCCGCATTGGCTGGTTTTATCCGTGGAAACCGCATTACGACATTGAATTGGGCGTTTCTGGTCAGTCGGGTGAATGGAGCGATTCGGGGAACCGGTTGTGGTCGGCCGCGGTTGTTGATGCTGCCGTCCATATCAGTCCTTACTTTGAAGTGAAGGGCGAGTATATCAATACCTGGGTGCAAACTGATGACACCGGCACCATTCATCCGAATGGCGGGTGGGTTCAAGCGGGTTACAAACTGGCGGGATTAAATTTGGATCTGCCCGTCGTGAACGATATTGAACTGGTCAGCCGTTATGACGCAATGAACGACAATCTGGGAACGAAAACGGACCGCATCACGGCAGGTTTTGTTTATTACCTCACGAACACATTGTTGTTCGAAGGCGACTATGAATGGCTGCACAGCCGCGGTCCGGCGGCGCTGCCGTCCAATGAGTTTGTTGTCCAGCTCTCGTACGGGTTTTAAATGAAAGGCACTCCAATTATGACCATGACCACCAAATTCGCCACCCTGCTCCTCGGGGTGGCTGCGCTCACCTTGACGGCGGGCCTGGCGCGCGCTGAGGATCAACTCGACCCTGAAACCAAGGCGCGAGTCGATCGGTTTGAAAAAGGCCCGGCCACCATTGATGTCGCCAAATACCCGGATGGCATCAAGGACAACTACGAAGTGTTCAGCACGAAATGCACGCAATGCCACAAGCTGAGCCGGCCAATCAACTCCGACTACGCCACGCCCGAAGAGTGGTCGCGCTACATCAAACGGATGATGCACAAGCCCGGTTCGGGCATCAGCAACGCCGACGGCAAAAAAATCTACGAATTCCTTGTCTATGACTCCAGCATCCGCAAGAAGGCGATGCTCGACGAGAAACTCGCGAAAGCCACACCCCAGGAAAAGACCGACGCCGAAGCCAAGATCAAGGAAGTCCACGACAAGTACGATTCGAAGTAGTCCGCTGACCGAACTGGAATGCCCACGACCTATCCAGTCGAACTGCCGGATGTGAATTATTTCACCCGGCAAGTCCTCTGCCGCGAAGGTTGTCCGGTCCGCACGGACTCCGGCGGCTACGTGCAAGCCATCGCCGAAGGGCGTTACGAAGACGCCTACATCATCGCCCGCCTGCCGAATCCATTCGCCTCCATCTGCGGCCGCGTTTGCGCCGCGCCGTGCGAGGCGAAATGCCGGCGCGGCGCGCTCGACGCGGCGGTTTCCATCCGTGCGTTGAAACGGTTCGTCTGTGAAAAATTCGGCGTCGAGTCAGACCACTTTGACCTGGGACGCGTCTATCCCGAATTGCGTGACCCGCGCCGCGAACGTATCGGCGGCGGACACAAAGTTGCCATCGTTGGGGCTGGTCCGGCGGGTCTGTCCTGTGCGCACGAACTGGCGTTGATGGGATTCTCTCCGACGGTTTTCGAGGCGCACAATCTGGCCGGCGGCATGCTGGTGCTCGGCGTGCCCGAATACCGGCTGCCGCGCGAGATCATCCGGGCGGAAATCGCGGCAATCGAATCGCTCGGCGTGGAGATTCGTCTGAACACAAGGCTCGGCAAGGACTTCGCTTTTGCTGATCTCAAGAAACAAGGCTTTGAAGCCGTGTTCCTCGGCATCGGCGCACACAAAAGCCGCGAGCTGTCCATCGAGGGCGTGCAACTCGACGGCGTGCTGCGCGCGATTGATTTCCTGCTGAACATCAACCAGGGCTATCGCGTGTCGCTCGGCCGCAAAGTCGTCGTCATCGGCGGCGGCAACGTCGCTTTCGACGTGGCGCGCTCGGTGGTCCGCCAGACGGAAAAGTTTGCGGGGATGAGCGAGTCGGAATTGCGTGAGGCGCTGCACCAGGCCGCGTCCGCGCTGGAACAATTGACCGCGCGCGAACCGGAAGCGCCCGACGAGGTGCGCCTCGCTTTGGACGTGGCGCGGGAAGCCATCCGCAAAGGCGTGCCCGAAGTCCACATGTATTGCCTGGAAAGCCTCGACGAAATCCCCGCCGCGCGCGAGGAAATCGAGGAGGCGGAAAAGGAAGGCATCCGGCTCCACACGCGCTTCGGTCCAAAACGCATTGTCGGTGGCGATGGCAAAGTCTCTGGCATCGAACTGATCAAGGCCGGCCGTGTCTTCGACGAGAACCGCCGGTTCAATCCGCAGTTCATTGAAGGCAGCGAAGAAACCGTGGATTGCGACACCGTCGTTCTCGCCATCGGCCAGTCGGCAGACCTTTCCTGGATTCGTCCCGAAGATAATTTGAAGGTGACGCCGCGCGGAGCGCTGCAAACCGATCCGGTGACGATGGCCACGTCGCGTCCCGATGTGTTCGCGGGCGGTGACGTGGCGTTCGGGCCGCGGATCATCATCACCGCGGTCGCCGAAGGCAAGAAGGCGGCGAATTCCATCGCCAAATTCCTCACGGGCCGCGTGCCCGCCGAACCGCGCCAGGCGCGCGTGACGATTTACAACACGCTCCAGTATCGAATGAAGCCCGATTACGAGAAGTTCGTTCGTCGTCCGCCGCCGACGCTGCCGCTGGATCGGCGCATCGGGATCGCCGAGGTGGAAAAAGATTATCCCGAACCCGACGCGCGACTGCAGGCCGATCGCTGCTTGAAGTGTCACGTCGGTCCGGTGTTCAACGGCGACGAGTGCATCCTCTGCGGCGGTTGTGCCGATGTCTGCCCCGAATACTGCCTGCGGCTGGTGGACGCCGCCGACCTGCGCGGCGACGAAAAGTTGCAGGGCGCGTTCCACGCGCGTTACGGGCGCGTGCCCGAACGCGGCGAGCAGGGCGCAATCATCAAGGACGAAACCCGCTGCATCCGCTGCGGCCTGTGCGCCGCCCGCTGTCCCACTGGCGCGATCACCATGGAACGAGTGGAACTGATGCCCGCCTGATATGAATCACCCCACCTCGGAAAACAAAAACGAAGTTTCACGGCGCAATTTCTTCCAACTCACGCTGGGTTGGCTCGCCAGCACCTTCGCGGTGACGGCGGCGGCGGCGGGAGCCGTGCGCTTTCTCGTGCCGAACGTGCTGTACGAGCCGAGCCTGCGCTTCAAGGCCGGCAAGCCCGATGATTTTCCTGACGGTTCGGTGACCTTTCTGGAAGACGAACGGGTTTTCCTGATCCGCAAGGGCGATACGTTCCGCTGTTTGTCTGCGATTTGCACGCACCTCGGCTGCACGGTCAACCGCGCCGACCACGGCTACCATTGCCCGTGTCACGGCAGCGTGTTTAACGACCAGGGCAAGGTCGTCAGCGGCCCGGCCCCGCGCGGGCTGGAATGGTTTCAGATAACGCTGAGCAAGGACAATCGGCTGCTGGTGGACAAAAACCAGCGTGTCGCCGCGGACAAACACCTCGTCTTGTGAACGCGCCTCTACCCAAACGAATCTGGCAATGGTTCACGCGCACGCGCGTCGGCCGCTCGATCTTCCGGATTGGCCCGCCGGAGAGCAACCTGGAGCGGTCGCAGGTGATGGTCTCCAGCTTTCTGCTGCACGTGCAGCCGGCGAAGGTCAACCGCCATTCGCTGCGCGCCTCCTACTCGCTCGGGCTGGGCCTGATTTCGCTTTATCTGTTCCTGATCCTGATCGTCACCGGCGTGTTGCTCATGTTCTATT
>JBEKZC010000067.1:0-19264 GCA_049510295.1 Verrucomicrobiota bacterium | reverse complement strand
GCGGTTCGGTGGATTTCCTGGTCGTGCTCTACAGCATCAACGTGTTCATCACGTTCACCCTGTCGCAACTCGGCATGGTGCGCCACTGGTGGCAGGAGCGGCGCAACGTGGCCGCCTGGAGGTGGAAAATCACCGTCAATGGCATCGGCTGCGTGCTGACCACGTCCATCCTGGTGATGCTGAGCGTGGTCAAGTTCTTTGAAGGCGGCTGGGTGACGTTGTTTGTCACGGGACTTCTGGTCTTCGCGGCGTTCCGGATCAAACGCCATTACAAACAAACGCAAAATCAATTGCAACGGCTCGACAATCTCGTCGCCGCCGCCGGCATTGATGCGGCCAATATAAAAAGCACCGACGCGCCCGCGCCCGCCTGCGACCCCAACGGCCGCACGGCGGTGTTTTTGGTCAATGGCTTCAACGGCCTTGGCCTGCACACGTTGCTGGCCGTGGTCCGGATGTTTCCGAAAGTTTATCAAAATTTCATTTTCCTCCAGGTCGGCGTGGTGGATGCGGGCAGTTTCAAGGGCGCGGCGGAAATGGAAAACCTTCGCGAACACTCACGGCGCGAAGTGGAGCGCTACGTTGCCTACATGCGCCAGGAGGGTTTTTATGCCGAAGCGCATTTCGCGCTGGGCACGGACGTGGTGGACGAGGCGGCCAAGTTGTGCGAGACTGTGGCGCAACGCTTTCCGCAGGCGCAATTTTTCGCCGGGCAACTGGTGTTCAAGGACGAAAACCTGCTGACCCGCTGGCTGCACAACCACACCGTGTTTGGACTGCAACGGCGGTTGTATCAACACGGCTGGCCGATGCTCATCCTGCCGATTCAGGTGTGAGGGATTTCTCCCTCTCCGCCGTCGCCGACGGGGCAGAGGGCCGGGGTGAGGCGGCGTGTTAACTCAAATTCCCTCGCCCTGCCCCTCTCCCCGCCGAGCGGGGCGAGGGAATCAACCCGGCGGAAATTTTGGCCGCTGGAAATTTCCGCCGCTCCTGCCGGGCGGATGAGGTCTTAAAATGATTTACCCGGGGCGGTTCCCGCTTTGCGAGATCAACCCCGGGTCAATTGTGTTTGCCCCGTTGGGACAGATTCAGTTATCGGCGTTCAGCCTGCGCTTACGCCGGCTCGGCGATTTCGAGGAACCCTTGCAGATGGCGCACGCGCGTCGGGTGGCGCAATTTGCGCAGCGCCTTGGCTTCGATCTGGCGGATGCGCTCGCGCGTGACGTTATACATCTTGCCGATTTCTTCGAGCGTGCGCTCGTAGCCATCGAGCAAACCGAAACGCATTTCGAGAATTTTGCGTTCGCGCTCGGTCAACGTCGTCAGCACGTCGCTCAATTTTTCACGGAGCAGGCTGTAGCTGGTCACTTCCGACGGATTTTCAGCCGTCTTGTCCTCGATGAAATCGCCAACGCTCACGTCGCCGTCGTCACCGACGGGCGCGTGGAGCGAAACGGGTTGCTGCGCCATCTTGAGCAGCGCGTGGATGCGCGACACCGGCATGTGCATTTCATCGGCCAGTTCCTCCGGCGTCGGCTCGCGGCCCAGTTCCTGCGTGAGCTGTTTTTGCGCGCGCCAGAGTTTGTTCATGATTTCAATCATGTGCACCGGAATGCGGATGGTGCGCGCCTGGTCGGCAATCGAACGCGTGATGGCCTGGCGGATCCACCAGATGGCGTAGGTGGAAAACTTGTAGCCGCGGCGATACTCGAACTTCTCGACGCCCTTCATCAAACCGATGTTGCCTTCCTGGATCAAGTCGAGGAACGACTGGCCGCGGTTCGTGTATTTTTTGGCGACGGAAACGACGAGGCGCAGGTTGGCCTCGGCCATGTGCGTCTTGGCTTTCAATCCGCGTTCGGCGGCGGCCCGCAAATCGTTGAACGTCTTGAAAAAAACGTCGCGCGGCATCCGCACAAACTGTTCGAGCGTCTGGATTTTGGCGCGTTCGGCCTCAATCGTCGCCCGGCGCTCGGCGGTCGTGCGCAACGCCTCGAGTTCCTGGATGTGTCGAAGGCTGGCCTGGAATTTTTCGTGGACGTTGCCGGCCACGACGATCATTTCCTCGACGACTTTTTGTTTGTAAAAAAATTTCGTGAAGATTTCCTGCAACTTGAAGCTGAGTTTCTTCAACTCGCGCTGCAATTTTTCCTTGCGGCCCTTTTGCAAGGCTTTCTGCCACATGAAATACTTCGCGTCCACCTTTTGATCGAAGGCGTGGATCTTTTTGATGAGCTTGCGCAATTCGCGCAAATGGCCTTCGCGATTGGCGATTTTCTTGTCCACGATCACACGGTCGAAGCGTTCCTTCGGCGGCTCGGACAATAATTTTTCCGCGATGGCAATGTGTTCCTTCGCAGTGAAACCGAGGTTGTACACAATGCGTTTCATCTCCAGCTCGGCTTCTTCGATGCGCTTGCAAATCTCGACTTCCTGTTCCCGTGTGAGCAAAGGCACCTTGCCCATCTGGTTCATGTACATTCGGACCGGATCGTCGAGAATCTCCAGGCGCGCGTCCTCGTCCTCCTCTGCCGGCTGCGCCGGTTCAGCCGGCTTGGCTGCGCGTTCGGCCTCGGCCTGGTCCATGACGATTTCCACGTCGAGACTCCGCAGCTTGGTCAACAGCGCGTCAAGGTCTTCGGGACTGAGATTGTCCGGCAAAACGTCGTTGACGTCATCGTAGGTGATGTAGCCGTGCTCCTGCGCGAGATGCAGGAGCGTCCGGACCGTTTCGGTCAGATCCACGGACGATTGAATGGGTGCCGAAGCCGCGGCGTTTACATGACCGTTCTGCGGCGATTTCGACGGCGATTTTTCCGTGGAAATAATTGCGCCCGTTGTGTGCGGCCTGGTTTTCTGCGGCTTCGAGGCGTTCCTTCGCACTCTGGAAATGACAAAGCGCCGGCGCATCGGCGCCAGTTTCACTCCAGCGCTTCGTCGGCTGCCACTTCGATGTTTGCGCGCCCCGGTACCCCGCGCCGTTCTTTTTCGCTTCAACATAAATTATAATTTGACCTGCTACGGCTCATTTTGGTTCAGAAAAACTCACCAATACCCTTGCTCAACAAGCCACGCCGGTTCTGGATACAAATGCACCCTCACCCATTGAACTTCGGGAGAGCGCCCACACCAGAAGACCGACGCGGTTTCATATTAGACCTTTTTTGCCAAAACTCAAGAAGAAACCGTCGTGGGGACAAACTTACAACACTTTGACAATCAATTGCTTGCGATAATTAGCAATTCTGATTACCAGTCTTTTATTGGTCTATTTTGGCTTTCCGGCGGATTTTTTGGTTTTAATTGGAGAAATTGCTCATCGCTCTTTTGGGCATCCAACAACCGTTGCGCTTGTTCCGGCGACATTTCTTGAGCCGCCACAGCCTGGGCCTGTCCAGTTTGGCCCTCCTGCTTTCCGTCGGATTGCTTGCCTGCCGATTTTGCCTGCCGCTGCTGTTCCTGCTTTTGTTTGTCATTCTGCTGGCTCGATTGATTTTGCACCTGTTGATTTTGTTGTTGCTGCTGTTTCTGCTGCGATTGTTGTTGCGGCTGATTTTGCCCGGACTGCTGCTGTTGTTGTTGTTTCTGATTCTGCTCCGAATTTTGTTGCGATTGTTGTTGCTGGGACTGCTGCTGGTTCTGTTGTTTGAGCAATGCCTCCAGCTCTTTCAACTTCACATCATTGGGATAATGTTTCAGCCCGTCTTCCACCGACTCCAAAGCCTGGGGGATGCTGTTGGAAATGTAGAAGTGCGCGCCGCTGTTAAAAAAATCATCGGCGGGCGCGAGTTGCGCGCAAGCTGTCTGCCATGACAACAGCAGCAGGCTAAGGCTGATGAGGAGTGACAATCGCATCAATGTCCTTCAATTTTTTGATGTAATCCTGAAATTTTTTGGCGGCAATCGGATGGTTCAGGCTTTCCATGATTTCCAGCGCACGGTGATACTCATTGCGCCGAACCGCCTCGTCCGCCGCTTGCTTGGCTTTTCTCATCGTCTCGCGAAGCTGGGCAATCAATCCCATCTGCTTCTTCACGAAAGCCAGATTGTAGTCAACATCCGTATCGTTCGTGTTCAATCCAGCCGCGTGCTCATAACTCTTGACCGCTCGCTGCCAGCTCTCCTCCATCGCGTTCAAGCCTTCCGTGTCCGGCTCGAATTTAAGTTCGCCCAGGCGATACAGCGTGTTGCCCAAATTGTAATGCGCCTGTTGTTGCAGTTTCAAATCCGGCGACAATGTCGCCGCCTGAAAGTCATTCAACGCCGCGTTAAAATTTGTCGCGCGATACGCCGCCGCGCCCGCGTTGAAGATCAGACGCAAGTCGTTCGTGTTCGCTTGCGCGAGCCGCTCAAATTCCTGCAGGGCGTTCGTGTAATAACCCGATTTGTATTCGCGCAACGCGCTCGCCGGCGACGCGGACGCGTTTCCGCAAACCGCCAACCCCAGCAATGCCACCAGCGTTGCGATCGGAACACCGGCCTCCGGCACGGCTCGTTTTAATCCGCCATTGGGCTCACGCCGGGTCGGACCAGCCTTCGCCGGGAAGCTTCCGCCTTCGCTTTGCTTCGTCGAGACGAGTCGGCTCGACAGGGACCGGCGTTCCGGCAGAAACATTTCCGCCAGCAACAGCAAAATCGCCGCCGCCAGCGGCCACTGAAATTGTTCGTGATAACGCCGCACCAGCCGTTCCTTGCCCTCCGATTTCGGCAGCGGCGCGAGACCGTGTTCGTAAAGCGTGTCTATCGTGTTGGCCCCGCGCAATGGCAGATAAAAACCGCCCGTCGCACCGGCGATTTGCTGGAGCAACGCTTCGTTGAGGTGCGACTTCACGACATTGCCCTGCTCGTCGCGGACATAATCCGAATTGCCGTTCGCATCCGTCACCCGCAGCAAATCGCCCGCGGCCGTGCCGATGCCGATGGTGAAAATTTTCAGGCCGGCTTTTGCCGCGTCCTGCGCGGCTTCGAGCGCGCCGGTGTCGTTGTCCTCGCCGTCGGTGAACAGCACGAGCACCTTGTGATGGTTATCCTCCTTGAACGCGGCCAAGGCGGTGTTGATGGCCGTGGCAATGGCCGTGCCGCCCTGCGGAATCGTATTCACATCCAGCGCCTGCACGCACTGTTGAAACGCCGTGTTGTCAACCGTCAGCGGACATTCCAAAAATGCGTTCCCGGCGAATGCAACCAGCCCCATCCGGTCCGTCCCGGCCTTTTGCATCAACTCCAGCGCGGCCAGTTTGGCGCGCGCCAGCCGGTTCGGCGCAATGTCGGTGGCCAGCATGCTCTTGGAAGTGTCCACCGCCACCACGATGTCCAATCCGCGTTGCTCGACTTCTTGTAGATCAAATCCATGCTGCGGCCTTGCCAGCGTGATGACCAACAATGCCACCGCGAACACCAGACAGCCGAACCGGATTTTTTTCCGCGCCGGAGAAATGCCGACCGTCAACGTCGAAAGCAACCGCGTTTGAATAAATTGCTCCAGCAGTTTTTGTCGCTGGCGTGATGCCCACCAGAAGAACAGCACCAGTGCCGGCGGCAACACCGGCAGGAGCCAGAGGATTTGTAGATGCTCAAAGCTCATGGGAAAAATCTTGGACGTCCGTTTGGCGCGACAGCGTCTTGGACTGCGGCAGCCCTCTGCCGCCTTCAAATTTTTTGCGCGCTTGAAAAGCGCCAGAGGACTGGCGCACTCCAAAACCTGGCGGTGTTTCAATCGGCAATCTTTTCATGGCAACCTCCGCAAAACAGTCTGACCAAGAACAACTTCAAGCAGCAAAATCGCCAGCCCGCACGACACGAACCAGGGAAACAACTCGTCGAATTGAGCATATTTATTGATGACCGCCTCGGTTTTTTCCAGCTTGTCTATTTCGGCGTAAATGGCCTTGAATTTTTCGGCATTGTCCGCACGGTAGTATTTGCCACCGGTCATTTGCGCGATTTGCTGCAACGTGTCCTCGTCCGGCAGGAAGCCGGGCGGCAGCCCCATCGCCTGGACGATCTCGCGGTTGCCGAGGCCGATGGTGTAAATTTTTACGCCGAGCGCCTGGGCCGCTTTTGTCGCCGTAATGGGGTCAATCTTGCCGGAATTATTCCCGCCGTCGGTCATCAAAACGATGATTTTGCTTTTCGATTTTACATCGCGCAACCGGTTCAGCGCCGTGGTGATTCCATCGCCAATCGCGGTCGCATCCGAATTGATCGAGCCGATGCCGAGCCGGTCAACGTTTTCGAGCAAATAGTCGTGGTCAAGCGTCAGCGGCGCGGCGATGAACGCCTGCGCGGCAAAAACCACCAGGCCGATGCGGTCATTTGGCCGCCCTTCAATAAACTCCTGAAGGACGGGTTTGGCCATGTTAATCCGGCTGATTTGCCGGCCATTTATGACATAGTCCCCGGTGTTCATGCTGCCCGATAGATCGAGCGCACACACGATGTCAATGCCACTGGCCTTGATCGTGGTCTGGCTTTTCATCAAACGTGGTTGTGCCAGCGCGATGATGAACAACGCCAGCACCAGCCAGCGTAGCGCCGCCAAAAATGCGCCGGCGCGCGAACGCTGTGCCCGCGTCAATCCTTCCACCAATCGCACCGCCGAATAAAGAAACGCGGGCGGCTGGCCGCGCCTGCCCTTCAACCACGCCAGCAAAGGCAGCAGCAACAGCAGCAGCAAAAAATATGGGTGGGCGAAGGTCATGCTGACACGGGGTCGAGAGTCGAGGGTCGAGAGTCGAGGGCAGGCGATTCGGATATCGGCCGCGGTTCAGTTTCTTCAACCAGCCGCAGGGCCGATCCATGCAGGTCGCGCAGTTCCGGTTCCCGCGGTTCGTACTTCGCGAATTTCACCAGGTCGCAGCGCTCCAGAAATTCACCCAGCTTTTCCTTTTGTTCCGCCGACAATAAATCCGTGTCCCGCAGCTCGTGCAGAAATTCCTCGGTCGTCCGTTCCGGCGCGCGGAAGTTGAACCGCTCTTCAAGGTAAACGCGGATCGTGTCCGAAACCAAAACGCAAAACGGTTCCGGCCGGGTAATCAGTGCCAGCGCCTCCTGCAATTTTTGTTTTGCGCGAACGTGGGCCGGCACAGGCGGCTCGACCGGAATTTGCGACCGCCGTTTCTGCCAGCAACGCCAGGCCGCGAACAACAATGCCGCAACGGCCAGTGCGCCGAGCGTCCACCAAAGCCATTCCCAGCCGCTCGGAATTTCCACCGGCGGCTTGATGTCGCGGATGTCGTTCGCGTTGGTCATTTCTCAATGATTGTAGCAGCCGACGTGAGTCGGCTCTGACTTGTCTTCAAAAGAATGAGCCGACTCACGTCGGCTGCTACGAGTAAAAAACGATTCATCCCCTTAATCTCCGTTTCTCGCGATTCTCGAAAAATTTCCCGAGTGCCGCCGAGTAAGGTTCGTCCGTGCGGAGTTGAATGGCATCCACGCCTGACGAGCGAAACTGGCGCGCGAGATCATTACGCTGTTTTTCCTGCCGCAACGCAAAGGCGTCGCGGCTGCTGGCGTGGCCCGTGTTGAGTTCCACAATTTCACCCGTTTCGGCGTCTTCCAAAATCAAACGGCCAAGCACGGGCAATTCGAGTTCGTAGCGGTCCGTGATTTGCACGGCAACAACGTCGTGCTTGCGATTCGCAATCCGCAACGCGGTTTGGAGTTCGGGCGGCAAGGGGTTTTGTGGACGCGCTGCCGACGAGACGGCGGCGGCACGTTGCGGCAGCGTGATAAAATCCGAAATGACCACCGCGATGGCGCGATGCGGCAAAACGCGACCCATGAATTCGAGCGCGTGAACCAAATCCGTTCCACGACGTTTCGGCTCAAAAAACAAGACTTCGCGGATGACGCGCAACACGTGGCTGCGGCCTTTGCGCGGTGGGATGAATTTCTCGACTTCATCAGTGAACAGCAACAGGCCGACCTTGTCGTTGTTGCGGATGGCGGAGAAGGCGAGCACGGAAGCAATCTCGGCGGCGAGTTCGCGTTTGGATTGCGCGCGCGAGCCGAACAGGCCTGAGCCGCTCACGTCCACGACCAGCATAAGCGTCAACTCGCGTTCCTCGATGAATTTTTTGATGAACGGATGGTTCATCCGTGCGGTGACGTTCCAGTCAATCGCGCGCACGTCGTCGCCGGGCTGGTATTCGCGCACCTCGTCGAAGTTCATCCCCTGCCCTTTGAAGACGCTGTGGTATTGGCCCGCGAGCGTTTCGGTCACGACGCGGTTCGTGCGAATCTCGATCTGCCGGATTTTTTTGAGGATCTCGCGGGGAATCATTTCTGGAAGATTTGTTTTGCCTCCGGCGTGCCGACAAAACGCCAATGCCATGGCTCGTAATGGACGCCACGCGGGTTGTTGCGCGGATAGGATAATTCAAAACCGAAATGCGCCGCGTTGGTTTGTAGCCAGCGGAACGCGCGTGTGTCCTCGAACGGCGGTTCAACATCGCAAGCCGGACTTTCTTCCTCGCCCAAATCCACAACCAGACCGGTGTGATGTTCCGAGCGGCCGGGGCGTCCCACCCAGTGGACGGCGGCGTCTTCCGAACCGTATTTCGCCACTGCCTTGCGAAACAACGATTCTTGATAGGCGACGGTGCGAAACCCGGAGATGGGAATGATCGCGACGCTGGCAGCCCGGGCTTGAGTCATTAAGTTGAGCAAAGCCTCAGCAGCGTCTGCACGCAGCTTAACTTCACGGCCCGTTTGCCGATACTTGCCCACGACGACCAATTCAGCTTCCGCAGGTTCTTTGTAAAGTGGATGACTTGGTGTCATTTATGGAACAGGCAACTCATCAAAGATTTTCTGGATGATGATTTCGCTCGTCTTCTCCTCCGCCTCGGCTTCGTAGGTGATGGCCACGCGGTGGCGCAGCACGTCCATGCCGATGCTTTTCACGTCCTGCGGCGTGACATAGCCGCGGCCCTTGAGGAACGCATACGCCTTGGCCGCCAGTGTCAGGTTGATGGTCGCGCGCGGCGACGCGCCGAGCTGGATGAAATCCTTCACTGCAATTTTGTAGTGGTCCGGGTCGCGCGTGGCGCAGACGAGGTCCACGATGTACTCCTTCACCTTGTCGTCCACGTAGATGTCGTTGATGACTTCGCGCGCCTTGAGGATTTGTTTCGACTCGACGACGGCGCTCGCGGTGGGCGTGCCGCTGGTGCGCGCCATGAGGTCGAGAATCTGCCGTTCCTCGGCGCGCGACGGGTAGCCGATCTCCAATTTGAGCATGAAGCGGTCAACCTGCGCCTCGGGCAGCGGATAGGTGCCTTCGTGCTCAATCGGATTCTGCGTGGCCAGCACCAAGAACGGTTCTTCGAGCTTGAAGGTCTGTTCGCCGATGGTGACCTGCTTTTCCTGCATGGCTTCGAGCAAAGCGCTTTGCACTTTGGCGGGCGCGCGATTGATTTCGTCGGCCAGGATGAGGTTGGCAAAGATGGGACCTTTGCGCGTGGTGAAGCCGCCGGACTGCGGGTTGTAAATCTGAGTGCCGATGACGTCGGCGGGCAGCATGTCGGGCGTGAATTGCAGCCGGGAAAACTTCACGTTAAGAGTGGCGGCGAGCGATTTGACGGCGAGGGTCTTGGCGAGGCCGGGCACGCCTTCGAGCAGGACGTGGCCGTTGGCGAGCAGGCCGATGACCAGCCGCTCGGTCAGATAATTCTGGCCGACGATGACTTTGCCGAGTTCGTTAAACAGCGGATGCGTGAATGCGCCGGCTTCCTTGACAGCGTCGTTGATGGCACTAATTCCAGTATTCATTTTTTGATTTTATTGACAGATGGACAATGAATCCAGCTTCTGTGTTCAAACGAAAACCGAGACACGGATTCCACGGATTAACATGGATTCCAACCTACAATAATTCGTGAAAATTTGCGAAATCCGTGTCTAAAATCTTTTCTTCGCCCTGGCAACGTCCCGCGCGATCTGGGCTTTCAGTTCTTCGAGCGAACCAAATTTCCGCTCGTCGCGCAGCTTTTCTCCGATTTCGATTTCCAATTCCTGGCCGTAAAGGTCGCCGGTAAAATCAAGCAGGTGCGCCTCGACGCGGAGCTGTGGCCCGCCGGTCGCCAGCGTCGGACGGAAGCCGATGTTGAGCGCGACCTGTCGCGATTTTTTTCTGATTTTGGCGAGACCGAGGTAAACGCCGTTGGGTGGCAGAACCAAGCCCCCCGCGTCGAGGTTCGCGGTCGGGAAACCGAGTTTACGGCCCACGCCATCGCCCGTGATCACGCGACCGGAAATGGCGTAAGGCCGCCCGAGCATCTGGCTTGCGGCATCAAGATTGCCGGAGCGGATGGCCTCGCGAATGCGCGTGCTGCTGACGATTTGATTGTCGAGCGACACGGCGGCCAGTCCGTGAACGGTGAACCCGAGTTCGCCGCCGAGTTTTTTGAGCAACGCGATGTTGCCGCTGCGTTTGTGGCCGAAAACAAAATCCGCGCCGACACAGAGGCTTTGGATCTTTCCGAGGTCGCACGCCAGACTGCGAATGAAATTTTCGCCCGTCTGACCGCTGAATTTTTCATCGAAATGAATCAGCAACAGCGTGTCCGCGCCGAGCGATTCAATCGCGCCCAATTTTTGCGGCAGCGAATAAATCAGCGGCGGCACGTGGTCGGGCGCAACAACAACGTTCGGATGCCGGTCGAACGTAATCACCAGCGCAATGGCGTCGTGCTGATGCGCGTCGGCGATGGTCTGGCGGATGATTTGCTGATGGCCGAGATGGACGCCGTCAAAAAAGCCGATGGCCAGACAGACCTTGCGCCCGGCTGGCTTCAACTCGTTTGCGGCGTGGATGATTTTCATCGCGGGAAATTGTAGCGGCATCTCGGAAGAGTGCCGCATTATTTTTTGATGGCGGCGCTCTGCCGAGCCGCCGCTACACAGCCAGCTTCAAAAACGGAATCACCTTCTTCTCCAATTCCGCCGGCGTGAGTTTGAGCACGGCGTCGAGCGGCGTGGCGTCGGCCACGTCAAATTTGCCGGAAACGCTGCGGCGGAGCGCAGCCAAATGTGCGCCACAGCCGAGTTTCTGGCCGAGCTCATGCGCGATGCTGCGGACGTAAGTGCCTTTGGTGCAGGCGACTTTAAATTGGCCGAGCGGCGGCTCGTAATTCGTGAAACGGCAATTGTAGATATGAACCAGCCGCGGTTCGCGCGCCACCTCGATGCCTTTGCGGGCGAGCTTGTAAAGCGGCACCCCTTTTACTTTGATGGCCGAAACCATCGGTGGCGTTTGCATCTGGTCGCCGATGAACGTGGCGGCGGCTTCATTCAACTGGTCGAGCGTCAACGGCGGCACCGGCTTGGTTTCGAGGATTTCCCCATCAGCATCGTAACTGTTCGTTGTCTCGCCGAATTTGATGGTGCCTTCGTAAACCTTGTCGTCGCCCATCAATTTTTCGGACAGCTTCGTGCCGCGACCAACGACGATAATGAGCAGGCCGGTGGCATTCGGATCGAGTGTGCCGCAATGGCCGACTTTTTTGATGCCGAACCGCCGGCGAATGGCGTCCACCACGTCGTGCGAGGTCGGACCGGCGGGCTTGTCAATCAGGATGGCGCCGTCGAGCGGGGAAAATTCTTGCATGAAAAATCAATGGTTCAGGGAATGACAATTTCGAGGTCGGGCGCGACGTGTTGGAAATTACCTGGATTGCGAGTGACAATGCGGCGGGCGAAATGACGACGCGCAAAAGCAGCGTGCAGCGCATCGTAAATGCCGCCACCCATGACGCCCCGCTGTTGTGATTCAGCAATTGCCATTTCGTAATCGTCCGTCAAAAGAGGTTCAACGGCCAATCGCACGGGCAATCCTAAAATCAATTCGGCGGCAATATAATTTGGAATTTTGTAGCTCGCCGTGAGAGTTGAAAACGCTTCCGCAAGCGCATGCGCGGAGGTGATGCGTTCGCGCGTCTGTTCAAAAAAACCGAAGCATTCCTTGTGCTTCGGATGCGTCTGAAGCAAAACGCCGACCAAAACTGAGGTGTCAAAATATGTCATCGGGAATAATGGCGGGACATATTAACGGCTTCGTCGAGCGGTATGGGTGGGACTTTGCCAGTCCACACCTTCAAACCGCCCTTTTTGACAATTTTCCCGGACGATTCCGGTTTGACTTCCAAAACAATCCGGCCTGGAGACGCGGTCAATTTCAACGGTTCGCCGGGTTGAAAACCCGCCGCCGTCCTGATTTCGCGCGTCAGAACAATCCGGTTCTGCTTGTCCGGTTCAATGATGGTGTTCATGGCACAAGCGTGCCATAAGAATGGCATATTGACAATCAGAAATAACGATTGCAGCCATGCCCTTCATTCAGCTTGAGTCTGATAACGCCCCAAAAAACGCCGCCAAAACTCGTTGATGCCGTCTTTGTCGGAAAACTCCTCGCTACTAACCACGAAGTATCGGTTTTCAATTTGAAGCGTAACAGTAAAATCGGTCCCGATTGTCAACATATGTTTGATATTGTCCGGCAATTTCGCTGTTAACAATTTGTTCCGCCAAGTAACGACTCCAATGCCATCGTCTTCAAACAGCAAAACTCTTCTAACCGGAAGCATCCGGCGTATGAATCTGCCGATCATAATCCAGCCTATGACGCTAATAGACCCACCACAAATTAAAATTACTACATCAAACCATGTTATAATTTGTCCAGTAATATACATATAGAAAGCACCTCCAATACCCGCTAGAGATGCTAGGCATACCATAACAACCATGATTAGAGGTATAATGGTTTTAACCCTCATTTTCCTAATATGTTCCGAAATTAATTTTGCTTCCATGGTTTCCAAGCTATCTTGCGGAATTCAACGCGCGTTTGATGGCGGCAATCACCTTGCGCTGGACGGACAGCGGTTTGCCGGCAATGCGCGCGCCCGCCGCCGCCGGATGGCCGCCGCCGCCAAATTGCGCGGCGATTTCGTTTACGTTCACCCGGTCACTTTTGGAGCGGAGGCTGATGCGGGTCAGTTCGGGTTCGACCTCCTCAAAGACGCACGCGACAACGACCGGTTCGATGGCGCGGATGTGGTCAATAAGTCCTTCGGTGTCCGCGCTTTTCGCGCCGGTGCGGGCGAAATCAATTTTCTTGAGCCAAAACCACCCGATACGGTCGCCATGGGTCAGACGAAAACGGCTGTAAATGTGTTTGAGCAGCCGCGCGCGGGAGAGCGGATAAGATTGGTAAACTTCGTCGCAAATTTTCGCAAGGTTCGCGCCGCGCGTGACGAGTTCCGCCCCAACGTGAAAGGTGCCGGGCCGCGTCGTGGAGTATTGGAACGAGCCGGTATCGGTGGACACGGCGGTGAACAGACAGTCGGCGATCTGCTTCGTGATGGGCCAGCGCGCGATTTTCAACAGTCGAAAAATCAATTCGCCGGTGGAAGGCTCGCGCGCGGAGACCCAGTTCACGTCGGCATAGCGTGTATTGCTTTCGTGATGGTCAATGTTGATGAAAATTTTCCGGCGCGCGATATGCCTGCCGACCTTGCCGAGGCGCTCGAAGCTCGCGCAATCGGCGGCGATGACACAGTCGAATTTTTGGCCGGCCTTTGGCTTTTGAAACAATCCGTCCGGGTCGAGGAACTTGTATTTCTGCGGCAGGCAGTCCTCGTTCCAGCAAACGACTTTTTTGCCCTCGTTTTGCAGGGCCTGCGTGAGGCCGAGCTGCGAACCGGCGCAATCGCCATCGGGCCGGATGTGGCCGACGACGCAAAAAGTTTTGCTTTCGCGGATGATGGCGAGGATGCGATCAATGATTTTCGGATAGCTTTTCACGGTTGAATTTCACCTGCGTCCGCCGGCAGGGTTTTTTCCAGTTCCTCAATGATCTGGAGCACGCGGTTGCCGCGTACGATGGAATCATCGAAGGCAAATTTCAGCTTCGGCGTGTATTTCAGGACGACGGCCCTGCCGACGAACCCCTGGATGCGCACGCGATGCTCGTTGAGCAATTGAAAGCCTCGTTTCTGCTGGTCGGGATTGCCGAGGATGCTGATGAAAACCGTCGCCGACTTGAGGTCGCCGGCCACGTCCACGTCGTTGACCGTGATCAGGCCGGCCTCGCTGACGTGAAATTCGCGGCGGACGGCCTCGCCGATTTCGCGCTTCAAAAGTTCGCGCACTCGCTGGATCCGGAGGGATGGCATGGGGAATTGGAATTATTGGAGTCCTGGAGTCCTGGAGTGTTGAACCGGGGCATTCTCCCCATCACTCCATTACTCCATCGCTCCGTTTGTGTTTCATAGTTTCGCCGCGATTTTCTCAGTCGTGTAACATTCGATGGTGTCGCCAACCTGGAATTCGCTGTAGCCCTCGACGCGGATGCCGCATTCCATGCCCGCGCGGACTTCGTTGACTTCGTCCTGAAACCGGCGCAGCGATTGTATGATGCCTTCGTAAATGACGTCCTTGCGGCGGCGCACGCGCATTTTGCCTTTGACGATGCGGCCGTTCGCGACCATGCAGCCGGCGACCGGCACGCCTTTGGACAATTCAAAAATCTGCCGTACTTCCGCCGAGCCAACGATGCTTTCCTTGACATCCGGTTCCAGCAATCCGGCCATCGCTTCCTTCACCTGATCAATCAATTCGTAAATGATCGCGTAAAGCTTGATCTGCACGCCTTCATGTTTCGCCTTTTCGGCGGCGGTGCTGTCCAACCGCGCGTGAAAACCGAGAATGACGGCGTCAGACGCGGACGCCAAAGCCACGTCGTTTTCGGTGATTGTGCCAACGTCGCTGTGAAGAATTTCGAGGGTAACCTTGTCGGACTCGATTTTCTTGAGCGCCTCGACGATGGCCTCGACCGAGCCTTGCGTGTCGGCTTTTACGACGATCTTGAGAGCCTTGCTCTGCGCTGCCGCCAGCGAAGCGAACAAATTTTCAAGCGTGACCTTCGAGCGGTTCTCCAAATCCTGCGCTTTGGTTTCGTTGGCGCGTTGTTCGGCCAGTTCACGCGCGGCCTTTTCGTCCTCCACCACGCTGAATTCCAAGCCCGCGTCCGGCACGCCATTCAAGCCAAGCACCCTCACCGCAACCGATGGCCCGGCTTCCTTGAGTCGCTGGCCCTCTTCGCTGATGAGCGCGCGCACCCGGCCATAAAATTCGCCGCACAAAATGATGTCGCCGATTCGCAGCGTGCCTTTGCGCACCAGCACCGTCGCGGTCGGGCCGCCGGGTTCGACACCGGATTCAATGATGTTGCCCTTGGCGCGGCGGTCGGGGTTCGCCTTGAGTTCGAGCAGTTCGGCCTGGAGCAAAATCATTTCCAGCAGTTTGTCCACGCCCTGCTTGGTGAGCGCGGAAACATCCACAAAAATCGTGTCGCCGCCCCAATCGTCGGGAACCAGCCCCTTGTCCTGCAACTGCTGGCGAACCTTCATCGGGTTCGCGTTGGGATGGTCCATTTTGTTGACCGCGACCAGAATCGGGACTTTGGCGGCTTTCGCGTGGCTCAGCGCTTCGAGCGTTTGCGGCATGACCCCGTCGTTCGCGGCGACGACGAGCACGACGATGTCCGTGACGTTCGCGCCGCGCGCACGCATCGAGCTGAACGCCGCGTGGCCGGGCGTGTCGAGAAAGGTGATTTGCGCCAGTTCGTTTTTGCGTTCCGGGTGCGGCACGGAAATCGTGTAAGCGCCGATGTGTTGTGTGATGCCGCCGGCTTCACCCGCAGCGACGTCTGACTTGCGAATCACATCGAGCAACGTTGTTTTGCCGTGGTCAACGTGACCCATGATGGTGACCACCGGCGCGCGCGGTTTGAGTTGCTTCGGCTTGTCCTCCACGTCGAGTTCAACTTTTTTGACCGGCGCGTGAACCACCCCGCCGCCGCGCTCGCGTTTTTCCACTTCAAACCGGAAACCGTATTTCGCGCAAAGCTGCTGGGCGATTTTTTCGTCAATCGCCTGGTTCACGTTGGCGAAAACGCCCAGTTCCATCAAATCGGCGATGATCTTGAACGGCTTCTGCTTGAGTTGCGTGGCGAGTTCGCGCACGACAATCGGTGGTTTGATGATGATGACTTCGCCGGTCGCGGGCGCGACAAATTTTGGCTGCGGCGCGGGAGCCGGGGCTTTGCGGTCCTCTTTTTGTGGCGGTGGCGCGGCGGGTTTGCCGCCCGGTCTGGCCGGCGCTCCCGTTTTTGGCGGCAATTTGACCTGGCCGGCTTTCTCGCTGATTTTCGGTGATGGCCTGTGCGGCAACTGAATAAATCCGACTTTGTCGCCGATTTTGGGGCCGACCGGTTTGGGCGGTGGCGGTGGCGGTTTGGGTGCTTCAACGATCGGCGGCGGTTCTTCTTTGACCTCCGGTTTTGGCGGTTCCGGCGGCGGCGTTTTAATGACGACAATGGGTTCGCTGGGCGCGGCTTTTGGCGCGGGCGGCGGTGGCGGGGCGAGTTTGGCGGCGAGTTCGGGGTGGTCTATGCAGAGTTGCTCTTCGAGATACTCGGCGCTGATTTTATCAAGCGAACTGGACGGGACTCTGGCGGCGGCAATGCGCAGCGACTTGGCTTTGGCGAGAATTATTTTGTTCTCCAAGCCAAGTTTCTTCGAGATGTCGTAAATCCGAACGGGCATATATGTTTATCTTCACCAAACCGCGCCGCTCACCGTGCCGGCCAAAAATTTTCCCGGCGGCATTCATCAGGCCACCGTGGTGTCGGAATCATTTCCGCCAAGCTGAATCTTCCGGTTTTCGGCTTCCGCACGCGCGGCTTTCAAAATTTCCGCCGCCTTTTCGCCGATTTGCGGAATGCTGCTCAAATCACTTTCATCCGCCGACAACAAATCCTCGATCCGCGTCAAACCGGCATGCACCAGCGCATCGGCCTGTTCAGGTGAAACACCCGGAATGGCGGCGAGTAATTCAACCGCTTCAGCGACCTTTTCCTCAAAGCCCTTGATGACAACGACTTCGGCGTCAATTTTCACCTCCCAGCCGGTCAGCTTGGCCGTCAATCGCGCATTTTGTCCACGTTTGCCGATGGCCAGCGATAATTGATCTTCAGCAACCAGAATATGCACGCGCCGGCTGGCTTCATCAATTTCAAAGCTCTTGAGCTTCGCGGGCGACAGCGCGTTGGTGACGAACGTCCGGACATCCGGCGACCACGGGATGACGTCCACTTTTTCGTTGTTCAGTTCGCGGACGATGTTTTTCACGCGCTGGCCGCGCATGCCGACACACGCGCCCACGGGGTCCACTTTGCTGTCGCGCGAATAGACGGCCATCTTCGTGCGAAAACCCGGTTCGCGCGCGACGCCTTTGATTTCAATCGTGCCGTCGTTGATTTCCGAAACTTCAAGTTGAAACAGTTTGATGACAAACCGCGGGTCGGCGCGGGACAAAATAATTTCCGGCCCGTGCGGGCCTTCTTCAACGGCCTTGACGTAGCAACGGATGCGTTCGCCGACCTGATATTCCTCGGTGGGCACGCGCTCGCGGTTCGGCAGCAGCGCCTCATATTTGCCCAAATCCAGAATCACGTCCGAACGCTCGAACCGCCGCACCGTGCCGCTGACGATGTCGCCGACACGATCCTTGAATTCGGTGAAAATCAGCGCCTTCTCCGCCTGGCGGATTTTCTGCATGAGCGCCTGCTTGGCGTATTGCGACGCAATGCGGCCAAAACCGGTCGGCGTCACTTCCTTTTCGATTTCGTCACCGACTTGCGCGTCCGGCTTGAGGCGGCGCGCGTCAAAAACAGAAATCTGGTCGTGCTTGGAAATGACCTTGTCGGAGACGATGAGTTTGGCGAACGCCTTGATGTCGCCGTTTTTCTGGTCAATTTCGACGCGCAACTCCCGCGCCGCGCCGACCGCCTTTTTGGCGGCGGACAGCAACGCCTCTTGGACAGCGCCGACGAGGACATCACGATTGATGCCCTTTTCGCGCTCCCAAAATTCCAGAACTGCCAAAAAATCCGCATTCATAGCTCGACGCTGCGTTCGTATCCGGCGAACAAAAAAGTCGGCAGATATGCATCTTCCGACTTTCGCGCGCTGGATGAGCCAGCAAACTTTACCGTTCTTAAAGGATAGCTTAAGAAGTTAACCTGAACCCGTCAAGCGCAAACAAATCGTGTTAATTCAGGGCAAAATGGAGTTTTGGAATGAAAAACCGCAGCCCAGGCCGCGAAATCGGCTGGCTCACCTGTCTGCTGGCAGCGGTGCTCGTGCTGTATTTCATCTTCGTCCGCAGCCGGATGGGGTGAGCGAACCGCCGGGTCGGGTTTTCGCATTTGATCATGGTTTCACTGGAGGCACAGAAGTTTTCAACGCCTCTTTGATTTTTCCGCGCGCTTGCCACGCTGTTCGCACAATTTCGCTTAAAGCCTCGGGGCGATCTTTCGGGAGCAATGAGTTCAGACGAGACCGAACCACCTCTGGTACACCTTGCCTTCATTCTTCACATCGCTGAGATATTCCCGCCATGCTTCAATGCCGACCCCCGCCTTTTGAATTTCATCGAGAACGCGGTAAAGAAAGACATCCTAGGATTTCCTTTGCGCAAATGGAGCTGCGAAGCGAAAATTCAGTTCATCAATTTCAAGGTGCTTACGAAGGTCATTTGTTGCCCGAAATGCAATCTTCAAGAGAAAGTCAGTGAACTTCTTATATTCTTCCGGCACTTGGTTTGCAGCACTATCACTCATCAGTATCCACGTTTTATCTGCTTCGCCTTCTTCGTCGACTGCGACAGCGCGAGGTAATTCTCGCTGATAACGACTTTGCGCCCGTTTTCTTTTCCAATGCGCGGCGGATATGTAGAACTTTGAGCCAAGAGGGGGCAATTTGCCCCCTCCCTTTCTTTAACTCACGGTCATGCCGAGCAGGAACTCGATGTTGGTCTTGGTTTTCTTGAGTTTGCCCAAAAGCAGTTCCATCGCCTCGACGGGCGGGACGCCGGTGAGCGCGCGGCGCAACAGAACGATCCGGTCCAGTTCATCCGGGTGGTAGAGCAGTTCTTCTTTGCGCGTGCCGGAGTGTTCGATGTTGATGGAAGGGAAAATGCGGCGGTCCACCAGCGCGCGGTCCAGATTCACCTCCATGTTGCCCGTGCCTTTGAACTCTTCAAAAATGACTTCGTCCATGCGGCTGCCGGTGTCCACCAGCGCGGTCGCCATGATGGTGAGCGAGCCGCCCTCCTCGATGTTGCGCGCCGCGCCGAAAAAGCGCTTCGGCTTGTGCAATGCGTTCGCGTCCACGCCGCCGGACAGAATTTT
>JBEKZC010000066.1:0-19807 GCA_049510295.1 Verrucomicrobiota bacterium | reverse complement strand
CCGTCCTGGTCAATGCCCAGAAAACTGTGCGGATGCCGCGCCGCGCCCATCGCGTCAATCGCCACCTGCAAACTGCCGTCGGTGCTGTTCTTCAAGCCGACCGGCATCGAAAGGCCGCTGGCCATTTCCCGGTGCGTCTGCGATTCCGTCGTCCGCGCGCCAATCGCCGCCCACGTGATCAAATCGGCGATGTATTGCGGCACAATCGGGTCCAGAAATTCCGTCGCCGCCGGCAGGCCCAGGCCGGTGATTTGCAGCAACAGCCGCCGCGCGATTTTCAAGCCGGTCTCGATGTCCTGCGAACCGTCGAGGTGCGGGTCGTTGATCAGGCCCTTCCAGCCGACGATCGTGCGCGGCTTTTCAAAATAGACGCGCATGACGATTTCCAGGCGGCCGGCAAATTCCTCGCGCAGCGCGTTGAGCCGCCCGGCGTAATCCAGCGCGCCCTTTTCATCGTGGATCGAGCACGGGCCGATGACGACGAGCAGGCGCGGGTCTTCCCGCCGCAAAATGCGGATGATCCGTTCGCGGCTGCGTGCCACGGTCGCGTTGACGGCGTCGGGCGTCGGCGACTGCGCCTTCAATTCCCGCGGCGTCAGCAGCCGGACGATTTCCTTGACGTGTAAATCCTGCGTCCGAAACATGATGACCAATATAGCGCAGGTTTGCTTCGCGGAAAGGCTGAAACTCAAACCCCGGCTTGAATCTTCTGAAGCAAGGTTTAGTCCATCGTCGTTTCCACAGTGTCGTCCGACAAGATATCCGGGCGGGGGTGTTCGCTGCCGGCAAATTCCATGAGCGTTTGCTGGTTCGGATCCCGTTTGCGAGAGGCGTAGCTGACTTTCGGCGAAATTTTCTTCGTTCCGAACAACGATTCCAAATCCGTTTTCTCGCGCTGTTTGCCGAAGGTGTTGCGAAAAGAATCAAAGTAAAGCAGCCGCCACGATTCGCCTTCGAAATGCTGGCGGAACAGTGGCGATTGCATTTTGCGTTCGAGATCGGCTTCACGTTCTTCTGGCAGCACCATGATTTTGAGAACCTTCGTGGGCAGATTCGAGCCGCGTTGCAACCCGCTGGTCATCGTCGTCGTGCATTCAACTTCAAAGGCGGTGACCACTTTGTCTCCCTTCAACCACAGCAGATCCATGTCGAGCACGGTGCGAAGATTGGTGACATCAGCCAGCCTGGCGGGTTTGGCCGTGACCAGTTCCCTCAATTTTTCCACCGGTGCGTAACCCGACGCTCCCCGGCCCTGCTCATTTCGGCCAATCCAGATGTCGTAGCCGCGTTTTTTCCCAATCACCGCGAGCAGCGCGATCATTTCGCTATGAGAATCCAGCCGCATTTTGATTTCGTCGCGCAGAATCCAATAGCCCTTGCTGGCTTTGCGCCCATAAATGTCCAGCGCTTCCTTGATGCTCGTCGAATCGGACGTGAGCGAATTGGGAAATTCCTGGCTGACCGCGTCCCAGACCTGCGTGAACGTGACGCGCCCGCGTTCGTTCAGGCAGCGAAAAACCGTTTCCTCGACGCGTTCGGTCAGCGGCACTTCCTGCAACCGTGCCACGAATACTGGATCTTTGAACCACCATAATTCGCCCTTTGGGGTTTTGACGAGCTGGAACTCATGCCCAATGGATTCCTTCAAAACTCCTATCACATCAAGGCCGGTGTGCAGCGTGCCGAACAAGCCCATTTTTGCCAGAACCGGGTCAACGAAGTTGATGAGAATTGTGTAAGGCGTCGGCTCGGCGCGTTCAGCGATGACTTGTTTGCACGTCTCGATGACAATGCGCCGGAAACGCTCCTCGGTCACTTCCTCCATTTGGCGAACCGGCTTGCCGCCGGACTTCGCGAAGCGCAAATAAAAATCACCTTGCGCGCTGCCAAACGGTTGGAGCATCGCCTTGGCGGAAACCTGTCCGAGCGGTTGATGATGAATCTTTTGATAATCGAATCCAGCGAACACGCCGGCGCGGACGGTGGCGTTGCGGACTTTGAACGTCGGATTGTGAAACGTCAGCGTCAAATAACGTCCGGGCCGCAGTACCTTGAAAAAGCCTTTGAAACTGTTGCTCAACAGCGAATGATAAACCTCAAACGGCTTGCGCTGGCGCTCGTTGCGGACGACTTCATGCGTGACGAGCTTTTCCGTGTAGCGGAAATCTTCCTTCAGCCATGCATTCCAAAGATACGAAAGCTCGCCGTATTGCACCGAGGCGTCATAAGGCGGATCCGTGAAAAGGTAGTCCACACAGTCCTCCGGCATTTTATCCATCACTTCGAGCGAATCCGCCGTCAGCACCGCCACGTCCGCCTTGCCGTTCAACACCTCGTGCCAGTCATCCGTGATTTTCAGCCCGTCCAGAACGCGATTCGATTCCTCCTTCGCCTTGAGCAAGCCTTGATGGCCCGTGACCGCGCTCTCAAAGGTCTCCCAAACGTTCTGCTCCATGAATTCTTTCGCCGACCAGTAACTATGTTGCGTCCAGCCCGGCGAACTGAAATAAGTATAATGGTTCGAAGGTTGCGGATTCCCGACCGGCATCATCCGGGTGCAAAGATGAATTCTGGAAGTGAACGCGCCCATCAAAAATTTTCGGAGCAACGGACTATCTTCCGCCTGAATCGCTTCGTGAAGCCAGGCCGCCGCCTGCAAATTCCGTTTCGTGTAAAGCTGGTCGAGCGAATCAAATTGCTGCTTTTCCTTGAAGGGTTCGCCGTCGGGATAAAACAAGCGGTTTCGTGGATACCATTCCTTGATTCGCTTTTTCTCGATGGCCAGAAGGCTTGCGATGTCTTCTTTGCGTGGTTTGCAGCCAGTTTCGCAACGATGCTCGCACGCCGGGCATTTCGGATAACGCACTTCGGTCAACTCGTCGCCTTCGCGCACAAAACAGGCGGCGACGAGCGGCGCGCCGCATTTGACGCAGTGGATTTCATAGAGCGCTTCGATTTTCTTCTGCGCCCGTTCGCGCACGCGCTCGAACGCCCGCTGCAATGCCAACAGTTTGACCGGCTGGAGCGTTAATTCGGTGATGCGGCCGGCGATGGGGTTCAAATCGCAGACAATCGCGCGGCGCTTGTTGCGCATGGCCTCAATGGCCACCACGCCACTGCCGGCAAAGGGATCGAAAACGACTTCCTGCTCGCGCGTGTAATGGCGGATGAACTCGGCGACGACGTTCCAGGTTTTGCGCGACCAGTACTTGTGCCAGACATACATCGCCGTGTGCGGCTCCGGCGGGATTTGCCGGTTGAGATGCTGCGCGGGCGCAAAAGCACGGCTGATTCGTTGACCGGCGAGTTCTTTGGCTTTCATCAACCGTGGTTCTCCAGATGTTTCACGATGCGCGCGGCCAGATCAAACGCCGCCGCGATGCGAATGGCTTTGACCGTATTCACACCACGCGTGTCCGTCAATCCAATCAGTGGTTTGTCCATGAGATTGGCCAGCGTGCCGTGGCGTTCGAGAATGTCGTTGGCGCAATCCAGCGCGGTGTAGCCTTTGCCACCCGTGCCGATAAGAATCGCCAGAATCTCGGCGTCGGTGCAGGCAGATGCGCCACATTCGACAAGTTTTCGACCGGGCTTCACGCGCAGAAATTGTACCGTGCGCCGTCCTCAGCGCAACAACCGCGTGAAGCACACGACACTGCAAGATTTGAAACACGCTGGTATTTTGCCGGCTTTCGGTTTATTTATGCACCGTTATGAAAATACTAATCTTAACCATCCTCGCTCTGGCCTGCGCCGGGGCGGTTCGCGCCGGCATCCACACCCAAATCGTCGAATATAAACAGGGCGGCACGACGCTCGAAGGATTCGTCGCCTATGACGACGCCAGCCGGGGCAAACGACCCGGCGTCCTGGTCGTGCATCAGTGGCTGGGGTTGACGGATTACGAAAAACATCGCGCTGAAATGCTCGCGCAACTCGGTTACGTCGCGTTTTGCGCCGACATTTACGGCAAGGGCGTCCGCCCGCAAAACACGCAGGAGGCCGGCGCCCAGGCGGGCAAATACAAAGGCGACCGGCAACTGTTGCGCGCCCGGGTCAACGCCGGGTTGGACGCGCTGCGCCAGCAGCCGCTCGTTGATTCGAAACGTGTCGCGGCCATTGGCTATTGTTTTGGCGGCACGACGGTGATTGAACTGGCGCGCAGCGGCGCGGACGTCGCGGGCGTTGTTAGTTTCCACGGCGGATTGGATTCGCCGACGCCGGCGGACGGCAAAAACATCAAAGGCAAGGTGCTGGTTTGTCATGGCGCGGATGATCCGTTTGAGAAACCGGAGGACCTGGCCGCATTCGAGAGTGAGATGCGCGATGCAAAGGTGGACTGGCAGCTCATCAAATACGGCGGCGCGGTCCATTCCTTCACCCAGCCCATGGCGGGCAATGACAATGCCAAGGGCGCGGCTTACAACGAAAAGGCGGACAAACGTTCGTGGGAAGCCATGAAACAATTCCTGGCTGAGATTTTCAAGTGAACGTTGAATCGTTGAATGGTTAAATCGTTGCATCGGTTCAACGATTCACGATTTAACGTTTTAACGAACATCATGCGCATCACCGGCGGCAACGCGGCACGGCGGATTTTGAAAACGCCGAAAGGTCTGGCCGTGCGTCCCACGCCCGACCTCGTCAAGCAGGCGGTCTTCAACAGTCTTGGCGCGCGGGTTGCCGGCGCACACGTGCTGGAACTTTTTGCCGGCACGGGCGCGTTGAGCCTCGAATGCCTGAGCCGCGGCGCAGCGTCGGCGATGTGCATCGAGAAATCGCCCAAACACGCGGAATTCATCCGCGCCAATGCCCGCACCGCGGGTCTTGATCCGGCGCTGGAAGTGCGCGTGCAGGATGTGTTCGCCGTGCTGGCGCAATTTGCCGAAAGCGGGCGGCAATTTGATTTGATTCTGGCCGACCCGCCTTACGGCGAAAAGAACGTCGGCCGCCGCTCGACTTCATTTGCGCAGCAACTCCTCGACGACCCCCATTTGCCGAAGCTGCTCGCGCCCGGCGGACGATTTGTTCTCGGCCACACCAAACGCGACACGCTGGAAATCGTCGCGCCCTGGAAAGAAGTGAATTTGCTCAAGCATGGCGACAGCCTGATGCGGTTTTTTGAGCGCGACTGAATTCTTTGTTTTGTAGCCGCGGACGTCAGTCCGCGCCATTTGAGAAGACGGCGCCGACTGACGTCGGCGGCTACTCAAGATTCAACCCGAACTCCGAAGTTGAATATTTCTGCGTTGTCGGAGTGCGGCCGTCCCGGCCGCAGCCAAGTGCGGCGGGAGGGCGGTTGGGAAATGTTCCGTGACTTGAATGAAGCCAGTGGCTGCGCCCGGGGACGGGCGCACTCCGACAGGGCCTCGTCCGCCCCGCCACCACCGGCAACTTCGGAGCTCGGGCTCAATCCTTCGTCGCCTGCTTGACCGCTTCGCGGATCGTTTTCTTGAATTTCTCGATGCCTTGGTCGAACGCGGCGGAGATGGGCAGCAACGAAACTTTGCGAATCTTCTTTTTGAACTGCTTCAGGTTTTTCTCGGCCGCCGCCTCGTCCATTTTGTTCGCCACCACCAGGCGCGGTCTTTCAAGCAGCGTTGGATCATAAAGCTCCAATTCGTTGAGCAATTGTTTGTAATCGTCCCACGGCGCACGGTTGTCCGTGCCCGCCATGTCGAGCAGCAGCACCAGGATTTTGCAGCGTTCAATGTGGCGCAGAAACGCGTGGCCGAGGCCGACGTTTTTGTGCGCACCTTCGATCAAACCCGGCACGTCGCAAACCGTGAGCCGGTGCCAGTCGGCATATTCGACGATGCCGATTTGCGGATGCAGCGTGGTGAACGGATACGGGGCGACTTTCGGCCGCGCCTTGGAGATGGCCGTGAGCAGCGTGGACTTGCCCGCGTTCGGATAGCCGACCAGCCCGACTTCGGCCATGATGCGCAACTCGAAAAGAAAATCGCCTTCCCCGCCCGGCTCGCCCGGCTGGGCGAAACGCGGCGTCTGGCGCGCCGCCGTCGCAAAGTTCCGGTTGCCCAATCCGCCACGACCGCCTTTGCAAAGCACGAATTGTTGCCCGTTTTCAGTGAGATCGGCGACGAGTTCACCCTTTTCCGAATCGCCGGCGGAAAATTCTCCAGCATCTTCCCTGCTCAAATCAATTTCCTGCGCCTGCCCGCCGCTGGCACTGCGAATCAATGGCCGTTTGCTCGCGCTGGTTTTGAAAGTTGGCTTTTCGTCCTCGTTCTCGTCCTCGTCCTCGAAATTCCCCCCCGTTTTTGCTGCCGAAGGCAACTGCCAAACCAGCGTGCCGCAGGGGACTTTGACGATGAGGTCCTTGCCCGCGTGGCCGTCCATGCCCTTGCCCAGGCCCGCCTCGCCGGCCGGGGCGATGAGGCGTGGCTGATAATACTGGGCGATGAGGTTGTTGAGGTCGTGGTCGGCCTGCAAAATCACACTGCCGCCGCGCCCGCCGTTGCCGCCGCTCGGCCCGCCCTTGGCGATGTAAGCCTCGCGATGGAACGCGATGCAGCCTTTGCCGCCGTGCCCCGCGCTTGCGTAAATTTTTATTTCGTCAACAAACATTTTCTCTGCGTTAAATCGTCGAATCGCTAAACCGTTGAACCGGATTTAAGCTCACGGTTGCCTCACGATTCAACGATTTCACTGTTTAACGTTTTAACGAACCATAAACAAAAAAGGCGAGGCGCTTGGCCTCGCCGTGAAATTCATCTGCGCCGGTTAATTCTTCGCGGCGGGTTCGGCCTTCACGTTCACGCGATGACCGCCCTTGTCGAAGGCGATTTTGCCGTCCACCAGCGCGAAGAGCGTCCAATCGCGCCCGGTGCCGACGTTTTCGCCCGCGACAAACTTCGTGCCGCGCTGCCGGACGATGATGCTGCCGGCGGTGACCGATTCGCCGCCATACGTTTTCACGCCCAGCCGTTTGCTGACGCTGTCGCGGCCGTTGCGGACGCTGCCTTGACCTTTCTTGTGTGCCATAAAAGTTGAGGGTTGAAAGTTGAGAGTTGAGAGTGTCCTTTAAATTACGCCTTAATTTCCGTGATCTTGACCACCGTCAGTTCCTGGCGGTGACCGATGGTTTTGTGATAGCCCTTGCGGCGTTTCATCTTGAAAGTGAGTTTTTTCTCGCCGCGCTTGTGCGCCACCACGTCGGCCAGCACGCTCGCGCCGCTGACGGTGGGCGCGCCGACCGCGACCTTGCCATCGCGATTGACCAGCAACACGCGTTCAAAGGTGAACGGCTGCCCGGCCTCGACGGCCAGACGTTCGATTTCCAACGTGTCGCCCGCGGCGACCCGATACTGTTTGCTGCCTGTTTCTAGAACGGCGTACATAAATTGACCCGCAAAGGGTTGGTTATTAAGCCAGAACCGCGCCGGGCTGTCAACGCCGGATTTTTTTGAAAATTGCATGACTCGTGTAGCGTCGAGCCTGCTTGCCGCGCCGGAGCCTGGCGCAGGCGGGTGGCTCGAATGAATCGCCGACACTACAAATCATGCTAAAAAGCAAGTATTTATCGTTTATCAATAAAAATTACTTGACTAACGGAGTTTATGGGTGTATTCCTTGCGCCATGAATGCGAATGAAATAATCCTTGTTCTTCTGGCTTTGGGCAGTTTCTTTGTTTTCAGATGGTGTTCGCGGGCGGTGTCGGGCAAGTCGTCTCAAAATTGCCAAGCCCGGCTGAAGCGCATCCGTAACGCGAGTTTTCTGTTCCGGCTGTTTATCGGCATTAGCGCGCTGTTCGCGGTTTATTGGCTGCTGGCTTTTTTATTTGGCTGGCCGCTTTTTTTCCTGGCCCATGTGAAAATGACCGTTGCGCATGGCCACGTCTATGGTTCGCCGGCGGAAATGCCGCCGGCATTATTGGCGTGGTCGTTGGTCAAGGTGGGGCTGGATTTGGCGGGTGCGGCGGTGCTGTATGCTCTCTTCAGTCTTTATGGGCGCGGAATTTTATTTTCCGCCAAGAACGTCTTATACCTCCGGTTTCAGGGCTATTATCTCATCCTTGGTTATATTATTGATTACCAAATAAAGGGCATGCTGCGGGACATGGATTTGAGCATGACGCCGGTCTTTGCGGGGCTAATGATTATTTTCATCGCCTGGATCATGGACGAAGGCCGGAAAATTCAAGAGGAACAGGAACTGACCGTTTAATAAAACCCCAAAAAATCATTTTATGAATGCGAACGAAATTTCTCCAAAGGCCAACGCGCGGATGAATCGGATTAAAATTGTCAGCCGGATTGTTCGTTATGTCATTCTTGCAAACATAATCTTAAATGTTGGTTTCTGGCTGATTTACACCTCGCCATCATCTTTCTCAGAATTGTCCGACAATCTTGGCCGCGGCGTGATGTTTATTTTGTTGCAAGTTCTTTTGTGTGTTTGGTTCTGGAAGCTGGCGCAATTGTTTCATTTTTATGAGCGCGGCTTGATTTTTGCCTCCGAAACCATTCGTTGTATGAAAACACTTGGGCTTTTGTGCGTCATAAACTGGCTGTTCTTGACGATAACAAGCAGCTTCTTTTCTCACCCGGTGATAACCAAGCCACCGTCTGTTTTGCCTTTGGGAGTCAAAGTTGTGGTGACGTCAGTCAAGACGCACAGCCTGGGTTTCTTCTCGTTTAACATCGGAGGCATCAATTTCGGCATGCTGCTGGCCGGAATCATTATTGTTTTGATTGCCTGGATCATGGACGAAGGCCGGAAAATTCAGGAGGAACAGGAATTGACGGTTTAACCAAACAAAACCAACCCAACGTCGTTATGAAATATTTTCAGAACCAAGCCAAAATTGTCAAGGTCAGCAAAGTCATCAGGCACATTCTGTTCGCCGGATTGGTTTTGTGGGTCGTCGGCATTCCTGTGGTTTTATTTAAGGCACTCACTTTGTGGTCTAAATCAAACCTTCTGGCAACGCATTATTTGCCGTGGGGTCTGCTCTTGCTGATCGGATTCAGATTCATCGTGAACTTGAAACTATTCCGCTTTTTTGACCGGCTTAAAGACGGTCACTTGTTTGATGCAAATACTGTCGGCAATTTGGACGCCGCTGGCAAATGGTGGATTGTGCTCTGGCTTTATGATGTTCTCTTTCACGAGGTCAGACTTGGATTTTTCCAAATTTCTGATGACTGGAATGCCGCCGATTTAGGTATTTTTAATATTGTGAATTTCGGCAGCTTGTTTGCTGGTTTGGTGCTTGTTTTTGTTGCGTGGCTGTTGAAAGAAGCTCAAGAACTGCAAGAGGAACAGGAATTGACGGTTTAAGTTTATGCCCATCATCGTCAATCTCGACGTGGTTCTCGCCCAGCGTAAAATGCGGCTGAACGATCTGGCCGAGGCCGTGGACATCACGCCGCAAAATCTTTCCATTCTCAAAACCGGCAAGGCCAGGGCCATCCGTTTCTCCACGCTCGAAGCCATTTGCGCCCATCTCGAATGCCAGCCCGGCGAGATTTTGGAATACCGTCCGGAAACCGAGAAAAAGAAGCAGCCGGTGCGAGCCTAAGCCCGCGAATTTCGTCGTTCCTGCTTGCGAAACTGGTGTTCGCGACGTTTGATTTCATCGCACAATAATTCCTCCGCCGACCAGCCGTGCGCCGGGGCAAGCTCCGCCAAAGCAAACAGCTCTTTGGCCAGCGTCGCTTTGGTTGATTTTTTCCGGTAGGGACGCGCTGCTGCGCGTCCGTGTTTTTTTTGCGAAGAAGTTTGGGCGGCGCGGCAGCGCCGCCCTGCCGACAAATCAAACAAACCTGCCTTGCGCGCCTTCTTCACCAGCTTTTCAGCGCGCAGCAGGGCGGGCAGATGTTTCGGAATGCCGTCGAATGCGGAATGACGGGCGTGTTTTGTCCCGTGCTTTTCCGCCTTTTTGATTTTTTCCCAGTTGGCCCAGACTTCGGCCACGTCCTTGACTTTCGTCGTGCCAAAGACGTGCGGGTGCCGGCGGACGAGTTTATTCACGAGCAGCCGGCAGACCTTCTCGAAATCAAACGCGCCGCGTTCCTTCGCCAACTGGCAGTGGAAGACAATTTGCAGCAGCAAATCGCCGAGTTCCTCCGCCATTTCATGGTCGTCACCGGCTTCGATGGCGTCAATCAATTCATAGACTTCCTCAATGGCATGGCGACGCAGCGTCCGGTGGCTCTGCTCGCGGTCCCACGGACAGCCCGTGGGCGAGCGCAGCCGGGCCATGATGCGAAGCAAATCCTCCATTGCCGGGTGTTTTTTCACTTTGGGAAACATCCAACATCGAACATCGAACAACCAACATCCAATGAATGGGATCGTCCATCAGCCGCTGCTTTGGGTGTTCGATGTTGGATGTTGGATGTTGGATGTTCCATTTACAAAATCACCAGATCGTCGCGATGCACGACTTCGACCCGCGCCAGTTTCCGGCCGCGCACTTCGGCGGCGCCGAACTTTGCAATGCCGCGCGCGAATTCCGTCCCGTCCAAATCGCAAATCCGGACGACATCGCCGGCGGCGAATTCACCTTCACAGCGTGCCACACCCGGCGGCAGCAGGCTCCTGCCCTTCTCGCGCAAGGCCAGCTTCGCGCCGTCGTCCACGAACAACGCGCCCTGGGGATGATGGAAAAACGCAATCCAGCGTTTGCGGCCCCGCAGCTTCGTCGGCGACGCGACAAACAGCGTGCCTTCGTTTTCGCCGGCGAGGATTTTCCCCAGCGCGTTTTTCTTTTTGCCCGACGCAATCACCAGCGGGATGCCGGAACGGACGGCGATCTTGGCCGCCTGGATTTTTGAGGCCATGCCGCCGACGGCGGTGTCGCTGTCCGTGCCGCGCGCGATTTTTTCGAGGGCAGAGTCTATTTTTTCGATGACCGGAATTGTTTTCGGATTGGCCTTGCCGAAATTTTCGATGACGCCGTCCACCGTGGTCAAAATGACGAGCAGGTCGGCAGGAAGCAACGACGCCACCAGCGCGGACAAGGTGTCGTTGTCGCCGAATTTGATTTCGGTGAACGAGACGGCGTCGTTTTCGTTGATGATGGGCACGACGCCGCGGCCGAGCAGGGTGACAAGCGTGTTGCGCGCGTTGAGATGGCGTTCGTGATGTTCGAGATCGTCGTGCGTGAGCAAAACCTGCGCGACGTGCAAATTGTGCCGCGCGAAAAGTTCGGCATACATCGCCATGAGGCGCGACTGGCCGACGGCGGCGCACGCCTGCAATTCGGCGAGTTCGCCCGGACGTTTGGCATAACCCAGCGCGCCCATGCCCGCGCCGACGGCGCCGGAGGTGACGAGCACGATTTCCTTGCCGGATTTTCTCAACGCGGCGACCTGCGCGACGAGCTGTTCCAATTGCGCCGGGTCGGGTTGTTTGCGGCTGTCGGTGAGCACGCCGGTGCCGAGTTTCACGACGATACAGGCGGCGGTTTTGACGGATTCGCGATGCACGCGACGAAGTTAGAGAAAAATCCGCGCGCGGAAAATGCAAAAATGGCCGCTAACTTTTGCCGGGGAACCGGGTTGCGGGCCCTGGGAGCGCCGCCGTCCCGGCGGCGGGTGAAATTGTTCGTTACCACGGCGAGCCGGTGGGACGCCGGCGCTCCCAGGAGAGATGTCTCCTGGATGACTGTTGCCGCCCATTTCAATTTCCGAGCGCGCTGTGCTTGGGCAGATCCACCAACGATCCGAAAAAATTCCCCCCGCGCAACGCGACGAGCACCGCCAAACCCGCCAGATCGGCCTGCGACTTCACATTTTTGATCACGCAGTTTTCGAGGCCAATTTTTTGCGCGCGGTTGAATCGCTGGTCTTTCAGATCAATAAACTTCATCGTGCCGACAGAGACATTCAGCGCGTCAATGGACTTGAACTCGAAGCCGGTCTGTTTCTTGAAATCCGCCGCGCCGTTGGCACCACCGGATTTTTTCAGTGGCCAGGCGACCCCGAGTGAAAAAATGTTCGTGCGTCCGGCCTCGTTTTTCACGATGTCGAGTTCCCCAAGGTTGAAGCGCAGGAGCGTGAGGTGAATCTCATGTCTCGCGAGGGCGGCGCGGTCGTATTCAACATGAATTTCCGGGATGTCGAGAAACGGCGTGCCGCCAAAACTCGGCGGGTTGTAGAGTTTTAGATTCTGAATCGTCACCGTCGGCTCGGTGAGGCTGAGCGAAAATCTTCCCATCTCCGCGTCCATGCCGGTCCGGGCGCGGATTCGATGTTCGACCCAGACCCGGAGAATCGAATTGAGCGACAGCAGCAGAATGACGATCAATACGACCGCCAGCAGAAACAGCCGGAAAAGCCATTTGAACAACCATTTCATAATTGGATTTTAACTGGAATCAAAGTTGCACGTCCTCCGGCCGCACTTCGAGACATTCGTCCTGATCCTCCCAAATGACGGCGGGATAAAGATTCAGCAGCTTCGGCGCGAGTTCGCGTCCCGCGCGCGCGAGCAAACGTTCGGCTTCTTCCGCGGCGTTTTCATAGGCGCGGTCGTAATCGCTCGCGCGACGGCGCTGATGGTCGTCCCAATGCGCGACGGCGTGGACGGGTTCATATTGTTGCGCCCACAGATCGAGTTCGGCGCGGACGTCAGCGGAAATTTCTTCGAATGGCACCAGCGTTTCGTTGCAATGCTGGCAAATCAAACCCGACTCGCGCACGTCGCGCGTGAACAATGGCAAAAACGGGGCGCGGCAGCACGGTGATTCCGCATAAGCCGCCGGCGGCGTGGCCAGCCGCTTGAACCAGACCTGCCGGTCGTGCGCGAGCTGCGCCGCCAGCCGGTACGCGCCGATGAGCGGGTGCGAGAGCCGCCACGCCCGGCCTTCGAGCTGGCCGAGTGTTTGCGCCAGCCAGCGCCCGAGCGTGAGGTCGTCCCAGTCCTGAAACGCCCGGCCGTATCCCTTCCACAACGAGTCGAGCGGTGAATCCGATTCAAATGCCATTGCCCGCAGGATGATATGCGGGGGGACTTTTGTCGAGCGGCGTTGCGAAAATGGAGCCCATGGCCGGGATTGACTGATTATCCCGCGATTGCGAAGCCAATATGCCTGATTTTATTGGGAAATCAAGCCAAATCATCGTAACCAATTTATCCCCTTTTTGACTCGTTTGGTGTCCGTTTTGGTGTCCGCTCCGCCAATGGGTTTAATAGACTTCTGGCAACTCACCGCGAGTTTTCTTTTCAAAGTAGCTTTGTGCTACACCTTCTGGTTTGTCGTTATACGGCGGCTTGTTTTTTTTTGTCGCTGAGGTCGGGTAAATTTCCCGGGTGGCCCATCAATTCGACAAACAGCGGGCTGCCGGTTTCTGCCACCGAACGAATAATACCGACCCCCTTTCGCCGGTGCGCAACGGTTGGCTCGTGTGACCTGCAATTATCATTGCTCTTTTTCAAGACAACCCCTGTCTTGAAGATTTTTTCGTCAGAACCGGATGGGATGCCGCTATTTGAGGCATGGCGGTTAAAAATAATTACCCATATTCAACTTCCGCGCGGAAAGCATCGGTTTCTGTATCAATTTCGGAGTTTCCCTTGTCCAAAAGTTTGTTACCCGTTTCCAAAAATTTCAGGCGTGCCCCGCTGTCAGGTTGGCAAGCTTTATGCGCAGAGAACCGCTGTGATGTACCAAGTGGAAGTATTTATCCGGTCAAGACGTGCCATTTGGGGTTCTTTTATCTTCGCAGTCTTGTTTGCGGTCATGCAACTTTCAGCCTTCGCAACCGGGAGTGTCACGTTGGCGTGGAACGCAAGCACTGATCCAAGCGTCGCGGGTTACAACGTTTATTACGGAGGAGTAAGCGGCGTCTATACCAACGAGATTTGTGCCGGCAACGCAACAAATGCAACCATTTCCGGCCTGGTCGGGGGAACCACCTACTATTTTGCGACCACAACGTATGCTGCTTCGGGCATGGAAAGTCCGTTCTCAAGCGAGGTGTCCTACTTGGTTCCCATGAATACTCCGAATACTCCGATTGTGAATTATTCAAACACCTATACCGCCGTTGTTTGCACAAACCTTTTCCAGTTCAGGACAAACACGCTGCCGTCTGGGATAAAAATCGTCAGGCCACTCCCACCGATTTACACGAATTTTGTTTTCACCGGCTTTTGGATTTATTACCCCCCATCGGGGGTGTGGACACTTCAATCAAGCTCGAACTTACTGACATGGTTTGATTATGCGACCGGCACAAATGCCGTGTTTATCCCCAATACCGGCGGGAATTGGTATTTTCGGTTCAAAGCGCCTTAACTTGTCGGAACGGGGGTAAATATACCGGAAATTGGTGTCCGTTGCGGGCGCCCTGACTTCTAACATGCCAGGACCTTCCTTTGAATCAAGCAGCGAGAAATGCGGCAATCTCGGAGGCCGGTTTTTTTGGGGTTGAGTCGAACGGCGGCGAAAATTTCACAGCCCTCCAAGGTGGTTGGTGGCCGACCCCGCTTTGCCGCCGCCACACGAGACAACACTTCCCCTGTCCATTTTTTGACTGTTTTTCCAAGTCCGGTTTTTCCCAAAGAGCATCGTCCCGCCAGAACTGCCCCATTACGCTTCAACTCCGTTAGGTGGGGACGAAAACCCACACTACAGAGCAACAAACTTGTTTATCTGCTGGCCTGGTTGCTGGGCGTGAAGATGAACTGGCATCCGCTGGCATTGCTCGGCGTGGCGGTAACCGTGCTGCCGGGCGCGGCAGTATTCTCGACCTTTTCACTGATCATCGCCTGCATCGTCAAAACCCGGGAACGCTTCATGGGCATCGGGCAAATCCTGACCATGCCGCTGTTTTTCGCCAGCAACGCCATGTATCCCATCGCCATCATGCCCGATTGGCTCAAGGCGGTGGCTCACGTCAATCCGCTGACCTACGAAGTGGATGCGATGCGCGCGCTGATGATCCAAGGCGGCACGACTGCCTGCGGCATCGGCGCGGATTTTACCGTGCTGCTTCTCGCCCTGGCAGTGCTCACGATGATCCGTGCCCGGCTTTATCCAAACCGGGCGAGATAATCCGTCGTTCACAAATTTCGGTCGAAACAAAAGTCTCAAATAAATTTATGAAAACATCCAAAATTCTGTCCAAAATGGTAACCTGACGGTTATGAAAAATCCATTAATTGACAGATCAAAAACGGCGCTGGTGGTCATCGATCTCCAGAAAGGCATAGTCGGACGGCAAACCGCTCCCTATGCGTCGGACATCGTAGTAAAAAACACGGCGGCTCTTGCCGAAGCGTTCAGGAAAAATGGCATGCCGGTTTTTTTAGTGAGGGTTGCTCCATCTCCGGACGGAAAAGACGCACTGCGTCCCATCGTTGATACGCCATGGCCGGCCCAAACCCCTCCGCCGGACTGGGCAGACATTGTTCCGGAAGGGGGACCGAAACCGGTCGATTTCGTGATCACCAAACACCAGTGGGGCGCTTTCTACGGGACGGAACTTGATTTGCAACTCCGGCGGCGCGGCCTGGCGACAATTGTCCTGAGCGGCTTGGCGACAAATATCGGGGTCGAGAGCACGGCACGGTTTGCTTATGAATACGGGTACAATCAGATTTTTGCGGAAGATGCCATGTCTGCCCTGTCGCTGGAAGAGCACACGTTCACAGTTGCCAGGATATTTCCCCGCATTGGCTTGGTGAGAAAAACCAAAGAAATCTTGGCCGATCTATTGCACGATTGATTTTCACCAATTCGGGCAAGACATTTGCCGGGAACAGAACATCACCTCGTTTGCCCTGCGAACTTCCGCAACGTTGTTTCCCCATCGTCAGGGAGGTAAACTCATCGCCGGACATGGTGAAACCAATCGCCACAAAAATTGATGCCGGGTTGCTCATGCTTGACGACATTACCGTCCGCTGGAACGGGCAGGTCGTTTTTCCATGCACCCGCTGGACATGGCGGCGCGGCGAACAATGGGCCATCCTCGGCCCCAATGGTTCGGGCAAATCACTGCTCGCGCTCGCGCTGTGCGACAAGGTGCCGTTGCAATGCGGGGAAATTCACTACCATTTCGACGGCATCGAGGCCGATGCGGTTCCGGAACAATCCATCGCCCTGTTCTCACCACAGATCCAGCGTGAGTTGGCTGTGTCCGAAAGCTCCTTCTACCAATCACGCTGGCACAGCGGTATCAATGAAGGCCGGCGCACCGTGGCCCAGTTCCTTTCGCAGGCCAGTGTTGAAGACCGCAACCCTTTTGAAGTCGGCGGACCCAAGGGCGACCCTCACCAGTTTCGCGAAAACCGCCGGCGCTACAGCCGCTGGTTTGGCATCGAGGCCTTGTTCCGACGCCGACTGGCCACCCTGTCCAACGGCGAGCAACGCAAGGTGTCCCTCGTCCGCACCCTCCTGCTGTCACCGCAACTCCTGATTCTGGACGATCCCTTCGGCGGCCTCGACCGGGCCACCCGTGCACGCTTGAAAACGGTCATTCAACGGTTGATGCGTGCCGGATTGCCCGTGCTCCTCATCACCAACCGTCCCGACGAACTGCCGCCGCGCATCACCCATCTGCTGCTCGTCCGCGATCATCGCGTCATTGCCCAGGGGACCAAACGCACCCTGCTGAAACATCCGCTGGCCCGCCAGTTAAAATCCGTCTCCCGCCCGCCCTCCTCCTCGCCGTTCTTGTCCTCGCCCTCGAAACTTCGGCCGATGAAAGGCCGCGCCACGCCACTGATCGAGTTGAACCACATCACCATCCGGCTCGCATCCAGGCGCATCCTCGACGATGTCTCCTGGACGATGCGCCAGGGCGAGAACTGGGCGTTGGTCGGCCCGAACGGTTCCGGCAAAACGACCTTGTTGAGTTTGATTCAGGGCGACAACCCGCAGGCTTATGCGCTGGACCTCCGGCTTTTTGGGATGCGGCCCGAAACCACAGCGACGCTCTGGCACCTGCGCCGGCAAATGGGCTGGCTCTCCCCGGAATTGCACCTGCATTACCCGGTGGGCTGGTCATGTCTGGAGGTCGTTTGCTCCGGTTTTTTCAACCACATCGGACTTTATGAACCTTGCACACCCCGTCAACGCGCGACGGCCCGTGACTGGTTGCGCCGGTTTGGCCTCGCCCACCGGGCAAAGCAATCGTTCGGTGAATTGTCGCTCGGCGACCAGCGCCTGGTCCTGCTGGCCCGGGCGGTGGTAAAAAAACCGAAGCTGCTGGTCCTGGACGAACCCTGTCAGGGACTGGACATCGCAGATCGAATTTCACTTCTCACCACCGTGGACCGGCTCATCGGACAAACCCACGCCAGCCTTGTTTTTGTCACGCACCACGCACAGGAAATGCCCGTGTGCATCAGCCATGTTCTGGAATTAAAATCCGGACGCATTCATCGAAGCCGCAAGAAACGGATGGAAGGTCGGCTGCCATACGCAAGAAAGTCACCACCGCTCAACCGGAGCAAGCGAAAACCTTGAAAAGTCAGTCGAGTGGATGGTGGGCACCTGGTGGCAAGTTGGCGACGGGATAGTGGAAGGATGGTTGGAGCCAATGGCCGGGATTGAACCGGCGACCGACGGTTTACGAAACCGTTGCTCTACCGCTGAGCTACATTGGCTTGAGTCTGTCAACCAACCCGCACGTTTTGAACGTCCCCTATTTTGGGAGAGTTAAAGACAACGGCAAGCCAATTCGACATTTACCCGGCACTCTTGTTGTTTTGGCGGTGCGTTGCAAACCAACGGCACAGTCGAAAGCGTCACCCTCTCCCCTCCGTCAGGCAGGTTGTTCTTCCGCTTTAAAAAGCAGCGTTTCAGTCTGTCGAGCAAGCCGAAAAAATGCCTGCGGCGGGTGGGTGACGCGGGTGGTCCGGGATCGCGTCTTGCCGCCGCCCGTCGGCGTTGCGAATGAGCTTGCCCCTGATGCAAACGCACGCACAATGTGTTCGCTCGGAACGCGGCGCAAGGCGTCTTCACCAGCAGCTTGCGCGGAAGGGTGGCTGAGTGGTTAAAGGCACCTGACTCGAAATCAGGCGTAGTCGCAAGGCTACCGTGGGTTCGAATCCCACCCCTTCCGCCAGTTTGAATCTTGCGAAATTTTCTTTCCCCCGGAGCCATCCGTTTTACAGCTTGTAGGCGTGCCAAGCCCGCCACTAGCATTTGCTCATGCGACGACAGGATTGGAGCTGGCTGGTTCTGGTTTTGTTTTTCTGTTCCGGCGCGACGGCGCTGGTGTACGAGGTCGTGTGGTCGAAATTTCTCTCGCAAATTTTTGGCAGCACGATTTACGCGCAAACGGTCGTACTCGCGGCATTCATGGGCGGACTGGCGCTTGGCAATAAAATTTTTGGCCGCCGGGCGGATCGCTTGAGGCAGCCGGTGCGCGTTTATGGCCATCTTGAAATCGCCATCGGTCTCTACGCCTTTTTCTTCCCGTCGCTTGACCGGTGGGTTGACCGGATTTTCGTCGCCGTGGGAACGGGCCTTGCGGAACAACCCGGGTTGCTTCTCGCGTGGAAAGGTTTTTTGAGCGCGGCGTTGTTGCTCGGCCCGACGATCTTGATGGGCGGCACACTGCCGCTGCTCGCGGCGTGGTTGCAAAAATTTTCTTCGGACGCCGGACGCCGTTCCGCATTGTTTTACTCGGTGAACAGCCTCGGCGCGGTGGTGGGCGCGGGGCTGGCCGGCTTCTGGCTGGTGCAAAACCTTGGGCTGGTCTCATCGCTCCAGATGACGGCGATGGTGAATGTCATCATCGGCGCAACGGCGGGAGGGTTGAGCCGCAGCCGGTTGATTGGAATCGCAAGGCCGACTGAACCGGTGGTGACGACCGCGGACGGCGTTGTTTCGTCGCGGACGTGGCGTTGGGCTTGCGCCGTCGTCGCCATGTCGGGCGCAGTCTCCATGGGACTGGAAGTGCTGGCATCCCGCTCGCTGGCGATGATTTTCGGTTCGTCGCTGCAATCATTCGCCGTCGTGCTCATGGCATTCATCCTCGGGATCGGCTTGGGCAGCGCGTGGATTGCGTCGTCACACCGCCGGAAAATTCCCGATGCAAAAATGGTTGCCCTGCTGCTGTGCGCGGCGGCGGGATGGATCACGCTGCTCGTTTTTAACCTCGAACGGTGGGTGGATTTTTATCGCATCGCACAAACCGGCATCGGTCGCACGAGTGTGGGTTATGTTTATCACGAGTTGCTGACCACGGGCATTTCGCTGGTGATTCTCGGTCTGCCCGCCGCGTGCATCGGCGCGGTGCTGCCCTTGATGATCCGCGCTGAATCGGCAGGAACGGTCACGCTCGGCGACAAGGTTGGCACGCTGCTCACCTGGAACACGCTGGGCGCGGTGGCGGGCACGCTGACCGCGGGTTTCGTGTTGATGCCATTGGTTGGCTTGCGCAATGCCTTCGGCGTACTGGCGCTGGTGTTGGCATTGGTGACTTGGGTCGTCACCTGGCGTTCCGGCTGGCGCACGGGGAAAATTTTGGCCGTGTCGGCGGCCGTGTTTGCCGGATGTCTGTTCGTCTTTGGCGGGGAAGATTGGCGATGCGTGATCAGCTCCGGCGTATTCCGGGGACGGGAAAAAGAATTTGACCCGACGGCCATGCCGCTGCGGAAACAACATGTTAAAATTCTTTTCTACGAAGATTCAGCGGACGCCACCGTGTCGGTGGAACAGGGCGACTACTTTCCCGGTGTCCCGTCTGCAGCCGACCGCAGCCTGCGCGTCAACGGCAAGACGGACGCGACGGCCCATTCAGATTCGAGCACGCAACTGCTCCTCGCGCACCTGCCCATGCTGGCCAAACCCGGTTCGAAGGACGTTTTCGTCTTTGG
>JBEKZC010000065.1:0-20280 GCA_049510295.1 Verrucomicrobiota bacterium | reverse complement strand
GCCTGGGGCTGCTGTTCCCGCCTTCGCTCCCGCTGATTCTTTTCGCCATCGTCGCCAGTTCCAACGCCACGGGCGCCGGCGTGACCATTGAAAAAATGTTTCTCGCCGGCCTTGGGCCCGGCGTGCTGCTGGTGGGCATGGCCATCTGGCTGGGCATGCGCCTGGGACCAAAAGACACCGGCATCCACCGCGGGTTTGACCGGGGCGAGGCGGGACGCGCGGTCTGGGCGGCCAGGTGGGAATTGCTCCTGCCGATCGTCGCGCTGGTCGCGCTCTTTGGCGGATTCGCCACCCCGGTTGAAGCGGCGGCTGTCACCGCCTTTTATGCGTTTGTCGTCGAGACTTTTTTCTATCGCGACTTCAAGGGGCCGCGGGACGTTGCGCGCGTCATGGCCGAGTGCGGACTGCTGGTGGGCGGTGTGCTGCTCATTCTGGGCGTGGCGCTGGGATTCACCAATTACTTGATTGATGCCCAGATCCCGGGCCGCGCGGTGGAATGGGTCACCGGGACGGTGCATTCGAAGTATGCCTTCCTCCTCGCGCTGAATGTGTGTCTGCTGGTGGTGGGCTGCGTGATGGACATGTATTCCGCGATTGTGGTGGTGGTGCCGATCATCGTGCCGCTGGGAATGGCCTATGGCATAGACCCGGTTCATCTGGGGATTATTTTCCTGGCCAACATGGAACTGGGGCTGTTGACCCCGACCGCCGGCATCAACATCTTTCTTTCGTCCTATCGTTTCAAAAAACCGGTCCTGCAAGTTTCGCGTGCCGTCATCCCGATGCAATGCGTCCTCATCGTTGGCCTGCTGTTGATCACTTATTTTCCCGCCTTGACCACGTTCCTGCCGCGCTGGTTGGGAAGATGACACGGAGAAAGGATTGCAGCCACGAAACATGTTTGTGGTTTGTGCAAGATCGAGGACGAGCCATCTTCGTTACACTTCCGTCTTTGCACTGCTTCGCCGAGACAAGTCGCCGCGCCGAGGGACGAGAACGAAGGACGGATTTAGGGTTCAGTGAAACTCGCGGTCGCGCGTCACCGCCGGGCTGCCATGGCCTTCCACCATCGCCAGTGATTTCTTGGGGCAGGCTTCCACACAGTAGCCGCAGGTGATGCAGCGCAACCGGTCAATGGCCCATTTCTTTTGCGCGCGATTCACCAGCAGCGCGCCGGTGGGGCATTTCTTGGCGCAGATGTTGCAATAGACGCAGTTGTCCTTCGTGAAAACCAACTGGCCGCGCGAGCCCGCGATGGGCTGGCGCGGTTCGAAAGGATAGCGGGTGGTTGGGGGCTTGGTCAGCGCCCACTTCAGGGCCAGTTTGGACATTTCGAAGTAACCCATATCACCTTTCCGTACAACTGATGCAGGGATCAATCGTGAGCACAATCATCGGCACGTCGGCCAGGTCGCAGCCGGGCAGCACCTTCAACATGGCCGGCAGGTTGGCAAAGGTCGGCGTGCGCACGCGGAACCGCTGCAGGTTCTTGGTGCCGTTGGCTTTCAAATGGTAAACCACCTCGCCGCGCGGCTGCTCGGTGCGCGTGATGGTCTCGCCGGTGGGATTGCCGGTGACTTTCACGGCGATCTCGCCCTCGGGAATCTTTGCGAACGCCTGGCGGATGATGTTGACCGACTGGAAAAGTTCCTCGCAACGGACGGCGCAACGGGCGTAAGAATCGCCTTCCGTGCGCGTGACCGGTTCCACCTGGATGTCCTTGAACGCGGCGTAACCGAGTTTGCGCATGTCTTGCGCCACGCCGCTGGCCCGGAGCATCGGGCCGACGCAGCCGAGGTCATACGCTTCCTGTTTCGAGAGCAAGCCGATGCCGCAGAGCCGCGCCTTCACCGAGCGGTCATTGAGAAAAACCCTGGTGATGCCCCGCAGGTCCTTCTCGATTTCGTCCAGGTCCTTCAAAATGGTTTTGATGGTGTCGGCGTTGATGTCGCGCCGCACGCCGCCGACCTTGCACGAGCCGAAAATGACGCGGCCCCCGGTGGTGGCCTCGATGATGTTGAGCACCTTTTCACGCACGCGCCAGGAATGCATGAACAGGCTTTCAAAACCCATGCCGTCGGCCATCAACCCCAGCCAGAGCAGATGGCTGTGAATGCGGGAGAATTCGCCCCAGACCGTCCGCAGATACAGCGCGCGTGGCGGCACCGGGATGTTCATGATCGTCTCGATCGCCTGGCAATAGGTCTGCCCGTGGATGAAGCTGCAGATGCCGCAGATGCGTTCGGCGACATAGACGAATTCGATGTAGTCCTTCGTTTCCGCCAGCTTTTCCAGCCCGCGATGGATGAAACCGATGGACGGCCGCGCCTCGATGACCTTTTCGTCTTCGACGACGAGATCGAGATGGACCGGCTCCGGCAACACCGGGTGCTGCGGGCCGAAGGGAATGACAGTGCGTGGCATAAAAATTAAACCTGATTGGGATTAAGATTATGAGCAGGATTAAGATTAAGAAGTTGGGGGTCGCTCATCATCTTAATCTTTCTCTTAATCTTAATCGTCTTCATTACTTTTTCGCTTCCGTGGTTGCCGGGGGAGTCGTCGCGCAGGGTGCCGTGCCGGAAGCCGGAACCGCCGCACTGCTGGCGCAGGGAAGCTTGGCAGTGGCGAACGGGAACTTGATTGCCGTCTTGTAAAAGTTGCCTTTGAAGTCCACCGCCATGCCGGCCACCTGCACGCCGAACAGGTCGTGGATTTCATTCTCGTAAAGTATTGAACAGAGATAGATCGAACTGATGCTCGGCAAATGCGGCTCTTCGCCGGGCAGCGACAGGCGCAGGTTGGTAAGCTGGCTGTTGAGATCGAAGCTGTAGGTCAGCTCGATCTGGCCGGGCAATTGCGTGGCGCTGATTTGCACCAGCCGACAGCCTTGGTCCTTCTTGGTCCGGACTTTTTCCAGCAGCGCGTCAATCGTGATCAGCTCGATTTGTTCCTGGCTCATTTACGTTCCTTTTGCAGATAGACCCACGTGATGGCGGGCGTGAACGGCTCGGTCTTGAACTCCTGATAGCCGTGGTGGCGAAACTGGAACAGGTTCCGTTCGCTCTTGTGGCCGGTTTTGACTTCGAAACGTTTCGCGTTGGGAAAGGTTTTTTCGATCTCCTCCACCAGCCGGCGTCCGATGCCACGACCGCGAAAGTAAGGGTGAACAATCACCCGGCTGATGCACGCCGTGTCGTCCATGGTGTGGCCGCGCACGGAGCCGATGATCTTGCCGTTGACCACGGTCTTGATGAAGACCTGCTCCGGACGTTCGAAATCCTTCTGAAGTTCTTCGAGCGTCTGCTGCAAGGCCGGCAGGCTGTCGTCGCCGTAGATTTCCGCCTCGCTCTGGTAGGCGGTCTTTTGCAGCGCTAGAATTTCCGGCGCATCGCTTTTCTCCGCGCGCAGGTAAAGCGCCTGGTCGAGGCTGTTGGCGAGGGAGGTCATCTCCTTCTGCTTCTTCTCCAGGACACCGAGCGCCTGGACGACCCCGTCAATGATCGCCTCGGGCCGCGCCGCACAACCCGGCACGTACACGTCCACCGGAATGATGCTGTCCACGCCGCCGGAGATGTTGTAGCACTCGCTGAAAATTCCGCCGCTGAGCGCGCAGGCGCCGACCGCCACCACCACCTTCGGCTCCGCCAGCTGGTGATAGATGTTGCGAATGACGTCCTTGCTCTGTTCGTTGACCGCGCCGGTCACCAGGAAAATGTCCGCGTGCTTCGGGTTGCCGGTGTTGATCACGCCCAGACGCTCGACGTCGAAGCCCGGCGTCAGGCAGGCGAGCGTTTCGATGTCGCAGCCGTTGCAGCTCGAAGCGTCGTAGTGGATAAGCCAGGGTGATTTTGAAAAGCTGGACATGATTCAATTCCTCCGGGCCATTTCCGGGGCATTGCCGGGCGCGGGCGTGGTGCCACCGGGAGCACTCATTTCGGTCGTGGCAACGGGTTTGGCGTCACCACTGCCGGACGGGTCCGCCGGTTTCGAGGATAAAAGCGAGAGCACAAGGATGTTGCCAAAGCCCAGCACCGCTGCGACCAGCCAGGCGCTCTTTAGCGCCGTCTGCCACTTGAGCCGGGCAAAAACGTTGTCCACCAGAATGATGAGCACAAACACCAGCAGCGACATGGCGACACCCAGCACCGGCAGGGACCCGAAGAACAAATAAACCCAGCCCAGCAGAAAGACGCTTTCATACCAGTGCGCAATTTCGATCATCGCCAGCGTGCGGCCGGAGAACTCGGTGGTGATGCCGCGCACCAGTTCCTGGTGGGCATGGTGCGAGCAGGACAGATCGAACGGCGATTTGCGGAACTTGATTTCCAGCGTGTAGAGGAAGCCGAGAAAAATCCCCGGCAGCATCAGCACGAGCAGCGTGGGATGGCTGGCGATTTCATTCACGGCAAAGCTTTTGGTGACCATGTACATCCCGATGGCCGTCAGCAAAATCATCGGTTCATAGGCCATCATCTGGATCAACTCGCGTTCCGCGCCGATGAAGCTGTAAGGCGAACTGGCCTTGTACGCGCCAAGCACGAAGAAAATGGCCGCGAGTGTCAGCGCGAAGATCACCAGCAGCAAATCCGCTCCGCCAAAGAACAGCCCGCCGGTGAAGATCGCCAGCAAGAGAAAGAAAAAGATGTAGTAGTTCTGCGAGCGGCGGACAACGACATTCTCCTTCTGCAGAAGCTTCAGCACGTCGTAGAACGGCTGAAAAATCGGCGGACCCTGGCGCGATTGCATCCGCGCCGAAATCCGGCGGTCCCAACCCGCCAGCAGACCGCCGACAACGGGCGCCGCCACCAGATAAATGAGCAAACGAATCCAGGGGTTCATAGGCATGCCATCAGGAACATCACTGTCAGCAGCGCCACGCTGCCAACCACACCCCAGCGTGAAAGCCAGGCTTCATCGAACAAACTGCGCAGATAGTAATTGTGCATCGTTACGTTTTCCACCGCGCTGGCCGAGCCGAGGAAGCGCGTGCTGCTGTGCAGGTTCGCGCCGCCGAGGTAGGCATCCGTCACCCGCACGCCGTGCCCGTAGTTGAAGAAGGTGATCGGGAACAACATGACCATCGCCATCATGATCGTCATGATGATGATATTGCCCTCGCCCAGGGAGGCCGACTGGCCGTAAACCGAGTAGATGTACGGCTCAATGAAACGGGAGGAAATGAGCGGAAACAACAGACAGGCCAAAGCAGTTGCCGCGGACAAGCCGTAGAGCGCAATGGCTTCGCCCAGAACCAGTTCCTTCCTGATCCGCTCGCCCGTTCCGACGACTTCCACCAGCTTGCCCATCCATTTGACCCAGAAGAACAGCGTGGCAGCACTGCCGAAGGCGATGAAGACCGACAGCGAGGGATAGGCATCCACGACGGCCTTGAGCACGGCCCATTTGCTGATCAACATGCCGAACGGCGCCAGGAACATGCCGGCCATGCCAATCTGCATCATTATCGCCACGCGCGGCATGCGCACGACCAGCCCGGACATGTCTTCAATGTTCCGGCTGTGCAACTTGTGCTCCACCACGCCCACGCACAGGAACAACAGGCATTTGGCCACCGCATGGAAGATGATCAACAAGATGCCCGCCCAGACCGCCTCGTAAGTTCCGATGCCGCCGCAGAGGACGATCAGGCCGAGATTCGCGACGGTGGACCAGGCCAGAACCCGTTTGGCCTCGCTGGTGGTGATGGCCGCCAGGGAACCGACGACAAAAGTGACGGCGCCGACCAGCGCCACCATCATCCCGACTTTTGTGCCCGCGACCAATGGTGCCATGCGCAAGACCAGATAGACGCCCGCCTTGACCATCGTGCTGGAATGCAGCAACGCCGAAACCGGCGTGGGCGCGACCATCGCTCCCAGCAGCCAGCTTGAGAACGGCAGTTGGGCTGATTTCGTGATGCCCGCAAAACACAACAACGCCGCCGGCAAGAGCACCAGCGCCTTGTCGGGGTAGTTGATGAGCGCCTGGAGTTCGATGCTGCCGGTTTTCTTTTGCAGCCAAACAATTGCCAGGGCAAAAGCCAGGCCGCCGGCCAGATTCATCACCAGCGCCAGCAGCGCGTTGCGCTTCGCTTCTTCGGTCTGCGTGTAACCAATCAAGAGGAACGAGCACAGCGTGGTGATTTCCCAGAAGAGGAACAGCCACACCAGGTTGTTGGCGAAAATGAGTCCGAACATCGCGCCCATAAAGATGAACAGCAGCGCGAAGAAGAGCGGACGCCGGTCCGGCACGTCGCGATGCGCCACTTCGTGGTATTCGCGCATGTAGCCCAGCGCATAAATGCAGATGCCGCCGCCCACAAGGCCGTTGATGAGGGCCATGATGACGGTGAACTTGTCCACGAACAGATTCTGCGGATTCTGCGCCACCTCCAGATGCGCGCCGGCGGTGAGTTCAAACCAGACCATCAGTCCGGCCTGCGCCAGCGTGAGCAGCACAATCAGCGGCTTTTTTGCGCGCACACCGACGTAAAGAATGAACAGACTCATCGCCATCTCGACAAGCAACATGCCCAAGTTGATGGCATGGGCGCTTACCGGAAGGTCTTTCAATTCGACGTGAGACGGCAACCCGGCCATTGGCAACAAGGCCAGGGCTACTGAACCGCAACACACCGCCAAGGTCACACCGGACACCAGGATTTTGCGGGGCAGGTCGGGCTTCAAGCACAACAGCACCAAGCCGGCGGCCAAGGGGACCAGAATCAATGTTAAAACCAGCGTCACAATGGTTTAAGTATTAAGAGTGTTTCTGTGCAAAAACCTTCATCAAATGCCTCAATGGAATATAACTTACCGGCCCGGTTCAGGTTGGCTTTGCGCTATTTGGCAATTAGCCAACATTCTTTGTCAGTGACTCTGCTTAAGTGAAGAATCAGCCGGCCGAAAAGAAAAAAAACGACTAAACGCTCAGGGGATCGCGCGCCTTTATGGCCTTGTGCTGCTGGATCAAAAACTCGCACCAGGCGTCCATGCCCTGGCCGGTTTTGGTGGAGGTCTCGAACACCTGCGCCTTGGGGGCCAGGCGCCGCAGATTGGCCAGGGCCGCTTCCCGGTTGTAGTCGCAGGCCGTTGCGAGGTCCATCTTGCTGACCACCGCCACGCCCGCCGACTGGAACAGGGGCGGATATTTCAACGGCTTGTCTTCACCTTCGGTGACGGACAGCAGGACGACGCGCAGGTCTTCGCCCAGATCGTACGCGGCGGGGCAGACGAGGTTGCCGACGTTCTCGATGATGAGGAGATCGAGGCCTTTCAGGTCCAGTTGCTGTAAGGCACGAGCCACCATCTCGGCTTCGAGATGGCACACGGTGCCCGTGGTGATCTGCACCACCGGCGCGCCGGATTCGCGGAGACGCTGCGCGTCGTTGTCCGTGGCCAGGTCGCCGACGATGACGCCGGTCTTCAGGTGTTTTCCCAGCGAGCGGATGGTTTCGCGAATGAACATGGTCTTGCCCGAACCGGGTGCGGAAAGGACGTTCAGCACGAGCAGGCCGCGCGCATGGAAGAAGCCGCGATTGCGCTCCGCCAGCCGGTCATTCTTTTCCAGAATCGCCTGGCGCACCTCCAAAACCCGATGCTGGCCAACGGCGGCTTCGTGCGAGTGAGTGTGGGAATGCGGGTGGTCATGGTCGTGATGATGGTCATGGCCGTGGCTGTGACCGTGATCATGGTCATGGTCGTGGTGATGGGCACTGATGCCCACCGGGTTTTCACCGGGCAATCCGCATCCGCAATCTTTGCACATCAGTCAACCTCCAATGAAGTGAGTTCCATTTCGCGTCCCGCGCGGAGTTCCGCGCTGGGACGATGGCAATCGGGACATTCGGCGAACATCCGGGTTGCCGCAAATTCATGGCTGCACGTGGGGCACCAGAACCGCGCCGGGACATCCTCGATGAGCAATCGGGCACCTTGCGCCGGCGTGCCGTCCGCGAGGGCCTCGAAGGCAAATTGCAGCGCGTCGGGCACCACGCCGCTCAGGGTGCCGATGCGCAGGCGGATGGCATGCACCCGGCTGGCCCCGGCTTGCCGGGCCTTTTCGAGTACCTGATCCAAAGCGCTTTGCATGATGGATAATTCGTGCATGGTTTGCCAGAAACCCAGACCGGCCACCGGGCCAGGGCCGGGTTCCACACGCTCAAGGTATATCGCCGGTTGCGGACTGACAAATGAATTCCGGGCTGAAGCCGCCTTCTAAACCACGAAACACACAAAACTTCGGAGGGGCGAGTTCCAAGAGCCCCCAATTTTTCACCGCAAAGAACGCAGAGAGCGCAAAGAGGAAAACCCGGTTGTATTCTAAAATCCCTTTTTCTATGTGTTCTTTGCGTTCTTTGCGGCTAAAAATCTTCAATACACCAAAACCAACACCGCCGCATCCTGTGCCGACTTGACCACGTCCTCAAACTTCCGGTCAGCCGTGACTGGTTCTTTGAGTTTGGCGGAAACTGCGGGCACGGATTCGAGGAAGCTCAAAAGAAAGCTGCTTTTGACCGCGTAATTCACATTCTCCGGCAATGCCCCGCTCGCGGCCAGCGCCGCCGACGCATCCAGTTTGGCCGACACCACGCCCACCACATTCCCATGTTCATCCACCAGCGCGCCTCCGGAATTGCCCGGCTGCACCGGCACACTGATCTGGAAATACCGCGCATCATCCACCGCTCCGGACAGCGACGCAATTTCTCCCTTCGCCAACTTGGGTGAAAAGCCCTGCAATCCGATGTTGGGAAAACCCACTGTCGCCACCGTGCCGCCCAGCTTCACACCCCGGCTCGCCGCCACCGGCAACGACGAAAACCGACCGTCCGTTTTCAATAAAGCCAAATCATTGGCCGCATCCACCTGAACCACTTTGGCGTCAATCAAACCGGCGCTCGTGAGCAAACGAACTTTCATCGCATCCTTGACCACATGATAGTTTGAAATCAAATAACCATCATCCGTGATAAAAAAGCCTGTGCCGCTGGCAATGGGAGAATCACTTTGGTCAGGAGTTCCTTCTTTGTGCGGTCTAAATTGTCGGGATAAGCGTTGCGCCTCGGCAATTTGGGCAGGGGTCATTTGTTGAGCAATGCGATCTCGACCGGTTTGTGCATTTGGATAGCCTTGAACTGCGGAAAGATTAAACCACTTGTAAGCTTCAACATAATCTTGTGGCACACCCTGACCATCGGCATACATCGCACCGAGATTGCATTGCGCCAGAATATCACCTTGATTTGCAGCTTTGCGATACCACGTTGCGGCTTCCGTTGCATCGCTCGTAACGCCCCAACCTTTCTCATAAGCAACACCCAAATTACTTTCTGCATCTGCATATCCTTGTTCAGCCGCCCTACGCCACCATTTTGCAGCTTCGCCCATGTCTTTCGCCACGCCGCTACCTTCGCTGTAGCATTGTCCAAGGCTATATTGAGCTATTGCATTTCCTTGAATAGCGGCTTTGCGAAACCAGTTCACCGCCGCTGCATAGTCTTGCGACACACCTAGTCCTTGATAATAAATCGCACCGAGATTGCATTGTGCTTCTGCGTCTCCACGTTTGGCTTTGGCTTCGGTATTCTCGACTGAATTTGTGTCGCTCGGGTGGGCGTGTAACCGGACGCCAGCACACAAAACGAGCACCAGAAAACCCGTCACGCACCATTTGATTTTCATGCTGCCATGATTGTTCACTTTGACTGCTGTTTCAAGAAAATCCAAAATTGATTTGTTTTTGCTGTTTGAAGACAGCTAAATGGAATCAGTATGTTTCAATCCGACAACAACCCGCGCAAACGGCGTGCTGGGCTTTTTTTGGCACACATCGGTTTATATCCAAAATTCAGCGCGTTCGTTGCCACCTATACTTTCTGTATTGAGAAGCTGTTTGAGTTGGTATCCGAAGGAAATGAGACAGCAGACATAGTAGGAGTTCCACTGCTTTTCCTTATGCGGCATACTCTGGAATTGGGATATAAATCCAGTTTGGTTTATCTTTGCGAACGCAACTCGACGATTTTTGATCCTAAAAAGAAAAATGGTGAAGGACATTCTTTGGAGCAGCTACACAAGCGTCTTGGTTTAGAATATTCTCAAGCCCTAAAAAAAGGAATCCTGCCCGGATTCGACCAATGGTTCGACGATTCATATGCTATTACAGAAAAAGGGATGCGATTTTTTGACAAGTTAGATGAGGGATCCACTAAACTGCGATTCCCCAATACTAACGAAAGCCCCACTTTTGACCGCAATAATCCGGTCAATCTGCTAGATGCCAAAAACGTATTTGATGATGCAATGACTCTTTTCACCACAATGGCCGACGTGATTGCGGAAGACGAATCTCGTCACGGTTAAAATTCAAACGCCACTTGCCCCAGTCGTCCATCCTAAAATGGTTTTGGCAGCGGCGGTTTTCTTCGCCCGGCGCGGAAGTTTCCCCCGACCTCCGGAGTGCGCCCGTCCCCGGGCGCAGCAACGTGGCAAAGCAGGCCGGCATCGGTTTGGCCAAAGCGCGTCGCCGTTCGTGCATTGCTGTGGCCGGGGACGGCCACACTCCGCCGTTGGCGGAAAGGGAGAATCGTTCGCCGCCCCTCCGCGACTTTGCGCCTTGGCGTCTTTGCGTTAAATCCGTTTGCCCCGGTCGTCCATCCAAAACGGATTTATCCTTGGATTCCCGCGTGGTTGTGTTAGCGTAAAGGCATGTCGCAGCGCATCTCCATCAAGCCGGATGTTTGCAACGGGCGGCCGGTCATTCGCGGCACGCGCATCACGGTGCAGACGGTGCTGGAATTTCTCGCCGCCGGCGATTCGGTCGAGGACGTGCTGGCGGAATATCCCCGGCTGACCCGCGCCGACGTGCAGGCGTGCTTGGATTACGCCTCGCGCGTGATGGGCAATCATTTCTCCGTGGTCCAGACGGCATGAAGGGCTTTCTCTTCGAGGAAAACCTGCCCGCGCGGCTGCGTTTTTCGCCGAAGCTTCCCATCGTGCCAACGTCCAAGTCGGGTCGGAATCCAACCGATTAACAGATTTGGGAATTTGCCCGGAAACAGGATCTGGTCATCATCAGCAAAGACGCGGATTTTTCGGACCGGATCATCACGAACTCGCCGCCGCGACGGGTGGTGCATCTGCGATTTGGCAATCTCCGCAAAGATGAATTTCACGCGTTGCTCGCCCGCGTTTGGCCGCAAATCGAAACGCTGCTGAAATCACACAAGCTGGTGAATGTCTATTCCGACCGCCTTGAAGGCATTCGCTGAAAATTTCCCGGCAAATTCTAGTCGGCGAACATTTCGGCTTGGGGAGCACAGCCGCCTCGGCTGTCGGGTTCGACGCCCTCGTCGAACCCATTCTCAGGCACCGATGTTTCCAGCGAGGGCGCTGGAAACCGCACGCGAGGCGCGTGCGCTCCCCACCGTCATCCATCCCAAAATGATTTTGGCAGCGGCAGTTTTCTTCGCCCATTGCGATTTGGTTGGGCGCGTCACTCCGTACGCGCCGTTCGTTCACACATCAAAATCGGCGCGCACGGAGTGACGCGCCCTACCACGGATAAGTCCGACGCCGCTTCCGCTTTTAATTCGGAGGCGGTTCGGACAAAATCCCCGCGTGAACAAAGCCGAACCAACCAGCCAGCGCACACGCCTGAAACTCACTGTTCGCGGCGCGGTGCAGGGGGTTGGCTTCCGTCCGTTCGTCTTCCGCCTCGCGACTGGACTCGGCCTGGCCGGCTGGGTCAACAATTCTCCGCAGGGCGTTTTCATTGAAGCCGAAGGCCCGCGCGCGGAACTCGAAAAATTCCTGCTCCGGCTCGAAACCGAAAAACCGCCGCGCAGTTTCATTCAAAGCCTCGAAGCCTCATGGCTGGACGCGGTGGGTTTCGATAACTTTGAAATCCGCGCCAGCGAAACCGGCGGCGACAAAACCGCGCTGGTACTGCCGGACATTGCCACGTGCCCGGATTGCCTGCGCGAAATCTTCGATCCCCAAAACCGCCGCCACCGTTATCCGTTCACCAACTGCACCAACTGCGGCCCGCGTTTCAGCATCATCGAGTCCCTGCCCTATGACCGCGCGAACACTTCGATGAAAGCGTTCACGATGTGCCCGCAATGCCAGGCCGAATACGACGAACCGTGCAGCCGCCGCTTCCACGCCCAGCCGAATGCGTGCCCGGCTTGCGGGCCGCATCTTGAATTGTGGGAAGGTAGCCGCGTTTGTAAAAACGCGGAAAGTCCACGCTCTCACGAGCGCGGCTACGGTGTTTTGCTCGCCGCCGCCAAGGCGATTCGCGAAGGGGAAATTGTTGCGGTCAAGGGGCTCGGCGGATTTCATTTGATGGCGGATGCGCGCAACGACAAGGCGGTTCAACTTTTACGCGAACGAAAGTATCGCGAAGAAAAACCCTTCGCGCTCATGTTTCCATCGTTGGAGAGCGTAAAAGCTGAATGTGAAGTCTCGCCGTTGGAAGAGCGGTTGTTGTGCTCGCCCGAAGCGCCCATTGTGCTGCTGCGGCGGATGCACTTTGATTTTCCAACGGATGAAAAGTTCCAGCGGATGGAAAAAAACAAATCCGTTGGCACATTTCATCCGTTGGCGGATTCGGTTGCTCCGGGTAATCCTTACCTTGGCGTGATGCTGCCCTACACGCCGCTGCACCATTTACTGATGGCCGAGCTTGGTTTTCCTGTCGTCGCCACGAGCGGCAATTTAAGTGATGAACCGATTTGCACGGACGAGCGTGAAGCCTTGGAACGGCTCGGCGGCGTTGCCGATGTTTTTCTCGTCCACAACCGCCCCATCGTCCGGCACGTGGACGATTCGATTGTGCGCGTGATGCTGGACCGCGAACTGGTTTTGAGACGGGCGAGAGGTTACGCGCCCCTGCCAATCACACTGAACCCTCAACCCTCAACTCTCAACCCTCAACCAATTCTGGCCGTTGGCGCGCATCTGAAAAACGCCGTTGCCCTTTCGGTCGGCAACCAGGTTTTCATCAGTCAACATATCGGCGATTTGGAAACGGAGCAGGCACACGCCGCCTTCCGCCGCGTCATCGCCGATTTTGAAAAACTTTACGAGGCCAAACCGCAAATCATCGCTGCCGACCTGCATCCGGATTATCTTTCGACGAAGTTTGCGGATGAACTCACTGGTAGGGCGGGCAGTCCTTTGCCCGCCGCCGTCGGCGCGCAAGGGACTGCGCACCCTGCCAAAATCAGTGTCCAGCATCACATCGCGCACGTTCTGTCGTGCATGGCGGAAAATGAAATTGCGCCGCCCGCGCTAGGCGTTTCGTGGGACGGCACCGGCTATGGTCTGGACGGCACGGTTTGGGGCGGTGAATTTTTCCTCGTTACCAACGAAAGCGTCGAACGCATCGCCCATTTGCGTCCGTTCCGTTTGCCGGGCGGCGACCAGGCGGTCAAGGAACCCCGCCGCACCGCGCTCGGATTGCTCCACGAAATTTCCGGCGATGCAATTTTTGAGCAAAAACAACTGGCGACGATTGCCGCCTTTTCGGCTCCAGAACTGGCCACGTTGAAAACCATGCTGGCGAAAAAACTGAATTCGCCGGTGACCACGAGCATGGGCCGGCTGTTCGATGCGGTCGCCTCGCTCATCAATCTCCGCCAGCAAATCCGGTTTGAAGGCCAAGCCGCGATGGAACTGGAGTTCGCGCTGGAAGGCATCAAAACCGACGAGCATTACGAATTACTACTCGTCAAGGGCACGGAGCAAAGTAGAGCAGACGTCCCGCCTGCCCGGCGAGCGCAGCAGCGCGAGCAGACAAAAGAAACGACTTCCATCTCGCTGTGCTCAACGAGGGCAGGCGAGACGCCTGCCCTACTTTCGCTCGTTCTCGACTGGTCGTTGATGGTAGGCGAAATTATATCCGACGTGTGCAAAGGCATTGCTCCCGGCATCATTTCCGCCAAGTTTCACAACGCACTTGTCGAAGCGATCGTTGCCGTTGCCAAACGTGCCGGCCAAAACCGCGTGGTGCTTTCCGGTGGTTGTTTTCAGAATCGTTATCTTACCGAGCGCGCGGTGCGGCGTTTGCAGGCGGAGGGTTTTCGGCCGTATTGGCACCAGCGCGTGCCGCCGAACGACGGCGGGATTGCACTGGGACAAGTCGTTGCTGCCTTGCGGCGGAAGGAGTAGAGTGAAAGACCATGTGTCTGGCCATTCCAGGAAAAATTGAAAGCATCAGCGGCGACGATCCGCTGTCGCGGATGGGCAAGGTCAATTTCGGCGGCATCCTCAAGGAAGCCTGCCTCGCCTACGTGCCGGAGGCGAAGGTCGGCGATTATGTCATCGTCCACGTCGGCTTCGCCCTCAGCCGGGTCGACGAGGACGAGGCACACAAGGTCTTCGAGTATTTGAAGGAGATGGAGGATTTGGGAGAATTGAAGGAGGGCAGCCCTTAACGCGGATGCAATTTACCAACGGATGAAAAGTCCCAACTGATTTTATTTTAGAGAATTCCCATCCGTTGGCACATTTCATCCGTTGGACAGAACAAAAGCGAAATGAAATACCTTGACGAATACCGCGACGGCGAACGCGCGCAACAACTCGCGCGGGAGATTCATCGCCTCACGACCCGGCCGTGGAACATCATGGAAGTCTGCGGCGGCCAGACGCACGCCATCGTCAAGTTCGGCATTGATGAATTGCTGCCCAAAGCCATCACGCTGATTCACGGGCCGGGTTGTCCGGTCTGCGTGACGCCGCTGGAAATGATAGACAAGGCGCTGGAAATCGCGGCGCGCCCCAACGTCATTTTCGCCTCGTTCGGCGACATGTTGCGCGTACCCGGCAGCACGACCGATCTGCTTTCCGTGAAAGCCAGGGGCGGCGATGTGCGCATTGTTTATTCGCCGTTGGATGCCGTGAAACTCGCGGAACAAAATCCGGCCAAGGAAGTCGTTTTCTTCGGCGTCGGTTTTGAAACCACCGCCCCGGCGACGGCCATGGCGGTTTATCAGGCTGCGCAGAAAGGCCTGAAGAATTTTTCAATGCTCATCTCGCACGTGCTCGTGCCGCCGGCGATTGAGGCGCTGATGTCGTCGCCGAACTGCAAGGTGCAGGGTTTTCTCGCCGCCGGGCACGTCTGCACGGTGATGGGTTACTGGGAATACCCGCCTCTCGCGGCGAAATATCACGTGCCGATTGTCGTCACCGGTTTCGAGCCGCTGGATATTTTGCAGGGGGTATTGATGGTCGTGCAACAACTGGAATCCGGCCGCGCCGAGGTCGAAAACCAGTACACCCGCGCTGTGCGGCGCGAAGGCAACCAGCCGGCGCAGGAGTTGATACGCAAGATTTTCAAGGTCGTGCCGCGCCAGTGGCGCGGCGTCGGCGAAATCCCGCAGAGCGGCCTCGGTTTGAACGACGCCTACGCCACGTTCGCCGCCGAAAAGAAATTCGGTCTGGCCGATCATCACGTTGACGAACCTGCGGAATGTCTCAGCGGCCTGGTTTTGCAGGGACAAATCAAACCGCACGAATGCCCGGCCTTCGGCACGCGCTGCACCCCGGAACATCCGCTCGGCGCAACGATGGTGTCGAGTGAAGGCGCGTGCGCGGCGTATTACCGGTACCGGCGGCAGCCGGTTGAAGCTGGAAAATGAATTATTATGCGGAAACATCCAACATCCAACATCCAACATCCAATACCGAATGCCGGTTCGAAGTTCGATGTTTATTACCCCGGTCATTGCTTGCATTCGCAACGCCTGTTCTTTCGTTAAATTATGGAGCCTCATTCCGACTTCAGTCCGGTCTGTCCCATTCCGATCTCGCAATACCCGCACGTGCTGATGGCGCACGGTGGCGGCGGCAAGCTGATGCACCAGCTCATCGGCAAAATGTTCCTGACGGCGTTTGCCAATCCGCTGCTTGGAATGCAGCATGATTCGACGGTGGTGGAATGGACCGGCAAAAAACTTGCCTTCACGACCGATTCCTACGTCGTGCGCCCGATTTTTTTTCCGGGCGGCGACATCGGTTCGATGGCCGTCCACGGCACGGTGAACGACCTCGCCATGAGCGGGGCGCGGCCGCTTTATCTCAGCAGCGCGTTCATCCTGGAAGAGGGTTTGCCGATGGAAACGCTCTGGCGGGTTGTCTGCTCCATGCGCGACGCGGCACAGCGTTGCGGCGTGCAAATCATCACCGGCGACACCAAGGTCGTGGACAAAGGCAAGGGCGACGGCCTGTTTATCAACACCGCCGGCATCGGCGTCATCGAGCATAGCCAGACAATCACGCCGCAAAATGTGCGGCCCGGCGACGTAGTCCTGGTCAGCGGCGATTTGGGCCGGCACGGCATGGCGATCATGGCCGTGCGCGAGGGCCTGGAATTTGAAAGCCAGATTGAAAGCGACTCCGCGCCGGTGGCCGGCCTCGTAATACAGCTTCTGAAGGCCGGAATCGAAATCCACTGTCTGCGCGATTTGACGCGCGGCGGCCTGGCCAGCGCGCTCAACGAAATCGCCGAAGCCGCCGGAGTTAAAATTGCCGTCGAGGAAAAATCCGTGCCGGTGCGCGAGGATGTCCATGCCGCCTGCGAGATGCTCGGCCTCGACCCGCTGCACGTCGCGTGCGAGGGACGTTTTGTTGCGTTCATCGCGGCAAAGGACGTGGAACGCGCCCTGGCCATCATGCGCGGCCATGACGTGGGAATCGGATCGGCGGTCATCGGCCAGGTCGTCGAAAGTTCCACGCCCCTGGTCACGTTGAAAAGCGCGATTGGCGTGGACCGGATCCTCGACATGCCGAGCGGCGAACAGTTGCCCCGGATTTGTTGAAAAAGGAACGGGGCGCACTTCGACACCGCGACCATTTTCCCCCTTCTGGGGGCGCTGGCGTCCCGCCGGCTCGCTGCGTTGTGACCGACAGTTTCACCCGCCGGCGAGACGCCGGCGCTCCCAGAACCACCCAACACTCTCCTTGTCGTCGAAGTCCTTTTTGTTACGCTGCGCGGAATGCGAAAATTTCTTTTCAGTTTCTGGCTAGCCCTGGCTTTGCCGGCGGCCGGCGCGGAAATCAAAATTGATTTCGGCGATGCGGCGGCCAGCCTAATGCCGACCAATTTCCACGCCGCGCTGGCGGGTGGCGGCCGGCCCGGCGAATGGAAAATTGTCATGGATGAAGTGCCGCCGCTGCTGGCGCCGCTCTCGCCGCAGGCGCCCGTGGTCACGCGCCGTGCCGTGGTCGCGCAAACGAGCACCGACCCGACGGACGAGCGGTTTCCGATGCTGATTTACGACGGCGAGACGTTCCAGGACTTCAACCTCACGACCCGGTTCAAAATCGTCGGCGGCACCGCCGAGCAAATGGCCGGTGTGGTTTTTCGCTTCCAAAACGAATCGAATTTTTACGTCATCCGCGCCAGCGCACTGGGGAAAAACGTGCGTTTTTACAAGGTCGTGAACGGCATCCGTTCCGACCCCATCGGCCCGGAAATGGACATTGCTACCAACACCTGGCACACGCTGGCCGTGCAATGCCAGGGCAACCAAATCACCTGCTGGCTGGATGGCAATCTGGTGATGCCGACGTTGCACGACAATTCATTCGCCACCGGCAAAATCGGGTTTTGGACGAAGTCCGACGCGGCAAGTCATTTCGGAGACACCACCATCATCTACACGCCGCGCGTGCCGGTGGTGCAGACACTCGTGCAAGGCATGCTGAAAAAACAGCCGCGTATTTTGGGGCTGCGCATTTACACACTCGACGACAAAGGCCAGCCGCGGATTGCCGCCAGCAAGTTGGAAAAGGAAATCGGCCAGCCCGGCACCGACGCGGAAAAAGCCGCCATCACCGGCGGCAAAGTTTATTTTGGGCGCGGCAAAGGCACGGTTGCGGTCACGCTGCCGTTGCGCGACCGGAACGGCGATCCCATGGCAGCAGTGCGGGTGCAATTAAAATCATTCCTCGGAGAAACGCAGGACACCGCCCTCACCCGTGCCATGATGATTGTCAAAGATATACAGGCGCAGGTCACGTCGAAGGAAGAATTGACGCAATGACCGGCGCGCTCAGGGTTTCGCGGGAGCTGCGGGCACTTCGTTTGGCGACTTCACCACCGGCATATCGTTTGGTTTCACCCGGCGCGCGCCGCCGAGGACCGTAATGTTGCCATCGTCATCGGTGTGCAAACGCGGGCGCGTGTTGAAATAATCGTAAATTTCCTGCCGCACGATGTCGCCGTCAGGACTGACCACCGAGTAAGTGAAGATGCGCGCGCCGCTTTGATACATCACGTGTAAATTGCTGAGGCGATCCAGTTGCGCCTCCGGCTGGCTGAATGAAACCATCGGGCCAATCGCATGAACCTTGAACACGCGCCTTTCGGATTCGTCGCTCACCTGCACGTACATCTGCAGTTGCGAACGCAGATAATTTGCTTCCTCCAAGGTGTATTTGCGGACTTCCGGCGCGCGATTCGTCACCCCGGCGGGCATGGGCAGACCAAACGTTTGCGACCACAATTTTGCGCCGTCAATCACATTAAAGGATTGAGGCGGGCTGGGGATTTCCGCGTTCCAATCCTTGATGCGCACCGTGGCGGTGACGCGATAACCGCCCTGGCGCGTCAGCGCAAAATACGGCGCCAAATCCACACGCTTGGTGGCCACTTGCGACGAACCCACATCAAATTCACCCTGCACCGGCACGTCGGCCTTTTTGACGACCACCGGACCGCCCACTGATTCCACATTAAACGTCAGCCAGTTTGCGTCGGCACCCAAATGCAGTGGCTGGCCGGAACGGTTCGTGATGCGCACCGCCACCGGCAGCGATTCGTTGGGCAGAAATTGTTCCTGATCCAACACCACGTCCACGGTCACCTGCGCCGACGCGCCGAACCAGGTTAGCAATGCCAGGCCCAAAATGGGCAATGAAAATTTCATTTGAACGTGGACACTCTAAACGGCGACTGGCCGGTGGCAATCTTAAACCGCTAGGGCCGGCCGCCGGCCATCTTCGGTCTTCCCCGCTCAACCCTCCGCCTCCGCCGCCCGGTCCGGATTTTTTTCGGCATCCGCCGGCCTGCGTTTTCCCCCAAATTGTCCAAGCGATTGTCTTTATGGGGTGCTACGACTGCTGTTTATTGCACTTCCACCCGGAAGAAGCACTGTGGAATGGCGCTCATGCTGTTGGTCACGGCAACGATACCATCGGTTCCGGCGAAGGGAGTGCCCAAAGGTGTCCACTTGGACAAGAGGTCAGTGGTATATTCGAGTTGATACGTCTGGCCGGCGATCGTCGGGTAACTGACGACGAATTGATCCATTCCGTTCACACTGACTTTGGCACCGGCCAGTTGCGGGGCCGAAATCACCAGCAGTGTTCCATTCACATCCTGGATCGTGTAGTTGGCGGCGGCCGCACCGCCGACCGTGATCGGATATTTGCCCGCACCACTCGTGGTCGTTGCCGTCGTACTTAAGACCGCTGGTGACGATAATACGTTGGTGTTGTCGCCACCGACAAAACCGTTGTAACTGGCCGTCAGCGGCGGATTAGGCAGCCCGCAAATCTTGCTCTTGTTGTCGGCCGCCACCGTCAGGGTCGCCGGGGTGATGACACCCGCGGTATTGGCGATGCTGCTGACGGTGTAGTTGCCGCCGGCATTGCCGTCGTTGACCGTGAAGGCGCTGACATTGAGGGTCTTGCCTGTGCCGGTATTCTTCGTGTCGTAGGTTTCAGCCAGACCGCTCACCGAGTCAGAACCCTGCAGACCACTGACCATCGGCGTCGCCAACGCAAAGGTCGAACAGTCATAAGTCTTCGTGTTGGCCGCGGCAGTGATGGTCAGGACCGCTTTATTGATGACGCCCGCAGTGCTGGCCACAGTGCTGACGGTGTAGTTGTTGCCACTGTTGCCGTCGTTGACCGTGTAGGCACTGACACTGAGAGTTTTGTCCGTGCCCGCGTTCTTGGTGTCGTAGGTCTCGGCCAGACCGGTCACAGAGTCGGAGCCTTGGAGGCCGCTGGTTGTGGGGGTCGCCGACGCACTGGTCATTCCGTCGTAAGTCTTGGTGTTGACCGCCGCCGTAATCGTCAAAGTCGCCGGGTTAATCACGCCCGCAGTGCTGGCCACGGTGCTGACGGTGTAGTTGTTGCCGTCGTTGCCGTCGTTGACCGTGTAGGCACTGACACTGAGAGTTTTGTCCGTGCCCGCGTTCTTGGTGTCGTAGGTCTCGGCCAGACCGGTCACAGAGTCGGAGCCTTGGAGGCCGCTGGT
>JBEKZC010000064.1:0-20300 GCA_049510295.1 Verrucomicrobiota bacterium | reverse complement strand
GTGCTTTTGCCTTGTTCATAGAGTTGGATGATGCGCTGACGGGTCGCTAAAGGAATCGCTCGCATGCCCCATTCCTGTCATATTGCCGCCATCACGTCAAGCTATATCATTTATGGAAATGCTCTAATTTACGGTAGCACCCGCGTCTCGCGGGTTGAATTCGGCGTCCCGCCGAATTCCGTTGTGTGACATAGGTTGCAGACAATCGGGCAAGTGTGAAACATTCGTTCGTCCCGCAACAGTTTCGGGCGGGACGCCCGAAACGACAGGCCGGCCACCGTCGCGCCGTAGCGGCGCTTTGGCGCGCCGCGAAGGCGGAAGGCCTGTGCTACCCCAAACTTACCGGATCAATGTCCACCATGAGTGTTACGTCTTCGGGTAATGCGAGCGTTTCGATGATTTTCGCCAGTGCCTGGCTCAATTTGCTCATCGCGCGTGTCCGCAGCATGATTTGGTAGCGGTAAAAAGTTTCCGCACGCAGCAACGGCGCCGGCGCCGGCCCGGCGATGATTAAATCCTTGAACATGGTAGGGCGTCCCGCGCCTGCGGGATGCGCGCCGTCATCAGCTTGCGTGCGCGCGGCGGGCAGGGGACTGCCCGCTCTACCTTGCGTGTCTGATTGGCGACGGTCACAGACCGCCGCTACAAGACTTTTCTCCAACTCGCGTTTCAAATGTTCGGCGCTGAATTTCACCTTGTCTTCATTGCGGCCTTTGAGCGTGAGCAGCGCCACGCGGCTGACGGGCGGATATTTCAATTGTTCGCGGAACTCGATTTCCTGTTCATAAAAACCGAGGAAGTCGTGGCGGCGCGCGTATTGGATCGCCGGATGAAACGGCGCGAATGCCTGCACAAACACTTCGCCCTCAACGTCGCCGCGGCCGGCGCGGCCGGCGACCTGGGTGAGGAGTTGGAAGGTGCGTTCGCCCGCGCGAAAATCCGGCTGATGCAGCGCGAGGTCGGCGTAAATGATGCCGACGAGCGTGACGTTCGGGAAATGCAGTCCTTTCGCAATCATCTGCGTGCCGACGAGGATGTCGGTCTTGCCCGTGCGAAAATCGCCGAGGACCTTCCGGTAATCATCCTTGCGTTTCATGGTGTCGGCGTCCATGCGTTTGACGCGCGCGTGCGGAAAAAGTTTGGCGAGCGTTTCCTCGACCCTCTGCGTGCCCATGCCGGCAAAACGAATCGCGGGGTTTTTGCATTTTTCGTTCGGGCAAACGGATGGCACGGGCGCGACGTGGCCGCAGATGTGACAGCAAAGTTTTTGTTCCTGCCGATGAAACGTGAGCGCGAGGCTGCAATTCGGGCACTGCGCGACGTAGCCGCATTTCGGGCATTGCAGCGAAGTCGAATAGCCGCGCCGGTTCAAAAACAAAATCGTCTGCTCGTGCTTTTCGAGCCGTTGCGCGATGGCCTCCTTGAGTTGCGGCGAAAAGATCGGGATGCCTTCTTTCCCGCGCTGGCGGGACGCGGTCTGGCGCATGTCCACGACGCGCACGTGGGGCATTTTCTGGTCGTCCACGCGCTCCGGCAGTTCGAGCAGCGTGTATTTGCCGCGTTTGCAGTTGTAATAGCTTTCGAGCGACGGCGTGGCCGAACCGAGCACGACGACGGCGTTTTCCATCCGGCCGCGCATGATGGCGACGTCGCGCGCGTGATAGCGCGGGGCCTCCTCCTGCTTGTAAGAGTGCTCGTGTTCCTCGTCCACGATGATGAGGCCGAGCGGTTCGACCGGCGCAAAAATCGCCGAACGCGCTCCAATGACGATGCGCGCGCGGCCCTGGCGGATTTTGTGCCATTCGTCGTGGCGTTCGCCGGCGGACAAGTGGCTGTGCAAAACCGCCACAAGCGTTTGCAGTTTGCCGGAACTGAACCGCGCTTTGAATCGCTCGACCGTCTGCGGCGTGAGCGAAATTTCCGGCACGAGCACGATGGCGCCCTGGCCCTGTTCGAGCGCCTGGGCGATGGCCTGGAGATAGATTTCCGTCTTGCCCGAACCTGTTACCCCGTGAAGCAGGAACACCTGGGATGACTTTGCGACGCCCGATTCCTGTTGTGTAGCACCCGCGTCTCGCAGGTCATGTTCGGCGTCCCGCCGAACATTTTCAACGTCTGATACGCCCGGCGTCCAGATGTAAGGATAATCCTCCATCGGTCCGACCAGCCCAATCGTTCGCGGGTTGTTCCAAATGTAATCCCAGGTTTTGTGCAAGTCCGCTTCGGATCGAATCAGGCGGTCAAACGATTCATCCGTCCAGACCGGCCCGGAACGTTTCATCACCTTATTCACCGTGTGCGCGGAAAACGATTTGATGCTGTGTAGAATTTCGGTGAGCGAGTGAACACCTTCTTTTCCGGCTGCCTGAGTCGGCAGCGGTTGAATCAGCAAATGAACGTGATTAGGCATGACACACGCGGCGTAACATTTGATTTTGTTGCCGTGCCAGTGGTGGCAAACTTCCAGCACTTTGGTGCGTGCCTCAGGAGAAAGAACGAGCTTGTCGTGCGTCTGCCAGGTGACGTGATAGGTGAAACCGGGAATTTCAAAATGCGGCAGGCTGCGTTTGCGGGCGGTGGTTTCTGTAATCGGGCCGGGTTTGGCCGCCGGACAAGAGGCGGGCGCGACGCCCGCCTCCACCCGCGGGACGCGGGTGCTACCACAGCTATTCATCGCCGTTATGATTTTCTCCAACGCTTTTGCCTGTGCATCATTCAATGCCAATGGCTGAGACGGCAGAATGTGCTCGCGGGCGTAGGGGTCGCGCTCGGAAATTTGGGGAGCGATCTCAACCAGGCCGCGATTTTCGAGTTTGCGGACGGTGGCGGCGGTGGTTTCGGCCAGCTCGACCAGTTCCTGCAACGGCAACTCGCGCCGTTCTTCAATGATGTTCCAAACTTCCTGCTGGCGCTTGGGCAATTTTGGAAATTCACCGCCCACCGTCAGCACGCGGACGAACAATCGCTCGCGCCAGCCGGATTCCTCCTTGCGCACGGCTTCGGGCAGAACGGATCTCAGCGCGGTTTCCGGCGCGCAGCAGTAGTAATCGGCAATCCAGCGTGCGAGTTTCAGGACTTTCGGCGTGACGAGCGTCTGGGCACCGATGACTTTGAGAATCGGTTTGAGATTTGGGTGCGCGGATTCTTCGGCGAGGGCGGTGACGCAACCGAGAATTTTTCGCGGGCCGAACGGCACCTGCACGCGGCTGCCAACCTCGATTTGTCCGGCCAGTCCGGGCGGAATCAGATAATCGAACTCCTTGCGGAGGGCGATTTCCAGGCTGACGCGGGCAATCATGCGGAGTTGAGAGTTGAGGGTTGAAAGTTGAGTGTCAAGAACCGTGACGCCAAACCATTTTCGGAGGGGTGAGTTATACGAGTCCCAAACTTCCGGCGTTTTAAAAAATCAGGGACTCGTTTGACATGTCTCCCCGGGCAATTCAATCACGTGAGATGGCGCGCAGCTCGGCTTCAAGCTGTTGTCGCAGCGATTCGCGTTCGGCGTCCGTTGCTTCGCCCGGCACGCGCATGACCCGGCCGACGATGACTTCACAGCGCGCGAAGGGCAGCGGAATTTGAAACCGGTCCCAGCTTTTCACACGCAGTTTCCAATCCACGTTGAATGCCAACGGCACCACCGGCAAACCCGTCACCTGCGCCAGCGACATCACGCCCTCCTGAACCTGATAGCACGGTCCCCGCGGGCCGTCCGGCGTGATGGTCAGGTCGTAGCCGCGCTCGGCCCAGGTGGTGAGTTCGAGCAATGCCTGCGGGCCGCGCCGGCTGGTTGATCCACGCACCGGCTGCACGCCGAACCATTCCAGAATGCCCGCGAGGAACGCGCCGTCCCGGCTGGCACTTATCAGCGCCGCCATGCCCCGGCCGGATGCGTGTGATTTGCGGTGGCTTTCATAAACTTTGATGCAAGACGCGAGCCGGTTGTGCCAGAAACAAAAAATCACCGGGCCGGGGGCGTTGGGCGCTAAAAATTCCGAGCGGCCACGCAGGCGGCAGCGCACTGTGACCATGAGCGCGCGCAACAAAACAAACACCAGAAACGCGCCGGCGCGCTGATGCCACTTCGCCTTATGCGGCACGATCACGCCGGATTTTCTTTTCTTTGCCGGCGGGCCCGTTTTTTCCGGCGATGAACTCACTTCAGCCATCACGCTCCTTTTTTCAGGCACGCCCGCACCAAATCTTCGACCGTTGCCTTCGCGCCGAGCATGCTTTGCGCGTGGCGAACGGCGTCGTGCGCGTCAATCTGTTTGAAACCCAGCGCCATCAACGCCAGCACGGCGTCATTGATTTTCTGGTCGTCCGGCGAAAGCGCCCGTTGCGCGCTGGCGGCTTCCCACGCGCCCGCCGCGCCGATTTTGTCGCGCAACTCGACGATGATGCGCTCGGCGGTCTTTTTGCCGACCCCGGAAATTTGCGAAAGCGATTTTACGTCGCCGCTGGCCACCGCGCCGCGAAAGGCGGTCACGCTGATGCCGCTCAAAATGTTCAGCGCGATCTTCGGCCCGATGCCGGAAACGGTGTTGACGAGCAGCCGGAACAAATCGCGTTCCGCCGCCGTCATGAAACCGTAAAGCGTGTGCGCGTCCTCGCGGATGACAAGCTGCGTGAGCAGTTTCACCGTGCCGCCCGGTTGCGGCAGCTTGTCGAACGACGACAGCGGAATGAGCGCTTCATAACCAACGCCGTTGACATCCACGACGACCTGGGTGGGCAGCGCCTCGATGAGTTTGCCGTGGAGAAAAGTGATCATCGCCTTGAAGAAATTGGGAACATCGAACATCCAACATCGAACATCCGACATCCATTGAGCCGTCGTCGCTGGTTGAATTCGATGTTGGGTCCCGCTTTGCGGGATTGAATGTTGAATGTTTTCATTTATATCTGTTCCGGTTCAGATTTTCTTCAGCGGCGTCAGATTGTAACGGCTGTTTTCCTGCGCGTGCGCGAGCGCCAGCGCCAGCGCGTCCGCCGCGTCCGGCGCGGGCGGTTTTGGCAGATTCAACAGGCGCTGGACCATTTTGGCGACGGCGGATTTTTGTGCCGCGCCGTAGCCGACGATGGCCTGTTTCACCTTGCGCGGAGCGATTTCAAAAATTTCTAGGCCGGCTTCAGCGATGGCCGCCAGCGCTGCGCCGCGCGCCTCGCCCATGATGAGCGCGGTCTGAAGATTTTGCGCGTAAAAAAGTCCCTCGATGACACACACCGTCGGACGATGTTCACGAATCGCGTCGCGCAATGTCGCGGAGATTTTGGCGAGACAGCGCGAGCGTTCCCAATTCGCGGGACAGGAGATCGTGCCGTGCGCCAGCGTTTGCGGAAATGGTTTCGCGGCGCGAATCACACCAAAACCGGTGCCGCGCAGGGACGGGTCCACACCGAGAATGATGCGATGAGCGCCGGGCGCGGCGCGCAACGCCGACGCGAAAACCGGAGAGACCGTATGCGGGGAAGCGCCGCCGAGGCGTTCCTGCATTTGTTCAAATTGCCGCCGCGTGATGCCCACGGGCGGATTTTGCCAGCGGCGGAGAGGTTGCAAAAGCAAAAACGCCGGGCGCAACTTGCACGCCACGGCGTTTGACGCATCCAGCAAAGTGAAGGTCAGTGCCTCGGCCCGTTGCCGGGGCCGGGTTGATTGTCGGAATTCTGCGATGACGACTGATTGGGAGGCTGGCTGTGTTGCGGGCGCTCGACGGGCGCGGCGGCTGGTGCGTTGTGGTGGCTGGCTGCGGGCGCATTGTACTGCCACTGGTTGGGGGTCGGGGCGTCCCCCGGCGCTTCGAAATTACGCGTGTTGTCGCGCGGTGTTTCCAATGGTTGTTGCTCCCGTCCTCTGGGAGAGAGGGTCCGGTTGTCGTGGCTCGGCGTTGAATAATTGACCGGTGGCGACGGGCGTTGAGTCGGGACGAAGATCTCGTTGCGTTCCTGCGGCTGTCCACCTTGTCGTGTTTGAGACGCCGGCCAATTGTTGTTCAGTTGCGGGGAACGATTTTGTGCCGGAGACCCGGATTGCGGCGGGCGATTATTTTGGTTTCTGCCGGGAGCCGGATTATTCATGGAGCTTGGGCGGCCTACGATCAGCGTGCTGCCATCACGACTGAGCTGGTCGGCGCGTGGTCCATGTCCGGACGGCGCAGTGGTGTCCCGGATGGCGACGGGACGGATGGGGGTATGGGTAACGGCGGTGATGTGTTCCGGATCAATCCCCCGGTTGGCAAGATTGCGGCCGTGACCATTGAAATTGTTGATTACCGTGGTGTGATTATAAACCTGCGTGATTTGGGCCGGTGCCACGCAATAACGGCGCGGATGCGGGTCGCAAAAATGTCCAATCGGCACAAACGCGAAACAGTTCCAACTCAGCCCGAAATCAAAACCGACGCTGACAACGAGCCCGTTATAAAAGAACCCGACGCCTTCCCGATACACCGCAAATGGCGGCAGCGGCGCCCAGCCGCAGTAATCGTCCGAATACCGCCACGTCACCCACGATGGCCCCCAAACGGTGTCCGGCATCCAGCACCAGCCCCAGCGCGGATGCTGAAACCAGCGGCCATAATGGAACGTTGCCCAGCCCCACGAATAATCCGAAAACCAATACCAGCCGCAATCGGTGTAAACCCAGTGTCCGTGATCGCAATACGGCTGCCAGCCGGGGTTGTAAACCACCACGCTGGGCCGCCAGCACCGGCCATAGCCGTCCATGTCCACCCAACTGCCATACGGCGCAAGCGTGTCATAAAAATAGTTCACCGTGACTTCCGCCGGTTGCTCCACCGGTTGCGGCGGCGGCGCGGTTTCCGGTTGATCGGTTGTGGCGGGTGCGGGAGCGGGTTGAGCCGGGGGTTGATACGCCGCCGCGGCCATTTGCTGCTGCAACTGCTGGTCGCGCTGCATCATGGCGGTGACGACTTCGTTCGGCAGGCCGATGTCCTTCAAATAAATGATTTTGTCCGAATCGAGATTGAACGTGCTGCCGGAATTCGTGACGTAAGACATGATGATGCTTTCATCCACGCCGGCCTGCGTAAGCCGAACGACCTGTGCCAGCGGGCTGGTCGGATAAACGTTCGGTGGCAACGCACTTGATACCGTTGTACTGTCCGGCGGGGGTGGAGTGGATTGCGCTTGCGCCGGGGAATTAAACGGTGAACGGACGCCCATCAAACATAGAACCACAGTCGCCGTTCCCAAAACACACCTATTGAAGAATTCGATTTTCATAATCAGGCTGTTGTCAATTTAGAACGCCAGAGAGTATAACATAGCTTTGATGCATTAGTTGCGGAAAATGTTCCCGTCAAGCGTGTTTCTGCGGCGCAACAGGTTAAATGGTACCCCCGCCCGGAATTGAACTGGGATCCGCGGTTTAGGAAACCGCTGCTCTATCCATTTGAGCTACGGGAGCGCGCCATCGCTGGTGAAAATACTCCCGCCGCCGCGAATGGCAAGCCCGCGCCGGTGGTGGTAAATTTCAGTTTTTGGTGGGGCGAGCGCCTGTCGCGCCGTAGCTTGGCGAAGGCTGATCCTCGCGAGCCGGACATGGCGCGCCGGAGTTTCGCGGCGGCTCGTCAGTAGCCTCGCCCCACCAAGCGTTGCCACTTACCCCCCACCCATTTCGCTTTTCCGCCGCCGCCGTTTCGCCTAACTTGCCGCCATGTTCAAGCCAGCCGACTTGTTTGACCTCAGCCAGACCGAACACGCCGCCATCTTTGACGGTTGCAAATTCACCTGGGACGCGCTCAAAAAAATTGAGGGCTACATCGCCGCCAATTTGAAACCAGCCCTGCATAACCAGTGCGAGGGCAGGGCATTCATCGGTGAAAAGGTTTTTATCGGCAAGGACACGGTCGTCGAAGACGGCGCAATGATCAAAGGCCCGGCCATCATCGGCCAGGGCTGCCAGATCCGCCACAACGCGTACATCCGCGAAAACGTCATCATTGGCGACGGCTGCGTCGTCGGCAATTCCAGCGAACTGAAAAACTCGCTGCTGTTCAACAAAGCGCAGGTCCCGCACTTCAATTACGTTGGCGACTCCATCCTCGGCCACAAGGCGCACCTCGGCGCGGGCGTGAAAATTTCCAATTACAAACTGTTCCCCGGCAACATCGAGGTGGAGATGGACGGCGTGCCGTTCGACACCGGCCTGCGCAAGTTCGGCGCGCTGCTCGGCGACGGCGCGGAAGCCGGCTGCAACGCCGTGCTGAACCCCGGCAGCATCCTCGGTCGCGGCGCGGTGGTTTACCCGAATGTTTTCTGGCGCGGCATCCTGCCCGCCAACATGATTGCGAAAAACAAGGCGGAAATTGACATCGTTGTCAAACGGCCGAGGGAAAGTTGAGCAACCAGCGCGGTTGAAAAAAGGGAGCGCGTGCGTCCCGCACGTCGTCGTTGCTGTCCCGGCGACGACTTTGAATCTCAAAATGTTCGGCGGGACGCCGAACATGGCGCGTCAGAGGCGCGCGCTACCCGCATCATTCTGAATTTTCCTGCAATCGGTGAATCAGGTTTTCCGCAATTGCTTCCAACGGCTCGTCCGGCTTCAATTCGATCCACTCCAGATTTTTCTGGGCGCGGAACCACGTTAATTGCCGCTTGGCAAATTGCCGGGTGCGGATTTTCACCAGTTCGATGGTTTCCTTCAACGACCGCTCGCCGCGCAGATGTTCCACCACCTGCCGGTAGCCGATGGCCTGCATGGCCGTTTTGTTTTCCGCAAGGCCGCACTTGAGCAATTCGCGGGTTTCGTCCACCAAACCGCGCGCGAATATCGCGTCTACGCGGGCGTTGATGCGGGCGTGCAAATCCGCTAGTGCACGTGAAAAGCAGTAAAAGTGACACGTGACATGTGACACTTTCAGTTGGTGGGGCGAGCGTCCTCGCGAGCCGGAAGTTTCATTTTGGCCTTGCGGCTCGCCGGGAGTCTCGCCCCACCGTGACTGTTGTTTGGAGAACAGCTTGCCCGTCAAGCGAATCACTTCCACGGCGCGGATGACACGGCGCAGGTTTTTTTTATCAATTTTTTCATAAGCTGCCGGGTCGCGTTCGCGCAGTTCGGCCAGCAGATTTTCCAGCGGCACGGCTTCAAGTTCAGCACGCAATTTGGCGTCGGCAGACGGCGCTTCGCCAAGCCCTTCGAGAAAGACTTTGAAGTAAAGTCCGGTGCCGCCACAGAGAACCGGCACGTGGCCGCGCGACTGGATTTCCGCGACGGCGCGGTGCGCGAGCCGGGCGAATTGCGCAGCGTCGAACGATTCGGCCAAATCGCAGATGTCAATCAGGTGATGCGACACGCGAGCGCGTTCGGCAGGCGATGGCTTGGCCGTGCCGATGTCGAGTCCGCGATAAACCTGCATGGAATCGGCGGAAATGATTTCACCGCCGAGCTGTTCCGCGAGGCGCAGGGCGATTTCGGATTTGCCGACGGCGGTCGGGCCGGCGATGAGGATTGGGAGATGGGAGATGGAATTCATCCTAAAATTCGGAGGGACGAGTTACACCAGTCCCTGAATGTTTTGGGACTTCGGAATTGAGGGACTTGCGTAGCTCGTCCCTCCGAACGAATGAATTTGTAAGGCGGTTTCTTGAGGATGGAAAATGGATTTCAAGAATTGTTGCCATCATCAATTCTCCATCGGCCATCCCCGTTTGGGTTCGCGATGCGACAGCATGGCCGCCAGCGCGAGGCCGGCGATGAAAATGGGGATGCTTGCCAATTGTCCCGACGTGAGGCCGTCATGGATGTGGTCAGCCGGATAATCGCCCCGAAAGCATTCCACGACGAAACGAAACACCGCGTAGCAGATGAGATAGGTTGCGAACACCTGGCCGTTGAATTTTTTGTGCCGGAACAGCCACGCGAGGCCGAGGTAAAGGGCGAAATTCAACAACGCATCGTAAATCTGCGTCGGATGCACGGGCACGCCGCCGGTCGCATGGTCGGATGGAAACCGGATGGCCCACGGCAGGCTGCACGCGCGGCCGTAGCAACAGCCATTCAGCAGGCAGCCGATGCGGCCAAAAACATTTCCCAGCGCAATGCTTGGCGCCAGCACATCGGCGGTTTTCCACAGCGGCAATTTTTTCCAGCGAATGCAAATCATGCCTGCAATCGTCGCGCCAATGAGGCCGCCGTAATACACCAGCCCGCCGTGCTGGATCATGAAAATTTCCGGGAGCGGCTGGTTGGCGAATTCGTCCTTCCAATAAGTGGTCACGTAAACGGCGCGCGCGCCGAGAATCGCGCCGAACATCAGCCAGAACACGATGTCGGCGATTTTTTCGCCGGAGATGTTTTCGCGCCGGGCGCGGCGGGTGGCCGTCCAAAGCCCCGCCAGGAATGCCAGCGCGATCATCACGCCATACCAATGAATCGTGAAGGAGCCGAGTTGAAACGCAATCGGATGCACGGTGGGAAATTAAGGTGTGGCGGCGGAAATGGGAATTGAAATTCGCCGGAATCAGTCGGGATTGGTGACGGCCACCGGATGCAGTCGCTGCGTCAACTGTGGCGGCATCGGCGGCATCAATGCCGGGGACAACGGCGGCCATTCGGGGACATGCGTGACGAGATCGCGCCAGGTCTGGCGTTCCTTCGGCGACATTTGCGACCAGCGCTGGGCGTTTTTCAAAAAATCCTGTTTTTCCTGCGCGCTCATGCCGGCAAATTCCGTGAACGAGCGGATGCATTTCAGGCGTTGCGCCGGAGGCAATTTCCCAAACGTCTCCAGCGTTTTTTCCATTTGCTGCCGCTCGGCGGCCGACAGGGTGTTGAGCGTTTTCTTTTTTTCCATCGGCGTCAGTTCAAAAAACTGGTTGCATTGTGCGGTGATTTTCTGGTGTTGGTCTTCGGAAAGCACATTCCAGTGCGCCAAATCGGGATCCGGCGGGCTGTTATGCCATCCGTGGCCCGGCGGCATGGGCGGCATCGGCGGGCTGATTGGCAAATCCACGTGTGTGAAGTAACGCAGGGCGTGCTCGCTCTCAAGAAATTCCTGCTGCAATGGCGATGGCAGGATGTCCCATTGCATGAGATGGGCTTTGACCAGAGCCCGCAAATCATCCGGGATGGCTGCCAGTTGCGCGGCACGATTGGTCGGGGATTCGTGCATGAGGGGCAGCAAATACCAGCCCAATTCGGTGGCGCGCAGGCGTAATTCGCGCTCGTTCGGGTCGAGCGCCTCGTATTCGCGCACCTTGGCGAGAATGCGGTCGCGGATTCCCGGCGGCCGATTCGTCAGGTAATTTTCCCGCTCGGCGGGTGTCATCGCCAGCAGTTCACGGAATAAATCCACGGGAGACTTTAAGTGCGGCACGGGCGGCGGCGAAAGGTTCGCCGGCGCGGAAAATAATTTTTGCGGAGCCGGAACATTCGTGACGGTTTCAGCGGCGAGCTGGAAAACAGCGATTTGGCCCACCGCGAAAACCGTGGCCAACCGGCAACGCGCCTGCCACAAATGGCTCATTGCATCAATACCAGCAATTCGTCATCCGCGTGCTGCGGCTGGCTCATGCGGCGAATGGCGTCAAAGTTTTCCAGCGCTTCCGGGCTGGGCATCGGTTGTCCCCTGGTCACGAGCGCAACGTTCCGGGCGAGCGCGGTGCGCTGGCGGTAAATTTCATGGTGTTGAAAGGCCAAACCGGTGAACGCAATCACCGCTGCGGCAAAGGCGACACGCGGCACCAGCGTGTGCCAGTTCCAACGCCAGCTCCAGACGCGTGGTCGGGCCTCTTCACGTTCGACCGCCTGAAGCACGCGCGCGGTGAAATTCGACGGCACACTCGCATCCGGCAATCGGGTGAGGGCGGCGTTCAAGGCTGATTCCATCTCCCAATCGGCGCGGGCGTCGGGATTGGCGGCGAGATAGGCGCGCCATTCGGCTTGTTCGGCTTCAGTGAGTTTCCGCCGCCAGCTTGATTCGCGGAGTTTGGAATGGAGTTCGTTGTCTTTCATGGACTCGCTTGTGATTAAAAACCGGTGTTCGGACAAAGTTGCTCAAAAAATTGAAAGCGCAACTCGCTGTTCAAAACCGATTGGGTATGCTAATAACAATGCAGCCGTAATGCGCTAAAACCCATGGCCGCCATTGCAACCAACGCCAACGCCAACGCGCCCGCCGCCTCGGGCAGACCGACGAATCACCGGCGGTTTCTCGACGCCTGCCACTGCCGCGCAACGGATCGCCCGCCGGTCTGGCTGATGCGGCAGGCCGGTCGCGCCTTGCCGGAGTATCGCGAACTGAAGGAAAAGCATTCCTTTTTGGAATTGATTCAAACGCCCGGGCTTGCCGCCGAAATCACGCTCCAGCCGGTTCGGCGATTCGGATTCGATGCGGCGATCCTGTTCAGCGACATCCTCGTCATTCCCGAAGCGATGGGTCAGCCTTACCGTTTCCGCGAAACCGGCGGCGTGGTCATGGACTTTGCCGTGCGCACGAAAGCCGACATCAAGCGCCTTTCCGTCGAGCGCGTGACCGAACGCCTCAGCTACGTGGACAAGGCGTTGCGTCTGCTTCGGAAGGAACTTGGCGACCAGACCGCGCTCATCGGCTTCTCGGGTTCGCCGTGGACGCTGGCCACGTTCATGATGGAAGGCGGCAGCGCCGGGAAATTCACCCGCGCCTTGAGCCTGTTTCGGGAAGACCGGAAAACTTTTTATGCGCTTGCCGGGAAACTCACCGCCGCCATCACCGCTTATCTGCAAATGCAAATCAGCGCCGGCGTGGACGCGCTCCAGATTTTCGACAGTCACGGCGGCCAGCTCGCGCCGACGGAATTTCAGGAGGCTTCCGGGCGTTGGATGCGGGACATTGTCGCCAGTATTGGAGCGCCGGCCTCCGGCACGGCGCGGGAAGCTGGAGTTCAAGCTTTAGCTTGTTCCAAAGACACGCTAAAGCGTGAACTCCCACACGCCGGTTCGGAAATCGGCGCTCCACCGGTGATTGTTTTTTCCCTCGGCACGCACGGGAATTGGGATGACCTGCTGGCGACCGGGGCGAGCGTGCTGGGCATAGACTGGCAATTTCCGCTGGCTCACGCGCGCCGGCTTTTGCCCGCTGACATTGCTCTTCAAGGCAATCTCGCGCCCGCGCTGCTCAGCGACGCCACGCCGGAAGTTGTCGCACAGGAAACGCGGGCCGTGCTCGAGGCCATGCGCGGCCGCAAAGGCCATATTTTCAACCTTGGTCACGGCGTGCCACCCGATGCGAAATTGGAAAACATCGCCGCGTTGGTCGAAACGGTTCGTAGTTTTAAATGAACGGCATGGCTGAACGTTTTGTAGCCGCGGACGTTAGTCCGCGCATTCTCATTTTTAGGCGGATCAGCGCCGACTGACGTCGTCGGCTACATTCAAATTGACATGAGCACGCTCAAAGTTGATCTCGATCTGGTGCAGAAATATAACGTGGCCGGGCCGCGTTATACCTCCTACCCGCCCGCCACGAAATTCACCGACACGATAACGTGGCCGCAGTTGGCTGAAAAAATTATTGCGAACAACCAGACGGCACGCGGCCTTTCGCTCTATTTTCACATTCCATTCTGCGAGACGCTCTGCTGGTTTTGCGGCTGCACCACCGTCATCACGCTCAACCACGACAAAGGCATGGCTTATGTGGATTGCCTGGGCCGCGAGGTGGCGAAGATGGCGCCGCGGTTGAATCCGCAGCGCAAAGCCGGGCAACTTCACTTTGGCGGCGGTTCGCCGACTTTTTTACAGCCCGACGAAATCCGCCGGCTCGGCGAAATCATCCACCAATACTTTACGTTTTCGCCGGACATCGAAGCCGGCGTGGAAGTGGATCCGCGCCGGCTCACGCACGATCACATGGTCGCGCTGCGCGAGATCGGTTTCAACCGCGCTTCGATGGGCGTGCAGGATTTCAACCCGAAAGTCCAGGAAGCTGTCCACCGCATCCAGCCGCGCGAAATGACGCAACAGGCGATGGATTGGATGCGCGAGCTGGGCTACGGCTCCATCAACCTCGACCTCATCTACGGCCTGCCGCACCAGACGCCGGAGTCGTTCAACGAAACGCTCGATATCGTGCTGGAAATGAAGCCCGACCGGCTCGCCGTCTTCAGCTACGCGCATGTGCCGTGGGTCAAGCCCGCCCAAAAAATTCTGGAGCAACAACAGCATCTACCCGCCGCCGGGACCAAGTTGCAGGTGCTCAAGCTGGTCATCGAAAAACTCACCGCCAACAACCAATACGTCTATATCGGCATGGATCATTTCGCGCGACCCAACGACGAACTGGCCGTGGCGCAGCGCAACAAGCAGCTCCAGCGCAATTTCCAAGGCTACAGCACGCGCGCCGGTTTGGACATCTACGCGTTCGGCATGTCGAGCATCTCGCAGATTCCCGACGCCTACTGGCAGAACGAGAAGGAACTGCCGCAATGGCAGGAGGCCGTGGACGCCGGCCGGGTGCCGTTGCAGCGCGCGTATTTCCTGACCGATGAGGACAAAATCCGCCGCGAAACCATCATGCGCGTGATGTGCGATCTCTCGCTCGATTACGCCGCGATGTCGCAAAAGCTCGGCCTTAACTTCGCGGAACACTTTGCGCCGGAACTCGTGTCGCTCGCGCCGCTTGAAGCCGACGGCCTGGTGCGCCGCACGCCGGCGGGCCTGGAAGTCACCGACACCGGCCGTCTGTTCATCCGCAACATCGCGATGTGCTTCGACAACACCCTCGCCCCGGTGGGCGAGCGGAAACATTCAAGGACAATATGAAAACCATATCTGAAATCGGCATAAATATTTTGGGCAACTTGATCACGGTTGTTGTGTTGTTCATTATAGGTTGGTTTTTCTTTGTTTTTTTTGGACGACGCAAGTTGGTGAGTTTTTTTGGTGTCGATCACGAAAAAATTCTCCGAATTTATGTAGGAAGTGTATCAAACGCAGGCACTCCCAAAGGTTACGTTGGCTTTGAAGAGATCAGCGAAGCGAAAAATCTGGAAGGGCTTTTTAAATCTGTAATTCCAGGTTTAGCCGACCAGCCAGGCTTGCTAAAATTTTTCCAGGTTGCCGACATACAAACGATGATTTTGCCAGCTGCGCCTGATAGTAAGGACGTCACACTTGCTCATAGCCTCATTTCTCTTGGCTGCCCATGGTCAAATTTCGCTTCTTCCCTTCTTGAAAAGGAACTTCGAAGTCCAGTGAAGTTTAACTGGGATCCATTTTTTCTCCAAATTCCACGCTTGCCACCAATTACTGCTGAGAACCAAGGGATCGTTGTAAAAATATGCCGAGGAGATAGGCATTACTTTTACATTGCTGGGAAACTTGAGACTACGACTGCAGGGTGCGCTCGATTTCTTATTCAAAATTGGAAATTGATGCGCAAAAAATACGGGGACAAGACTTCATTTTATTACCTACTCGAAGTGAAGAATGACAGTATGAGAGGTGTCGATTCAATAGGAAATGACGAGCTTCAGATTGCAGAATGAAATCTGTCGCCATCATCGGGGCCGGCATCACGGGGTTGACTGCGGCGTTTTATCTGAAACGCAAGGGCATTCCGGTCACGGTTTATGAGGCCAGCGGGCGCGTGGGCGGCGCGATTCAGTCGCTGCGCCAGGACGGCTGGCTCGCCGAGTTCGGGCCGAACACGCTGCTCGAAACGTCACCGAAGATTGGCCAGCTTGTCCGCGACGCCGGTTTGCAGTCGCGCCGGCTTGATCCCGACCCGAAAGCCGAGGCGCGTTACGTCGTCCGTTACCAGCGTCCCATCGTCATGCCGGGTTCGCCACTCGGTTTTTTCACGACGAAACTGTTCACCGCCGGGGCCAAGCTCGCCGTGCTGCGCGAACCGTTTATGCCGCGCCGCCGCGATGGCGTCGAGGAAAGCATCGCGCAGTTTGTCGTGCGCCGGCTGAACCAGGAGTTTCTCGACCACGCGATTGATGCGCTCGTCGCCGGGATTTACGCAGGCGATCCGCACCGGCTTTCCTTGACGCACGCTTTTCCCAAGCTCAAGGCGCTGGAGGACAGTTACGGCTCGCTGATCAAAGGCCAGATTTTTGGCGCGCGCGACCGCAAAAAATCCGGCGAAGTGGCCAAGGATCGCGCACCGAAATTTTCCTTCGACGAAGGGTTGCAGGTTTTGCCGGACACGCTGGCGGCGCAACTTGGCGACGCGGTGAAACTGAACACCACGGTGACAAAGCTGACGCAGATCGCCGACGGTTGGGCCCTCACGCTTTCAGAGGGGCGAGTTCCACGAGCCCCTGAAATTGGGGACTCGCAGAGCTCGTCCCTCCGAAATGAAACTCAAGCGGAACATAGCGCGGTGATTTATTGTGGGACGGCGTTCAGGCTGGCGGAGCTAAAGGTGAAATTGTTTGCGGGCGTTGGTAGGGCGGGCAGTCCTCTGCCCGCCGTTCGTCCAAACGCCAATGACGGCGCGCACGGAGTGACGCGCCCTACCAGTGAAATTGACCTCCCACCGTTTTCCGAAATTCGTTATCCGCCGGTGGCGAGCGTGGTTTTGGGATTTCGCCGCGAAGATGTGGCGCATCCGTGCGAAGGCTTCGGCATGTTGATTCCAAAAATCGAAGGCTTCAAAATTCTCGGCACGATTTTCTCGTCGTCGCTGTTTCCCAATCGCGCGCCGACAAGTCACTTGACGCTGACAAGTTACATCGGCGGCGAACGGTATCCGGAACTCGCCTTGCTGCCGGCGGAGAAACTTGTCGCGCTGGTGTGTGAAGACCTGCGGGTGCTGCTGGGCGTGACCGGCAAACCGATCTTCCAACATTGCGTGCTCTATCCGAGGGCGATTCCGCAATACAACGTCGGCTACGGCCGCTACCGCGGGCTGATGACGGAGATCGAGAACAAGGCGCCCGGACTGTTCCTGGCCGGCCACTATCGCGACGGCGTTTCGCTGAGTGACACGATTGTGTCGGGTGTGAACATCGTGGAACGGGTTGAAAAGCACCTCAAAACCACCAATGGACGCGAATAAACGGAAATCGAAAGGGTGTGCTTTTCACGGGGCTTGTAGCCGCGGACGTCAGTCCGCGCACTCTGAACTGCAAGCCAGTCAGCGCCGACTAACGGCGGCGGCTACGGATTTGTTTGGTGTTCATTTGGGCGCATCCGTGGTTAATTTTTCCGCATGAACAAAGGTGTTTTGCTGGTCAATCTGGGTTCACCGGACTCGACGTCCGTCGGCGACGTGCGGCGTTATTTGAATGAATTTCTGATGGACGGGCGGGTGATTGACGCGCCCTGGCTGTTGCGGCGGTTCATCGTGGGAATGATTCTCATCAACCGGCCGAAACAAGCCGCCGAGGCTTACAAGAAAATCTGGCTGCCGGAAGGTTCGCCGCTCATCGTCACGAGCAAGCGTGTGCAGGCCGAACTGCAAAAGCGCGTCACCGTGCCGGTTGAACTGGCGATGCGTTATCAAAATCCGTCCATTCCAGATGCGATCCGGAAATTGCGCGAACGCGGCGTGGACGAATTATTTCTGGTTCCACTGTTCCCGCACTACGCGATGTCGAGCTACGAAACGGCAGTGGAGCGGGTGAGGGAAGTCGCGGCAAAACTCGCGCCGCAAATGCGGGTGGAAGCCCAACCGCCCTACGGCGACGCGCCGGATTACATCACCGCCCTGGCGGCGAGCGCGGCCAATCATCTGGCGGCGGGCTACGACCAATTGCTGTTCAGTTTTCACGGCCTTCCGGAACGGCACCTTCACAAGTCCGACCCGACCGGCGGCCATTGTTTGACCGTGTCGAATTGTTGCGAAACCGACAGCCCGGCGCACGCGACGTGTTACCGCGCGCAATGTTTCAAAACGGTGGCGGCATTTGTTGCGAAAGCGGGCGTCCCCGTGAACCGGTATTCCATTTCGTTCCAATCCCGGCTTGGTCGCGATCCGTGGTTGAAGCCTTACACGGATTTTGAACTGGCCGGGTTGCCCAAGCGCGGAGTCAAAAAGCTTCTGGTCATCTGCCCGGCCTTTGTTTCTGATTGTCTGGAGACGCTGGAAGAAATCGGCATTCGGGGGCGGAGAACATTTTTAGAGGCCGGCGGAAAGGAGTTCGCGCAAATCCCGTGTCTCAACGAACATCCGCTCTGGATTTCCGCGTTGGAGAAAATGGTCCGGCAGTTTTTGAAAGACCGATCGCCGTCCTGAAACCGCAGCCGGTACTTTTAAAATTTATCGCGTTTGATGGGATTCCGGAACCGGATTTTGACGGTATCCCGCAAAAAGCCGATGAACGTTTTTTTCTTCACCTGTTTCACGACCTCAACGGGTTCGCACTTGTGGCTGCAAAGTGTGCAGAGGAACAGCGGCAGGCCGCCTTTGCGTTGTAACACATGCACGCAACGGTTGCACATCACCTCGTTGCAGTGGGTGCATTTGTAGGTGACCGGCACCTGCGGATGGCGCGGGCAGAGGATCACGCCGCCTTCAAGCACCACCGGCGGTTTGGGACGCTCGCGCTCATACTTGGGGATCGCAACGTTGACCTCGGTGGATTCGACGAATAATTCCACGTCGCCCAAATTCACCGTCTGGCCGGGAAGCAGCCACGCTTCCTTGACCGGATCGCCATTGACGAACGTGCCGTTGGTCGAACCGCAATCGCGGATCAACACACCTTCGCTCGACAACACCAGTTCGCAGTGGTTTGAGGATACGGTGGGATGATCAATGGGGAAATCACAGTCGGGGTCGCGCCCGACGTGATTGGTGCCAAAACGCAGTTCTAACGTCTGGTTTTCCAAACCCCCGGTCTTGATGAGCAGTCTGGCCATGTTTCCTCCGAATCCGACCAATTTTGCACCCCCGGAGAACCAAAGTCGAGTGGAAAATGAGGTGCACCTGCCAATTGAATTATGGGGATAAAGGTTGGGAATTTATGTTAACCGGACCCGTTGGATTCACGGCAGCGGATTATGCGCAAAGACGAACTCCCTGACAATTTTCCCGCCGATCAGGTGCTCCTGGATGATGCGTTCCAGCACTTCCGGCGCGCAGGAGTGATACCAGACGCCTTCGGGATAAACGACCGCGATTGGCCCGCGCACGCAGACGCGCAGGCAGTTGGCCTTGGTGCGATAAACCAGCGGTTCCGGGCCGGCGAGGTTCAGTTCCTTGAGCCGCCGTTTCAAAAATTCCCAGGCGGCCAGTCCTTGCTCCTTCGCGCAACATTTAGACTCGGTCTGGTCGGCACAAAGAAAAATGTGGCGCCGGAATTTTTCGATGCCGAGCGTTTCAACTACTGCTTGTAACTCCGTTTTCATTACAATTCGTCCTTGTCCTCGTGCTACGTCCTCGACCGGTTGTTTTTCGAGGACGAGGACGACAACGAGAAGGAAGATAATGGCTCACCGCCAAAATGTCAGGCCCAACACGCCCGCGACGGCGATGAGGCCGCCGGTGAGCGACCGCGCGGTGATTTTTTCACCCTCAAAAACGCGCGCCAGCGGCAGCATGACGATGGGGGTCATGGCGATGATGGCCGTGACGATGCCGGTGGGCGTGGTTTCGAGCGCCCATTGCATGCAACTCACGCCGACCGTCTGACCGGCGAGGCTGTTGACCAGTACCCACGGCCAGAGCTTGAATTTTTCGCGCGGAGAAAATGAATCTTTCATTTGCGCATCGTCGCCGCGCTGTCGGGTGTGCCGCCATTCCACAATCAAAAAAATCAAACCGAGCGCGACGGCGCCGCCGATGACGCGCTGGTAGCCGGTCGTGCCGGGGTCGGGATGTTCGCCGGCCGCGTGCGCGACGAAGTAGGCTTTGCGGCTCAACACCGCGCCGAATGCGCCGCCGAGCGCGGCAATAATGCTGGCCAGAATGCCGGCCCAGAATCGGCGCGGCGTGATTTTCAAATGGTCGCCGGGGGCCAGCGCCACGATCACGCCGGCCAGCATCACGGCCACGCAGACCATTTCTGCGAGGTGCAACCGGGTGCCGAGCCAGAGCCATTCAATCAATGCGGCGAACGGTGCGATGAGGCATTGCGTGAGCAGGACAGTCCGGCGGCTGCCCAGCCGCGGCAACGCCTGGAAATACGCGGTGTCGCCGAGGCCGATGCCGGCCAGTCCGCTCAGGACAAAAATGGGGAACGCCGCGCCGCTCGTGCCCGCGCCCAGCGTGTTCGCCCAAATCGCCAGAAAAAACATCGCGCCGCAGATGCGCCAGAAATTCGCCTCCACGCCGCCCAGCCGCGTCGAGGTGCGATGGCCGCAAATGGCGGAGATGGAAAACAACAGGGTGGTGAGCAGCGCGGCGAAC
>JBEKZC010000063.1:0-20387 GCA_049510295.1 Verrucomicrobiota bacterium | reverse complement strand
ACAGCAGAAAGGATTTTCCACGGCATTCAAACCGTAGAGCAGCCTCGAACCAAAATGAAAACTGTCAACCATGTCTATGCCCTCATGTGTCAACGATGTCTATGCCCCGTGCCGCGAGGGGTTCGAGCCTGTAAACATTGGCTCCTCACCCCGGCCCTCTCCTCCTTGAGGGAGGCGAGGGAGAAAAATGGTGCGTGTGTCCACATGCGCCGTTGGAAAAGGGAATCGCGCTACAACCGCCGCGGTGAGCCGTATTTCAATCCGAGATTTTGTTCATAAACGCCGAGTTTCACGTCCGGCGTTTCTTTATGTCCTTTAAGCTCAATTTTCAAACGCCCCAGCCGCGTTCGCGCCATTTCCGCGACGGCCAGATCAGGAAACCGTTCCACAATTTTCTCCAAAGTTCCGCGCACGGTGTCGTAATCTGCGCCATGGCGGATTTCCAAATCCGCCAATAAATTCAGCCAGTGCGCGACGCGCTTGGACGGCTGGTTCGGCTCTTCAATCAATTGTTCCAACTCGCCCGTTGCCAAATCCAACCGCTGGTAGTTGTCGGCGTAAAGGATCGCCAGCTTTTCGCGAACCTCCGTGTCGAGCGGATGCTGCGCCAGATGTTTCACATAATCGGCGGCGAGTTTCGCCGGGTCAATTTCGGCGGGACGCAAATGCTCTGACGATTCCAGCAGGCCGATATTTTTCACGCCTTCCGGCATGGCCATTGGCTGGCGGTCGTGGGCCGCCAGTAAAATTTTTTCCGCGCCGGCCAAATGTGCGATGCGTTGAGCGGCCAGCAGCGCCAGCTCGGTGTCCGGGAATCGCGTGGTGATTTTCTCCAGCGCGGCGCGCGCCGAATCCGCGTCCTGCGCCAGCTTGAGCTGCCAGTCGGCCAAATGGTTCATTGCGGCGGCGACTTGCTTCGGTGGCGCCTCGGACCGGTCACAGAAATGGTTCAACGTGATTTCCGCGCCCGGCAAATCTTTCAGGTCTTCCGCCTGAATGCCGGCGAGCAGCATCACGCCCTCAAAATCATTCGGAAACCTGGCCAGTTGCTTGCGGATTTCCACGACGGCTTCCAGAAATTTGCCCTTCATCCGCAGGGAATGCGCAATGGAATAGTACGGTTTGGGTTCCGGCGCCTCATCACCGCCATCAAACAAGCCCGTCAAGGGTTTGCACAGCCATTCCCCAAGGTGCGGTGCCCACATGACCGATATGGCAACTCCAAGAATTATCATGACAAACGGTCCATAAAAACTGAGTTCGATGGCGCCTATAAAACAGGCAATGACCAGCGGAACTGTGATTGCCAGCTTGAGCAGCACCTGCGCCGGGTCATAACTCTGTTTCAACATGCGGAAGAGTCCCCAACCGATGGCGCCCAGAATAACCACAAGCCCAATCATCCCTTCCACGATTCTGTAGGTTGTGCTCATGGTGCCCAGGCAAAACCCGTTCCATTCGCCCGCTCGTTCATAAATGTCTTCACTGCTGATTGGACAACGCTCGCGCGCCGATGTCACGCTGGCATCGTGAAAAGGGAGCGCGGGGCACAGGCTGGGTACGATCCCCGGAGCGCGAGTTGTCCCAACTCGCAGCGGCCAGGGCGCTTTGCGAGCCTCAAAGATATTTCAACGTGCAAGACATTTTTCGAGTGCTGCGGCTTGGGACAAGCCGCACTCCCCTTTCACCCGTAACGATACGGTTTTGCCATCGCAAACGTGTTCGGCAAATGCCGGATTTCACACACTTTACCGTCCGCCAGCAGCACCTCGACAATATCGAACCGGATTTTTACCGCCGGATTTTTCAACAGCCGCAAATAATCCAGCGCGGTTTGCGAAAGCAATCGCCGCTTGCGCGCGTTGACCGCCGCCGCCGGGCGCGTCCAATCCTCGGATGACCGCGTTTTGACTTCGACGAAGGCGAGACAATCATCGTCACGAAAGACCAGGTCAATTTCACCGCGTTTCGAACGGAAATTGGCCGTGAGAAATTTCAGCCCTTCCCGCTGCAGATGTTTTTTTGCCGCGTGCTCGCCCAATTCGCCGCGTCGCAGGTGTTCCGGCTTTTCCTTGCCGGCACGCCACGCTTTTATCTGTTCAAGCAGTTTCATCTAGCCGCGGTTTGAACGCGGGTTAATTGGTAGGGCGGGCAGTCCTCTGCCCGCCGTCGGGCGAATGCCAACTGCGGCGCGCACGGAGTGACGCGCCCTACCTTCAAATAATTTGCTGCTTCTGTGTTTCATCCGTGGTTAAAAAAGTTCGCGTTGGGTTGGTCTCAACGGCGCGAAGCTGCGCCGGTGGATCGGGCACGGGCCGTGCGCGGCAATCGCCGCCAGATGTTGCGCCGTGCCGTAGCCTTTGTGCCCGGCAAATCCGTATTTTGGCCATTGCCGGTCGAATTCGAGCATCAACCGGTCGCGCGTCACCTTGGCCAGCACGCTGGCGGCGGCGATGGAATAGCTGCGCGCGTCACCCTGCACAATCGCCGTTTGCGGCACCAACATGGTCTTGACGGGCCGGCCGTCCACGAGCGCGTGTTCGGGCGCGGGCTGCAATTGCGCGAGTGCGTCGTTCATGGCGCGATGCGTGGCGCGCAGGATGTTGATGGCGTCAATTTTTCCGGCGCCAACCTGCGCGATGGCAAATTGCACTTCGGGACATGTGGTAAGAAAGGCAAAGAATTTTTCGCGCTGCGTGGCCGTGAGTTGCTTGGAATCGTTCAAGCCCTCGAGATCGGGCGGCAGGCCAGACTCCGCCCATTTCGACGGCAGGACCGCCGCCGCGGCGACGACCGGTCCGGCCAGCGGGCCGCGGCCCGCTTCATCCACCCCCGCAACGCGCGTCAGTCCCTGGTTCCACAGCACGCGCTCGAATTCAAAGCGGTCGATTGGATTTAAGCGGGCCATGATGTTTGTTTGATTTTAAATTATTTGGCTATCACCGAGCCTAGCGCGTTTTGAAAAGTTGTCAGCCATGATTTTTCGAGGACGAGCGTCTCCGTTACACTCCGCCGCGCCAAGGGACGAGAACGAGGAGGATGCTTCAACCTGAATTTTTGCGATCACAAAAAATCCGTGTGCATCCGTGAATATCCGTGGTTAAATTCTCCGCATGAAAATCGAATCCCTCCACATTGGCATGCGGGTGCGGCACCAGCAATACGGCACCGGCGTCGTCAAGGCTTTGAACGAACTCACTGCGGAAATTCAATTTGATGGCGGCGACAAGCGCGCCGTCGCGCCGGATGCCGCCGGCCTCGAACTCGCCGAACCGCAAACCGCCGTCAGCGGCTTGAACCTTCCGCTCAAACAATTTATCGAGCAAACCGTGGATGCCGCCGTGGTCAGGCTGGGTCTGGAAAAGCCGGATGTCGTGATTGAAAAACTCGGCGTCCGCTGGCACGGCGGCAAGCTGGTCATGCATCCCGCCGACCCGGCATTGCAAACCAAGGAAGTGCCGCTCGAAGCCTTCTTCCACAAAATCGTGATGATGCGCAACAACCTCCGCGTGCTGGAGCAAAAGATCAACGGACACGAAAAGCTCACCGACGGCGAAAAAGTCGAGCTGCAGCAATACATCACGCGCAGCTACGGTTCCATGACCACGTTCAACGTGCTGTTCAAGGAAAAGGAAGACCAGTTTTGAATGACAGGCCGGCCTCCGTGATCGAGGGCATGTAGTGCTGGCCGTTGCTTAAGAGGGGCATGTCCCCCACCGTTTCGGTCGCAAATGCGAAAACAGCACTCCGACAATCCTCGGCTGTTTCACGAATAAGATGGCGGACTGTTACTGACGCGCACGTGAAATTCAAGGGCCCCTGCCGGGGGTGCGCGGGCGCGCCAGCGCACGCGCGCCCCGGCAGGGTGGCTTGAAGATGAACTCTGCCCAAATCAAATCAAATGAACTGCAAATGTCTTGGAAACGGCGTGGGCACAGAGTGGGGGTACTATTCTGCGACGGAGTTGCTATGAGGGAGCGAAACCAGACTGATCTCCTTTCGAATCCAGCGGGAGATGAATGCTCTTTGTTCAGGGCTAAAACCGGCCTTTGCTAGGGCGTTCTCCAATTCGGCTCCGAATGGGCCCTGAAGTCGAGCCAAAAGTACGTCACTTACCAGCGGAAATGGAATCTTTTTGACTTCGTTTGCAAACTCACGTTCATTCCGACTATTGGGAGCAGAAAGTTCAAGAAAAACGGCGCAAACACAAATTGCTCCGAATAGAGCACCCCCATCCAATCGCACTGGACCGTTTTTGATTTGATGGAAAAGGTGCGATGGAAATCCAAAGGTTCCCACGGCTTCGCTGGAAATGAAGGGTGCCTTTGCCTGAAGGATCATGCGACCTATCTCTACTAGCCGCGACAATGTACTGGTTAGTTCCTTCTTGGTTTTCCTCTTCGGGCGCTTCTCCATAGCGTAGTAAATGGAGAGTTCAGCGATGGAGAGGTGGGAGAATGACAGCATGTGGCTTACACTTTCCTGGAAGAGACCTTCTAGGCCATGCCATTCAACCAACTTGCTGAGGGGTATTTCCCCAGCGAAAACTCCATCCCAGCACAGCATCAGGTGCTTTGGAGCGAGGGCTTCTTTTCTGGGGTGGAATTCCTTCGACCAGCGTTTCGATAATTGATTCCAAAACTCCGAGCATTCTGGCGGTGGGTCCACGAACCTACGATGGCGTCGGTACAGCGCAATTTCAAAGTTGTTGGCGACTTCCAAAGCCAAATAAGTCCTGATTTCGTCTTTCTCTTGCTGAACCTCGGTAGTTAGAAATTGCTCAAAACTAGCTCCGACAGCAGAACGGTTCTCGGCTGCACAGATGAGAAGTGAGTTTAAAATTTCTACAGGTTGAATGTTATCAGGGCGGAAGAGTCTTGGAACTGGCGGCTCGTTCACGACGTGCTGGCCCCACGCAAAATACCTTTCCAGAAAAGTGTGGGTTATCAACTTGCTCAGCTTAGGGCTTGGAACCATGAATTCCAAACAGCGCACAGCAAAGGAAAGCAGACTCCAGCCTGATGACTTGTCAACCTCTGAACTTCGCTGGACGACGGCAGCGAGGAGTAGGTCGCCTCCGCCTTCGACATTGCGATTCAGAATTTGAAATGCCAGTTGAGCGACAACGTCCCATTCGCTCTTTTCGATTCTCGGCAGAAGTATTTCGCCGAGTGCCTCCGCCGTCGGATGCGTTCGTACAAGATGCGCCGCTGCGAAGTATTCCAAGAAGGTGCGGTGGGTAAATTGGAAGAGTCGTTGTCCTTCTTTTGTGGTGCCGGTATCCGTGAACACCCAAGCTCGCCCGCGGCAGAACTCGATGAATTGGCGAGCTGCGTTCTCAGCTTCAGTACGATCGTCGAAACGATGGAGGGAAAGGTAATCCGCTGCCTTAGAGATCAGCTTTTCCTCTGTGACGCCCCCCTGCAAAGACTCGTCACCGTAAATCCAATGGGCGAGATGCATCATAGCGGGCCGTATGTGTGCCTCGAATGGCAAAGGCACCAAGATACCTCGCGATTTGTCCCAGCGTTCGAAGAGCATCATCGCGCACTTTTCGTAGACGTCGGGCCGGTTTTTCGGAATGTAGTTGTCGCCCCGATAGATTGAGCACATCAACCCGAGCATGAGAGGGTTGGACCTCAAATCTGGCACGATTCGGCTTTCGTTCAGGAAGGCCGAGGCTTTTCCCTTTCGTTCACTCGCAGTCAGCTCAGTATCGGTGTCAAACCATTTCAGTACGTAGTCCCCGATTTGTTGATCGTTGAATGGAGCCAACCTGAAGACTGCGAACCTATCCTCGTCCAGCGGTGCCTGCTCATATCCAACCTCGCGAGAAGTCACAAGGACAGGCACTGCCGGGTAAAGCTCACAGAAGGATTCGATGTCGCTGCTGACCTCCTGACGGTAGGCGGTGTCAAGAAGCTCGTCCAAGCCATCGAAAATCACGAGAGCGCGACCGTTGAGCAGCATATACTCAAAAGCTCCTCGTGGTGGCTTGACCTGGTACCTTGAATTTGCGGTAGCTTCGATAAAATCGAGGATGGAAGTTTTATGGAGCTTCTTTTCGGCGCCGTAGTCCCTGAGAATCACAAGGATCGGGGTGACCAACCGCCCTGCCAGCAATCTCTTGGTGTATTGGCCGGACAAGTCATGGCAAACCTTCATGCTGAATGTTGACTTGCCACCCCCAGGGTTCCCGAGGATGACAGCGCGATACACTTCGGAAAGAAAATCTGGCGTGCTCAGTATATGCAACTCCTCACCTTTCTTTCGGGGCGTGGTGGTGAAACTTGGAGTGACGAATATGGAGTCGATGGGAATTTTCCGAGCGGAGTCAAAATGGGGCGGAACTAGGTGTTTGTGCCGGTTGGCCACTTGGTGGCGATACTTCTCCTCGAACTTTTGCAGTGTGTGGAGATTGAGGCGCTCAGTGGTATGCAGATGTTCGAGGTTTCTCTGGATCGCCAGGATTTCGTCCCGTAGGACACGGAACCGCATGTTCGACCGGACCTCGTGGGCGGTCAGAACGCCGCATTCAATGCTCCTGTCCAACGCCTTTTCACAGCCCGCGACTAACGCTTTGAACAGCAGTTCTCCTGCCTGCTTAATTTTCCCTTCTGGGATCCCCACATACATGGAGAATGAGGCGGCAAACTGCTGCTGGATTGCTTCGAGACTGCTTTGCGGAGGAGCTTCCAGAAGTTGGACGGCGTAAATCTGGCGAACGTATTCCTCAACCTCCGGCGAGCAAAGGAATAGACAGACTTCCTCCAAACGCCCAGGCCCAGGCCATTGGATGGTTCCAGCCAGGTCGTTGATGGACTTTTTGAGCAGGGCTTGCAAATCGGCTTTCTGTTCTTTTTCGCCGACAATCAGTTTGTGCGCCTTTCGACCGGCTTGTCCGAGCATTGTCGTGATTGCATTCGCCACTACTCCTAAAATGATGTTCTGAACGTTCGGGTTCATAAGCTCTAGATTCATGGTTTCAATATGTTTTTTCCCGTATAGCGTTATAGCGTTAGACTGGACATAAGAGTATCTCAAAACAAGTTGCAGAGAAATAAAAATGGAGACCAAAGAATCGCGGCCAAGACGAGCGCAAACCGATGATGCACGTTCGCGCGCGATTTGTCCTGGTGGTGTCGGATTTGAAACCAGATCCGCGACTGGGGGACGTGGCGCGGTGCTGGTGGCAAATCAAATTGGGCAGGAAATTATTACCCTTTCTTTTACCCTCTTTTCAACTTGTTACCCTCTTTCGCCATTTTGCCCCCGGGCCGCGGCCGAGACATTCGACGCGCCCGGCGGCTTTCAAATCGCGCAACCGAAGCCGGATCATGTCCCGGCTGACGCCGGGGCAGGCGCGTTCCAGGTCGGTAATGCCGAATTCGCCGACGGTGGATTCAATGGCGTGTTCCACCAGTTCGGTTTTCGCGCCGCGCCGGGATTTCATGTCGCCGGCACGCTGCTCGAACTCGCCATAGGCGCGGCGGGCGATGGCGAGGAAATGATTCAGCCACGGGAGCAGGTCGTGTTTGCCGTCGTGCCAGCGTTGGGAGCTTTTTTGCAGGACATGGTAGTAATCTTCCTTCGCCTCTTCGACGAGGCGTTCCAAGCTGATGTAGCGCCCGACTTCGTAGCCGTGCTGGTAAAACGCGAGCAAGGTAAGGAGACGGGACACCCGCCCATTGCCGTCGCGGAACGGATGGATGCAAAGGAAATCGAGAATGAACGCGCCGATGGCAACAAGCGGCGGGATGTGATCCTGGTCAATGGCGTGGCGATAGACCAGGCAGAGTTCGTCCACGGCGGCGGGCGTGGCTTTGGCGGAAACGCATTTGAAACGGATGATGGGCGCGGCGCCGGGCCGAAGTTCGATGACTTCGTTGTCCACTTTCTTGAACTGGCCGGCGTCACCGCTGCCTTCCTGACAAAGTTTATGCAGACGGCGCAGCAAGTCGGGGGTGATTGGCAGATTTTCCGCTTTCGTGTGGATGAGATTCAACGCGCTGCGGTAGCCGGCGATTTCCTGTTCGGAACGGTCTTTGGGGCGGGCGTGGCCGAGGACGAGCGGGCGCAAACGGTCGGCGGCGACAGTGACGCCTTCGATGCGGTTGGAGGATTCGACGCTTTGGACGAGCGCCATTTCGCGCAAGGCTTTAAGCATTTGCGGCGACTGGCGGGTGTATAGCTCCTGCCGGCCTTTGGCTTCGGCGAGGTCGTTGAGCAGCCAGTTGGTGCTCATCGGCACGGCGAAGTCGCGGAGCCGGTGGTTGCGAAATGAATTCATGTGCCCAAAGGTGATGGCATCGTATTTCAAAACATGGCGGGGGCAAACAAAAATGGAGTTCAGACTAAACCAGACCTGTTAAAATCGCGGCCACGATACGCACCAACCGATGACGCACATTCGCGCGAGATTTGTTCTGGTGGTGTCGGATTTGAAACCAGATCCGCGAGCGGGGGACGTGGCGCGGTGCTGGTTGCAAAGCTGACACGACCAGTCATGCATGGGGTGAGCGTTCGCGTGGTTGGCTTGCCGGGCCGTCCGCCTTCACGTTGTTTCGACGATTCTATCAAGCATTTTGGTTTTGTCATCCGCTGACTCGAAAGGCATTACCGCGCCAGTCTTAACACTGGTTCCATACCAGCCAGTAAAAGCCGAGTACGTCCATCAATTTATTGAATTGGGAAAGATCCATCGGCTTGACCAGGTAACTGTTGGCGTGGCTTTCGTAGGCTTTGGCTACATCCGCTTCGGCGGACGAGGTCGTCAAGACGACCACGGGGATGCTCACCAAGTCGGCGTCGGCCTTGACGATTTTCAGCACCTCCAAGCCGTCCACCTTGGGCAGGCGCAGGTCGAGCAGGATCAGGTTGGGCCGGGGTGACTGGCCCGGGTTTTGGAATTTCCCCCGGCTGAAGAGGTAATCCAGGGCGTCCTCGCCATCAGCCACATGCACCAACTGTACCGGCCGGTTGGCCATGCGGAAGTTGACGAAATTCCGCCGCACGATTTCGGCGTGGGCCGGGTCATCTTCGACAAGGAGAATAATAATAGGTTCACCACTCATGGCATTTCTCTTCCTTTCTTTGACGGTTTGTCATGCCAATTTCTCGCAATCTGCTCGTCCAGGATTTTCCTTCACCGTTGGAACGACGATGACTTTGAGAATGCACTTGAAGAATTATTCGTTCTTGCACGGGGTGTCAACTGCTGGATTTTCCCGCCACCATGGAAGCATCACCCGTGGCCGCCGTCGTTTCGCCAGCGGCCACAGTGGAGGGTGCCTGGTGGGGCGTCAAGCTGCTGGGGCATCGTCACCCTCAATTTGCAGCGGACTTCAGGCTTTCAAACGGATGATGAATGACACTGACGAGGAACGGATTGCCGAGCCGTCCGCCTTCACGTTGTTTCGGTGAGACAAGCAGCCCGGAGTGGAGCGGAGGGCGAAAGATTCAAAGTCGTTTTTTTGCGAAGACTCGTCCAGAAGCTGTCTTCAGGTAGCGCTCAAATTGGCTGGCCCGTTCCCGATTGGTGAATGCAATGGCCGTCTTGATGCCCCACGGACAAAATTTTGCGGTGTGTGGAACTTCGCCAGCGTTGTGTTTTTTTAGCCGGGTGTGAAGATCTTCCGTCGAGCCGATATAAAAATGCTCTGCATTCAATTTGCTTTGGAGAATATAAACGTAAAAGAATTTCATCCTTTTCGACTGGCTTGCCGAGCCGTAGCCCGCTTGTTCGTTGTCGTACCAGCCCGCCTACGCGCTATGCGCTCCGGCGCGGCAGCCTTCGTCCTCGCTTCGCTGCGTTAAAACTGGCTTGCCGAGTCGAAGCTCGGAGCGCTTCGTGAATCGCGGATATTCGCCCGCCTACGCGCTTCGCGCTACGGCGCGGCAGTCTTCGCTCTACGCTGCGCTCCGAGCGAAGACTGGTGCGCGCTGCAGGGTTTGAACCTGCGACCCCTTCCGTGTGAAGGAAGTGCTCTGCCGCTGAGCTAAGCGCGCGACCGTCTGACAGGGTATTCACCATCCGCGTTATTTCAAGATTTTCTTAAAACCGTGTCGCGCTGTGCCCATTCGGGATTTGCCTCCGGGTAATCCAGATTGTAATGCAGCCCCCGGCTTTCGGGGCGCATCTGCGCGCAGCGGATGATCAGTTCCGCCACCGTGGCGATGTTGCGCAATTCCAGCAGGTCGCTCGTCACGATGAAATTCCAATAGTATTCGTGAATTTCTTCCTGCAAATTCGCAATGCGCTTCTGGGCGCGCGCCAGCCGCTTGTTCGTGCGCACGATGCCCACGTAATCCCACATCAGCCGCCGGATTTCGTCCCAGTTGTGCGAGACCACGACCATTTCGTCCGGATTGTGCGCGTCGCCCGATTGCCACAGCGGAATTTTTAAATCGGTTTTCGGCGATGAACTTTTTGTGGCGCGTTGTGCGGCGCGATGGGCGCAAACCAGCGCCTCCAAAAGTGAATTGCTCGCCAGCCGGTTGGCGCCGTGCAGTCCCGTGCAGGCCACTTCGCCGACGGCATAAAGCCCGGCAATTTCCGTCTCGCCGTCCACGTTCGTCACCACGCCGCCGCACTGGTAATGCGCTGCGGGCACAACCGGGATCGGCTCTTTCGTGATGTCAATGCCGTAACGCAGGCAGGTCTGGTAGATGTTCGGAAAGCGCTCGATGATGAACCGCGCCGGTTTGTGTGTGATGTCGAGCCACACGTGTTCCGCGCCGCTCTTTTTCATCTCGCTGTCAATCGCGCGCGCCACCACGTCGCGGGGCGCGAGCGATTTCAACGGATGATAGGCATCCATGAATTCGACGCCTTCGAGCGTCTTGAGCACGCCACCTTCGCCACGCACGGCTTCGCTGATGAGAAACGACTTCGCTTGGGGATGATAAAGACACGTCGGGTGAAACTGGACGAATTCCATGTTCGCCACCGACGACCCGGCGCGATACGCCATCGCCACGCCGTCGCCGGTCGCAATGTCGGGGTTCGTCGTGTAAAGATAAACCTTGCCGCAACCGCCCGTGGCCAAAATCGTCACGGGCGCGGGGAATGTTTCAACGCCGCCCGATTTTTTGTCGAACACATACGCGCCGAGGCAGCGGTTCGTGCCGCCGTGGCCGAGTTTCTGACTGGTGATGAGGTCAATCGCCAGGTGATTTTCAAAAATCTGGATGTTCGGCTGCCGCGCCGCCGCATTCAGCAATGCCCGCTCGATTTCCCGGCCCGTTACATCCTTCGCGTGCAAAATCCGCCGTTTCGAGTGACCCCCTTCCCGGCCGAGGTCGAGTTGTTTGCCGCCGTCCTCGTCCAACGCGTCGCGCTCGGAAAATTTCATTCCCAGCTCAATCAATTCCGCAATGCGCGCCGGGCCGTCCTCGACGATGGTGCGGACGACGTCTTTCTTGCATAACCCTGCGCCTGCCGTGAGCGTGTCGCGCACGTGCGACTCGAACGAATCCTCCTTGCTTGTCACTGACGCGATGCCGCCCTGCGCGTAATTCGTGTTCGACTCCGCCCGATCCTTCTTGGTGACGATGGCCACCCGTCCGCGCGGCGCAACCTTCAACGCGAAGAACAGCCCCGCGAGGCCGCTGCCGAGAACGAGATAGTCGAATTGTTTCACCGGCGGGCAATTTAACGCAAAGTCGCAAAGGCACGAAGACAAAATGACTTGGCGTAGCGGCGTCTCGGCAGAGCGCCGCCAACCTCCTGTCTTAAACAAAGAATGCGGCGCTCTGCCGAGACGCCGCTACGAGGTTTTGGGAAAGCCTCTTAACTTGCTTTGTTTCTTCGTTACTTTGTTGTTTTCACAATTGTGCATTATCAATCAACCGCGTCTTGCCGACAAACACCGCCAGCGCCATGTGCGCACTGCGTGTTACTTTTAAGACTGGCGACAGTGTATCCGGTTCAAAAAATTCCACATAGTCCAGTCTCACGGCGGGTTCGGTTTTAATCAACTTTTTCAAGTCGGCTTTCAGTTTCGTCGCCGGGACAGCTTTTGACCTTTTCACGGCAGCTCGTGCCGTTTGGATCGCGCGCCAAAGTACGGTGGCCTGCCGCCGCAAACCACCGACGAGATATTTGTTGCGCGAACTCATCGCCAGCCCGTCGCGTTCACGCAGTGTCGGGGCGACGATGATTCTCACTGGAAAATTCAAATCCGCCACCATGCGTTTGATGACGGCGGCTTGCTGCCAGTCTTTCGCGCCGAAGACCGCCACATCCGGCAGCACAAGGTTGAAGAGCTTGGCCACAACCGTGGTCACGCCGCGAAAATGCGTCGGTCGTGAAACGCCTTCCATGTTCTGCGATAATTTTTCCTCGACGACATAGGTGTAGCCGCGCTTGTCAAAGCGCGGTTCGTCCGCCGATTCACATCGGCGGCTACCAGTTCCAGCCGGATACATTTCCTTGTCGCTGGGTGTGAAGACGACATTCACGCCTTCCACGCGGCAAAGTTTGAAATCGCGTTTCAGGTCGCGCGGGTATTTTGAGAAATCCTCCTTCGGTCCGAACTGCGTCGGGTTCACGTAAAGGCTCACCACCACGACGCCGTTTTTACCGACAGCCTGCCGGGCGCGTTTGACAAGGCTCAGGTGCCCGGCGTGCAAATAGCCCATCGTCGGCACAAAGCCGATGCGTTTGCCCGTGCGTTGCCATCTTTTGGCGAGCTGTTGCATCACGGCGATGGAAGTGACGATTTGCATGGTGAAAAAGTGCGGCAGCGGCGGCGGGCAATCAATTCAATTGTCGGTTCGGCGACGCGAGATTTTTGAGGTAACACCCGCCTTCCGCCTTCGCGGCGCGCCAAAGTGCCGCTTCGGCGCGACGGCGGCCGGCGGGTTCAATGCGGCGTCCCGCCGCATTGCCTTAATCGGCGCAGGAATTATTTTGGCCGGGAGATAAACCGCAATCGTAGTTTTCCAAAGGTTTCGGGCGGGACGCCCGAAACGACCCGCGGGACGCGGGTGCTACCAATTCAACAGTTCAAGGAATCACCGGCGATGATGTGCGCCACAGGCCTGATTGATCGGCACTTCCGTCACGAGTTCGTTCGGCTGCACGAACCGGTTGGCCAGCATCCACGCTTCGACCTCCTCGCCGCTGATGTCGGCAAGCATCTGGCCGTTGATCTCGACGCACGGACTGAGCATCTGACCGCTCTTTTCAATCATTTCCTGGCGTTGGGCCGGGTCGTTGATGATATCGCGGTCTTCAAAGGGCAGATCATATTTGCGGAGCACGGCGCGCACGCCGTTGCTCCAGCCGCAGGTCGGTTTCAAATAGGCAATGATTCTCGGTTTTTCCATAGATTTGCAAATATTGGTTTTACAATGCCAATATATTGCCATAAGCCAAAGCGCGGAGCAAGTGTTTTAACCGCAGATGAAACTCAACAGCGTAACGGCTTCTCGGCAGAGAGCCGCATCCTTGATTGAAATTTGCGGCGGTCTGCCGACCGCCGCTACGATAAAATCGAATTCGTGTTAATCCGTGAAATCCGTGTCAAAAATTATCTTTCCGTTTCTTTTTTCCGCGCGGCCAAAATTTTTCGCGACGGTGTATAATTCGCAATGAACTCGCGGTAAAACTCCGCGAAGGTGCCGGCGGTGAGATGCGCGCGCACGTCCGCCATCACTTTCAAAAACAGGTGCGAGTTGTGGACGCTCACCATGCGCAGGCCGAGGATTTCGTTCACGTTCAACAAATGCCGCAGATAGGCGCGCGTGAAATGCCGGCAGGCGAAGCAGTCGCAGCCTTCCTCAATCGGGCGAAAATCCGCCTTGTAAGCGCCGCCCTTGATGCCGATTGCGCCCTTGCGCGTGTATGCCGTGCCGTTGCGCGCCACGCGCGTCGGCAGCACGCAGTCGAACATATCCATGCCGCGCGCAATCAATTCGACCATCTGCGCGGGCGTGCCGAGACCCATGGCGTAACGCGCCTGGTTTACGTGCAAAAACGGTTCGGTCAATTCAATCGCTTTCAGCATCTCCGGCTCCGGTTCGCCCACGCTCACGCCGCCAATCGCGTAGCCGTCGAAATCCATCGCGACGAGCGCCTTGGCGCATTCTTCCCGCAAAGCCGGATTCGCGCCGCCTTGCACGATGCCGAAAACCAGTTGCCCCGGTGCGCGCGGTTGATCGCGACATTCCCGCGCCCAGCGGATGGTGCGTTCAACCGCGAGCTTTTGTTCGCGCGCTGGCGCATCATGCGGCGGGCATTCGTCGAATGCCATCGCGATGTCCGAGCCAAGCACGCGCTGGATTTCCATCGCCTCCTTCGGGCCGAGGAACAGCGGCGAGCCATCGAGGTGCGAGCGGAATTCGACGCCGTGCGGCTTGATTTTCCGGATTTTGGCGAGGCTGAAAACCTGGAACCCGCCGCTGTCGGTGAGGATCGGCAGTTCCCAATTCATAAACCGGTGCAGCCCGCCCGCGGCGCGGATGATGTCGAGACCGGGGCGGATGTTGAGGTGATAAGTGTTGCCGAGGATGATTTGCGTGCCCATCTCGATCAACTCGCGGGGGTCGAGCGCCTTCACGCTGGCCTGGGTGCCGACCGGCATGAACACCGGCGTGTCCACGACACCGTGCGCGGTGGTCAGCCGGCCAAGCCGCGCTTTGGTGTGCGCGTCCGTTTTCAGCAGTTCAAACATCGCGCGAAGGTTTAATCAAAACGGTGCGGTTGAACATGAAATTTTGAGGCTGGTTCACGCCGGTTTACGAATTACCCGCCACAGCCAACAAATTTCTCGCTTCGACGAGAAGCGTCCACCACCAGCTCAAGAACACCCCGCCACGCAAATAGAACGAGACCGACAGAAATCCCATGCCGATTCTGACGGCCAGGAGCGTCGTAAACAACAAGGATGGAATCGGTGCTGTGGAGGACCGGCATTTGATCGTCAGCACGAAGGCTCCAAACAGAACGGTCAGCACGGTGGCCGCCCGTCGGTTTTGAAGCAGCCGGACGAGCCAGGCAAAGGGGGCGAAGATGAGGAACAACTGGTTGAAGGCCATGGAAAACAGCGCCATGGCCAGCCATTGTCTCAGATTTGCCGGGTAATCTTCCGGCATTTTGAGCCGGAGCGCCGGGTCCAGAAACAGGTGAAACGCGGTTGCGACGGCGATGCCGGCCAGGGTTGCGGTGATGAACGGTGCGTATTCCAGCTTGAGAGTAAAAACCGGACGCCGGGTGTAGAGCGTATGCCACGCAAAGACAAAGCCCCACAGGACAATGCCGCAAAAGAAAATGACGGCCTCCAAATACCAGATCGGGGCGGCACGGTTCAACCAAAGCGACAGGCGGGGATAACACGCCAGGGCCGTGACCAGTGAGGCGATGCCGGCCAGTTTCAAAACCCGGGGTTGGGCGAGGTTGCGCATGATTGTTATCTGGACCAAGACATGTCCTTCCCCGTTCGCGGCGCGCAGAGGACTGCGCGCCCTACCTCGAGGATTTCTTACTGATTGCCGAGTTCCGCAAATGAAATGTCCACCAGCAGATCATCGGCGATTTTTTCCAGTTCGGTTTTCAGTGCGGCATCGTCACAGCCGTCGGGCAATTGCAATCGGGCGACGGCCTTGAAAAGCGTTTCGCCGGACATGGGCGCGCTGACACATTCGCTGAAAAATTCCTCGACGTTCACGCTCGCGCGCGCCAGCGCATGGGTGATTTGCCGGACAATGCCCGGACGGTCGTGCCCAACGATTTCGAGCCTGGCCTGCCGGCCTTGTGTCGCGGAGGCCGCGGCTTCGTCGGGGCGGACGACGACGGTAAGGCTGCGGCCTTGGAGCGCTTGCAAGGCGTCGAGCAGCATCTGGCGTTTTTCGACCGGAAGCTCGATTCGCAGAATACCGGCGAACTCGCCGCCGAGCCGGCACATACGGCTTTCCAGCCAGTTGCCGCCGTGATCGGCCACCACGCGCGCGACCGATTCAACAAGGCCGGTGCGGTCCGGTCCGATGATCGTCATCACCAAGGGGACTTGCATAATGTCTTGTTAAACCTTCGCAGTGTCGCTGGCAAGTGATTCTCCGGATTGCCATCATCAGTCGTGGTCAGCCGGAGAATTCATAGAACTAAATTCGTCCGCGAAATCGCGATTATTCCCATCCGACCTTTTCACGCGGCGGCTTCTGTGCTAAAGAAGAGCCGGCAACGAAAGGTTCACTATGATGCTCGAATACGCGCTGGAAAAATTTCCAATCTCAATGAAACTGCGTGAAAGCACGGAATGTGTTGTGCGTCCGCTGGGCAAACGGGATGAGACCCGCCTGCACAAATTTTTCCTCGCGGTGCCGGAGGAGGAGCGTTTGTTCATCAAGCGGCCGGTTTTCGACCGCGAAATTTTCAAGGAATGGTGCCGGCACGCGGATTTCGAGCGGAACCTGCCCTTGTTGATGTTGCAGGGGCAGAAAATCATCGGTGAGGCGACGTTGCATCAGCGTTTCGGCGGGTGGAAACGCCACATCGGCCTCATCACCGTGCTGACGCATCCGCAATATCGCGGGCGTGACGTGGCAAAAATTCTCGTGGCCGAACAGGTTGAAATTGCGCGGGTGCTGGGTCTGCGGCGGCTGGAGGCGGAGTTGAACGGCGAACGCAAGGTCGCCATCCGCGCGCTGGAACAGATTGGGTTTCAGCACCTGATGAAACTGGAGGATTACGTCCTCGACATGAAGGCCGTCACGCACGATTACGTGCTCATGGGCATGGACCTGCGGGTGGACGAGGAATATGCCGGCGTCGGCGGCTGAACTTTACGGCTGGCTGGTGATTTTCTGCCAGTTGACGCCCTGGGTCGTGGCGTAAGTGGAGAAGGCCTTTTCGTTTTGAATCAGCACGGCGCGCACCACGCTCGAATCATCCGCGCGCCCGAGTTCAAGGACGCTGTCCGGGATGATGCCCGTTTTTTTGTGCGCGTAGAGAAGCGCAAACACCGCCTGCGCAATCGTGCCATAGGGCAAATCTTTGTAAACGCCTTCGATCGTGTCCTCAACGGCGTCGGCGAGAAATTCCAATTGATCCACGAGATGGGGAAATTTCGGCGCGTTGATTTGCGTGAATTCAAGCTTCCACTGCGGCAATTGACGCAGGACTTTTTCCGCAATGGCCGGGGTGACGTTCGCGGCGGCGCTGTTCACGAATTTCGCAATCTCAGGCATGACGGCGGCAATTTAGGAAAAGTCCCGCGCCAGCGAAAGCAAAAAATGTTATGACAAACGCGCTTCCATTTACCGCCGGATTCCTGCTACGAATACGTCCGTGCAAGATTTAATCGCCAAAGCCGAGACGCTGCTGGAAGCGTTGCCGTATATCCAGAAATTCAGCGGCGCGACGTTCGTCGTCAAATACGGGGGCAGTTTCATGGACTCGCCCGATGCCAACGTCCGCGACAGTGTCGTCCGCGACGTCGTTTTTCTGGAAGCGGTCGAAATCAATCCCGTCGTTGTTCACGGCGGCGGCAAAGCCATCACCCGCGCGATGGAAAAAGCCGGGTTAAAGGCGGATTTCATCCAGGGCCAGCGCGTTACCGACGCGGCGACAGTGAAAATCGTGGACGACGTGCTGTCGCGCGAAATCAATCCCGAAATTGTCGCCCGCATCAAGTCGTTTGGCGGCCAGGCGAAAGGTTTTGCCGGCACGGAGGTTTTTACGTGCCGCAAACTGTTCGTTGACGGTGTCGGCGGTGAAAAAATTGACCCCGGTTTTGTCGGCGAAGTCATCGGCGTGAACACCCGGCCGCTGCTCGATTGCATTGCCAAAGGCATCACGCCGGTCATCAGCCCGACGGCGCGCGGCGAGGACGGGAAAATTTACAACTGCAATGCCGACGTGGCCGCGGCAAAGGCCGCCATTGCGCTCAAGGCGAAGCGGCTCGTGTTCATGAGCGACGTGCCGGGCCTGCTGCGCGATCCGAAGCAGCCCGACTCAATCATTCCGCACCTGCAAACCAGCGAGGTGGATGCGCTCAAAAAATACGGCGTGATTGACCAGGGCATGATTCCAAAGGCGGACAGCGCCGTGGCGGCCATCAAATCCGGCGTCGAAAAGGTTTCGTTCGTAGACGGCCGCGTGCCGCACGCCGTCTTGCTGGAAATTTTCACCGACGAAGGCGTCGGCACGGAAATCGTTTTGTAAGAAACTGAATTAATAAAGTTGTCAATATCAAGAACCGACCCGTTTCCTCACTTTAGGCAGCGACAAAAGTTGGACAATTTGGTACTGGTGAAAGCGGAATAGGAAGTGCTATCTAATTTTCCTAACCGCAACTTCTCGACGCATGAGGGGTTCAGAAAGAAAACGCATTCGCGGCATTTCGGAACTGCGGTGTCCGGTTTTTTGAGAATGATGAACAATCGAAGGACCATTCAATTGATCGTCTTGGGCTTCGGCCTCCTGATGGGCATGGCTGCGAGCGCGCAGCAGCAGTCCGATATTGCGAGGAGACTCGGCGATTTCGACGCCTACATGGAAAAGGCTCTCAAGGATTTTAACACGCCGGGCATTTGCGTCGGTATTGTCGTAACCGATAAACTCGTGTTTGCCAAAGGTTATGGCTACCGCGATTATGACAACAAGCTCCCATTCACGCCCAAAACACTTTTCCCGATCGGTTCAAACACCAAGCTTTTCACCGCGGTCGCGGCCGGGATGCTCGTCGAAGAGGGAAAACTTACCTGGGACCACCCCATCCACCAGGCGGTGCCGACCATCCAATTCTACAATGACGAGCTCAATAACAACATTACGCTTCGCGATATGCTGTCGCATCGCACTGGTGTCACCCGCCATGACATGCTCTGGTTCAAATCCTCGTTCACCCGCAAGGAACTTTTCGACCGGCTGAAATATCTGGAGCCGCAGGAACCCTTGCGCCAATCGTTCATCTACAACAATCTCATGTACTCCGCCGTCGGCCATGTCATCGAGCTGAAATCCGGCCAACCGTGGGAGCAATTCGTCCGCGAACGAATACTCACGCCGCTGGATATGACCGCCTCGGTCTATACGATCGCGGACATGTTGAATCAGCCCGATCGGGTGGTGCGTTATCGCGAAAAGCGCGACACGTTCGAACTCTACAAGGCACCTTACTACGAGGACACCAAGGGCGTTGCCCCGGCCGGCGCGCTGATTTCCAATGTCGAAGAGATGTCGCACTGGCTCATCGCGTTGATGAACGAGGGCAAATACAACGGCAAGCAGGTCCTGCCTGCGGGTGTCTTGAAAGCCACGTTGGAACCGGCGGTCGCCCTGCCCAACGACGGGGAAGCGCTCGGATATTGGGAATGGCTCAACCCCGATTACGGCATGGGGCGTTACACGGCCTCCTATCGCGGCCATTTCATCACCTACCACGGCGGCGTCCTGCAAGGTTTCGTATCCCAGATGTCCTACCTGCCCAAGGAGAGAATAGGCGTCATTGTCTTCGTCATATGCGACTCGGCCTCGCTCGTCAACGTCGTCAGCTTCAATATCTATGAGCGCCTGCTCGGCCTGGACCAAACGCCGTGGAGCGAGCGCATGCTGGAAAGACGGCTCGCCGGCAAAAAAGCCGGGATCGAGTCCAGGTCCAAAGCCGGCGCGGACCGCGTGCCCAACACCAAACCGTCCCACGCCCTCGCCGACTACGCCGCCGAATACGAAAATCCCGCCTATGGAATCGTCAAAATCGGATTGAAAGGCGACCAGCTCGATTTCACGTTCCATAAGTTCCAGTTTCCGCTCAACCATTTCCATTACGACCGCTTCGACACTCCGGACGATGAACAAGACGGCCAGTTCTCGGTCAATTTTCGCACCAATCCCCAGGGCGACATCAACGAAGCCGTGATCTCGCTCGACCAGGCGGAGGTTGTCTTTACCCGCAAGGCCGTGCCGCTCGATCCCAATCTCCTCGAGAAGTGCGCCGGAGTTTATCTGACACCGACCAAGTTTAAATTTGAGATCACGTATCATCCTGGGACCGGCCTTTCGATTGTCTGGCCCGACAGCCCTCCGCGCGAGTTGATCCAGATCAAAAACATGCAATTTCGGACGCCGGATTCCGCGGATGTGATTTATGAGTTCCTGCTCGAAAAAGAGCAGGTCAAGGGACTCAAAGAAACCAACCCGTCTGGCCAAACCACCTACCCACGGCAATAATTGGTTTGGCCCAACGGGGCAACGTCTCTTCAAATCCCGGATCATCGTTGCCATTCCTCCCTGGCAGCCGGGCAAATTCGGAAACGGAAACGGGTCACCCATTAGCGTGAGCGGTCAATAGCGAAAAAGCGTCTCCTTCAAACAGCTTTTTTATTAAAAGCTGTTTTTGTCTTTGGCCGGTGCGGACGGCGTTCAAGGCGCGATTCGTTCCTGT
>JBEKZC010000062.1:0-20679 GCA_049510295.1 Verrucomicrobiota bacterium | reverse complement strand
ACGACCGTGATGCCGGTGGCATTCGCCCTTCCAAACCTCGTCGCCTCAAAACTTGAACTCTTAAATGTGTCAACCATGTCTATGCCCTCCGTGTCAACCATGTCTATGCCCCGTGCCGTGAGGGCGGGCATAAACGGTAATTCCATCGAAAACGTTGAGAAATCCATTTTCATGCTTTCACGTTTTGCAAATCGCGAACGGCATTTTCAAATTGTGGAATTACTGCGGCCAGTTCCCCGCTCGTTCGCATGGGCGCGTAACGCGCCTGGTTGCAGAGTTGAAACAATTCGCGCAGGCCGGCCAGTGTTGTTTCCGGCACGCCGAGCAGGGCCAGACGCTCATCAATCACGGCTTCGGTGATGGACGACGCAGGGCAATCCAGCCGTTCGCCAAGCTGTTCCTGCAAGAGCCGGAACAGGGTGGCAAAAAATTCGTCCGAGTTGTTTTCCGCCGCGAGGCGATGCAAATCGTTCAATCCCTCACGAACGAGTTGGGCGACGCGCCGTTGCCGCCGCAAACGGGGATTGTTCGCCAGACTGTCCGTGCGTTTGCGCCACACGAAAGCCGCGAGCCACGCCAGCACGGGCAGACTTTGCGCGGCCAGAAACGCCGGTCGCGTCAACAGCGGCGGGCCGGCTGGCGTGAGCGCGCCGAATTGCTCTTTGATGGGCAGAATGTCCTGTGGCGGCGGCGGATTCTGGGAATTGGCGTTTTTCGTGGCGGCAATCACAGGCGCGGGTGTTGTACCGCCAGAATGCACGGCGAGTTGCACCGGCGGCCGCGTGAGCGTGCGATAGGTTTTTGCGTCTGGATCAAAAAAACTGAACGAAAACGCCGGCAATTCATGAACGTCCGTGTTTTGCGGTGTGACGATTTGCTCGAACGTTTTTATGCCTTCAATCCCGAGTTGGTCCGTTGTTTTAATGTTCTGCGTGGGCGGATAAGTTTTGAAATCACGCCAGGCGGGCTGGTCGGGCAACGTGAGCGCATCAAGCGCACCGTGGCCGGAAATTTGGACGCGCACGGTGATGGGATCACCGACGGCGACGTTCGTCGGACCGGCGGTGACGGTCATGGTGTAATCGCCAATCGCGCCGTTGAAGTTCGCCGGCACGTTTTCGGCGGGGAGAGGCAGCGATTCCACGTTCAGTGTATCCGTGGCGAGTGAGACTTGTCTTTGTTCGCCGCCGCCGAACATTCCAAATGAAAATAAATCGCGAGACTGGTTGGCTGAGGGCAAAACCACCACCGCGCCGGCGGTGAATGGCCCGACGCTTACCGGCCCGGTCTTGACGGTCGTGAGGGCGATTTCGAGCGGGACATCCGTGTAAACGCGATTGCCGATTTGCACCCGTTGTTTGGATGTCTCAATCATTTTACCGACGGTGAATCCGTTGGCAGGTGTGCCCGTGAACTGGAAATTGCCGAAGTTTCGCACATCGTCGCGCAGATAGATGTCCAGCCGGACAGCCAGCACTTCACCGGGGTAAACCTCCTTTTCCGGCAGCGTGAGCCTCATGAACGCGACTTCTGAACCGGAGTTGACGGCTGCTGGTGGCGGCGAATTCGGCGGCGTCACCGTCAGTTTCAACGGCTGGTTCGTCATGATTTGCCCGTTGACTTGGGCTTGGAGTGCCGGAATGACGAAATCACCAGCCTGCCGTGGTGTCAGCGTGAAATTATACGTGACCGTGGATTTGGTTTCACCATTGACGAAGCTGAACTGACTCGACGGTCCGACGTAGGCGATTTGCAAACCGGCGACATTTGACGGCATGGGGACATTCCGTGGCGACCCATCCTCAAACGTCAGCGACAGGGTGGCGCTTTCGCCCAGCATAATGGTGTCACGGTCGAGTGACGCCGTGAACGTGGCGGCGTCAAGTCGCACACTGCCAAGGCACAACGCGGCTAAAACCATGCCGGACCAAAATGTGTTCTTTAAAGCACGTTCCATTTTTCCAAAACCATTCAGAAAATTCAAAAAATAGACAACCGGAAGCGCAAAAATGTTCATGCTTCAAATCGCCTTCAGCAGCGCGGCAATCAAGCCTTCGGTTGTGTGCGCCTTCGCTTCCAGCGCGGGTTCCAACCCCAGGGCGCGGATGGCTTTGCTGGTTTCCGGGCCGATGGACGCCAGTTTCGTTTGCGGAAATTTCTTCAGCAGCTTCGGCAAATCAAAACGCGCGTGAAAATGTTCGACCGTCGAACCGCTCGTGAAGGTAATCCAGTCCGCGCCGCTTTCGAGCAGCGTCGCCCCCGCACCTGCCGGGTCTTCGGTTTCAGCCACGGTTTTGTAGACCGCGATGTCGTCCACGATGGCGCCGAGTTCTTCCAGCGCGCGTGGCAAATCGGGGTTCGCCGCCTCGGCGCGCAGCAGGCAGATTTTCAGATTTTCAATGCTTTCAAATTTGGCGAGCGCCCCGGCGATTTTTCTTCCGACGAACTCATCCGGCATCACATCCACCTGCAAATGCAACTCGCGCAGTTTCGCCGCCGTTGCCGGGCCGACCGCCGCGATGCGCACGCCGCCGATGTCGCGCATATCCTGGAACCGCTTGAAGAACAGGTCGAAAAACGCCGCCACGCCGTTCGCGCTCGTGAACACCAGCCAGTTATAACTGTTCAATCCGAGCAGCGCGTCCACGATGTCCCGTTTGTTTGCCGGCTGGACGATTTTGATGGCCGGAATTTCCAGCACGTCCGCGCCGAGTTCGGCGAGTTTCCGCGAAAAATCACCGGCCCGCGCACGCGCGCGGGTGACGACGATGCGCTGGCCAAACAACGGCCGATGCTCGAACCAATTCAATTTTCCGCGCAATTTCACAACGTCGCCGATGATCGTCAGCACCGGTGGCGACAGTTTTTTTTCAACGGCCAGACCGGTGATGGTTGCCAGTGTTCCGGCAACGGCTTGTTGCCGGCCCGTCGTACCCCAGCGAACCATGGCCACAGGCGTGTCCGGCGACATCCCGTGCGCGATGAGCGATTTGGTCCAGTCGTCCAGCCGGTCGGTGCCCATGAGCACGACCTTGGTGCCGGGGATTTTGGCGATTTGATCGTAGCGCAGGTTGGTTTTCGCGTCCGCCGGGTCTTCGTGGCCGGTAAAAACGGTAAAGCTGGAGCAATGCTCGCGATGGGTGAGCGGAATGCCCGCGTAATTCGGCGCCGCCACGATGGACGAAACGCCGGGCACGACTTCAAAATGAATTTTTGCTGCCGCGAGCGCCTCGGCTTCCTCGCCGCCCCGGCTAAAAATGTAAGGATCGCCGCCCTTGAGCCGCACGACGCATTTGCCTTGGCGCGCCTTCGCCACCATCAACTCAATGAGTTCAGCCTGCGATAACGCGTCCGCACTCTTCTGCTTGCCGCGCGAAATCAATTCCGCGCCTGCCGGTGCCAGCCGGAGCAAACCGGGATTGACCAGCAGATCGAAAATCACCACGTCCGCGCGCCGGAGCAATTCCGCGCCGCGCAACGTGAGCAAGCCCGCGTCGCCCGGCCCCGCGCCGACGAGATAAACTGTGCCCGTGCATTTCATTGTCGCGTTATGTTACCGAACAACCTCGCAGGCGCAAAGCGGAAGCGTTTTGAAAATTCGTTGGCGGGCGGACTTTGCGCTTTGAACTCGCGCCATTGCCGCATATAAATTCTGCGTGCCTGAACCCGGACAACCCGCCATCAATGCCGCCACGCGCTGCTGCGCGGTCTATGGCTTTCCCATCCGCCATTCCGCGTCGCCCGCGATGCACAATGCCGCGTTCGCCGCGCTCGGCCTGAACTGGCGTTACCTCGCGTTTGAAGTCCGCCCCGACGATTTGCGCGCGGCCATCGCCGGCGCCAGGGCGATGCAGTTCTCCGGCCTGAACCTCACCGTCCCGCACAAGCTGCTCGCGATGCAAATCGTGGATGAGCTTGATGAATCGGCAAAAACGTGGGGCGCAGTGAATACCGTCCGGTTCGAGGCGCGGGACACCGGCGGGCAGTGGCAGCCGCTGCACCATTTTTCAGAACCGATTTCCGGTGAAGTCCGGTCGCAGGGTTTCAACACTGATTCCGATGGGGTGGCCCGTTCGTTGCGTGAGGACCTGGCCCTGGACCTGGGTGGCGCGAAAGTGTTGCTGCTCGGGACCGGCGGGGCAGGGCAGGTAGCGGCTTTAAGGCTGGCGGTGGAAAACGTTTCCGAATTGTTTCTGATAGATTTCGTGAGCGCCAAGGCCGAGGCGGTGGCGCAGGAAATCCGCAAGCGGCATCCGCGGGTGAAGGTTAAGGTTGGCTTTCCGCAGGGGCCGGTGGATTTGTTGTTGAATGCCACGCCGCTCGGTTTAAAGCCCGGCGATTCGTCGCCACTGGACGAGAAACAGTTTTCCCTGCGCCAGGCGCGCGCGGTCTATGACATGATTTACAACCCGCCGGAAACGGCGTTGCTCCAGGCGGCCAAAGCCGCCGGTTGCCGCACGGCCAACGGCCTGGGCATGTTGCTGCACCAGGGCGCCAGGGCGTTTGAAATCTGGACGGGCAAACCCGCGCCGCTCGACGTGATGCGCCGCGCCTTGGAACAAAGTATTTATGGGCATTGACGCGATTTTCAACGCGCACAACTGGTCGCTTGTGCCATTCCATTTTTGGTCGCTCGTCTTCTTCGTACTCGGCTGCATTGTCGGCAGTTTTTTGAACGTGTGCATCCATCGGCTGCCATCGGGCATGAGCATCGTCACGCCGAAGTCGCATTGCCCGCACTGCAAGTATTCCATTCCGTGGCATCTGAACATTCCGCTGGTGACGTGGCTGGCGTTGCGCGGACGCTGCAAAAATTGCGGTGCGCCCATCTCGCCGCGCTATTTTGTCGTCGAATTGCTGACGGGCGCGGCGTTTCTAAGCTGCTGGCTGGCATTCGGCAACGCGAGTCATCCGCTTCAGTCCATGCCGGTTGCCTTGGTTTACGCGATTTTTCTCGCGGGACTGATCGTGGCAACGTTCATTGACTTCGAACATTTCATCATTCCCGACGAAATCACGCTCGGCGGCATGACGCTGGGCTTCGCCGCGTCATTTTTCCTTCCGTCCCTGCAGGGTGCGAGCACATTGAATGTTGGGATGCGGCGGAGTTTTATCGGCGCGATTGTGGGTGCAGCGACAATGTACGCGATTCTACGGCTGGGCAAATGGCTGTTTGGACGACAGCGGGTGAAATTGCCGATGGAGACAAAAATTGTTTTTACCGACACCTCCGTGCATCTGCCGGACAAGGAAATTTCCTACGAAGAATTATTTTACCGGCGGTCGGACGTGATTGTGCTGCACGCACGCACGGTTGAACTGGTTGACCGCGGCTACCAGGACGTGTTGGTGCGGCTGTCGCCGTCGGCGCTGGAGATCGGTGAAGAAAAGATGAATCCCGACGAGGTGCCGTGCCTGGAGGCGGTGAGCACGGAAATCGTGTTGCCGCGCGAGGCGATGGGTTTGGGCGACGTGAAATTCATGGGCGCAATTGGCGCGTTCATCGGCTGGCAGGGCGTGATGTTTTCGCTGATGCTCAGTTCAATGATTGGCGCGGTGGTCGGGGTGACGCTCATCGCGATGCGCCGGCGCGAATGGTCGTCGCGCATGCCTTACGGGCCTTACATCGCGCTCGCAGCGGCGGTCTGGATTTCCGGCGGAAAGAAACTGGTGCCGTGGCTTTTCGCCTTTTGAAAACGGCTCACCTGAACTGCAAATAAACGCGGCTGCCATTGGTTTTTACACCGCCGGTCTGATTTTCCGCGAGGAAAAGGCGCGCGGCTTCGACCTTGCCCGTCTGAAGGATGTAAGCCCGGACGGCTTTGGCGCGGTCGGACGCGAGCGCTGCGAGGTCGCTGTCCGTGACCGGAATGCTGGCCAGCAGCAATATCTCCTTCGGGTCGGCTGATGCAACGGGTTTGGTCTGATGGGCGGCGGCGGTTTTGGACGATTTGGGCGCGGCGGCCGACGAGCGTTGCATCAACAGGGTTGCATCCTTTTCAGATTCGACCGAGCGTGATGGAATTTGCGCGGCGATGGCGATGAGGTTGGTGTTGGCGGCGATGAAGGCGGCGTTGATGACGCCCTTGCCCACCGCCTCGCTGTAAAGTTTCTTCACCCAGGCAGTGTGTTGCTCCGGTGTCAGCGTGAGCTGGCCGGGCGTGGTGGTGACGCGTTCGGATTTGCGTAGTGACGTCCATTGCCGGGTGCGGATTTGTTTGTCGAGGCTGGCGCGGCGCAAACTGGCGCGGTCGGCCTCGGGATCAACACTGCCGGCAATTTCCAGTTGCAGGCCGGGCCGTTCGTAAAGCCCTTTCGCCAGAGAATCCAGCTTTTGTTTGTTGGCAGGCAATAACACTGCGCTGCCCGGAACGAAATCCTGATAACTTAATTCTTCGCCTCCGCCGCCGAGCACCGCGCCCAGCATCGAGAACGGCGACGTGGCGACTTTTTCGAGAATGTTCAGAATGGCGCGCGCGACGACCTTGCCAATACGGAACTGCGGATCGTCGAGGCTGCCCTCGATGGGCACGTCGAGCAGAATCTGGCCGTTGCGGTCCTTCAGGATGGCGATGGCGAGGCGCACGGGCAGATGCGTCGCGTCCGGACTTTCCACCTTTTCGCCGAAGGTGAACCGGTCAAGCGTGATGACATTTTTCGATTTCAACTTCCGCCCGATGAGATCATACGCCAGGTCCAGGTTTAACTTTCCCTCGGCGATGCGATAACCGGCGAATTTTCCGGAGTACGGGCTGGTCGGCGTCAAATCCACGTCCTTGACGGTGATTTTCAAATCATTTGTCTCTGTGCCGCTGAACGGGTTGAGGGTGCCGCTGATGGCCACCGGGCCGACGCCGTCCACTTTGGCGCTCAAATCAACGTCGGCGTGCTGAAGCTGGCTGAACGAAAGCCCGGCAATGGTGCCGCCGGCCTCCAGAACCGCCAGATTGACGTTGGGCGTGACCGAACGGTCGGTGAAGCTGGCGGCGGCGTTGGAAATGACGATGCTGCCGATGGAAAATTGCGGCAGCGCCGCGGGAGCCGTGGCGTTGGTCGCGGGCACGGCGGGATTTTGAACCACGGTTGCAGACTTGGTCGCGTTGGTGTCAACCGGGGCATTGGTGCCGGACGGGCTTAGGGCGGCGAACAGATTGATGGTGTGGTTGGTTTCAATGACGAGACGCGCCGTCACGTTATCTAGGGCGATTTCCTTGATGGCAACGCCAAGTGGATTCAGGTTGGCATCAATGCCGGAGACGCGAACGGAACTCCATTTCAACAAATCCTCGCCCAAAACGCCATCCACGGTGCGAAACCCGTCGAGCCAGGTGTCACCGCGGAAGCTGACCTCGGGCAGTTGACCGTCTGGGGTGCGAAGTTGAATCTGCCCATGAAGGCCAAGCTGGCTGTCAGGGATGAAGAGATTGAGTTTGGATTCGAGATACGGGTCCAGCGTGCCGAGGTCGAGCCGGTTCAGCGCAAGTTGGACATCAGCCGTCAGCGGAGAAAAGGTGACGGCGACATCGGTTTTGATGGTGCCATTGGTGTTCCATTGCAGGGAAAGCCCGACGGTGAGGTTGGTGTTGGGGACGTTGGAAATGTTTTTGACACTCAGCGCGATGTCGTCGAGGTCCAGCCGGGCCGGGCGGGAAGCGGTCCGGTCTTCGAGGCTGAAGGCGCAGTGGGTGAACTCCACGTCATGAATGGTGCCGGTCCAGAGGTTTGTGCTGTGGAGGAACAGGGCGACGGCATTGGTGACGGAACCCAGCAACGCCGGGATGCCGCCGGGCGCGTTCGTTGCCGTTTCCGCCGGTGGGGAAGGTCCGGCGACGTTGGTGGAATTGTTCCCGCTGCGAAGCAGAAAAAGCCTGCCCCCGTTGGCGGACACACAACCGATTTCCGCCTGCCGGGCCACGGCGTCCACGTTCACGCCGGTCACGGCAAGATTGGCCAGCTCGATCATATTGGTTTCGCTGCCCGGTTCGGCGAGTTTGAAATTCCGCAGCGCGAAGGCAGTGTCGGTCACGGCGATGATGCGGTTGGTGGGGCTGAGTTCCAGATGGTAATTCACGTGCAAACCCACGGTGCCATCCCGGATTTCAAAGGGCACCCGATCCTGATACAGCGGGGCGTATTTGTTCAACGGGAGGTTGTCGAGAGTCAATTCGCCTTGCGAGCGCAACGGGTCGAGGTAGAAAAATCCGTTCCAGGAAATTTTTTCGCCCGCGTCCGTCGTGCCGGTGAACACATGAGGATTTTTGTTGTCCGGATTGGTTTCGAAATGTTCCAACGTGAAATTCAACGGACCAACCATCCGTTTGAACGGCTGGCGGTGCGTCAGGTCGGTCACCGAGACGGTGGCGTTCGTGATTTGCAGCCGGTCAATCACCAGGGCGACGGGTTTGGCCGGTGCCTTGGGTGGTGCGGCGGGCGCGTTGGTTGAGAACTTCGTGATGAGGTCGGAAAAATTAAACGTGCCATCCTTGTTCATTTGCACGCGGGCAAAGGGCCCGGTCACGCTGATTTCCTTGAAAACCCAGGGATGGCCAAGGAACGACGAGAGCTGGAAATTGACATAAACCTCATCCCACGAAACAAACGGCTCGCCGTCATTGTCCTTGATGAGCAGGCCGCGAATGGTGGTCGAAAGCACGAACGGATTGAGCTTCACCTTCTGGATGGAGACCTCGCGGTCGAGTTGTTTGGACAACTGTTTGACCGCCACGGCGCGGATGATGGGCGGCAGGATGAAAAAACCGGCGACCGTGTAGAACAGCAGCAACCCCACAACCCAGAACAGAAACTTGCGCCGCCGCGGTGAAAGGGACTCCGAAACGCGAAATTTTATTTTGTCACCCAAGCAAACAAGAATTTGCGCCTGCCGCACCGCGCCGTCAACTCCTTCGTACGGGTTGAGCACATTCTCCACAGAGAGCGCCGCTGAGGTCGGCGTTGCCTTGGGCCAGGTCCCGCAACTCGGCCTGGCCGTTCCGCCCGGTCTGGAGATGGGCTTTGCCGCATATGGGACAGGCGGGCAGAACCTTGGCCGCTGCGCGCAAGGTCTGGCGGGCGGCTTCGAGTTTGGCCGCCAGCTCATGGCGATGTCTTAGTTCCAGCTTGATTTTTGCAATGGTCACGGCGTTGATTACAAACGCCGAAAAATGAACGGTGCTGTTCCACCAAAAAGAAAACTGTGAGGAATATTTTACTCCGGCGAAAGCATCTGCCAGCCACCAGGCTATCGTTGACCCAAAGGCCACTGCAATGCCAGGCCAGCGACCCAGGTACCAGGCAGCCAGCCCAATCGGCGCGGTGTAAAATACGAAAAACCCGAGTTCATAGCCTGTAATGTAATCCACCCAGCCCACCACCATCAGCAGCAGCAAGCAGCCGGCGAAAATGAAAACCGCGCGGCTTCCTCTCTGTGAAGCCGCGTCACCAGTGGCATCATTCTCAAGAACGGGCAGGCGCATCTTTTCAAAACAGTCCTCTCAGCACTACCCAGTGTGATGGTCGTGCCGAAAAGGTGTCACCCATTGGCGTGAGCGGTCAATGGCAAAAAAACCTCTCCCGCAAACAGCCTTTTTCTTAAAAGTTGTTTTGTCTTTGACCGGTGCGGACGGCGTTCAAATGGCGAAGTCGGTGTATTCGGGCTTCACGGCTTCGGTGGGTGGCAACAGCATCCCGGCGCCGACGGTGGCGTTGGTGCCTTGTTCAATCAATATGAACGAGCCGGTGAGCCGGTTGGTGTTGTAGCCGTCATAGACAATCGGTTTGGCAGCTTTCAGGCGGACGATGCCGACGTCATTTACCGCCAGGGCGGCGGGCGCGGCCTCCGGTTCAAAGGTGGCCATGTTGATGCGGCTTTCCACCTGGGTGACGACGGCCTGGACGGTTTGCGTGGCGTGCTTGAGAAAATATTTTTTGCCCGCCTGCAACTTTCGCTGGTGCATCCAGCAAACGTGAGCGTGCAAATCAGAGCTTTGTCCCGGCAGATTTTCCAGGCCCACAATCATGTCGCCCCGGCTGACGTCAATGTCGTGTTCGAGGCAAATCGTCACCGATTGCGGACAAAATGCTTCTTCCAGCGGGCCGTCATAAGTCCAGATGTCTTTCACCGTGGTCTTGATGCCGGCGGGTAGCACGGCCACCTGCTGGCCTTTGCGCACTATGCCGCTGGCGATTTGTCCGCTCAGACCTCGAAAATCGTGCAGACGCGCGTCGGTCGGGTTGTTCGGTCGGTTCACCCATTGGACGGGAAAACGCAGCGCGCTGAGATTCCAGTCGCTGGCGATATGGACGGTTTCCAGATGCGCGAGCAACGTCGGGCCTTCATACCACGGCGTGCGCTTGGACGGCTCGACGACGTTGTCGCCGTTGAGCGCGCTGATGGGCATGAATTTCACATCGCGGAACACGTCGAGTTTCGGGATGAAATCCTCGAATTCATCGCGAATTTCCAAAAAACGTTCCTTGTTCCAATCCACCAAATCCATCTTGTTTACCGCGATGATCAGGTGCGGGATGCCGAGCAGCGCGGCGATGTAAGTATGGCGGCGGCTTTGCTCGATCACGCCCTGCCGCGCGTCCACGAGCACGATGGACAGGTTCGCGGTCGAGGCACCGGTGACCATGTTGCGGGTGTATTGCACATGTCCCGGCGTGTCCGCGACGATGAACTTCCGCTTGGGCGTGGCAAAGTAGCGATACGCCACGTCAATCGTGATGCCTTGTTCGCGCTCGGCGCGCAGGCCATCGGTAAGGTTGGCCAGATTGATCTGTCCGCCGCCGGTGATGTCGGCGGAACGTTCGAGCGCCTCGAGCTGGTCCTCCATCAAATTCTTGGAGTCATAAAGCAAGCGGCCAATGAGTGTAGACTTGCCGTCGTCCACCGAGCCGCAGGTGTTTAATCGCAGAATTTCGATTGGATGTTGGATGTGGGGCATGGAAAAAGTTCAAGCACGGGTAAACGTGGCGCGGCATGCGTCACAACCGAAGGTTTTGAACTGCGGCGGGAAGCGAAGCGCCACGCCGCTTTTGAAGTTTGCTGGCGCTCGGAAAGCGGTGTCGCCGCTACGCTCTGCCACCGCACTCCAAATTGTCTTGGCCTTCTGACGCCGACGGCTGTGGGAAGAAAAAAATCCGTGTTTATCCGTGTTCATCTGTGGTTAAAAGTATCCCGCTTTTTTCCGGTCTTCCATTGCCGCTTCGCCGGCCTTGTCGTCGGCGCGGGAACCGCGTTCGGTGACACGCGCGGCGGCGATTTCGGCGATGATGTCGTCCACGGAGTCCGCCGGTGATTCGACCAGGCCGGTGCTGATGATGTCGCCGATGGTCCGGACACGGACGACCAGTTCCTTTACCTGCTCTTTTTCCCTGGGCGGCAGCAAATCAGTGACCGGCAGCCACTGGTTGTTGCGGCGGACGCATTTGCGCGTGTGGCTGAAATAAATGGCCGGCACTTCCAGCTTTTCGCGCTTGATGTATTCCCACACGTCCATCTCCGTCCAATTGGAGAGCGGGAAGACGCGCATGTTTTCACCGGGATTCACGCGGGGGTTGTAAAGATTCCAGATTTCCGGCCGTTGACCTTTCGGATCCCACTGGCCGAAGCTGTCGCGGAAACTGAAGAACCGCTCCTTGGACCGGGCTTTTTCCTCGTCGCGCCGCGCGCCACCGATGGCGCAATCAAATCGAAACTCCTCAATTGCACCCAGCAGGGCGGGAATTTGCAGTTTGTTGCGGCTGATTTCGCCCGGCGCGGGATGGGCCAGCCCTTTGGCGATGGCCTCTTCGACGGTGCGGACGATCAGCTTCGCGCCGAGTTCCTTCGCGCGCCGGTCGCGGAATTCAATCAATTCCGGAAATTCGTGGCCGGTTTCAATGTTGAGAAACGGCATCGGAATGTCGGACGGGCGAAACGCCTTCTCCGCAAGGCGCAGCAGGCAGATGGAATCCTTGCCGCCGGAGAAGAGCAGGGTGGGCCGCTCGAATTCCGCCGCGACTTCACGCATGATGTGAATCGCTTCCGTTTCCAGATACTGCAAATGGTCGAGGTGATAACTGTTCATTTTGACACGGATTTCACAAATTGACACGGATTCATAGAATAACGCGCTTCCATTCCAGCGAATCACCGCCAAAGTTGACCAGCAAGCCTAATCGCAATTTCGAAGCAGCCAGATAATTCAAAACCTGCTTGACGTGCGCATCGGTGAGTTGCTCAACCGCCCTGGCTTCAAACAGAATTTTGTCCCAAACGACGAAATCAGCGCGATAAGAATGCGGAAGAATGACGCCTTTGTAATTCACTTCGTATTTGTTTTCGTGGGCGAACGGAACATTTGCGCGGTTCAATTCCACGACCAGCGCATCTTTGTAGATGACTTCATCATGTCCCTTGCCCAATTCACGGTGAATCTCCATGCAAAGACCGATCAAGCAGTGCGTTTCTTCGCGGTAGAGAAATTCAGCCATAAAATAATCCGTGAAAATCCGTGCAATCCGTGTCTAGGTTTTGACCGCTTTCCCGCCCCACTCGGCGTGCAAACCGCACTCGCGTTTGTCGTCGGCCTTGGCCGGATCGAAATAATCCCACTCGTTTGGCAGGTTGTGCTGCTTCAAATAATTTTCCATGTCCGCGTCGCTCAAATAAAAAACCGGGCTGACCTTGAGCGTGCCGAAATTTTTGTCCTCGGAAACGATGTCCAGGCCGGCGCGGTTCGGGTTCTGAACCTTGCGCAACGCCGTAAGCCAGACGGTCGGCGCCAGCTCCTTCATGCCGCGCTGAAACGGTTCAAGTTTCATCACGGTGCTGAACTGTTTCAGGCCTTCCTCGTCGTCCGTTGTCGGGATCGGGCCGTAAACGGCGTCGCGATGGGCGACCGTCAATTTTGGCAGATACGCTTTGATATTCAGCTTGAGCCGACTTTTCAAATCTTCCGCGTGCTGGTAGGTCGCGGGACGATTGTAGCCGTGATCCACCCATAACACCGGAATGTCCGGTTGCACCTGCGTGCAGAGATGCAGAATGACGGCTTCGTAAGGACGAAAATTCGTGGAGACGATGGCGCGACCATTTGCTTGCGCAATCGCCCAGCGGACAATTTCGAGCGGCGATTTGTCGCGCAACCCGGTGTTGGCTTTGGAAATTTGATCAGAAGTCATTGGGTTTTGAACAACAAAGTCGCAAGGACACAAAGTTCTTCGCACTGCAATGCCCGGAACCATCGTGCGCTGCGAGGATCTTGGAGTGCGGTGGCAGAGCGCAGCGGCGACACCGCTTTGGGACGCCGACCGACACTGAAAAAGCGGCGTGGCGCTTCGCTTCCCGCCGCACTCCAAAAAGTTTGGTTGCGGCGTCGGCCGCGCCAGGTCTTCGTGTCTTTGTTGTTTTAATTCGTTTGTTCCTTCAAAAACACCCGGTCGCACCAGTCGCCGAAGCGTTCGCCATGATTACGTTCCTTCGCAAAGCGTGTGAGCACCGGGCGTAACTCGTTTTCCATGTCCGCGTCCTTGATCACATCCTTCCAGATGCGATTCAAGCGCGTGCCGGCGGTGTCGCCGCCCAGCCAGACTTGATAACGTCCGGGGGCTTTGCCGACAAACGCGATCTCCGCCATGTAAGGCCGTGAGCAGCCGTTCGGGCAGCCGGTTGAGCGGATGATGATTTCTTCGCCGCCGAGGCCGAGGTCGCCACAGAGTTTTTCAATGCGATCAATCAAGCCGGGCAACATGCGTTCGGATTCGGCGAGCGCAAGACCGCAGGTGGGCAGGGCGGGGCAGGCCATGGAAGCCGCGTGCAGCACGGTCGCCTGGTTTTCCGTCTTCACACCGTGTTCGGCGAGCAGCGCGTTAATGCCCGCTTGGTCGGTTTCGGCGATGTTCGCCAGGATGACGTTTTGATTTGCCGACAGACGGAATTCGATGTTCGGAAATTTCTCCGCGATTTGGCGCAACGCGGTTTTCAGGCGGCGCTCGGTGGCGTCCTTCACGCGGCCGGTTTCGACGAAAAGCGTGAGAAACCATTTTCCATCCACGGCCTTGTGCCAGCCGTAAAGGTCGCTGGTGGTGGTGAATTTGAAAGACCGGGCCGGTTCGAGTTTGATATTGGCGCGCTTCTCGATTTCAGCGCGCGTCCAGTCCACACCGCGTTCAGCCACGACGTATTTCAGGCGGGCGTGCTTGCGGTCGGTGCGGTCGCCGAAATCGCGGTGAATCGTGAGCACGGCCTTCGCGATTTCGACAAGTTTTTCCGGTTTGAAAAAGCCAATGACATCCGCGAGGCGCGGATAGGTGGCTTCATTGCCGTGGCTGCGGCCCATGCCGCCGCCGACAGCGAGATTGTAGCCGGTGAGCCGGTCATTTTCGACGACGGCGATGAGGCCGAGGCAATTCGTGAAAATATCGAGGTCATTCACCGGTGGAATGGCGAACGCGATTTTGAATTTTCGCGGCAGATACGTTTTGCCGTAAAGCGGATCCGCAAAATTTTTATTCTCCGGTTTTTCGAGATCAAGCTGTTCCCCGTCAATCCAGATGGAGTGATAGGCCCTGGTTTGCGGTGCGAGCGCCAGGGCGACGCGGTGGCAATCTTGAAAGACCTGCTCACGCGCCCGGGTGTAGGCGGGCGTGGGTGGGGCAAGGACGTTGCGGTTCACGTCGCCACACGCGGCGAGCGTGGAAAGCAACGACTCGTTGATGGCCTTGATGAGCGGACGCAAATTACCTTTAAGCACGCTGTGAAACTGGATGGTTTGGCGGGTGGTGACGCGCAACGTATTATTGCCGTAGCGGGCCGACAAATCGTCGAACACGCGCCATTGTTTGGCCGTCATCACCCCGCCGGGGACGCGGCTGCGGACCATCATGATGTATTTCTTGCCGGTCTTGCGCAGGTCGCGGTCATCCTGCTGGTAGGAGCCGTGAAACTTCAGGAACTGGTTTTCGTCCTCGGAAAAATGGTCGGCGCCCGCGTCGTTCAAGGTCGCGGCGATGGTGCTCGCGAGCGTCGGCGTCGCTTCCTTGATGACCTCGTTGTGCGTTAATTTAACCGGAGCTTCGGATGTATTCATGACCGAAAAACCATAATAACCGGAACTGTTGTTTTGTTCAAGTACAGCTTGTGAAGGATTATTTCGTTGGGGCGTAACTTCAGGCTGTCGCCAGCTCCGTTTTTCGGATGGAACCGGATTGCCGGTCTTGGGAACGCCGACGTCTCGTCGGCGTGGAATTGTCTGTCGCAGCGCGGCGGGCTGGCGGAACGCCGGCCAGTAATTTCAGGCGGCTGGCACGAACCGCTGAAGCGACAGCGTCGCGCCGAATAAAATCAAAAACGTGAAGCTCAGCCAATACGGACATTGATGTTCAGCCATTAACGGCGCGACCGCCAGCCAATCCACGAAAACGATTCCCGCCAGCAGGCCCGACACGATGTGCCCGACATTGGCTTCGCCCGCCTGAAACATTGTCCGCACCCAGAGCGCGATCCACAGCGCGAGCACGAGCGACAACCACATTGCTGGAACGCGATATTCCGCCGAGTTTATCAGCATGGCGAAAAAGATCGGCGCAGCCAGCATGGCCAATGGCCAATAAGAAACCCGTCCGCGGGAACTTTCGTGCTGCGCCAGGTAACCCCGTCCGGCCACATACAAAGCCAGCGCGACGCCGCACCAAACCGGCCCCCCGTTGACGCCCGCCGCGCCCGCTGAACCGGCGATGACATACACCCAGAACCGGCACAAGCCCATCAGCCACGGCGACGCGGTGACGGCTTTATGCGTCGCGTCGTAAATAATGATGCACAGGAGCAGCGCCAGCGTGAGTGCCCCGGTCGTTTTGCTCACGGCAATCAAACACAGCGCGCCCAGACCGAGCCACGTCAATCCCCAGCGCCAGACGGCTGGCAACGAAATCGCACCGGACGGTATCGGCCGTTCCGCGCGCCGCTGGCGGTCGAAATCCGCGTCAAAAGCGTCGTTCAAAAACATTCCGCCGGTGTAAAGCGCGCTTACGCCCAGAAACAGCAGCGGCAATTTCGCAAAATTTCCGCCACCGCCCAGCCACCAGCCGGCCAGACAATTCGACCAGACCGTTGGCAAATGCGACACGCGACTCAAAGCCAGCAACGCGCGCAGTGGCCGCGGTTTGGCGCCGGACGGGTGCAAATGCTTGAGTTGTTCTGCATCCATGCGGCAAAAGATGAAGCGAAATCAAGGTTTGGCAAGGCACAAACTGGCGTTGACACATTGGGCGCAAACGTATAACTTGACGGCAAAACTGCAAACCAAGCCATGTTGATTCGCATCAGTCTGATTTTGGCCATTATTGTGGCGCTGGGCGCCGGCACGTTAAACATCCTTCAGGTGAGGGATAAAATCAGCACGCTGGTTTCTCAGCGGGATGATGAACGCGGCAAAAAGCAACAAGCCCTGTCCGATCTCTCCAAAGCGAAGACTGAGTTGACGAAGACGCAAGACACGCTCAAGCAGACCACACAGGATTTGGCTGATGCGAAGTCCGAGCGCGACAAGGCGGTCGTCACCGCCACGGCGCAGACCAAGCGCGCTGATGAATTGTCCGACAAACTTGCCAAGACCACACAGGAGCGTGACGACTCGCTAAACCAACTGGCCGCTTACAAGGCCACCGGCATCACTGCGGATGCCGTCGGCAAACTCAGCCGAGCGCTGAAAGAATCACAAGAGGCAGTCGAAATCGTTAACGAAGAAAAAGTGGTATTGCAGCGCGCCCTGACCCGGTTGCAAGCCCGCCTCGCCAAATACGAAGGTCCGGACCCAACCATCCGATTGCGCGCCGACCTCAGGGGCAAAATTCTGGTGGTTGATCCGAAATGGGATTTTGTCGTGCTGAACATCGGCCAGGATCAGGGGGTTCTCGAAAACGGTGAGCTTTTGGTCAGCCGGGAAGGCAAGCTGGTTGCCAAAGTTGTCGTGCGCAGCGTCGAAAAAAACCGCTGCATCGCCAATGTCGTGCCGGGTTGGAAACTCGGCGAAGTGATTGAAGGCGATGAGGTCAGCCCCGCACATCCGGCCTCCTGACATGAAATGCCGCGCTGTAAGATGGCTCCTGCTCCTTTTGCTTGGTGGCATGCTCGTTGGGGTCAGTGGTTGTGCAACCAATGAACCGGAAAATGATTCGGTCCGCCCGTGGAACACGCCACAAGACTGGGAAGGCACCCTGCCCATGATGAACCAGCAGCACCAGTAATCGCGCCGTCCTCAATCCGCAATTTCCACACCGCCCGTCGGCGTCATCATAAAATTCATGCGCACGTCCGATGGTCCGGCCGGGACTTCATTCACCATCTGATCGTCAAAGGCGATGCCGCATTTCACCCCGCGCGTGCCCGCCAGCAAACGGTCGTAAAATCCTTTGCCGCGGCCCAGCCGGTGCCCGTGCCAGTCAAACGCGACGCCGGGCACGAGAATCAAATTGAGGCGGCTTAAAGGGATTTCGGGGCACCGGGCTGCCGGTTCGCGGATGCCAAACTGCCCGGTCACAATGTCACGCCGCACATTTTGCACCCGGCACGCAACGTAATTTTTGTCCGCCGGATGGTAGCGGGGCAGGGCGGCGATTTTCCCCGCCGCCAGCGCCGCTTCCAGCAGCGGCCACAAATCCAGTTCGTCCGGCAACGGTGCGAAAAACAGGACCGATCCGGCATTTTTCCAAACGGCCTGTTCCTTGAGCCGGTCGCGAATTTGCGCGGACAACGCGGTGCGCACCGCCGGGAAAATCTTTTCCAGCGCGCCGCGGATTTGTTTTCGCAGCGCGGCTTTGGCCTCTTGAATGTCGGGTTGCATTTTCAGGAAACAAAAAATTCACAACAACCACGGATCCCGCAATGCGGGACGGATGGACACGGATAAAATATGGATTGATTGGCAGGGCGGGCAGTCCTTCCGCCTTCGCGGCGCGCCAAAGCGCCGCGAAGGCGCGACGGCGGCTGCCCGCCGCTCGTCCGAATGCAAACTTCGGCGCGCACGGCTTGTCCCGCCGTAGCATTGCGAAGGCGGAAGTGACGCGCCCTGCCTTCAAATAATTTGCCCCATCCGTGTTTATCCGTGTTCATCCGTGGTCAAGGTTTGGTTTTTTTTGATCTTGGTAAATTCCGCGCGCCATTTTTCCACGCGCTCCTTGATTTTCTTTTCCACGCCCTGCTCGGTCGGTTCGTAATAATGCTTGTCCGCGCCGAGATAATCCTGCGCGACGAAATGTTCGGGATGGTCGTGCGCGTATTCATAGCCCTGGCCATGGCCCAGCCGTTCGGCGCCGGCATAATGCGTGTCCCGCAAATGCCCCGGCACCGGCAGTGTGCGGCCGGAACGCACGTCTTCCAGCGCGGCGTCAATCGCCAGATAAGCGCTGTTGCTCTTGTTGGCGGTGGCGATATAGACCGTCGCTTCGGCCAGCGGAATGCGCGCCTCGGGCCAGCCCACAAATTCTGCAACCTGCAACGCCGTGTTGGCCAGAACCAAAGCCATCGGATCCGCCAGGCCCACATCTTCCGCCGCACAAATCACAATCCGCCGCGCGATGAAGCGCGGGTCTTCGCCGGCGTGAATCATTTTCGCCAGCCAGTAAAGCGCGGCGTCTGCGTCGCTGCCGCGCATGGATTTGATGAACGCGGAAATCGTGTCGTAATGCGCGTCCTCGTCGTCATACACGACGGCCTTTTTCTGGATGCTTTGCTCGGCGGCGGCCAGGTCAATGTGAACAACGCCGTTTTTCTGCGGCGCGGTGGTGAGCGCGGCAATTTCCAGCGCATTCAAGGCCTTGCGCGCGTCGCCGTCGGCGATTTTGGCGAGATGATGCAACGCATCCTCTTCCGCCTTGATCTTCGTGTAACCGAGGCCGCGTTCGGCGTCGGCCAGCGCGCGTTGCAGGAGTGAAAAAAGTTCGTCCTCTGTCAGCGGGCGCAGTTCAAAAATCTGCGAGCGCGAAACGAGCGGTGAATTGACGAAAAAAAACGGATTGTGCGTTGTGGCGCCGATGAGCCGCACGACGCCGCTTTCGACGTCCGGCAGCAGCACGTCCTGCTGCGCCTTGTTGAAGCGGTGGATTTCGTCAATGAACAGGATCGTCGGCTGGCCGGTGTTTTCGAGGCGGTTGGCCGCGGATGCCAGCACTCGGCGCATGTCGGCGACGTTGGATTCGACGCCGCTGAGCCGCTCAAATTTGCTTTTGGTCTGGCGCGCGATGATTTGGGCGAGCGACGTTTTGCCCGTGCCGGGCGGCCCGAAGAAAATCAGCGATTGGATGCGGTCGGCCTCGATGGCGCGGCGGAGCAACTGGCCGGGGCCGAGGATGTGCGTCTGTCCGGCGAACTCGTCGAGCTGGCGTGGTCGCATTCGCGCGGCCAGCGGCTGATGGCGGGAAGATTCCGGCGTGGTCGAAGCGCGCGGCTTCGATTCAGCCGGAGTTGCAAACAAATCATCGCGCGCCATGAATTAAAATTAGCAGTTGGCAGAAGATTTGCCCAAAACAAAAAAGCCCGCCAACCGGCGGGCCTTAATTCTTCATTCTGCATTCGTCATTCCACATTAAAATAAAACCCCGCCCTTGCCGTGTGCGACATGATCCTTTGAACATGTTTTACAACATGCGGAGCCCGCCGGGCTGCTTTCGACTTCCAGTGAAGGCGTGTCGGCCACAGTCACAGATTGGCTCCATTGATCGTTTTACTACGGTTCAAGGATTTGTTGCGAATCACGAACAGGGCAGGGTAAATCGCATCCAGTTTTCCAAAGAACAACGCGCGGTTTTTCACTCACGCTTTCCGCCTATTACATCGCCCCAAGCGGGCATTTTCACAAGAAGAATTTTTCGGGAAATTTATTGTGGCGCCCTTGACAAACGCAAAAAAGGTTTTCCGAAAAACGCGGTGCCCGGCTATTCCACCTCCACCGTCACCACGCCCAGAATTTTTGTTTCCCGGCGTTGCAACAGGCGGCCCAGCGGTCCGAGTGTCTGCCAGTAGGCAAACGCTACCAGCGCCGCGAGCAGGAAAGATAGGATTAGATTGACCGGCACCACGTCCGGCCAGCCGGCCAGCCGCCACAGCAGTCCGGCCAGTGGCGGTACGAATGCCGGGGCCATGGCGACGGGGAAAAGCATCTGACAGAGAATCATCACCAGCATCGCCAGGCCGGGCATCTTGGTCGGCTTCATCGAACCGGGTTGGATGCGGTAAGGTACGAGAATGGAGAGCAGATTGCCGCCAAGACCGGCAATCAACAACAGGGTGACCAACTGAAACAATGTTGCGATAACATCGAGCAATGGCAGTTGCAACCGCACGGAAGTCAGTGTGAGCAACAGGATGCCGAAGAGGGCGCTGGCGGGCAGGCCCGCGAGGTTTTTGCCGAGCAGGATGAGTCGCCGGTCCGTGGGAGAAAGGATCAGGGCGCGGAAGCCGTCGCGGTCAAAACCAAACTGGTTCACGAAAAAGCGGACGAGCATGAACATGGAGAACACGATTGAACCGGTTGCCATGAATGGCTTCGCCGTGTCCGGGAAATGGGGCGGAGAGCGAAGGAAGAACATTACGCCGAAAATCACCGTCACCAAAAACGAGCTTCCCAATGCAATTTTCACCTCAGGAGCCCGGAGCATTGAACGGAATGTCGCCAGCGCCAGCGCGGCGGCCTGTTC
>JBEKZC010000061.1:0-20996 GCA_049510295.1 Verrucomicrobiota bacterium | reverse complement strand
CTCGCGTTCCTTTTGCGGCGGGGGATTGGGAACCGGTTGGGGCGGCTGGTTGGTTTCAACTTTTGGCGGTGGAATCGTGAGCCGGATTTCGTCCGCGACATCCAGGTAATCCATCTGCGCCTTGAGCCACGCGGCGTAGGGCCGGGTTTCCTCGCGACTTTCTAGCAACGGCAGGACGGCTTGGGCCGTTTGCCGCAGCGCCGCCATATCCACCACATAGTCGCCTTGAAAGCGCCGCTGTAATTCGCGAAAAAATTGCCGCACCGCGCGCCCGTCCACTTCGGGAAGCGCGTTGAGAACGTTCGTATCGAGATTTTCCTGCGCCCATTGTTGCGCACCTTGAACCAGTTCCGGTATTGTGACCGTGTCGTCATCCGCCCGCGCAACCAGTGAACCCGCCAAAAACAACACGAGCATGCCACACGCCTTCATGACTGGCTCCCCTGCTCCATCCTGCCCGTCAAACTTCCCTGCGCGGTTTCGACCAGCTCACGGATGCGGCGCGCATCTGCCTTCCGGTGGCCGTGGCTTGCCAACGGGTCGCTGCCGCCGGACGATTCAATCAAAATGTCCGCCCAAATGATTCCCGTCTTGATGTGAACGGACGCAACCTTCGTGATGCTGATGCTGATCTCGTCGCGGCTGAACCACGACCGTTTATGCCGGATGACCGCCTTGTTCGTCACCTCGATAATCGTGGGGAAAAGAAAATTGCCGCGCGTCAACCGGCTTGCTTGAAATGTTTCCGAAGGCATGGCGACACTGTGATTCAGAAAAATGGTTTGGGAATCATAGACAATGTTACCCTAAAAATCCGTTGTTTGCTTGTGTCTGAAATTCTTTCATATCCCCGACGGCAATCAGCGCGCCGTTGCGATTCACCTGGTCTTTGAGCCATTGTTTCGCCGCTGGTTTGCAGCCATCGCCGTCCAATAAAATCACTGTCGGGATGATTCAATTCGCAGACGGATCATTCGCTTCCTGACCATGATTTTCGCGCCATTGGTTCTTCGGATCCTCCAAAATCACGAGTTGATCCGGCGTCAGCAGAGGCTTGATTTGATTGACGGCTGTCTCTCTGTATGGCCGGAGACCGGCCCAGACCTGTTGCAATTGTTTGCGTGCTGCCTGAATTTGCGCCGTGTCCTTCGATGCGCGCGCCTGTCGATTCGCCTCCTCGGCAGCGTCAATCCGGGGTTGGTTGGCTGTCTGGTATTGCTGGCAGGTGTTGGCAAAGTCATCCTCGATTGGCTTCAACTCGCCTCTTTGCTCGTCGGTGAGCTTCAACTTCTCCTTGAGACCGGGTGGAAGGAGGGATCGTTCGCCCAAAGACCGGTCATTTTCAAACGCTTTTTGGTATTTCACGGTTTGGGCGAGGGGGAGGGTATTGGTGTTGGTGTTGGTATCTTGCGCCAGCAATGCTGGCGCGGCCAGCACCAGTGAACTGCTGATTACCAGCAGGGTAAGTTTGGTTTTCATGTATTTCCTTTATATTAGGCAGGCGTGATTTGGTTGCCTGATCGGCTGATAGTAATTCAAGAAGCTGCGCGTGCGCTATGGGGTGTTACCCTACCGAAACCATTTTGATTCAGACGCGCCATTCGCGCCGCCTGGTTTCCGCCAGCCGGGTCCGTCCGAAAAGCACCGTGATCTTCGCCGCGAGATCACGAAAGCATTTTTTCCAATTCGCAATTGAGCAACTGGCGAACCTCTTCCGGCAGTTCATTCCGGTTTCGTTTCCACTCGCGGTCAACGTGCCGACAGCGGGGATCTCACTGTCGGTGTGTTGCGAATGCGCCTTTCTCAATTCAATCACTCTTTGACGGTGATGTTGTTTTCGACATCGGTCACGCCCTTGACTTTCCTGGCGAGATCCCCGGCCCGGTTTTTCTGGTCCCTCGTGTCGACAAAGCCGCTTAACTGGACCACGCCCTTGAACGTTTCCACGTTTACTCCGTCGTACTTATATTGCGAGTCGTCTGCCAGCGCGGCCCTGACGCGGGAAGAAGTGCCATGGTCGTCAATTCGTTCGCCCGTGCTTTGCTCGTAGCGGCTGCCGGTGGTGCAGCCGGTCACGCCCAGGAGCAATGGCAGCGCACCGAGGCCGATGACCAATCCCAACACTTTCAAGGTTTTGCCCGTGTTTACAGATGTCTTTTTCATGACGTTCTCTTTCGTTTTTGATGTTTTGTTCGTTTACCGATATTTACCGATTGCTTCTCCAGATCGTGTTCACCACCCCAAGCGCGCTCTTTTCGTCAAACTGCAAGCGCGCTTGAGGGAAGGAGTGCTTGGATTTGCTCTCAAGTGTTCATGATCCTTCGGCCTGCTGGACGGTTTTTAACCATCCCTTTCCCACCAGGCCCTTTGGCGGCCCGTTTTTTAGCGGCAGTCATTCGACCGCCTCTGCTTTTTTTGCCATCTGCAATCACTTTCTTTCGTCGATCAGATATTTTCTACTGAAATGCCGCATGCCTTACGGGGCAGGCACTGTAATGGTGCTGGACTGTACAGTCACCGCGCCCGCGCCGCCGCCCGACCCGGCAAACAACCTGCCTTCCACCGCGGCGCCGTTATTTACCGTGATGGTAACAGCAGCCAGTATGTTTCCCTCGAAGATGCTGGTCGTACCAAGAGTCGCTGAACTGCCGACCTGCCAGAAGACGTTTTTCGCCTGGGCGCCGCCGCTCAGGACAATACTGGTACCGGTACCAATGGTGAGCGTGGACGCCATCTTGAAGATGAAGACCGCATTCGCGTCACCCTGGGCGTCGAGAGTTAAAATCGCGTTTGCTCCCGTTCCTGATATTTCAACCGAGCTCGAGTTCACATAGAGGCCAGGGGTCATGGTCAGCCCGCCCAGATTTCCCGGCAAAGTTTGAGCGTTGACTGACCGACTCACGGCGTCGTTATACGCGGCCGACAAGGCGATTTGAGCATCAATTATGGCCTGATCATCCACGTGGATCACCCCGTTGATTTCTGACGGCGGGATTCCCTGTGCAGAACCTGGAGACAACCCGACGTCTCCATTGATCTGGTCGCCACCGCCACTGATCGCGGCGGTCGCCATAATCGCGAAGGTGGAGGCGCTTCCAAGGTTGATTGACATCAGGTTTGTCTCTATCTGCGCTCCCGTCGTGAAGCTCCAGACAAAGTCACTTGCCAGTGCATTACCGGCCAGGTCCTTGACCCCGGTTGTAATCGTGTTCGTATACGTGGTGCCGGGTGCAAGATTGGTCGCTGGTGTAAAGGTTGCAATCTGGCTCGCTGCAACATAGGCGACTGTTCCTGTTACCGTTCCGCCAGGTCCGGTCACCGTGAAGTTTGCCGTGGTGATTGTTGCGGGGTCCATCGCCTTGCTGAAGGTGGCGTTGACTGTCTGGTTGATGGCCACACCCGTGGCATTATTCGTCGGGATGGTGGAACTCACGGTGGGGGCAGTGGTGTCGGTTGACGCGCCCGTCGTGAAGCTCCAGACAAAGTCACTTACCAGTGCATTGCCGGCCAGGTCCGTTGCCCCGGTGGTTATCGTGGCCGTATAGAGGGTATTGGTCGTGAGATTGGTTGCGGGCGCAAAAGTCGCCGTGCTGCTCGCATAGTTTACCGTGCCGGTAACCGGAGTGATCCCTTGCTGCAACGTAAAGGTTGTGTCGGTGATCGTAGCAGGGTTCATCGCCTTGCTGAAGGTGGCAGCGAGTTGACTGTTGATCGGCACACCCGTGGCATTATCCGCAGGGATGGTGGAACTGACGGTGGGTCTGGTGACGTCTGTTGACGCGCTCGTCGTGAAGCTCCAGACAAAGTCAGTTGCCAGTGCATTGTCGTCCAGGTCCGTTGCCTCGGTGGTCTTTGCCCCGGTGGTAATCGTGGCCGTATAGGGGGTATTGGTCGTGAGAGCGGTTGCGGGCGTAAAAATCGCCATGCCGTTCACATAACTCACCGTGCCGGTAACCGGAGTGCTCCCTTGCTTCAAGATAAAGGTTGTGCCGTTGATCGTAGCAGGGTTCATCGCCTCACTGAAGGTGACGGCGAGTTGACTGTTGATCGGCACACCCGGGGCATTATTCGTAGGGTTGGTGGCAATGACGGTGAGTGGAGTGGGGATCAGGGCGCTTTTGCCGTGGGCGGTGGCTTTGCCCCGCACAATGGTATCCTCGATATCAGCAGCAGTGACAGCGTAGGTTCCCTCACCCGAGCCAGTAATGCTGTCCGACCGAGTCACGGTTTGAAGGTGAGTAGCCGTCTTGGGTTTGGAACCACTCTCACTGCTCTTCATCAAACCACAAATCTTAAAGCGGGTGCCTGCCTGATTATTAATCTCAATACCTCCCAAGCTAAGATCACTCGCGCTGTATTGCTTGGTAGAGGTATTTAGTTTTCCTGATACAATATCTAAATCACCATACCACATATTGGCGAAACCATTCGTGGTCAGATTGATGATTAGATTATCAGCCCTGTTAGTAGCTATAATATAAGAGTTACCATTGGCATCGTTATCAATGGCTAGGTATGATCCGCTCGGGATCTCTAACTTCCCGGCGTTATTTGTGAACGCCTCCGAAGCATTCAAGGCGGCGATGATTGTCTTGTCATTAAACGACACCGTCTTGGTTTTATAGGTAACGATACTTTTGTTGGTTGCACCATAGTAATATCCGCCGTCGGTTGTGTTGGTTGCAACCGCGACCCTATAAGTGGCAGTGCCACTGATATTCAATTTCTGGATTACATCCGCAGAGGCTTTGCCGGCGGCAAAAATCATCGCGCCGACAGCCAAGGAACACGCCAGGACTTGAGTTGTTTTCATATCATTTTTTTGTTTTGTAAACCGTTCGTCTGCTAAATTTGGAAAATATTACGCTGCGGGGCGGTTTTTCGCTATGGGGTATAACCCTACCATGCGTTATAGATGGCACTTCCCGAAAAACTGATCCGGCTGGCGGTAAATTTCGAAAAGATGAGTCCGGTCACGGGCCAAACGGGATGCAGCAAATATTCTCAAATTGCGTTGACTGTCGGGCATAATTATTTAGTTTGAGACTAAAATTTATCATCACGCCGGGCCTGTTGATATTCCTGGTTCTGGGTGCGGCCCTGCTTTTGAAACGGCAGGTGGGAAACACGCCCGGTCATCCTGCCAGCCCGGAAGTCGCGCCAGCTGTTCCTCCAGCGGTTCAAATATTGTGGCGAATGCTGCGCAACCGTCAACGCCCGCCGCCGTGCCAGCCACGGTGCCGGCCATTACCAATGTGGTGCTTTCGGCTAAAGAACGCGCGGATGAGATTGACCGCCTGCAGGATTGGTCCATGAATGACGACGCCGAACCCCTGAACCACATTGTGGCCGACCTGACCAGCCCGGATAAAGAGTCCGTGAGGCCGCGATTGAAGCCACCAAACAGTTCAGTTCGGCAGTGCGGATGCCATTCCGTCCCTGAAAGCCGCCGCCGACAGCACGGAGAACATTGAAGACAAGGCCGCCTATCTGGAGGCCGCCGATTTTCCTTCACTGCCCAGCATGGAGATCACGCCGATAACCGAGGAGCAAGCAGCCCGACTGCGGGCCGCGTGGGCGGCCCGCCACCCGGCGTAAAGTCAATAGGGCGCTTCCGGCCAGAATCCACAAGCCACGTCTGGGCAAAACCCGCCGAAAGATTCCAGTCAATAATAAATTCTGGAGGCATGGCGCGCAGTGATTACTTCGTGCCGTTCTGAATTCCTTCGCCGGTGTTTGAGACGTCCTTGCCGAAGCCGTTGGCCGTGTTGCAGCCCATGCCGACGATGGCCAGAAGCGTGGTGCTGCAGTGCAGAACGACGATACGTTTGAATGATGTGGTCATATTTGTGTTTAGGTTGCGATTGTCGGCTGCATTGATGGAACAGGGCGAATTGCTCCGCTCTATTTTTCGTTTTTGCCGTTGATTTGTTTCCTGCAAGAGGCCGATTCCCAACCTCCATACAACTATTCTTTGACTTTGTCCTCGTGGTCTTTGTCCGCCGGGTTCGGTCCGTTTTGTTCGTTTGCGGCCGGCTTTTCCCTGGCCGGCGGCTGCTCTTTCTTGTCCGACGGCTGGGCAGACTTTTCCTGTTTTTCAAAGTGGTTTGTCAGCCTGCGCTTCGTCATTCTTCGGGGCGGGCGCTGCCGACTCATGCGTGGCGGCGGCTGGTTTCTCAACCTGCGGCGACTCGTGCGCCGCAACTGCTTTCTTTTCGGCGGGTTGAGCCTCGCTGCGAACCGGCGGCTGAACCGTTTTCTCACTGGTCGCTGCCGGTGTCCTTTGCTTCGCGACGACCGCGGCTTCCTCCTTGTGGCGCAGTTCCTGAACCGCGACCGTCTGGATCTTTCGACCGCCTGCCTTTTCGATGGCCGCGGTGGCCGGCGCTTCGTTGATCACGGTTTTGTTGATGATGGTGGTGTTATTGGCGACCACTGTGGAACGGCGAACGGGCTCCATGAAATGTCCTTCTTCGACAAAGACATACGCTCGTGGCGAGATGACTCTCACGTCGGACGGGTACAACGGCGCCCAGCCGATGTACCCACCACCGCTGTGCCAGGAAACCCAGGCCGGGGCCCATTGCGTCTGCGGCACCCAATACCAGCCATATTGGTCGGTGAAATTCCAGCGACCATAGTGATACGTGGCCCAGGCCCACGGCTCATCGCTGACCCAATACCAGCCGGCGTCGGTTCTCTGCCAGTTGCCGTTACAGTAGGGTTGCCAACCAGCTTCGACCCGGGCTGGTCTCCAGCAGCGTCCGTAGGAGCCGACGACGACCCATTCTCCGAGCGGGGTGAGCGGCTCATAAAAGTCGCTTTCGGCGCGAATCTCCAACGATGGCAGCGGCACACTCACCCCGACCGATACCGACGGTTGTCCGTAGGTTGTGTATCCTGTCAGCGCGCCCAAGAGCGCAGCGCATAATACAAATCCGATTTTACCGCCTGAGCGTTTGGTTCCATTCATAAAATTTTACTTCTCACCTCAAGGCGCGATTTTGTCGCTCACCCACTGGCGTGCCTGGTTGAACCCGTCCTTCGTCGCGTCGTAGGCCTTCTGGAAGCCGTTTTTGACGCTGTCCCAGGTGGACTCGGTGGCATTCCTGGCATCATCCAGTTGTTTGTTCAACCGGGCCGCCTGGTCGCGCAACGCCTGGAGTTTGGGTTGGGCCTCGGCCTTGACCGCGTCGCTGGAGCTGTCGATTTTGGCGGCGAGTTGGTCCAAATCCCGATTGAGATCGTCCAACTGGCTCTGCATTTGTTTAACGAATTCAGCCTTTTGCGCAAAGGTGTAGTCCTTCATATCCTGCGCAGCTTGTTTGGTTTCGGTTTTGACGTTCTCAATCTGCTGAGAAGTGGTTTGCTCCTTCTTGCACCCCACGGCAAAAGCGGCGATGGAAAGGAGGGTGATGACCAATGTTTTATTTTTCATAGCGGTGATTTTCGTTGCGTGTTTAGTTCGTGCTTAGTTTGCTGTTGCGCCTGTTAATTTGGCGAAGCTACGTTGCCGGGCGCTTTTTCGCTATGGGGTGTAACCCTACCGTGGATTAAATTAAGTTCTACGATGCCAGACGGGGATACAATCGGGCGCCAATGAGGACCAAAATGGTCGTGGTCAGGAGGATGACCGCATAGTCGCGACTCAGACCGAAGGTGCTCGTGCTGCCGGCCAGCATGAACGTGCGCAGGGCATCGACGACGTAGGTCAACGGATTCAGGTGAGAAATGGTTTTCAACCAGCCGGGCATGATGTCGGTGGGGTAAATCGCGTTGCTCGCAAAGAACAGCGGCATGGTGAGCACCTGGCCGACGCCCATGAAGCGTTCGCGCGTCTTCACAATGCACGCGATGATGAGCGAAAACGTCGAGAACAACGTCGCGGCAAGAACAACGATGATCAACACGTTGAGGAGCGCGAGCGGGCTCCAATTCAGCTTCACCCCGAGCAGCAGCGAGAGGCCGTAAACGATGGCAGTCTGCGAGAGAGAGCGGATACCAGCGGAGAAGCCCTTGCCGAGCACAAGTGCCGCGCGCGGAGTTGGGCTGGCGAGGAATTTCTGCACAATACCGAGATCGCGCTCCCAGATGACGTTGATGCCGTAAAAAATGGCCACGAAGAGAACGCTTTGCGCCAGGATGCCGGGAGCAATGAAATCCAGATAGGGAATGTTGCCCGTGTGCATCGCCCCGCTGCGTGAGAACACTTGCCCGAAGATGAGCAGCCAAAGCGCGGGCTGGAGGGCGCGGGTGATGAGTTCCGTGAAATCGTGGCGCAGCTTGCGCAACTCAAACTCGGTGATGACGAACGTCTTCTCGATGAAGCCGGTCAATGGGTGGATGAAAGTTGCCGTCATGGGGTTGGAGCTAACCCAGGCGCTGGGCCGTGGCGCGTTCGGCGGATACGTCGTGGAAGTTGCCGCCGGAATCAAGAGCCGTGCCGGCATAGTGGACAAAAACATCATTCAGCGTGTGGCCGTTGCCAAGCGAAGCCTTGAGTTCTTTGCAGGTGCCCAGCGCCGCCACCTTGCCCAGGTGCATGATCGCCATGCGATCACAATGGCTCTCCGCCTCCTCCAGGTAATGGGTGGTGAAGAACAGCGTCGTGCCGTAGTTGGCCCGCATATCCACGAGATGTTTCCAAACCGCGTCGCGCGCAATCGGGTCCAGTCCGACAGTCGGCTCATCGAGGAAGAGCACCCGCGGGCGATGCAGCGTGGCCTGGGCGATTTCCAGTCGCCGGATCATGCCGCCGGAGTATTCGCCCACCATGCGACCGGCGTCGGCGGTCAGGTTCATGAACTCCAATGCCTCCTTGATGCGTGCCTGCTGCTCGCGGTGCGGCAGGTCGTAGAGTTTGGCGAAGATGAGCAGGTTCTCGTAACCGGTGAGCGAACCGTCCACGGAAACCGCCTGCGGCACATAACCGATGGCGCGGCGAACGCCGACCGCCTGGGTGGTTATGGAGAAGCCGGCCACGCGCGCCTCGCCCGACGTGGGCGGCAACAGCGTGGTGAGCATCTTGATCGTGGTGGTCTTGCCCGCCCCGTTGGAACCGAGCAGGCCGAAGACCTCACCGGCGTTGACCGAAAGGGTCAAAGCATCCACCGCCGTAAACGCGCCGAATCGGCGGGTAAGGCTTTTAATTTCGAGAACAATGTCGCTCATGATCCCTCTGGAAAGTATATCTTTTGGGCGACAGAAACGAATGGGGTGAACACCCCATAAGATTCAAATCTGCGGAATTCCGGGGTGCTGGTGGCTCTCCGCAAGGAGTTTGAACGCAAAGACGCAAAGGCACAAAGGTTCTGACACGAATTGCACGAATTGTCGCCAATTCAAATGCGCTGAAAGCGCCACGGAAATTAGCCCGGGGTTGGCGCGCCCTGTCGCGCCGTAGCGGAGCGAAGGCGGCAGCGACTACCCTGGGAAGACGTCCCACAAAACAAATTCCTTCTCCGCATAGGATGGGAGACTTGAGCCACTTGGGGAAGTGGCGAAAGGAGTTTGTCCCGCAAACGCCTGCGCGACGTTTGTGACCTGCCGGAAAGCGAACCGCTCTGGAAAGCCGGACGCGGCTTCGTCGTCCGCGACCTGCCGTGGACGGTGGAAAAACTGGGCGTCATTTGGCGTAGCGGCGTCTCGGCAGAGCGCCGCCATCTGAAAAGAAGCGGAAACATTTGCGGCGGTCTGCCGACGCGCCGCTACGAAGAAGTAGAATCGTCCGCCATCCCCTTGAAAATTGGCGCGACCGGGTTTGCCGGACGGGGATTTATTTTCCGGCGAGTGAAGTTTTTGGCGAAGGCAAATGGATCGTCCGGCCCGCCACCATGAACTCGCCTTCGCCCTGGTGATGAATCGTCCTCGGCTGTTTCCGCGCCGGGTCAATCCACGCCTGGACGACCTCCAGGATGAAGAAGTTGTATTGGGCGGCCAGTTTCGCATCCCTGACCTTGCATTCCAGGCTGGCATAACATTCGGCGATGAGCGGGGCTTTGACGCACGCGGCGGCCTCGGGCGTGAGGCCAAAGGCCTTGAACTTGTCCACGCGCCGGCCCGAAGTGTTCCCGCAGGCCACCACCGTTTCCGCCAGCTCCACCGTCGGGATATTGATGACGCATTCCCGGGACGCCTTGAGGCTGGCAAAGGAGTAATTCCGGTTGCTGACCACGCAGCCCACGAGCGGCGGCTCGAACTCCATCATCAGATGCCACGACAGGGTCATGATGTTCGCCCGCCCGGCGCGGGCCGTGGTGACCAGCACGACCGGTCCGGGTTCGAGCAGCCGATAGACTTCGGACAGGGGAAAGTTGGCTTTCTTCATCGGGGATTGATGACGCAAATGTTATGCCGGCACCAATTCGATTTTAACCTTGCGTCCCAATGCCCGGGCGGCTTTGCCCAGCGTGTTCAGTGTGACCGATGAGTTGGAAGCATCCAGCAGCCGGTCCACCGCCGCGCGGCTGGTTTTCATCCGGGCCGCCATTTCCGACTTGGTGACTGATTTTTCCTCCAGCAGGCGGCTGATTTGCAGGCTCATGGCCTGCTTGAGCGCGCGTGCCTCGACTTCACCCAGGAGGCCCTGTTCCTTCAGGAAATCCCGGAAATCACTTCCGCGATGTTTTTTTTTGCTCATAAATTTAGCAGATATTGTTTTTTACGTTTTTTCGCCAATTCCAGTTCGTTTTGCGGCGTCCGCTGCTGTTTCTTGATGAAACCGTGCAGCAGGACAATTTCCTCATCCACCACCGCAAACAGCGTCCGCGCGATGCGGTTGCTTAACCGGGAACGGACTTCCCAAAGACCGTCACCCAAATTGTCAACCAACGGCTTTCCGACCGGCCACGCATATTGCACCGTCAAAATGTCCGTGCCGATGACCTTGCAGTCCTCTTTCGACAATTCTTTCAGCCATTCCCGCACCGGTTCATTGCCCGCTTCCGTCTTGAAAAAGACAACATTAAGCGGGCGTTCAGCTTTCATCTGTAAAGCAGTGTATCAAAATTGATACATTTGTCAACCGGAAAAGTTTCGTGTCTTTGGTGTGTTTCGTGGTTTCAACTGCTTTTTTAAGGCTTATTTCTGCTGCTGTTTTTTGGGGAAAAGGCACACCCAAAAACCGGATACTGAATTTCTGAAAATCACGGCGAAAACCACAATGACCATCCCCGTAAGAATCAGGTAAAGCGCCATGGGTCCCAGCCAGGCTTCGAGTAGTTTCCACTTCTTCCCGAAAAAATATCCGATCAGGATGTATGTGGTGGTATAGGCCGCCGACCCCGTGGCGTTGTAAAAGAGAAAAGTGCGCCAGGGCATTTTCGACATGCCGGCCAGCAGATTGGCCGCGACAGGCGGAAACAAGAAGATGAACCGCGCGATAAAAACCGTCTTGGCGCCATGACGTTTGAAAAATCGTTCGGGCCACTTTACCCTTTCGGGCGTGAGATGGAGCCAGTGAATTTTTTTCAAGCTGCCCTGGCCCAGCCGCCGCCCCAGCCAGAAGGCACCGATGCCGCCCAGAAAGCAGGCCACGGTTCCGGCCACCACGGGTTGCCATAGCGAATCCGCGGTTTTCCCCAAAACAAATCCGGCCCCCAAAAGAATCGTTTCTCCCGGCAGGGGAACGCCGAGGTTGTTCAAAAACGCGACGATGAAGACGAGCACATATCCATAATGAGGGATATGGGGCAGTAAAGAATGCAGCCAGTGGAGCATGTTCACCGCTCGTGCTTGATCATCGGCCACGTGAGCGGCTCTTTCTGGCCGGGCGTGGCGCTCAAGGAATGGCCGCTGTCGTTCCATGCGAAACATCCCAGCCGCCACCCAACGCTTTGATCAACTGGACACTCGCCGTCAGCTGTTGCATCCGGAGGTTCAGCGCCGTCCGCTGATTGCTCAACAGAGTGATTTGCGCAGTAATCACATTGAGGTAACTGTCCAAGCCGGATTGGTAGCGGGCGTCGGCGAGCGTCAGGTAGCGCTGCGACGATTCGACGGCAGCATTCTGTTGTTGAAGTTCCTGGGACAAGATTCGCAGTGTCGATAGATTGTCTTCGACTTCTTGAAAAGCGGTGAGCACGGTTTGACGGTAGTTCGCGACGGTGCCCTGGTAGATCGCCCGGGCTTGTTCGGTGACGGCTTTGCGTAATCCGGCGTCAAAAAGTGTTTGCGCCATCGTCGCGCCGACGGACCAGACAAGACCCGGCCCGGAAAAAAGATTCCCCACGGATGTGCTCTGGTATCCCGCCGAACCGCTCAAAGTAATGGTCGGGAAATAAGCCGCGCGCGCCACGCCGATTTGCGCGTTCGCCTCAGCGACGCGGCGTTCGGCGGCGGCGACGTCGGGACGGCGTTCGAGCAGTTGCGACGGAACGCCAAAGGGAATGGCGACCGGTTTTGCGGCCAGTGAATTGGTGGCGATGGAAAATGATGAAGCCGGTTGCCCGAGGAGCATCGCGATGGCGTGTTCGAGTTGCGCACGCTGGATGCCGAGGTCGGTGGCCTGCGCGTGTGTGATTTCGAGTTGCGTTTCGGCCTGCTCGATGTCCTGGCCGGAAGCGAGGCCCGTGTCCTGCTGGACTTGGGTCAGCTTGAGCGACTCCTGATAAGCAAGCGCCGACGCATCCAAAAGCTGTTTCTGCGCATCCAGCACGCGAAGCTGAAAATAATCCACCGCCACTTCCGCCTGAACGGTCAGCCGCACATTTTCGAGATCGGCCAGCGTGGCTTGCGCTTCCAGAGAATTTGCCTTCACTGTGTTGCGGATGCGGCCCCAGAAATCCAACTCCCAGGAGGCGTCAAACGGCAGCGAGTATTCGGTAAACGTGGAAGAAGCCGGCGGACTTGACACGGATGACTGCCGTGATCTCGTGACCGAAGGATTGGCGCTCACGGTTGGGAAATACTGCGACCGGGCTTGTTTCACCACGGCTCGCGCGGCGAGGAAATTGGCGAGCGCCGCCGCGACGGTCTGGTTGGAAACAACCACCTGGCCTTCGAAAGCATTCAACTCCGGCTCATGGAACATTTCCCACCACTGGCCGCGAATCATGTCGTCCTTTGGCTCGGCGGTTTTCCAGCCATCAGTTTCCTTGGATTGCTCCGGGGTCAGTTCCTTGAAAGCAACAGGCGTTTGGACTACGGGCTTCACATATTTTGGCGCGAAGCTGCACCCGGCGAACAGAACCAGACACGCCAGTGTAATTACGGGCGTTCTGGTTTCCGTTTTGAGCAGTGAGATTATGGCTTTCATTGAATGGCTCATTGCTACCCCCTGAAGATGTCGAAGGGCTCGATTTTGAGGACCTTGCGTATTCCGATATAGCTCGATATTGCGGCGATCAGCAGGACCATGCCGAAGGCCAGCCCGAGGTTCCAGAACGTGATCATCGCTGCGTAGTTGGGCAGCCGGGATTTGGCAATCGCGATCATGAGCGTTACCAGGCCGATGCCCAAGCCATAGCCGGTCAGCGCCGTAAAGGTCGCCATAAACAGGATCATATAGACCAGCTCGCGTCCCTTGGCGCCGATGGCCTTCAGCGCGCCGAATTTCTCCAGGTTTTCGAGGATGAACGTATAAAAGGTCTGGCCCGAGATGGACAGTCCAACGATAAAGCTGATGATGGTCATCAACAGGATGTTGGTGCCAATACCGGTCTTGTAAACATAGTAATCGGAAATACGTTTGTTGAATTCCTCCTTGGTAAAGGCGACATAGCCGAGCTTGGCGACCTGCTGCTTAATGCCGGCCACGGCCGCGTCGTTCTTCGGCTGCACCAGCACATAGGACATGGTGAAACGCGTCGAGGGGAGGTATTCGATCGCGCGGTTGTAGGTGGTATAAAGCGTCGGCACGCCATTCAGTCCGTTTGAGACGACCCGGGCAATGCCCACAATCGTGCCGCGGTGATCATTGAGTTCAAAGGAGGTGCCTATCTTCGGGTTCTCCAGTTTCGAGAATTCAGCGTCATCCACCACGAAGAACGTATTGTCAGCATAGATGTCCTGAATATTGCCCTGTTCAAGTTCGGGCCGGCCAAACAGGCTTTCATCGTCCAGACCGACGACACTAACTGCTTGATAGGTGCCGCTCGCGAGTTTGACCAGCGCGCCACCCATGAAGAGTGGAACCGCGTAGCTGACCCCGTCCATGCTGCGCGCCGCGTCCAGCACGTAACCCGGCATGGGGATCGGACTGGTGGCCGTGTTGACCGCCGGGTCCATGATCCACATCGTCGCACCGATATTGGTGACCGGCGAAAATGCGCGGTTGAGGATGCCGGCGAACATGGCGGTCATTTCCATCATCAGGAACACGGCGAAGGTGATCCCGATCAACAGCGCGAAAAACTTGCCCCGGTCATTTACCAGCAGCTTGAAGCCGATCCGCAGGATGCCGCTGTACTTCATGGTGTCCCGCCTTTCCCCGTCGGGTGTTGCCCGTTCCACCAGCCCGCGCAACTGCCAAGCATCGCTATGATCACGGCGCGGCCTGCGTTTCGCTGGACTGATGATCGAAAAAATTTCATCGCATTCGCTCTGAATGATGTCTGGTCGGGCGGGGCGTTATTTCTGCCCGATGAAGACATCCACCATCTGGCCCGGATAGACCGGGGCGTCCTTTTTCTCGAACCGGAAAATCACCGGCAGCACCCGCAGGTCCACTTGCTCTTGCTTCTGATTGGATAGTTCGATCTTGGGCGAGACATAAGGCTGCACCCGGACGAACTCCAGCGGCACCTTGATATCCGTCCCCATGATCTGCATCTGCGCCTGAATATGCCACTTGGACGGCAGCCGTGAGACCAGTATCTCGTCAATATAACAGCGCACGTCCATATAATCTTGCGGCCCGCTCATGACCACGAGCGGGTCAAATAGTTCGGTGTAGGTGTCATAGTTGCCCTGCGACGACACATAGCTGCCGACCGCTGCGTTGACGGACAGCACGACTCCATCAACCGGCGCTTTGACCGAATAATATTGCAGCAGCGCGTTGGCTGCCTTCAGTGTGGCTGCCGCCTGAATGACGGCATCTTCCGCAGTATCCAGCACGTCCTTGCTGATTGATTTCGAGTCAATGTCATAGGAGGCGCGGCGCTTGTCGTACTGGTCGCGCGCCGCTTTCAGGTTGGCTTTGGCCAGTTCCGTGTTTGCTCTCTGCACGGAATCATCAATGATGAACAGTGGAGTACCAGCCGACACCGGCTGGCCCTCGTGCACGAAAACCTGGGTGATCGGACCGGAAACTTCCGGAAAGATATTGATGTTGGCACCGTTCGGCTGGTCGCTCTCAATCATGCCATTCGCATAGATGGCCGACTCGTATGGGTTGCTGACCGGTTTAAACACCGGGGGCTGGGCTTTCCGCTCCATACCAAAAATGTAGGCGGCAACCAGTCCGGCCAGGATGCCGATGATCGCGAGGGCAAAGATGATCTTGTTTCCGACTGTCGTCTTGGGCGCGGCTGCTTTGGTTTCAGTCTTAGTCTCGGCAGCTTTGACTTCAGGTTTATGTTCAGCTTCAGATTTAGGTTTACTCTCCGTTTTGGCCTCAGGTTTTGGTTCAGACTTAACTTCGGTTTTAGGCTCGGCTTTTACTTCGAGCTTGGGCGCGACCTTTCCTTCAGATTGAGGCTCGGCAGCTTTGACTTCCGGTTTAGGCTCGTCTGGATTCATTCGGTTCCCTTGTCTTCCGCGGTGAGATGCCCATCTTCCATGTGGAGTATCCGGTCCGCATATTCGTTGATGCGCGCATCATGGGTGACGATCAGGATGCAGCGTTTTTCATTGAGAATTTTCTCTTTGACGAAGGCGATGATCATCCTCCCGGTGTCACCATCTAAGGAGGCGGTCGGTTCGTCGAGAATCAGGATCTCTGGGCGGCTGATGATCGCGCGGGCAATCGCCACGCGCTGTTGCTCGCCGCCCGAGAGCTTCACGGGCAGAATCCCGCCCCGGCCTTTCAGTCCGACGATCTCGAGGTATTGGGTGGCCTCGGTGATGGATTCATTCCAGTTGCGCTGCTTCAGGATCAGCGGTATCGCGACATTCTCGGCCGTGGTCAGCCGAGGAAAAAGATGGTAATCCTGAAATACAAAACCAATGGTGTTCAAACGGAAATCAGCCAACTGGTCATTGTTCAGCGTCCAGATATCGGCCCCTTTGACAACCACCTTGCCAGCATTGGGACGCAAGATGCCGGAGAGCATGCTGAGCATCGTGGTCTTGCCGCTGCCGGAGGGACCGACGATGAACAGCATCTCGCCAAAGTGAGCAACCAGCGCGACACGATTCACGGCCGTCATTTTGGTATCGCCTTCGCCAAACCATTTTGTCAGATCGGTTGCGACGATCGCCTGATTCTCCATAGGTTTTACGCTGTCGGAGTTCACAGGCATGGCCGACATCATTTCTCGGAAACCGCGCTCAATACTCCCTCATCCTGCACCAGCGTCCATTCGCTGTCCGGATTGTATTTCTTCATCGCCTCCGCAATCCGGGAAGTCTTTTCGCCAAGATTTTGCTGAAAAACTTTGCCGTCCTGATTGACGATAAATGTCATGATGCCCGACTGGTCCCAATGCTCCGGATAAGCCACCAGCGCGAATCCCCCAGTCAAGTTGCCGTGACTCAGGTAATTCATTTTCCCGCCGGGCGCGGCCTTGCCTTGCCGGGTCAGAATTCTGAAATAATAACCGTGAAACGGATGCGGACCCGTGCCCTTGTTCCTGACATAACCCTCGGCATGAGCTTCCGCCACCAAAGGCCCGAATGGGCTGGCCGGTTCGTTCTCTGCCGACGGCCAGTAGAGGCCATCCTTCTTTCCGGGCGTGCTCTTGAATTTCTGCGCGTACTTCACCACTCCATCCGCGTCCGGGTTCGCGCTGGCGTACTGCCGTTGCGCTGCCACGTAAGCCCGGCAAACGCCGATGGCGTGGAGTTCGTCCTTCCCGATGTGCCGGTTGATGATCTCCTCCTTGCCCGCCGCCGTGTCGAAATGCCATTGCCCGTTCGTTTTCACCAGTGGAATCGGCATCGGCCAGTTGTTCGTGCCAACCTCAAGAGTGATTTTGTCCTCCCCCTCTTTCACCGGGTTGCAGCTCTGCGCCATGGCGGCGGCGAACCGCTGTGCATTATTCGCGTCCTGCACTTTGTCGCCGGTTGAAAGTTCCTGGAACTCCGGGCCAAAAATTTCGCTCAAGGCCGCTTGATCTTTGGCTTCGGCAGCCGCCTGCAAGGCTTTTACGGCCTCGTCCGGCGATGCGAACAACCGTTGCGCGACCACTGGTTTTTGTGGCGCTGCTTCCGGCTCTGCCGCCTGAAGGTTCGCCGGCAATATACCCCATGCACCCGCCAACAGTGCGATGGTCAAAAGTCTGGGGAAACGTGTCAATTGATTTGAAAATTTCATAGATGTAGATTTATCAGGTTTGTTTTTGTGCAATCAGTTGTGCGGTTCACCGTTTGCCCCCGCCGCCGCCTCCATGCCCACCGCCGCCGCCCGCATGTCCGCCGCCGCTGGGATGCGCTGCCGCACGACTTGCAGATCCGCGATCACTATAACCATGCACATCGCGCCCCCGGTCATAGCCGCCGCCAAAAAAATAAAAATCAGGCTCCGGTGCCACCACCACGCCGCCATAACCTCCGCCTCCGTCCACCCAGCCGACACATCCCGTCACGGCGGCCAGCAGCGCAATCCCCAGCCCAATCTTGATTCGGTCAATCGGACTCTTCATCTTGTTCAAACGGATCTTCCCCTCGCGGAAGAAATCAAAAATCAAGTCATCAGGCGTCAACTGCATTTTCTGTTTAATTTTCATGTGCGATATAATAACCTTGGAAACTTTCCCGTCGCTATGGGGTATAACCCTACCGTTAATGCTGGGAGGCGCTGCGCGAAGGCTCATCCAGCCGACGAAATCGCGCCGTACTGCGTCTTAAAACGCCATAAGCCATCCAGTTAGCGGCGAAGCAATAGCACCACAACAATGATGACGAGAACGAGGCCGGCCGAGCCGCCGCCAATCCAGATGCCACCGGCAAGAACCGGCGAGAACAAGAGATGCATAGCGTGTCTTTCGTTTTTGATGGCAATGTGTTCACCATCACTTTTGGGGCACGCTACGCGATGGGCCGGTCTTTAGCCATGGGGTGTAAGGAGAGACGGCGGAGAGTCGCCGGACGATGTTTAATCCCACACGGCCTCTGACGGTTCCCAAAGTGGTGAAAAAGGAGCCAGGGCGCAAATCGCCATTGGCCCCGGGTTCTCTTGACTCGGGAGGGCGTGGCCTGGCTTCGCAAGCTTGCCGAAGTTTACCCATCGTCGGTCGTCTAATTCGCGTCGCTACGCGCGCTTTCATTGTCGTGTTTGGCCAGCTTCTTGTGCCAGTCGTTGAGCAGGCGCGCCGCAGTATCGCGGCCACCCAGGCCGAAGGCCAGAGCCACCGCGACCGCCACGGCCCCGATGGCCAGTCCGAACGCGAGGTTGACGATGTCGTTGGCCAGCTCCATCTGCCGCAGCGCCATCGCGCCGGCCAGCAAGAGGATCGCGACCCGCGCGGCCAGGGACAGCAGCGGCGCCTGCGGAGAATCGCTGGCTCGCACCACGCCGGCCACCCAGTTGGCCAACAGCAATCCGAGGCCAAAGATGGCCAGCCCGAGCAGGATGTGCCCGCCCCAGACGACAAAGTCTTTGGTTAATCCAGCCAACATGGAGAAGCCCAACAGATTTGCGGCTTCAATGCTGGCGAACAAGAGCACGACAATGAGAACGAGTTTGCCGGCCAGCGCCGACGGAGAGTGTTCGCCTTCCCGGCCTTGTTTGGACAGACCCAGCTTGACCAGCACGTTGTTGAATCCGACCCCGGCCAGCACGTTGCTCACGATCCCGGCCAGCAGGCGGCCCACGACCCAGGCAATGCCCACCACCAGCACGGCGCCAAAGATGGACGGCACCATATTGGTGATCTTCGCGAGCATTGCGCTGGCGGGCCCGGTGATGGCGTCCAACTGGAGCGCGTTCAGTGCGGAAATTACAACCGGCAAAAGCATCAGGTAATAAACCACCAGAGCGATCAAGCCCGAGAGCTTGAGTTTGCCCAGGCTCTTCGCCAGCCCCCATTTCTCGCTCGCCGTGTCTGTTCCCGCCGAGGCGAGCAGGCTGGCCACGAGGCGTTGCACGATGCGCGCCACCAGCCAGCCGACCAGGAGGATCGCGCCCGCACCGATGATCTGCGGCAGATACGCGAAGAACTTGTTAAACATCACCATGATTGGGTCGAGCAGGGGCTTGATATCGAGTGTTCCCAGGATTGCCGGCAGGAAGAGCAGGAAGGTTAGCCAATAGACCGCCTCGGAAAGCGTCTGGCTCACCGAGGTCTTCACCTTATCTTCACCGCCGACGGCATCGCCCACCTTTTCGTCCAGCTTGAATCCGTGCGCTGCCCCCGCAATCACGCGCTTGAACACGTTGGCAACCACCCAGGCCACGAGCACCAGCAGGCCCGCAGCCAGAACGCGCGGCAGGTAGGCGGTGATGCTGGTGACGATGAGGTTTAGCGGATCCGAAAGGACTGGTAGTTTCAGGGCTTGAAAGAACGCCACGAGCACGAGCAACATGATGGCGTAGAATACGACCCTGCCGGCCCACGCCTCGACCGGAAGATTGGGCGGGGCTTCCTTGCCGGCTATCCATTGCCCCAGCTTGTTGTCGAACTGAGTGCGGCGCAACAGCCGCCTCGTAAGCGCGGCGGCGAGGAGGGCAATGATCCAGCCGGCCACCAGCACCACCAAGGCACCCAACAGATTGGGGCTGAATTGACTGACTGCTTCTTTGAGCTGCTCAATGATTTCATTCATGGTGATTGTTCCTTTCGTGTTTGTCGTTCCTGTTTAGTTTGGCAGAGTGGCTTGCGTTCCGTGGATGCGGCGGGGGTTCGGGTTCGCGGCTGCGCCGTAACAATGCAGCCAGGGAAAAATCGGCGGGCCAGCGCCGAACTCTGGCGGTTGGCAGGGGACGGGTTCTTTTGAAAGTGATGCAACGAGTTCGGGCAGTTCAAATTTCGGGCGCTGATCCCGCAGGGCGGGACTGATCGTTGCGCACCGCCGCACCTCCACGTTGAATGTGGCCACGTCCCAGTGAGAAACCAGCAGCGCATAGCTCCCGATTCCGGGCCTGACGCATTCCCTTGAAGCAGTAAAGCTGGGTTGAAGTCTGCAGTCGGCGCTGGCTGGCTTCGCATTTGAAAAGAGCCGTCTTTTCCTCACGTATAGGAGAATAGACGGGGAAGCCTTGCGGGCGCTATGGGGTGTAACCCTACCATGCGTTGTGGGTGGTGTTCCCCGAAAGCGGCCTCCGCCGTCCCGGTCGCAGCGGTAAACCCGAGCGCGCGGATGTCGTCCATGACCTGCTCGCCTTCCTGGCCGAACAGATGACGGCCATCAACCGGGAGAAACGGGCCGCCGCCAAACAATTCCTGACCGACCTGAAAGATTTCCACAGTGTTGATACTCACGATTTGAAGCCCAAAACCAAGCTCGACGAATTTTGGAAGCTTGAGGCCGCCGAAGTCTTCGCCCATTTCCGCGCCAATAAAATCCGTCTCAAAGATTCCGACGAAGAAAAAATCCGCGCCCGTTTCCAAAAAGCCAAAGACCAACTCGTGCCCTTGGAATCTTCCCTCGTCTTCAGTGACGATTTGATAGACGAGATCGTCTATCGCCTCTACGGCCTGACCGAAGCCGAAATCAAAATCGTATCCATCCGTGGTTGCAATTCCAGCATGGTTCGCGTGGCCTGAGGTTTCACCCCCGGCTTTGAAAACAAAAAAACAGCCTTCGTTTCCGAAGGCCGCCTTGAATCAAGACACGGACGCGCGGCAGAGACTGTCTCAAAAGTTATTTTATTGGATGGTGGCGAAGGCAAAGGGGAAACCGGTTGGCTGGACTCGACTCCGCTCGGCTGCCGGGACAATAGCTTCTGCCACCAC
>JBEKZC010000060.1:0-21256 GCA_049510295.1 Verrucomicrobiota bacterium | reverse complement strand
CTCTCCGACAGCAGAAAGGATTTTCCACGGCATTCAAACCGTAGAGCAGCCTCGAACCAAAATGAAAACTGTCAACCATGTCTATGCCCTCATGTGTCAACGATGTCTATGCCCCGTGCCGTGAGGGAGAGCGTTGCGGCGGGCTTGGGAAGCCAATTCGCCGTATTTCGCGGTTGTCGTTTCCACTGATTCGGAGGGTGGAGTTCCACGACGCCTTGGCTTCTGATTTGGGACTCGCCCCTCCGGGCGCTCTTTACGGGAAAGCTTTTCAAGCCGATTCTGCGGAGTATGCTCGAAGCAAAAATCAAAACCATGAGTCCGACACCAAACGACAAACTCCAGTTCATCCTCGGCCGGCGGAGCATCCGGGTGTATGCGCCCGGCGAAGTCAGTGAGACGGCCGTCACCCAACTGCTGCAGGCGGCCATGGCGGCGCCCTCGGCGGTGGCCAGAGACCCCTGGCGTTTTGTGGTCATCCGGAAAAAGGAAACGCTGTCAACCATCGCGGCGGCTTTGCCCAATGGCGGCATGCTGGCCACGGCCCCGCTGGGCATCGTGGTCTGCGGGGACCTCGATGCGGCGCACGATCGCCAGCTCAGTTATCTGTTGCAGGATTGCTCGGCGGCCATCGAGAATCTGCTGCTGTGCGTGCATGGTCTTGGTTTGGGCGCCTGCTGGCTGGGGGTTCACCCGCGGGAAGACCGCGTCCGGAAGCTCAGGGAGATTCTTCAATTGCCCGCTTCGGTCATCCCCGTCGCATGCATTTCCATCGGCCATCCCGGTGAGGAAAAGGAGCCGCGCACCCGGTTCAATCGTGAATACTTGCATTGGGAAAAATGGGGGGAGCGAAGATAAAAGATGGAAGATGGAAGATAGCCGCTTGAAGTGAATCAGTAGCAGCCGAGGTAACGAGGCTCAAATCGAAAATACGAAACCGGTCAAAGCCTGGTAAACGGACGGAATATGCCGCTCCTGACGGAGCTTGAAAATGTTTTGGGATGCGATTCTATAAAGATGTCGCCCCTGACGGGGCTCCTGCCGATTATTGCTATTACGGGCCGGGAGCGACGCGAACTTTGACGCGATAGAACCGGGCGGTATCGGGCGGCCGGTTTGTCTGGCTCAACTGAAGCAAACCCGCGTTGCCGGCGATGTCCACCTGGCTGGGCACCGCTGTCCACGAACCCGCCTCCAGATTCGTCCGGCTTTCCAGGGTGTAGAGGCAGTTGAGCGCCGATTGGAAGGACAGGACACAATTGGTGCCGACGGTGATGGATGCGATGTGAAGATAGTTGCTGTCACAAAGGTTGAGCGCCGCCAGGGCATCCACGCGGCCCCAGCCGTAGGTGTTGTTGGGAACGTCGGTACCCGGAATGTCGCCGCACGACTGGGAATCGGTGCGGGGCACGGCGGAGCTTTCGATGATGTGTTCGATGGTGTCCACGTGGCCCCGAAGTTCCGGGTGCGCCGAGAGAAGGAGGGCCACCAAGCCCACGACGTGTGGTCCGGCCATGCTCGTGCCGCTCCAGCCACCGGCATAACTGTTGACAGGCACGCTGGAGCGGATGTTTACCCCGGGCGCGGAGACATCGGGTTTGAGCCGGTTGCTGCCATCCACCGTGACCGGGCCGCGGCTGCTGAAACCGGCGATGTTGTCGCCGCTGTCCGTGGCGCCAACGGAGAAGGAAGCGTCGTAAATGGCTGGAGATGTAATCGTGCTGCAACCGGAGCCTTCATTGCCGGCAGAGACGACGACGACCACGCCGGCGGCACGAAGATTCTCGACGGCAGTTTGGAAGACGAAGAGGTTGGTGGTACCTTCGGAGGCGTCGGAGTACCAGGAGTTGTTGATGACATCGGGAGCTTTGGATGGGTCGGGATTTTGGTCATTGAGATCCGTCGGTGCGAGGAACCATTGGAAGCACTCCAAATAAGTGGCGGCCGTTCCCCAACCGCGTTCCATGTTGCGGCAACCAATCCATTTGGCTCCGGGTGCCATGCCGATCTGGTTGCCTGCGCCATCGTCGCCGACCATGGTTCCCATGGTGTGCGTGCCGTGGGAGTTGTCATCGCACGGCGCGGTCAAATTGTAGCCGCAGGGGTTGTCGCCGGTGTTGTGGGGATTGGGACCGTGAATGGCGTCGTGCCAGTTGTAATTGTGATTGGCGTTGGTGCCGTCCCAACCCCGGTAGTGATTTATCAGGGCGGGATGATTCCATTGGTAGCCGGTGTCCTGTCCGGCCACCACGACGCCCTGGCCGGTGTAACCCAGCGCCCACACGTCAGGCGCGTGGACTTGGGAAAGGTTCCACTCCACCGAGCTGGTGATTCTGGGTGCCGCGGTCACGGGCAGAAGATCCGGGACGCGGTTCGCGGAATTCGCAACAATACGGGCCGTGTCCGCTCTTTGAGCCAGTGATTGGATGGCCGGCAAATCGCCGCGCACGCAAATCATGTTTGCCACCCAGAACGGTTGATATTCCAGTTTTTTTTCCTGAAGCGTTTTCAAGAGTGGCTGCTGGGTGCGTTGTGCCACTTCTGTCAGGCGCTCGAAAACATACCTGCCTTTGGCAGCCTTGGTCTTCAGCGCGGTGGCGCCACTCAAATCCGCCTGCTCGGACAGGATGACGAGGAATTCATTGGTGGCCGGCGCGCCTTGCAGCAGGCGCGGATCCACCTTGTCCTGCCAATTTTCCGGAACACCGGCCCGGGCCGTCAAGACCGCCAGAACCAGACAGGCACTCTTTACCATCCATTTCATAAGCAAGATGCTATTTGCCAAGTCATATCCAACTTACCCCTGATTGGTGACGCTGTCATGGAATTTGAGAATATCGCCGTCTGAAACGGGCTCTATTCAACCGCGAACGACGCGAAGTTATCAACCACGGATCCTGCAAAGCGGGACGGATCAAAACGCAATTCGGATGGCCACAAAAAGGCACAAGAAGCGCAAACATGATTCGGAGGGCGGAGTTCCACGACGCCCTGACTTTTCTGATTTGGGACTCGCAGAGCTCGCCCCTCCGAGCGGCGCGCAGAGGACTGCGCGCCCTGCCTTCTTATTCCTGGTCCGTGACGTCATCATGGAATTTGAGGATGTCGCCCTTCTCGCCTTTCAATTCAAGTTCCTTGAACTTGATGGCGGCGCGCGGGTGCAGGTTGCGGAGACCTGTCAGCAGATAGGGCAGGTCGTAGCCCCACCGCAGCTTGGCGCGCATCGGCTCGATGTGATTCTGCACGCAGTCGAGGATGGGACGGAGCTGGTATTTCGGGTTGCGGAGAAAACCGATGAGCAATTCCATCTGACAATTGCCCGCGCCCCGGCCCAGGCCGGCCATGGTGGCGTCGAGAAAATTGGCGCCCCCGATGATGCCTTCGATGGTGTTCGCGTAGGCCAGTTGCAAATTGTTGTGCATGTGCATGCCAACCTCCTTGCCGGCAGGCTTGCAGTGCGAAAGATATTTCTTCACCAGATAATGAATCTGCTCGCTGTAAAACGCCCCGAAACTGTCCACCAGATAAATGGCTTTGGCTTCGGATTTGGCGAACATTTCCAACGCTTCGTCCAATTCGCGGTCGGAGACGATCGAGGCGGCCATCAAGTTGATGGTCGTTTCGTAGCCCTTGTCGTGGGCGTCCTTGACCATGTCGAGCGCGGTGGGAATCTGGGTGATGTAGGTCGCCACGCGGATCATGTCCAGGACGCTGTCCTTTTTCGGCAGAATATCCTCGTGATAATCACAACGTTCGGCGTCGGCCATGACGGTGAGTTTGAGATTCGTCTGGTTGTCGCCGACGATGCGGCGCATGTCCTCCTCGGTGCAATATTTCCAGCAGCCATGTTCGCCCTGCTTGATGCCTTTGCGCGAGGCCTTGTAGCCGAGTTCCATGTAATCAACGCCGGCGGCGACGCAGGTGTCATACACCATCTTTACGGTTTTATCGTCGAAATGGTGGTTATTCATCAATCCGCCGTCGCGAATGGTACAATCGAGGACTTTGATTTCGGGCCGGTAGGAGAGCCAGCGGCTCTCCGGCGTTTCCCTGGGTTTGGCAGTTTTGGGGCTCATAAGTTGGGTTTGAAAAAAGTATTTACGCGATATTATCCGGCAAACAGCATGAAACACAAGGCGGGAGTGAACGAAGGCGGGTGGATTCAGAAATTCGCAACAGCAGCACGGACGACATCACTGCTGGTTCATTGACACGGATTACAACGGCGAGAGTTTCTTCGTCCGCCACGCCTGCTTCACTGGTGCCGGCGAGCCATACGAAAAACTGAAACGCGCACTCCGCGCTGACATTGACGAAGCCGCCTGGTCATCGCTCTGCTCCACCGTGAGTCGCCCCTTCGACAAACCGAAAACCGGCAAAATCACCATCAAAGCCATCAACCACTACCGGGACGAAGTTTTAAAGGTGTTTGACGTGAAATGAAAGGGTCAGTGAAAGGATCAGCCCTGGAAAAGTGACATAACTTAAAGACTGGAAAACTTCAAGACCTGCAATTCCCCCGGGAAGTGGAGCAGGATTTGATTCCCTTGCACTTCGATTTGAACCGGATGACGGGATTGCGAGTAATCCCACATCGTGTGTCCATCGGACGAACTCAGCCGGCACAAATCAAAATACAAAACCGGATCTTCGCCCGGAGTGATCAAGGGGTTCTTCGCGGCGCGCGCGGCGTAAATAAATTTCCCGGAAAGGAAGCATTTGTCCCCGATGCCCTCGTTGCGCCACAGCACCCTGCCGGTTGTGGCATCCACTTTCAGAATCACGGGGTTCACCTTTAAGGATAAATTAAACTGCTGGGAAAATTGAATGGTATCTGGGCTGGCCGTCGTGCTGGTCACGTAAAGGCATCCCTTGCCGTCCGGTTGCACCTGGGAAATGCCGACGCTGGTGAACCGCCAATGCACTTGGCCGGTCGCCGAATCGAAACTGGTCAGCATTCCCCGGTCAAAAACATACAGGGTGTTGTCCGATTCAACACACGGCGAATCGGCTTCCGTGGCGAAATCCTCCGAATAATGAGGCGGGATGGAGTACGTGAGGGTGGCCGTCCAAAGTTTCCGGTTGTTCTTGTCGAAAACCTGAATGGAATTCCCCGCCACCAATACATCCCGGGTTTTGAGCGCGAAAAACGACGGAGCGCCGACGACTTCGCCCGTCCAGTCCGGGGCGGTGCTGGCCGGCCACCGGCGCAAGGTGACTTGGTATCGGCTGGCATCTTCCTCTTCCACACCGCCGGTCTGTTCCCGGCGCAGGTCGTTGATCATCTGTTCGGAAGCTTCCATGCTTTGACCGGCGGTGAGATTGTCATCGACGACGGATTTTTTCTGGGCCTTTATTGCCTGATGAATAATCGTCTTGCGCTCGATTAAATCCACTTTCATCTGCACGACATCGGCTCCGTCCGGCACATACTTGTCGCCCCAGTTTGTCCGCTCCACCGGTTTGATGGCTTTCGCCGCCACCAGCTTCGCCAACATCGCGTAGCCCACGCTGTTGGTGGATACCTCGATGGTGGCGGGTGTTGGCTGGCTCTTGGATGGCGATGCCGCGGCGGCGCCGGATTCGATCGGGGCGGTTTGAGCCGTGCCATTGGAAAACGCGATGCGGGTGATGGTTTCGCGCCCGGATTCATCGGAGGAAATCACCGTCATGCCACTGTCATTTTGCGCCATGCCGAAGAACGGCGGGTTTAGCGGTATTTCCTGTTTGCTGCTGCCGGTGTGCCGGTCGTACTGCGCGAGGTGGCCCGGAAACAAAATCCAAAGATCGTTCGCCGTGGCGATGACGTGCGGCTCGGGATAAAGCCGGGCGGGTTCCCCGGTTTCGCCCTGGGTGGAATTCAGCGGGACCGGCGCGGGGATTCCCGAATTCAAGGCGACCGACCACAGTTGCCTTTGTTCCGCCAAATCGAACAAGGTCATTTGGTTTGCCTTGATTGAAAGCACCTGGTTGGGGACCAGCAATTGATAGAACCGCGCCCGGTCGCCGTGGGGAAGTTTCTCCGAATAAATGACGCGCGGTTGCGAGCCGAAAAATGTGTACCAGATCCATGCGCCCGCAAGAACGACCACCAGGAAAACGGCAACCCGCCAGATCAACGCGCCCACCCAGGCAACCCTGGCCTCGATGACCGCCCGTTGTTTTCCATAAACCGGCAGATCCATGCCGGTCTGTTCCGCACGCTTCCGGCAAAAAGTCGAACAGACATAACCAAACTGTTCCATGCACTCGCCGCAAATGGGTTTGCCGCAAACCCGGCAGGTTTCCGTTGCCGGATTCTTCGGGTGCCGGGGACAAAAGGGCACGGATGCGACGGCAACGGCGGCGGCGACAGCTTGCGGGACCGGCGCTGGGACGGCGGCAACCGGTGCCACCGGGGCTGCGGCCGCAGTCGCGGCAAGTTTCTGGCGAATCACCTCGTTGGCCAGATCCGTCCCGTCCGCGCCGCAACCGGGACACTTGACCCGCACCGGCATCCGGCCGTTCACCGGCTCGACGTCGAACGCAAACCGCGTTCCGCACCCGCACTGGACTTTGACTTCCATGACTAGGGTTTTGGGTTCAGTAAAATGACGTTGGTCGCCTGCGGCAGGGGAAATGCCAGCCGGGCGGGAGTGTATTGGACGTTGCCGTCGCAAAAAAGAAAATTGCCGCCGAACTTGTTGTGATTGTTGCCCGGCTTTTTGCCGTCGGGGGAAAAAACAATCTGCCCCGGCATTTTGGGCGCGGTGTCCACCTGCGCATCAGAAACGAGCGGCGCGTCCGAACCCTCCTGAAGCGTCCGCCCCATGTAATAGGCGTAACTGATTTTTCGGTTTGCAAAGGGCCGGGCATCCGGCAACGGCTTGTCCTTGCCGCCCGGACAAATGAAAAATTCCGACCCGGTCGTGTATTTCGGCACGAGCAGGCTCAACGGCGCCTCGGAAGTTTGCGCGCTGGGAACGGCCGGGAGCGCCCCGTTATTGTCCTGCGAAAAAGTCCTCAACGCGGCGTAGATGCTTTGCAGATGGCCCTGGCATTCCGTCAGTTTTTTCTCCTGATAATTTTTCGAGCCGGAACTGAGGAAAAGCGTGAACAGGATGAAAATGATCACGGCCACGAGAAACAATTCCAGCAGCGAAAACCCCGCGGCGGAGAATCGTGCAACCGGACTCCTGGTTTGCTCAATCACAATTCGTGTGTAGCAGTGGGCCAACTCAGTGGCAACTGTTTCTTTGACGGTTCCCTGCCATTGAACCGCGTTACCGGCCCCGGCACATCCGGACGGCAGCTTGAGCCGGAAAGCCCGGCCGGAGAAATAATGTCGCCTTCTTTGCCGGTTTGATGCTTCAATCGCGCCGGACTCGAAGCCAGAGCATCGCCATGAACGCCTATCTCTTTACCGCCGGCCTCACCCAATCCCAGGTCCGCCCGACTCCCGGCCGCGGCGGACGGTTGGTTGACCGTCTGCTGACCTGGGATACCTGTGTGAGTGCGATCATTTACGGCGGCGACCCGGAACAGGCGCAAAAGCGGTTTGAAGCCTGGTGCCGCCTGACTCCGGATGGAGAAAACCCGGTCGAAATGGACATCAAAAAGGTCGTCGCCGCGCAGTTTATTGACCAATTGCTCACGGAATCGGGCGGCAAGCCGCTGGATTGGCCGCGGGTTTCCCAACAGGTAAATGACATTTTGCAGGCGACCCCCGTGGACGATTTTGAACAAGGCTATTGGGTGGACATCAACCAGGTCGTGCCCCCGGGGAAAATCAGTTTCGATGTCGAATCACTGAAACGAGATTTGCCGGAAGACATCCGTTCCGGCTTGAACTGGTCGCCGGACAAAAAGTTCTTCTTCCTCTTGAGCGTTCTCAGTCCGCGTCCATCGCCGGTAATCCCTGCCGACGATTTGGAATCCAACGCGCCAGACCGCGACGACGCTGACGATGAAAACGAGAACAAAGAAAACCCGGATTTGGATGGGTTTGTCGCCACGCTGCCTGAAATGCGGGACAAGGAGGCTGCGGCGCTGGTGGAGGCGCCCAATTCCGTGGTCGCCGCGTGGCTCTGGCGGAAATATGCCGCCGACACCCGGCTCGCTCCGAACGAAATTCAAATTGACCCGTGTTGCAGTTTTGTTCCGGTGGAATAGAGCAATGGGCGGGGCGTCTTGGAGTGCGCCGGCAGAGCGCAGCGGCGACGGCGCTTTCGCCGGGTGTGATGTGATTGGAATGCTTGCGATGTTGCTTCCCAAAGCGGTGTCGCGCTTCGCTTGCCACCGCAGTCCAAAATACCGCGGACTAAGGGGCTTGCGATTTTGGCCGGGAAGCGGGAGTGGCGCTCGTTGGCTCGGCGGCAGTTTCCTTGAGAAAATTATCCAGCACACCCAGATAAGCATCGATGGAGTCGCCGGCGTCGGGGCCAAGGTCGCGCTTGAGTTCCCGCAACTGGTCCGCGTATGACTTTGCCTGGCTTCGCAGGTCGTTCAGGTTCAACTGCCCGCTCATCAAGCCGCTGACCAGCTCGTCGTAGTTGCTGGCCGCCTCGGGATTGCCGGCGAGCATCTGCTGGCGGATTTGCCCGATAAAATTCGTGTTCGCGCCCAGATTGCGAAACGCAGCGGACAAATCCAAGTTGGTGTTCGCCAGGGCAGCCGCGGGAGCCGCGGCAGGAAGATTCGTGGGCACGGAGACGCGCGCGATATTGGTTGCCGTGTTCGGCGCAGCGACGTTCGCGCCAATCATCAGGGTCGCCACCTTTTTGCGCGGCACATTGATTTTGCCCAACACTCCGCTCTCCAACACCACGGTGTCCGCGGACACGGACAACACCTTCCCGGAGTAACGGTCGCCGTTTTGCATTTCCACCAGGTCGGCGCGCAGCCGGGTCGCGGCGGTGAACAGGAGAATCATTCCGGACAAGACAAACAGCAGCTTGGACCTCATGGCAAAACGGTAGCCCATCGGAGGACTCTTCGCAAATAGAGCCAGGCGTATCGTGTTACGAAGCCGAAAGGCAGCGGGCAGGGCGGTGCGGGACGCAACTGCGTCCCGCAAGCCAGGACCAATCGCAGCGCGAGGAAAGTGGGAAGGTTTGGAAAGATTGAACGCGAGTTACGAGTGCTGGTGTGCCCATTTATTTTCGTTGCTCCATCAAGCAACTCTGCCTCTTCCTGTCGTGTTATCATCAAGCGTGGCATCGAACACAACTTTGAACTGGGCGTCGTATTTCTTCCCCAGCGATTCCAGCTTGCGGACGAGTTCGGCAGCGGCGTCCACCAACGCCCCGGGCGGTTGGATTCGACAATCGTGGAATTCATGGACAGTCCGCTGGTTTCAATCCTCCTCGCGGAATTTCTTCGCGGCAAACCGCTGGATGCGCACCGGCTCGAACTCGCCAATGCCACCCTTGCGCCGCGCAGTGGTGAGTTGTTGCTCGGCTGTTTTAATGCCTTTGACATCGGGCAGCAACATCCCGCGACGATTATCTTCGGTGGCCAGCACGACGCCGTAACGCCGCGGGTCCAACTCCGCCGTCGAGGTGACTTCCTCCAGCGGGAAAACCACGCTGACCTCGAAGCGCAAATGCTCCAGTTCGTGCGCGCCAACCGGCGCAAAACGCCCATCACGGAAGGCGGCATCGCGCGCGACGTGCCACGTTTCCTCGGCGGTGTTCGCAAAGTGTGGTGTCAACGTGCCGACGCAGCCGCGCAATTTCCGTCGCGGACCGCGGATGGTAACAAAGACGCCGTGCCGCTCGCCCAGGATGCCCTCCGCCGCAATTGCCGGTTCTTCCGTATCGCCGCGGAACGCGGCTTCGATCGAGCGCCGCGCGATCTGCGAAAGCGCCTTTCCGGTTTCTTGCTCCATTATTTCAGTTCTTCGCCGAGGCCAGTTCTTCCTCGAAATCGACAATTTCTTTTATCTGCACCAGAAACGAAGTTGGTTGAGAGTTCATGGCTGAGGATTGAGCGTCACTATCGCTGTTTTGACTTGGGTTTGTCGTCGTCATATTTCACATGAAATCCGATTTCGCGTTTCGGCCTGACCGGCGGGGACATTAACTGCCGGATGGCATCAAAGACAACTTTGAACTGCGCGTCATATTTATTTTCAAGCGCCGCGAGTTTCCGCGACAGTTCGGCATTCGAGGCCAGCATCTGCCGCAGCCGCACGAACACACGCACCACCTGCACGCTGGTCTGCGCCGCCCGTTCGCTGTTCAGGACGTTGGCCAGCATCAACGCACCGTGCTCGGTAAAGGCGTAGGGCGGAAAGCGCGGATCGCGGTGTTTTTGGGAACCGATCACAATTTGTGACCGGTTGCGCAAGTTTCTTGAAGGCGAACCGTGGAATCCTGGCAAGCTCGTTTCGTTATTGACACAGTGGACTAACTGGACTAATGTAGCCGCAATGAAAACCGTGAATGTTCACGAAGCGAAAACCAACTTTTCCAGCCTGCTGACCAAACTGGAAGCCGACAGCGAAACCATCGTCATCTGTCGCAACGGAGAGCCGGTCGCCGATCTGGTGCCGCACCAGCGGGCGAGCCGGATTAAAACGCATCCCGTTCTCGGCAAAATCAAAATCGGATACGACCCGGTCGAACCGCTCTCCGCAGATGAATGGCCGGAGGCGGCGCGATGATTCTGGACACCTGCGCCCTGCTCTGGCTCGCCAGCGGCAGTAAAAAATTGAGCCGTTCGACCTTGAAAGAAATCAACGAAGCTCCGGCCGTTTATGTTTCCGCCATCAGTGGCTTTGAAATCGCGATCAAGGCCGCCAAAGGAAAATTGAAACTGCCGAATCCGCCCCAGGAATGGTTTGAAAAAGCCGTCGAGCATCATGGTCTGACAGTGCTGCCGCTCACATTGGACGTGTGCATTACTGCTGCCGGACTGCCGCCCCTTCACGACGATCCTTGCGACCGTTTTATCATCGCTGCGGCCAGGCTGCATGACTTGACCGTGGTGACGGCCGACGAACAGTTCGAGAAATACGGTGTGACAGTGATTTGCTGAATTTACTCGCGCGCCGGGTGTCTCGTCGCGCCGAAATGAAATGAAGGCGGAAGCAGGAGCGAAGGCAGAAAGACCAGTCGCAGCGCGGGGAAAACGGGAGACGGTTGGAAAGGTTGAGCGCGGCCTGCGAGTGCGGGTGGCTGGGTGCAAGATCAACTCCAACGGAGTTGCGTCATTCAGCCCAGCGTTGACGGTCCGAGCCGGACCGGCGAGAAGCGGCTACGCTGGGTGAATGCGCAAAATGAAAACAACTCTGAAGGAGTTGTGTCGGGGCGGCGGCGGAATGGATGCAACTCCTTCAGAGTTGATGAATTTGTGGGGACGGTTTCCCAGGGTAGGCGCGTTGCGCCAACCCTGGGCTGATGGATTTGAATCCCGTTGGGATTCGCGGACGAAGCGCACTGCACGACAAATTGTCTTTCTAACCACGAATATATTTTTGGCTAGGAGCGAGGCGGTGCGGATGAAAATAAATAGGAATTTGTGAAGTGTCTCCCTTGCAAAACCTATTAAGCACTTCGACTCGGCCACTCCAATAGGCAATCTCTATGGCAATCTTGATGTCGCTAGATTTTTTACGCTTTAATTGGAGCAGATGTTTTTCCGAACCACGCAATTCACGTTCTAATTCCTCAGGCCGTTTGCCTAACGAAGCACCCGTTAAGACATCGCTAAACGAATGCAGCAATCCGTCTTGAAACATCGCTGATGCAAATGCACCTTCCGATTCACTTTGATTGCGCTCCAAATGCGCGCGCACTGTTCGTTGTCGCTCTGACGCGAAGAAATTTACAAGCTTCTCGCTTGGCAAACGGCCTTCCGCGACAAGCTTCTCGTGAATTGCCCTGACAAATGCCACGTCACTCATTCGGATATGACGCAGCCCGTTTGTTTTCCAAAATTCTGTTTTCTCGTCTTTTTCATCGGGGTCAACGACGTAAGCAAGCCGTCGAAATTGTCCCAAAGCTTGAATGATTTCTGCCCAAATAAGCCGGAAGTCTGAATCTCGCAGGCTGTAACCGACAAAAACAAATGTTCGGGATGCCATTAAATCCCGAAGTTTATTAAAGACGAGTGGGTTTCTCTTGATGCACGTTTCGTAATCATCGCGTGTGGCTACAAGTGTGTAGGGTCGCGTGATGCAACCGTGAATCTTCAGCACTTGACGTTTGGCGTCATGCCAAAAAGCCAAATCACGATCTTCAACCATTGGAACTAAGATGTTCATGGACTGTTCCAAGAACGGATCCCAATTGGTCGTGACGATTCGATCTACATACGGCAGCTTGGCAAGCTCATACGCAAACATCGTTGCGAACCGATTTTCTTCGCCCGGCGCGGCAAATGTTTCAATTCGATCAATTGCAGACGTAACAAGACGATTCCGTTGACCACCATCAATGTGATCACAAAAATATTGCATCAAATCTGGGAATGACGGCTCGGGTTTCGTCTTTGGATACTTACATTTTTCTTTGATGCTTTCGTAAAACGATGGTTCTGGAAAAAGCTTTGATCCGGATTCGGTTGTTGTTCCTGCACCGGCAAAAATCACCACCCGTTGAGCTAAGATGTCTTCAAAAAGTTCTTCGGGAAGCTCTTTCATTTTGTTGGTGCGTGAGCCGTTTAATTCTTCGCCGTCGCCAACTCTTCTTCAAAATCCACAATCTCTTTGATCTGCACCAGGAACCAGCGATCAATCTTCGTGAGGTTGAAAATCTCGTCCACGGTGAAGCTGGCGCGCAGGGCATGGCGGATGAAGAAGATGCGCTCGGCGTTGGGCACGCTCAGCTTGCGGCTGATGACTTCGCGCGGCAGGATGTCGCGGTCGCCATAAACCTCGTTGCCGATGCGCCACGGTTTGCCGTCGCCGCCCAGGCCGCTCCGGCCAATTTCCAGCGAGCGCAGGCATTTTTGCAGGCTTTCCTTGAACGTGCGCCCGATGCTCATGGCCTCGCCCACGCTCTTCATCTGCGTCGTCAGCGTCGGGTCGGCTTGCGCGAATTTCTCGAACGCAAAACGCGGCACCTTCACCACCACGTAGTCAATCGTCGGCTCGAAGCTGGCCGGCGTCTCGCGCGTGATGTCGTTTTTGATTTCGTCGAGCAGGTAGCCCACGGCGAGTTTGGCGGCGATTTTGGCGATGGGAAAGCCGGTGGCCTTGGACGCGAGCGCGGAGCTGCGGCTGACACGCGGGTTCATTTCGATGATGACCATGCGGCCGTTGTCCGGGTTCACGGCGAACTGGATGTTCGAGCCGCCGGTCTCGACGCCCACGGCGCGGATCACGGCAAAACTCTGGTCGCGCATGATCTGAAATTCCTTGTCGGTGAGCGTCTGAATGGGCGCCACGGTGATGCTGTCGCCGGTGTGCACGCCCATCGGGTCGAAATTCTCGATGGAACAGATGATGACGCAGTTGTCAGCCTTGTCGCGCATCACTTCCATTTCGTATTCCTTCCAGCCGAGCAGCGATTCTTCGATGAGGATTTCACTGACGGGCGAGAGGTCCATGCCGTGCTTGGCCAGTTCCTCGAATTCATCGCGATTGTAGGCGATGCCGCCGCCCGTGCCGCCGAGCGTGAACGCGGGCCGGATGATGACGGGGAAACGGCCGATTTTTTCCGTTACGGCGCGGGCCTCATCCAGGTTGTGCGCGGTGCCGGAAATCGGAACGTCGAGGCCGATGCTGAGCATGAGTTGCTTGAACGCTTCACGGTCCTCGCCCTTGTGAATGGCTTCAGGCTTCGCGCCGATCATTTCGACACCGTGCTTTTCCAGGGCGCCGGAGCGGTGCAAGGCCATTGCCGTGTTGAGCGCGGTCTGGCCGCCGAGCGTCGGGAGCAAAACGAGCTTATGGGGAGCTTGTAGCCGCGAACGTGAGTTCGCGGATTTGTCCGCGCTCTTACGAGACGCGGCTACGGAAGCGTCCACTGGCACGCCCATTTTGCGCATCTCTTCTTTCTCGCGGGCGATGATTTTCTCGACGCACTCGGGCGTGATAGGCTCGATGTAGGTGCGGTCGGCAAACTCCGGGTCGGTCATGATGGTGGCCGGGTTGGAGTTGACGAGGATGACGCGGTAGCCTTCCTCCTTGAGCGCCTTGCAGGCCTGCGTGCCGGAATAATCAAACTCGCACGCCTGGCCGATGATGATCGGTCCGGCGCCGATGATGAGGACGCTGTGAATGTCCGTGCGCTTGGGCATCTTTCAATTTTCGATTTGCGATTGCCGATTTACGATTTGAAAACGACGCCATCGTTTGTCCACCGGCGTCGTTGAAATCGCATTCAAACGGCGAAAATTAAACACGAATTGAACGCGGAGCGAAAGGAAATTGCTGCTCGTAGCGGCGTCTCGGCAGAGCGCCGCTGATCGTTCGATGAGTTTGCGGCGCTCTGCCGAGTCGCCGCTACGATTGGATCAGGCGGCGATTTGTCCGAGCAAGGGCGGGCGGGTTTCCTTGTGCGCCGGCAATTTTTCGGAAACGCTGCTCAAGAATTCAATCTTCACCTTATCGCCATCGAATCGGCAGGTCACCGTGTCGTGATGCGGCGTTTCGTAAAATTGCCAGGTCATTTGAAAAGTGTTTTCGTCTGTCCAGGTGCCACTGGCCATGACCTTCGAAACCGGCCCCAAAGCGCCCACGGTCAGTTTCGGCGGAGTTCCAGGCATGTCGGTTTTGCCGTTCACCCATTTTTCGCTGCCGCACGTGATGGGATGTTCGCCTTTGGCATCCTTCAAGGTGAAGGTGCAGGAATTTTTCTGAAACTTGAACGACACGCTCTGAACATTGGTGTCGTTCCCGATCTTGAAACTTTTGCCGGAAATTCCGGCCGCAACCGGTGAAGTCGCCTGCGCTTTCGGCGGCAGCAAGGCCAGGGAAGAAAGTTTTTGTTTCAACCGGGCCTGTGAAATTGGTTCCGACGGCAAAGCGCTTTCCTTCATCGCGGGCAAAAGATATTTCCAGATCAAGTCAAACTCGCCGGGCATGCTGGCGCTTTCGCCGGTGATGCAAATTACGGCGTCCTGATCGGGCATGACGATGGTATATTGCCCGAAAGCCCCGTCGGCGCGATAGGCATCATGCCGCGTGCGCCAAAACTGGTAGCCATAACCCTGGTGCCATTCGCTGGTTTTTTTGGCGTCCGCCAGGTCCTGTCCGGGCGCGGCCGGTTGCTGAATTTTGAACGTCGTCGCCTCCTCGATCCAGGCCGCGGGCAAAATCTGTTTGCCGTTCCAGGCGCCCTTTTGCAAATACAATTGCCCGAATTTGGCGAGCCCTCCGGTCTGAATGCTCAATCCCCAGCCGCCGGTGTTGATGCCGCGCGGACACGTCTCCCAGGTCATGCCTTCGATCGCCAGCGGCTGGAACAAACGAGGCCCCAGATAATCAATGACTTTCTGACCGGTCAGTTTTTGGACAATCGCCGAAAGCATGTAGGTTGCGCCGCTATTGTAAAGAAACGTGCTGCCCGGCGGATTTTCAATGGGCAAAGCCAGAAAAGTTTTCACCCAATTGTCCGTCTTCGTGATGATCGGAGTCGAATCTTCAGCGTGACCGACCGACATCGTGAGCAGATGTTTCACCCGCAAAGCCGCGAGATTTTTGCCGATGCTGTCGGGCAGATCGTTTGGGAAAAAGGAAATTACCGGGTCCTCCACTTTCAATCTCCCTTCCGTCACCGCAAAGCCAACGGCGGTCGAGGTGAAACTTTTGCTGAGTGAATACAGCATGTGATTCAAATCCGCCGCGTACGGCGACCACCAGCCTTCGGTAATGACCTGCCCGTGACGGATCATCATGAAGCTGTGAAATTCATGCTGGCTTTTCCCGACCGCCTCCAAAAAGTCCAGAATCTCCGCTGACGACACGCCTTGCGCTTCGGGCGCGCTGCGCGGGAGCTGGTGAGGAATGGTTTGCTGCGCCGCGAGGCATTCAGGAAAAGAGGAAGCCATGCTTAATCCGACGGCGCCGAGGCCGAGTTGTTTTAGAAATATTCTGCGATCGGAGGTCATGGCTTTGAGTAAATTAAAAGTGCCTGTGCCAACGCAATGATTAAAGCAGACCGGGCTGATTGCTTTTGCCAATTTGCAGGCCGGGTTTCTTGCAACTCAACTCCGTCGCGACGCGACCCTGCGACATGCGGCCCAGGCAGCCTTCCATGACGAGGACGCTGTGAATGTCAGTACGCTTGGGCATATTTTGCGGCCACGGATTGAATACGGATTACGCGCCGGGCGAAAGCGCAAAAGGGCGGAAGGCGTGAATCGCAGGGAAATTCCGAAACCCGAATGCCGAAAGGACTCCGAAAACCTTACGCCCGCCTGACCACAGTGGTGACAGGGTCATGGCCTTGAAACCGGTTCTCAATGCGGTGTGAAGGCGGGTTGATTGGATGGGCTGGTTTCGTGCGAGGCTTTGCCGGTCATCGGCACGAACCGCACGGGCAACACGGCGCTTTTCTCCAGGCGCCCGCCCTGCTTGCGGAGCAGCACCAGGTTCTGGTCCCAACCCGGTCCGATGGGGATGATCATCTGGCCCCCTTCCTTGAGTTGTTCAACGAGCGGCTGCGGCACCTGTTCCGGGGCGCAGGTGACGATGATGGCATCGAACGGAGCGGCTTCCGGCCAGCCCTGGTAACCGTCCCCGGCGCGCACGTGGATGTTCGTGTAACCGAGACGCTTCAAGTCGGCCCCGGCGCGTTGCGCCAGCGCGTCAACGATTTCGATGGTGTAAACCTCCCCCGCCAGTTCGGCGAGCACCGCGGCCTGGTAACCTGACCCGGTCCCGATTTCCAACACGCGGTCCGTCGGCTTCGGCTCAAGTTGTTCGGTCATGAAGGCGACGACGAAAGGTTGGGAAATGGTCTGGCCATAACCGATGGGCAGTGGTCCGTCGTCATAAGCCCGGGGCCGGAGTTCCGCCGGGACGAATTCGTGGCGCGGAACCTTGCCCATGGCGGCCAGCACGCGCGCATTGGTGATGCCGTATCCCAAACTTGATAATTGTTCTTTTACCATGCGCCGGCGCTCGGCGGCGAAATGGTCCTCCTCACCCGCCGGGGTGGCGTTGGTCTGTCCGCGTCCTTCCCGGGGCAGGATTGACAGCGCCATGAGAATGGGCACCGCAATATTTTTCACGTGCTTCAATGTAACCCCGTTTGCCGCCGCCCGCCACAGGCAAAATGACGCACCGCCGATGCCGGAACGCAACCAACCAGCTTGGGGCGTATTTCAAAATGGGGTCTGAGGGTGGAAAGTTATGGACTGCGGCGGCAAGCGGAGCGCGACGCCGCTTTGGATCAGGCCAGTCGTCTTGGTTGTCCACACAAAAACGCTGTCGCCACTGCGCTCCAGTCTTCACTGCGCTTCGCCTCGGCAGGCTGCCAGCGCAGTCCAAAAGCGGCCGCCAGTTTCATACGGAGGCTTCTCCGAACACTTGATTTTGAAAACACGCCCTAAAACAATTTCGACTGGTTTCCCGCCGCCGGCTTCAACCCAAGCTTCTTGTAGCTCAATTCCGTCGCCACGCGGCCCTGCGAGGTGCGGTTGAGGTAGCCTTCCATGATGAGATACGGTTCATAGACCTCTTCAATCGTGTCCGGCTCTTCGCCCACCGCAACGGCGAGAGAGTTCACACCCACCGGCCCGCCGCCGAACTTCACGATGACGGCTTCGAGGATGCGCTTGTCCATTTCGTCGAGGCCGTTCTGGTCAATTTCCAGCATGGCCAGCGCCTTGTCCGCGACGTCGGCGGTGATGCGGCCGTCGTGCCGGACCTGCGCGTAATCACGCACGCGGCGGAGCAGGTTGTTCGCGATGCGCGGCGTGCCGCGGCTGCGCCGGGCGATTTCGTGCGCGCCGGCGGGTTCGATCTCCACCTTCAACAAACGGGCGGAGCGGACGATGATTTTCTCCAGATCATCGGCGACATAGTAATCGAGCCGCTCGCGCACGGCGAAGCGGGTGAGCAATGGCGCGGTGAGCAATCCGCTGCGCGTGGTCGCGCCGATGAGCGTGAAGCGCGGAAGATTCAGCCGCACGCTGCGCGCGTTCGGCCCCTGGTCAATGATGATGTCGAGTTTAAAATCCTCCATCGCCGGATACAGATATTCCTCGATGGTTTTTTGCAGGCGATGGATTTCGTCAATGAACAGCACGTCGCCGGCTTCGAGGTTCGTCAGCAGGCCGGCGAGGTCGCCGGCTTTCTCGATGGTCGGGCCGCTGGTGCTTTTGAGGTTCGCGCCCATGGCCTTGGCAAGGATGTAAGCGAGCGTGGTTTTGCCCAGGCCGGGCGGACCGCTGAGCAGGATGTGGTCGAGCGCTTCGCTCCGCTGTTTTGCCGCCTGCACGGCGATTCCGAGGCGTTCCTTGACCTTGGGCTGGCCGGTGAATTCGGAAAAGAGCGACGGGCGCAGCGTCAGTTCCAACGCCACGTCCGGTTTGTTCAAAGTGGAAACCGCGCGTTCGTCCATCACCGGAAAGATGAGGAAACGCACCGTGAGCGACAAGGCAAATGCGCCGGACTGTGACAATTTCAAGGGTGTGTTGTTTCTCGAAACCGGGAATTACGCGGATGCCTCCCTCTCCTCCACTTCGCGGAGGAGAGGGTCGGGGAGAGGCGGCGCGTGTTTTTTTTCACGAACCCCTCTCTCCGGCTCTCTCCCCGCTCGTGCCTCGCGGGGAGAGAGTGAGGCCAGGTTCAAAGCGCTTGAAAAACGATGAAATCGCCCGGTTTTGGCTCAATTCAGTTCAATTTTTGGAGAGTTCTTTGCCAAAAATGGTTGGCGGCAAGGGGGAGCTTTGTTAGCCTCCGCCCGCGACACCTTTTTATGAAAAAAACTAAAATTTTATTGTGGGCGCTTGCGGCATTCTGCTTGTTCGGCCTTGCAACCAACGTGTTTGCCGGTGAGGCGGACATCAAAATCCCACCGCTGGACACGGTGAAATTCGCCGGGTTGGGCGGCATCAGCGGCGAAATGCTGATGTATCTCGGCATCTTGCTCTGCGGCGTCGGCGCCTTGTTCGGCTTGGTGCAATACAAGCAGACCAAGGCCCTGCCCGTCCATGAAAGCATGGCCAAGGTGTCCCACATGATTTGGGAAACCTGCAAAACCTACCTTTTTACCCAGGGCAAATTCCTCGCCATCCTCTGGACGCTGATCGCGTGCTGCATGATTTATTACTTCAAAGTGCTCCAGGGAAATTCCGTGGGCAACGTGGTGGTCATTCTCCTCGCCTCCATTCTGGGAATTTTGGGTTCCTACGGCGTGGCCTGGTTCGGCATCCGCATCAACACCGTGTCCAACTCCCGCACCGCTTTCTCCGCGCTCAAGGGCAACCCGTTCGCCACGCTGGGCATCCCCCTCCGCTCCGGCATGAGCGTCGGCCTGCTCCTCGTCTGCGTCGAATTGTTCTTCATGATCTGCATCCTGATGTTCCTGCCGCGCGAACTCGTCGGCCCCTGCTTCATCGGTTTCGCCATTGGCGAATCACTCGGTGCCTCGGTGCTCCGCATCTGCGGCGGCATCTTCACCAAGATTGCCGACATCGGCTCCGACCTGATGAAAATCGTCTTCAAGCTGCCCGAAGACGACCCGAAGAATCCCGGCGTGATCGCGGATTGCACCGGTGACAACGCCGGCGACTCGGTCGGCCCGACGGCGGACGGCTTTGAGACCTATGGTGTGACCGGCGTGGCGTTGATCGCATTTCTCGCCCTGGCCTTGGCGGCCAGCCCCACCATCTGTGCGACGCTGATCGTCTGGCTGTTCACCATGCGCGCGCTGATGATTGTAACCTCGCTGGTGTCCTACTTTATAAATGAAGTCATCAGCAAGGCCATGTTCAGCGGCAAGAAAGACTTCGACTTTGAAGCCCCGCTGACCCACCTCGTGTGGCTCACTTCGGCGGTGTCCATCGGTATTACCTTTCTTGCCAGTTGGCGGCTTTTGGGCGACTTCACAGATGCCACCGGCACCGCCCAGCCCGCGCTGTGGTGGGTGCTCTCGATCATCATCAGTTGCGGCACGGTGGCCGGAGCGTTGATTCCTGAATTCACCAAGATATTCGTCAGCACCAACTCCCGGCACGTCAAGGAAGTGACCAATTGCTCCAGGCACGGCGGCGCGTCGCTGAACATCCTGTCGGGCTTTGTGGCCGGCAACTACTCGGCCTTCTGGATGGGCTTGGTCATCATGGTGTTGATGGCCACCTCGTATTTCTTTTCCCAGAACCCGGCGCTCCTCTCGCTCATGCCCCAGGAGTTCCTCTTTGCCGCGCCGATCTTCGCGTTCGGCCTCGTGGCCTTCGGCTTCCTCGGCATGGGGCCGGTGACGATTGCCGTGGACAGTTACGGCCCGGTCACCGACAACGCCCAATCTGTCTTTGAGTTGAGCCAGATTGAAGGCCGCAAAGGCATCAAGGAGGAAATCAAACGCGACTTCGGTTTCGACGCGGACTTTGAAAACGCCAAGTATCAACTGGAAAAGGGCGACGGCGCGGGCAACACCTTCAAGGCCACGGCCAAGCCCGTGCTCATCGGCACCGCCGTCGTCGGCGCCACCACGATGGTGTTCGGCATCATCATGCTGTTGCAACGCATGTATGAGGGCCAGCTGGCTTCCGGGATTGCCGGTCCGTTCAAGCCGGTTGTTGACGCCTTGAGCATCGTGCAGCCGGAAATTATTCTCGGTCTCATCATGGGCGGCGCGGTGATTTACTGGTTCACCGGCGCCTCCTGCCAGGCGGTCGTCACCGGCGCGTATCGCGCGGTGGTCTATATCAAGGAGCACATAAAACTCGACTCCACCACCGCCTCGGAGAAGGACAGCAAGGAAGTCGTCCGCATCTGCACCGTCTATGCGCAGAAGGGCATGTGGAACATTTTCATCGTGGTGTTCTGCTTCGCGCTCGCGCTGCCGTTCTTCAACCCGTATTTCTTCATCGGCTACCTGATCGGCATCGCGTTCTTCGGTTTGTTCCAGGCCATCTTCATGGCCAACGCCGGCGGCGCGTGGGACAACGCCAAGAAGATCGTCGAAGTGGACCTCCGCGAGAAGGGCACCGAATTGCACGCCGCCACCGTCGTGGGCGACACCGTGGGCGATCCGTTCAAGGACACCTCGTCCGTGGCGATGAATCCGGTGATCAAATTCACCACGCTGTTCGGCCTGCTCGCCGTGGAAATCGCGGTGACGATGAAAGACCAGGCCGTGAAGACCGGCATCGGGGCGTT
>JBEKZC010000006.1:0-88060 GCA_049510295.1 Verrucomicrobiota bacterium | reverse complement strand
GTGCGCTGCGAATAAACGTAAAGTGGCGTGCCAAACTTGCGCGCGAGCGACTCGACGGCGACGCCTTCGCAAAACAGCCGGTTGCCGACATAACGAAAATCATGCATAACGCCTGAAGTTTAGGGTTTAGAGTTCAAAGTTCAACCCCGAAGGCCTTCGGGGTCAAGGTTTGCAATAAAAAACCCGCCGGACGCGAGCATCCAGCGGGCGGATGGAATCGCAGTTTATGGCTGGGCCAGGATTTCCGCGCGCTGGTTGTGGTACTCCTCCGGACTGATCTGGTTGGCCTTGTATTTTGAGAGCAAGGCTTGAAGTTGCGCCTGTTGGGCTGCGGAAACCGGCAGTAGCGGCGATTCAATTGGCTTCAAGCCCAGTTCTTTTCCTGTATAAATCGCGTTGATCTGGTTCGTTGCGCTCATCACGCCGGGTTTGATTTTTATCGTGGCGGGCATCACAGGACTTTCAAGAGCTGTGCCCGCCGCAGGCGTGATTGCAGGAGGAGCCGACTTGATTACGACCGGCGCGGGCTGAGCCGTTTCCATGGTCGGCACAGGCTTCATCTCAGGAGTCGGGGCTTCCGGCGTGGTTTCGGTTGGTGGAGGAGTGGCGGGTGTAATCTCTGTCAGCATCGTCGCAACAGGCGCAGCGGGCGTTGTTCCAGAAGCCGCCGGGGCAGCGTTGGTTTCCGAAGTGGTTGTCGCTGCTGCTGCCGGTTCGCCCGGAGTCATCATCGGCGCCGGCTTGGTTTCGGCTGGCGGCGGTGTGGCGGGTGTAACCTCTGCCGGCATTGTCTCTGCCGGCGGATTTTCTGGTTCGGGCGCAACGGGCGCCGCGGGCGGCATTCCGGAAGCCGCTGGGGCAGCGTTGGTTTCCGAAGTGGTTGTCGCTGCTGCTGCCGATTCGACTGGAGTCATCATCGGTGCTGGTTTGGTTTCGGATGGCGGCGGTGTGGCGGGTGTAGTCTTTGTTGGCATCGTTGCAGCCGGCGGACTTTGTGATTTAGGCGCAACGGGCGCAACGGGCATCGGGATTGGCCCGGGCGTTGTTGCCGTGGTTGCCGGAGTCGTTGCCGTGGCCGCCGGAATTGTTGTCTTGGGTGCCGGAGTCGTCGCCGTGGCCGGCGGAGTTGTTGCCTTGGGTGCCGGAGCCGTTGCCGTGGCCGCCGGAGTTATTGTCTTGGCTGCCGGAGTTGTTGCCGTGGCTGCTGGAATTGTTGTCTTGGTTGCCGGAGTTGTTGCCTTGGTCGCTGGAGTCGTTGCCGTGGTTGCCGGAGTTGTTGCCTTCGCGGGGACAGTTTTGGTTGTGAGCTTGCTTGGTTGCACCTTCACGGCACCGGGAGAAGTAACCACAACAGGTGGTGCCTGGGTTTGTTGCGTATCCAATTCGCTCATCTTTTTTTCCAAAGCCCCGCGCGCGGCGGCCTGAACCGGAGTGTCGTCCGCGCGGACGGAAATAAAACTTGCACAAATGACAACCGCGCAAGCTGTGGGCAACAACTTGAAAATTTGCATAATGCTTTTCTACGTCAATTTCCCTTCGGATGCAACAGCTTTCCCAGTCGTGAAAAACAATTTTTGCCACATCCGCGGCAGAGGGTAAAGCAGCGTGGAACGCAGCAAAATCCCGCGCCTCTCGGCATGGGAAATTTTGATGTGTTGTTGCAGGTCCAACCCGCTGGCGGTCCGCATTTTTTCAATCGTTTTCACGCCAATCAAAATCGGCCACGCGCAGGCCAGCCGCACGCGGACCTGACCAAACGGCAACGTGTTCGTGTAGGCCCAGCCCGCGGCCAGGTGCGACTCGGCGCGGTCGAGATATTCGTGAAACAGCGGACGGAATTTCACCTCGTTCACCGGCGACAACAAAACCTCCGGCAGCAAACCCGCCTTCTCCAGCTTGTCCGAGGGCAGATAACAGCGGCCTTTTTTCAAATCGGCGGGCAAATCGCGCAGGATGTTCACCAGTTGCAGTCCCTTGCCAAAACGGACGCCGTCCGCCAGCAGTTGCGCGTCGTCCAGCCGCGGCTTCGGAAACAGATGCGCCCGGCATATCTTCGTCCAAAATTCGCCGACGCAGCCAGCGACGCACCAGGTGTAGTCGTCCAGTTCGGCGGTGGTTTCAAGCGCGACAATTTTCCCGGCGGACGCCCCGGCGAACCGGCGCAGGTCCAGTTCCTGTCCGCCGGTGATGGTGTTGAGGACGGTGCGGACCAGTTGCTGATCAGCGGGCGCAAGGGTTTGCAGCAGCGTGAGGCTGTCCTCGACCTTTTCCAGCAAGGTTCCCTCGGCGGGCGAACCTTGATGTTTCGCCAGTTCACCGAAATTCAGCGGCGCGGTGGACGAGCCCAAAATCCGTTCGCGCAATCGTTTGAGCGCGTCAAGCCGTTGTTCCAGCGGGACGAGTTCGGTGTCGGCGATGGTGTCGGTGGTGCGCGCGAGCAGATACGCCAGGCCGATTTGCGGGCGCACGGCGGCGGGCAGCACGCGCAACGTCAGATAAAACGAGCGCGAGGTTTGCTTGAGCAAATCGTTTGATGTCCCGGCCATTTGTTCTCCAGAATAAATCTTCCCGCCATTCGCGCCAGCTAAAGTCGTAAAATCCTGGGTTGACGCCTTGCCAATCTTCCAGTGCAGACGTAATCATATCCAGCGAAGCCAGATTGATCGAGGCATGGAATGAAACTGAATAACCATCCGCCGCCGGACGTGACCACGGTGCAAATCACCGACGAACGGCTGACGTTCGGCCTAGAAGACGGGCGAACGGTGAGCGTGCCGCTGTCGTTTTATCCCACGTTGCAACTCGCCACGCGACGCGAACGCGCGGATTTTGAAATCTCCCACACCTCGGTCTATTGGCCGAAACTGGATTGCGACATCAGTTCCGACTACCTGCTCCGCGGCGCGAAGGAAGCCCGCAAATTTGCCGAGCGCGCCTGGCGCAAAAAGGCAAAGCTCGCCGCCGCCTGACTTGGTTTGGCTGCGTTCAAGCGCTGCAGGTGCGGCATCTCTGTAGTTTTGCATCACCATTATTTCAAAGCCTCGTAGAGGCGGCATATTCCGCCCCGACGGGGCTGGGGAATTTGGGACTGGCTGGTTTCTACAAAGATTCCGCTCCTAGCGGAGCTTCACGGTCGCGCGAGCAGATACGCCAGGCCGATTTGCGGGCGCACGGCGGCGGGCAGCAGCGTCCTGCAAGGCGGGATCAGATAAAACGAGCGCGACGTCGCCTTGAGCAAATCACCCAGCAATTCTTTTGGCTCGGATGCCATTGGGGAAATGAAACACGGAATAGTCAATAAATGCCAGCATTGGATTATGCTGTCAAAAAAGCTTGCGGACAGGGGCGGCCATGTGTAAATCCGAGTTGCAAACTGCGTCAAAATGTGAATAAAATGTGGACAAATATGGTTGACAGTTTTTTAAAGGTTTGTTTGAATAGAAAGGCAGTTTTGCACTTTTCATGATTCGGCTTAATTTATGCTATTGAGTTTAGCATGGTTTAGTGTTTGAATTGTGAGAGAGAGTTTGTGTCGAAGAGAAATAAAAGAAAAGAAACCGGCGAAAGGCTGACTGGAAGAAATTGGCCAATTATGGCAAAAAATAATCAAAACTGCACACATCCTGTTCCGAAAAACAAATACGGAATTGTGGCTATGCATTGTGCAGACAACCAGCCAATTTCTCCGGCTGATTTGATGAAAGTCATAAATGGGCCAATTGCGGCCATGGAATCAGATTATCAAGCTGCAATTTCAAAGACCGTAGATTCGAAAAAGTGCAAGAAGGAATTTGACCCACATGCAGTGCTGCTTGAATGGTGCCCCGCTCCCTTGTCAGAGGAGAGCAAAATATTAGTATGAACAATCTTCCTTGCTGGAAGTTTTCATTTCCAGTTCTGTGATCTGTGGGGATTGATAAGAAAAAAGCGAAAGGCGTGGCTTGTTATCGCACGATCATGCCACAGTCTTTTTGTTCTACGCACGGGGGATTTTACTTACAGCCCATAATCTTGGAATTTAGTTTCCAGGAATTCATTCCAAGTCATCGATCAAAAACAACTTTTCTCCTTCCCCGATGGAAGAAAGGCGAAAAAACGAAAGTCCAGCTACCAGATGGAAGTTTTCGCGAGTATCCCCTGTTTGCGTTCTATGTTTGCGTCAATCGGGATCTCGCGCGGAGAGGAACCTTTCGCCAGGCGCATCATGCTGCCGGCCGGGTCGTGGCGCTGGTTGAAAAATTGGGCGAGCCGGTCAACAAGCAGCTTCCAATTTACCGGAAACTGTCACGCGAGGCATTCGGCCGCGCTGCGCGTGACGTTTTCGATTTGCAGCGTGCGATGACGCGGCGGAATTTGATTGGCGCCCCGGGAACGAAGGAAGTAGCGAAGCAGTTAGCAAAATGGCGGGAAATTCTTTAATCGCCTTTCTTTTTATTGAGTAAAAGCAGTGTATGGCCGATGACATCCTCCTTGGGGGCCGCGCAGCCTTTTTTCGATACTTCTGCAAAAAAATCTTGCGCAAAGACTGTGTTGTTATAAGCGTGCATTTTGAATTTCTGAGAATTAATTTCTGAAATCCCATGCTTGGTCATGCAGCTTTTCAAAGTTGTTTCCAATAATTTGTGGTAAGGACGCATTCGCAAATAAGCACGCGTTTTAGCGCGACATATACCCTCATTTACACCGTAACGTTTTAGCCAAAAACGATAATAATTCTGAACTGCCTCTGTTCCTTGGCGTTTTAGAAATTCTTTTTCACTTTTGAAAACGCTCCTGTCAGCCTTAAATCTTTCAAGAGAGGCTTGGATTTGATGTGGAGGACACAGCAAATCATCTTCTTGAGCTTCGGTTGGTAATTCAATGGGATGGTTGGTTTTTCCAGTTGCCGGATCAAATTTCGCTTTCGGATCAAAATTCTTGGCATATTGGTCTGCATATAAAAGTTCGTGCGCAACAGCTTCTGTGCGTGGGGTAAGAAACTGTTGGAAAAGATAGTCCGCAAGATCGGTTACCAGCATTGCTGGATCACTTGCGGCGGCAGCGCAGGCGGCACGATTGATTTTCGTATTTCTCAACATCGCGGCCATGAGCCGTGTCGTGGCGCGCACGGTGTCGGCGGTGTCGAACAGCCGTTCCTTGTCTTCCTGCAAGTCGCGGTTGTAGGTCATCGGCAGGCCCTTCAACAGCGTGAGCAGTGCGACCAGGTTGCCAATCACCCGGCCGGATTTCCCGCGCGCGAGTTCGGCGATGTCGGGATTTTTCTTTTGTGGCATGATCGACGAGCCGGTGGTGTAGGCGTCGGCGATCTTGATGAAACTAAATTCCGTGCTCGCCCAGAGAATCAAATCCTCGGCCAGCCGCGAAATGTGGACAGCGAGCAATGCGGCAGCGGCGCAAAATTCAACGGCGAAATCCCGGTCGCTCACGGCGTCCATGGAATTTTGCGTGAGCTGCGGTTTGCCGTTCGCATCCACGAAGCCGAGCAGCTTGGCAACGAACACGCGGTCGAGCGGCAACGTGCTGCCGGCAATCGCGCCGCTGCCGAGCGGGCAGACGTTAACGCGGGAGTGGCAGTCCCAGAGCCGTTCACAGTCGCGCTCGAGCATTTCGACGTAGGCGAGCAGGTGGTGTGCGAGATAAACCGGTTGGGCGCGTTGCAAATGAGTGTAGCCCGGAATCAACACGTCAGAATTCTTTTTGCCGAGCGTGACGAGTGCGCGCTGCAAATCGGCAATCTCGCCGAGCAGCAAAACGATTTCGTCCCGCAGCCAGAGGCGCATGTCTAGGGCAACTTGGTCGTTGCGCGAACGACCGGTGTGAAGTTTCGCGCCGATGTCGAGGTCAGCTTGGTCGTTGCGCGAACGACCGGTGTGAGGTTTCCCGCTGGCTGGAACACGCCGCGTGAGCTCGGTCTCGATGTTCATGTGAACGTCTTCGAGTGCGGGGTTCCACTTGAATTTGCCGGCGGCGATTTCCTTGCCGATGGCGTCAAAGCCGCGAATGATGGCGCGCAATTCTTTTTTCGACAGCAGGCCAACTTTTTGGAGCATGGTGGCGTGGGCAATTGAGCCGAGGATATCATACTCCCAGAGCCGCCAGTCGAAGGAGATGGATTCGGTGAATTGGGCGACGTCCGCGCTGACTTTGCGCGCGAACCGTTCGCTACGAGAGATAGAAGAACTTTTTTTCATGCGCTTCAACGGGCTCGAATGTGCGCCCGACGGTGCAAAAAGTCACTCTCAAATGAGTTTGCGGTGCATGACCATTGCAGAATCATTTGCCCGATGAAATTAGAACGGCGATCACAAACGCCGCGACAAATGAAAATACCGGGTTGCAGTCCGGTTTTGAAAATGGGATGCTACAGCCAAGCGAAAATACAAATCGCCACGCGCCATGAGTGAATTCAAATATGCATGCCCGATTTGCGGCCAGCACATCCTGTGCGACTCGTCGCAGAGCGGCACAACGATGGAATGCCCGACGTGTTTCCAGATAATCACCGCGCCGCAAGCGCCCGAAACGGACGATCCGAAATTTATCATCGCGGGAACGAAAGTCGGTGAGCGTCCCATTCCGACGGCGGAGGTGGATTCGGGAGCGGCAACCGTTCCCGAGAAGCATTTTCCGATAGCGGCGTTAATCGTTGTGGTTTTGCTTTGCGCAGTGGTTGCGGCAGCGTTCGTGTTCCGTGGAAAAATCTTCAAATCCACCAGCGGGCAAAAAAACCAGGCCGCAACCACGTCGGCGTCCTTGCCGCCAGGCTTCGTCGTGCCGCCTCCGGACAGCACAAATTGGACGTTGAACCTGGACAAGATGACGATTCCGGATTCGCCGGCGGTGGGGTATATTCACGGAAAAGTTCTGATTCCACAGCGGATGGTTTTGAATGCAGACGGGTTAACGATACGCACGGAGGATAATCCGCCGGAAGCCGGCGTCACCATTTATCTTCGGGAGAAGCGGAATGAGGACCTCTTCGGGAAGTCAGTGGTTATCAAGACCAATGCTGTAAACGCGCCGATGGTCAATCTGCGATGGAAGGAAGCACAAGGCCAGCCAAAGACGGAATCGGTAAAAGAGGGATATGCGCTGCGAATCGAGTTCGGACGACCTGCCGGGGGCCACTTGCCGGGGAAAATTTATCTCTGCGCTCCGGACGATGAAAAGAGCTATGTCGTCGGGACTTTCACCGCCGAAGTCCACTAACCCAAACCGCCCAAACAACAGTGAAGCGCGGCGCGGACTTGCCAGCGGCCTGAACTCACCTGAAACTGGGGCGGGTGAACATCGAACTTCTCAATACCGGCAGCGAATTGTTGCTGGGTCGCGTGCTGAACACGCACCAGCAATGGCTCTGCCGCCACCTCGCGGATCTCGGTTATGTCGTGACACGCCAGGTGGCCGTGCCGGACACGGCGCACGACATCCAATCTGCCGTTCGTGAGGCATTGAGCCGCGCGGATTTGATCATCGCCACCGGCGGGCTCGGCCCGACCTCCGACGACCTCACGCGTGATTTGATTGCGCAGCTTCTCGGCAAAAATTTGCGGCTCGACGACACGGTGCTCAACCACATCAAGAGGCGCTTTGCGGCGCGCAACCTGCCGATGCCGAAAAACAACGAAATCCAGGCGCTTGTGCCCGAAGGGGCGCTGGTGCTGGCCAATCCGAACGGGACCGCGCCAGGACTGGCCATAAAAATCACGCCGGCGGAAGGACGAGTTATACGAGTTCCAAATCAAGTTGGGGACTTGCAGAGCTCGCCCCTCCGAACGCAATGGTTGGTGATGCTGCCCGGTCCGCCGCGCGAGTTGCGCCCGATGTTTGACAATTTTGTCGTGCCATTGCTCCGGCGCGAATTCCCGCTGGACGCGCCGTTTGTCTGCCGCACGTTGCGGACGAGCGGCATCGCCGAGTCTCTGGTGCAGGAAAAAATTGAGGCGCCGCTGAACACACTCGCGGCCGCCGGGCTCGAAATCGGCTATTGCGCGCGGCCGGGGCAGGTGGACGTGCGATTGTCGGCGCGCGGCGGGAACGGTAAAAAGACTGTCCGCGCGGCGGAAGCAATCGTTCAAAAAATTCTGGGCGCGCAAATTTACGGTTTTGACGACGAGGAAATGGAAACGGTCGTCGTCCGGCTTTTGACCGAACAAAAGAAAACTCTGGCGCTGGCCGAGTCCTGCACCGGTGGTTGCATCGCGCATCGCGTGACGAATGTGCCGGGCGCGTCGGCGGTTTTTCCGGGTGGCTTCGTGACTTACAGCAACGAATCGAAACAAAAATTTCTCGGCGTTCGCGCCGAAACGCTGGCGGCTCACGGCGCGGTGAGTGAAGCGGTGGCACGCGAAATGGCCGAAGGCGCGCGGTCGCAACTCGGCGCGGATTTTGCCCTTGCCGTCACGGGCATCGCCGGGCCAGACGGTGGAACAAAAGAAAAACCGGTGGGGACGGTTTTCATCGGGCTGGCCGGAGAGTTTGGAACGGTGGTTGAGCGCAAATTGAATCCTTTTGAGCGCGGGACATTCAAGGAAGTCACGGCGTGGCAGGCATTGGAAATGCTGCGTGTGCGGTTGGTTTGTTCTTGAGGGCAAACAAATTTGGAGTAAAGTAGCGCCATTCAACGTCTTTGCTTGAATTGAATAGAAAGGCTGGTTTCCAGACATGGCTTTGACCACAGAACCATTGATTGCCAAGAGCAATCCGGTCGAGGGTGACAGCACAACGTTTCGCAAACGCCGCGGCACGTTGTTGGTGGTGGACGATGAGGACGGGCCGCGGCAGTCGCTGCGGGTCATTTTCAAGGACGAATACGATATGCTGATGGCCGAGGACGGGCCAACGGCGATTGCTCTGGCGCAGAAGCATCCCATTGACGTGGCGGTGCTGGACATTCGCATGGCCGGCATGTCGGGCATCGAAGTTTTGGAACGCCTCAAATACGTGAACCCAAACATCGAGGTGATCATGATGACGGCGTTTGAAACGACGGATACGATTCGCCAGGCGTTGCGGCTGCGCGCGTGCGATTACATCAACAAGCCGTTCGACCTTGCCACCATCCGTTCCGCCGTCAGCCAGGCGATGCAACGGCGCACGCTTGAAAGTGAAATTCACAGCAGCGCCGAAAAAGTGCAGGAATTGCTTTCCGAACTGCAAAACCAGAAGGTCGAGGAGCAAATTGCCAAAACGCGCGGCGACATTTACGCCAGCATCATCCACGATATCAACGGCCCGCTGACGGTCATTTCCGGTTTCGTGCAGGTGCTCAACCAGCGCCTCAATCGCAATTCGCGGCTGGAAATGGAGGACCTGGAATTCATCAAGGACCGCCTGCGCATCATCGCGCGGCAGGTGGGGAATTGCGTGGAAATTTCCCGGCGCTACCTCGGTTTTCTCCGCCGTCAATCGGAGGAAGCCCCGCGCGTGAGCGTGAATCAATTGTTCAAAGACCTTGAACAACTCATCCGCGTTCATCCCGGCCGGAGCGACAACGAATTCGGCGTTCAGCCGATGGCCGAAGACCTGGGCGTCAAAATGAACGGCACCGACGTCATCCAGATTTTGCTGAACCTCACCGTCAACGCCTTTCAATGCGCGCCGATGAGTCATCGCGTCGATGTCGGCGGTGAAATTTTGCGCAAGCCGCTCGATTTGACCGCGTTCAAAGACGGGCCAAACGACCGGCTGCTGAACGTCGAGAGCATGGACAACACCGCCCCGCTGGTGAAATTGTGGGTGCACGACACCGGGCCCGGCATCCCGCCGGAAGTGCTGCCGAAAATTTTCCAGCCTTACTTCACCACCAAAGGCCCGCGACAGGGGACCGGCCTCGGTCTCAACATCGTGCAGCGGCTCATCAAGGAAGGAAAAGGCGCATTACACGTTCACACGCGGCCGGGCGAAGGGACGACGTTCACGATTTATCTGCTCGGCGCGAATCTGGCGAAGTAAATATGAAATATGCGCGCCAAAGGTTTCATCGCGTTCAGTTTGATCGTTGCGGTCTGGATCGCGCGGGCGGGTGAAAAGCTGCCGGAGCTCAACGCCGGCAGCGAAGTTTACAGCAACGTGACGGTTACCAAGGTCACGGCCACGGACATCTACTTCACCTACGCCAGGGGAATGGCCAATGTGAAACTGAGCAAGCTCGACCCCGCGCTGCAAAAGCATTTCGGTTACAATCCGACGAAGGCAAGCGAGGCGGAACAAAAGCAAGCTGCGGCCAACGCCCAATACCACATTCAAGCCATCAACCAGCCGGCGCCGCGACCTCCGGTTGATGAAAGCGCAGCGCAGCCGTCACCTGCGGGACAGGCTTCAGAATTGTCATTGGGCACCGACTTGCCCGCGGCCTTGAATCAGGCGCGGTCGGAAAACAAAATGGTGCTGCTCGACTTCACCGGCTCGGATTGGTGCGGCTGGTGCATCAAATTCGACAAGGATGTGCTGTCCACGGACAAATTCACCGGCTACGCCAAAAGCAAGCTCGTGCTCGTGAAGCTGGATTTCCCCCGCCATAAAGAGCAGGACGCCGCGCTTAAACAGTCCCATGAGCAACTGTCGAAGCGATTCGGCGTGGACGGTTTTCCCACCTTTGTGCTGTTGAATTCCGCCGGCAGGGAACTCGGGCGCCAGGTTGGTTATTTGAGGGGCGGCCCGGATGCCTTCATCGCCGAACTGGATGGGTTCAGCCGGAAGTGAGTTGCTGAATTTTTTCCGCTAATTTTCCAAATACTCGCGCGGGTCAACGATCTTTCCGGCAATTGCGCTCGCAGCCACGGTGGCCGGCGAGGCGAGAAACACCTCTGATTCCTTGTTGCCCATGCGACCGGGAAAATTGCGGTTGGTGGCGCTGATGCACTTGATGCCGGCTTTGTTGATACGGCCAAATGTGTCCACCGGCCCGCCGAGGCACGCGGCGCAACCGGCGTTCTCCGTCATTTGCACGCCCGCGTTCACGAGGATTTCCCAAATCGTCTGGTTGCCCCAGTAAGTCGTCTGCAAATCATGCACAATCTCTGGCGTCGCGGGCACGCCGAACGTGTCAATTTTGACGTGCTTCCCGCGCAACACGCGGGCGAACTCGACAAAATCGCTTGTCTTGCCGCCGGTGCAGGAGCCGACATAGGCGCGGTCGAGCTTGATGTGGCCGAGTTCCTTCGCCTTCTTGCGCTGGCCGGGATTGGGATGGCACGCCACCGTCGGTTCGAGCTGGTCGAGGTTCACAACGAGTTCATAGACGAACTTTTGTTTTTTGTCCGGCGTGACGGGTTCATAGGTGGATTTCGTGCCGTTTAATTTCACGCGCGCGTCCACGTATTCCGCGGTGCGCGAATCGAATTCAAAAATGCAGTTCTTGCCGCCGGCTTCGATGGCCATGTTGGCGATGGTCATGCGGTCGTCCATGGAAAGCGACGCCACGCCGGGGCCGTCGAATTGCATCGCGCGATACGTCGCACCGTCAAAACCGATTTCGCCGATGCAATGGAGGATCACGTCCTTGGCCATCACGCCCGGCTGCAATTTGCCTTCGAGCCGGAAGCGCATGGTTTCGGGAACCTTGATGAGCAATTTGCCCGTGCCCATGACGAAGCCGGCGTCCGTGTTGCCGATGCCGGTGGCGAACAGGTTGAACGCGCCGGCCATGCAGGTGTGCGAGTCCGTGCCGAACAAAATTTCGCCCGGACGCGTATGGCCCTTGGCCGGCAGCGCCGTGTGACAGACGCCGGCGTAATGCGAACCAAACTGCCGGTTCAAATTGCCCCTGGTGGCATCGAATTCCCACGAGCCGTTCGGATCGTCAATCACGTCGTAAAAATACGCGATGTCCTGTTCACGGACAAAATCGCGGAGGATGTCCACGTTGCGGTTCGAGAGCGAGTCGGCGGTGAAAATGTAGTGGTCGGGGATGATGACGATTTTGTTTTTGTCCCAGACTTTGGCGGTCTTGCCGAACTCGCGTTTGAAGATGCCGATGGTGCCCGGGCCGCAGATGTCGTGCGTCATGAGCACATCGGCGTTCACCCAGATGTTGTCACCGGCCTGCACGCGTGGTTTTCCGGCAGCCCGGGCGAGAATTTTTTCCGTCAAAGTCATAGGTTGAACATGATAGCTGATGTATGGCGCAACTTCAACTGTGCAAACAAAGTTAATGGTTAAGGCTTGATGAAATCCATGCGTCTGTTTAATTGCACTAAATGAGCAACACGATGGATTCTCCACCGCCATGAGAATCTCCTCGTGAGACACCATCGCCTCAAAAAAGATCCGACCATGTAGAACCGTCTCAACCTTGGCCGCGTCGGTAAAAATTTAACTACGGATTTTGATACAGCACCACGAGCCGACGATCCCAGCCCCGTCGGGACGGAATATGCCGCTCCTACGGAACTCGGAAAATTATGGTGGTGCGTTTCTACAAAGATGTCGCGCCTACAGCGCTGTGGTCTGCGGTTAACGCTGGAGCCGGATTCTGCGTCGGGCGATAATGCTTGATGGAAATTTGGGAAAGTGGTCTGGTGGCTTGTCTGAGCGCAGAAAAGAAAAGTGCTACAGAAATGGGTAAATTGATCAAGAAGCTAACTCTGACCATCGCGGTGTTGGATTCCGATGTAACATTCGCAGCAAATGAATGGCGAAAAGAACCATCAAACCAATTTTGGCGGCGAACGCTAATTCGTTGTGTGTGCGCACAGGCAGAAGGCACACTAGGGTTGCTGAAAAACATTACTCCTGATTCCGCCAATTTTTTCGACGTGAATTTAACTGCTAAAGATATTGAAGTGGCAACTGAACGTCGCGCGTTTACTGAAAATGGCATTACAAAGACAAAGCCAGTTTTCTTGCCGTTTCCTGAAAACGTTAAGGAGACTTTCAAAGTATTCACGAAAGCTCACGCAACACAAGTTGTTATCAAATATGACGAGGAAGGGTTTGGCGATTTATGCAACACATTTGAGGTGCGTAATAAGCTCATGCATCCTAAAGGACCATTCGACGTTGAAGTAAGGGACAGAGCAATTGATGCCGCAGATCGTGGAATTAACTGGTTTGGTTCTGTTCTCCGAAGGATTTTGGCGGAATGTGGTAAAAAATTACCGTTCTCCCAAAACAATCTTAATAATTAATTACTTCACATTCAGTGCCGGTGCAGGTAGAGTTCCTTTTGTCGCGTTAGAGCAGCTTTCCAAACCCTTACAAGGCATGACTTCCAAAGCTCCGTCAGGAGTGGAATCTTTGTAGAATCCCGGTCAAAAAAATCTCCAGCCCCGTCGGGGCGAAATATGCCGCCTCTACGAGGCTTTGGAATTATCCCGATACAAAACTACAAAGATGTCGCGCCTGCGGCGCTGAAACCAACCACATGATTCCTTGTTTCCCCTTTACACCAAACATGCCCTTGTGACTCCGTCCGAAACATTTTTCCGCCTGCTCTGCGGTCTTTGACGTAACGTTTCACTCCACTTTCACCCGAAACCCGCTCGCGTCGGTGATTTTGTTCCGGTTGCCGGATTCTCTGGAACAGGGAAACGCGCACTGTGTCAACTTTTGGGCCATTGATGGCATAATTCATGCTAAACCGTGAACGGTGTTTGTTTGCACCGTGCCGCGGTGTTTTCGGCGTTGAACGTGTTTGCACATGTTAACCAAGTTCCTATGCGAAAAAAAATATTGGTGGTGGAGGATGACCCGGATCAGCTTGAAGTGGTACGCTTCACTTTAAAAAACGCAGGTTTTGCCATTGGCACGGCCACCAATGGCATTGATGCACTCAAAAAGGCCCAGACGGTGTCACCCGATTTGATTGTGCTGGATGTGATGATGCCCGAATTGGACGGGTTCGCCGTTTGCGAAACTTTGCGGGGGAATCCCGCCACAGCCTCCATCCCGGTTCTCATGTTGACCGGTTTATGCAGCCATATCAGCCGGCTCGTCGCGTATGAGTCTGGCGCCACCGATTATGTCATAAAACCGTTCGATGCAGAACAACTTGTCTCAAAAGTGGAAAAGTTGCTGGACCAGTCATCGGGGGTCTCAAAAGCGCCGCGCAAACCCGGATCAAGGCCCGTTGTTGCTTCGTCTAAATAAAAGCCTCGCCGGTATTCCTGGGGCACCAAACGAAATGATCCGATGTCCCGTTCGGAAATCAGGCTCGAACAACCGGATCAAGGATAATTCGCTGTAGTACCTGGCCAGATCAAGGCCGGGCCTTCAGGGGCATCGCGGACGGTCGGTGCCGCCTCCAACGGCGGCAGGTTCTTACTTCACCTTGACCTGGAATTCACTCGCCACGCGGATTTTTTCGAGGTCTCCGTCGTAAAATTCTTTGCGGTATTCGTCGGTTTCGAGCAGGTGCTGGTACAGGTCCTTTTTGTCGCGCTTGATGATGAACTTGAGTTCGTCGAGGTCGTCCGACCAGCGGAAGCCGTTGAAAAATTCCGCGCCGGCAAACTGGGTTTTATACAGCGCGGTTTGCGAGTAGCATGTGCCGAGGTAAAGCTGCTTGAAGCCGCGTCCGGCAAACAACTCCACCGCCGAGGTCATCATGAACATGCCGAGGTTGCGCGCGTAGTAGTTCAGGTCGTAAAAGGCGTAGTAATAATAGGCGAGTTCCCGGCCCTCGATATAAAGCGTCGCCGCGCCGACTTCCGCGCCGGTCTTCGCGTCGGTGAACGCGAGCAGATGCGAAATGATGGGCGAACCGAACAGGGCGTCCAGCCGCTCGAACGTCATCACGTCCTTGCCGAATTTGATGTCGGCGTAGGTCTTGAAAAACTCACGGCGTTCCGGCGTGTAATTATATTTGTCGCGTGGCACGAGCTTCACTTCAATGCCCGCGCCCTTGCGCAGGATGCGGCGGTTTTCGGACGACGGCTTGAACTTCGCGAGGTTCACGCGCACCTGGCGGCAGAGGTAAAAGCGGTCGAGGTTGCGCGATGACGGCAGGAAGCCGGCGTTGAAAATGTCCGACGGCGTTTCGCCCGCCTCCGGCACGGCCCAGATGGCGTAGGGAAACTGGTAATGCTCGTAGTCGGAGTTTCGTTCGGAGAAAAGGAGTTTCATGGCAAAGCTTTGACACAGATTTCACGGATTTGCACTGATTGAATCCGTGTTAATTCGTGTAATCCGTGTCTGGTTTTGTTTGGAGGCGTTCACGGATTTGCGCCGCAAGCGCAAGCGCCAGCTGGTGAGCACGTCGTAGCTCACCGAGTTTTTCAGCTTCGCCATGTCATGCACGGTGATTTCCTCGCTGCCCTGGCGGCCCATGATGACCGCTTCATCCCACATTTGCGCTTCGGGTATGTCCGTGATGTCCACCATCAGCGCGTCCATCGCGATGCCGCCGACAAGCGGGGCGCGTTTACCGTGGATGAGCGCGCCGCCCTGGTTGCGCACACGCGGAAAACCGTCGCCGTAACCGATGGGCAGCACTGCAATCCGCCGTTCGCTCGGCGCGGTGTAACGCATGCCGTAACCGACCACTTCGCCGGGTTTCAATTTTTGGATGGCCGCGACGCGCGCTTTCACGGACATGACCGGCTCGATTCCAGGAATTCGCCGGCAGACCGACGATGGGAAAACGCCATACATCAAAATGCCGACGCGGACCATGTCGAGATGCGCGTGCGGCAGATCGAGGAACCCGCCGCTGTTGCAGGTATGGCGCAGCTTCACGGAGATGCCGCGCGCGGCCATGCCCTGGAGGACTTCGTTGAAACGGGAGAATTGGAGATTGGCAAACGTTTTGTCCGTTTCGTCGGATTGCGCGAAATGCGTCATCACGCCTTCGAGCGAGAGCGATTTCTCGGAGCAAATTTGTTCGATGAGCGGCAACGCCTCGTCCCAACGCACGCCGAAGCGGCTCATGCCCGTGTGAATTTTCAGATGCACCGGCACCCGCTTGCTGGCCTGTGCGGCCGCGTGGGCGAGTTTGCGGACGGTATGAGGTTCATTGACGCAGACGGTTAGATTGTGTTCCACGCACCACGGCAATTCTGCTTCCTGCCGTTCGCCCAGCAGCAGCAACGGCGCGGTGATGCCGGCGTCGCGGAGCGCCACCGCCTCTTCCAAAGTGCTGAGGCCAAACCCCCAGGCGCCTTCTTCGAGCGCGATGCGCGCCACGTCGAGCGCGCCGTGACCGTAAGCCTCGTCCTTTGTGACGGCCAGCAATCGCACGTGGTGCGGCAGGTCGCGGCGGATGAGGCGCAGATTGTTTCGCAGCCGCGCGAGGTCAATTTCAACCCACGCCGGTCGCAATGGAAAACTTGTTGAATCAAAATCCATTAAATTGTCAGGAACTGTTTAACCACGAATCGTGCCAAATGACACGAAAAATATGGTGTTTGGCGCGCTCGGTTTTTCAGGCGCATCCACTTGAGCATTGAAAAGATTCAGCGGTTTGTCCCCAACACGGACGTTCTTGATTTGCGGACGGTTGATGAGTACCACAGTCGCGTGCAGTCCAAAAATTTCAACCGGCGGCTCGCGGCGTGGTTGTCGGCGTTGTTGCTGGTGGTGCTGGGGGCCAAACTTTGGGTGATCCAGGTGTACGGAACGGCCGTTCCCTATTGGGATCAATGGGACGAGGCGAGACTTTTATTCAAGCCCTGGCTGGAGGGGCATCTGACGTGGGGCGCATGGTTTGCCCCGCACAACGAGCACCGGATTTTTTTTACGCGGGCGCTGGATATGATGGAGTTGTGGCTCAACCGCCAGTGGGACCCCATCCTGCAGATGGTCATCAACGCGTTCATTCACACTGGCTATGCCTGCGGACTGGCGTATGGCCTGTGGATTTTTACCGGTCGAAAACATGAAGGGTTGATCTGTTTTTTGCTCATGCCGTTTTTCGCGCTTCCGTTTGCAGCCGAGAACACGATCCACGGGTTCCAATCACAGGTGTATTTTCTGGGTATTTTTTCGGTGGTCACGATCATCGGACTGGGGTTTGGTTCGCCGGGTGGCGGCTGGTGGTTTTGCGGGCTTGCAACGGCGGTGATGTCCCTCTTTACGATGGGGTCCGGTTTATTGGTTTCTCTGGCCGTCATTGGGCTGCTGGTTCTTCGCCGGTTGAAGCGGAGTGGCAATATTCAAGGTCAATGGGTTACCCTTGGTTGCAGTCTGGCGGTTTTTATTTCCGGCCTGATCCTGGATGTTGCCATTCAAAAACACGGGCATTACCGGGCAGGACGGTTTTTGACATTTGGGGAAGCGCTGCTGGGCAATCTGGCATGGCCGTTCATGAATCAGCCGGCCTTGCTGTTGGTCATTTGTCTGCCGCTGGTGATCACGGTCATCAAATACTTCCGATCGGACTTCAAAGACCCCCGGGCGGCTGAATTCGTTCTAACCCTTGGCTTTTGGGGTTTCCTGCAGGCTACGGCCCTGGCTTATGGTCGCGAATACTTGGGCAACAGCAGCCGATACATGGACACCCTTTGCACCTTCTCCGTCGCGAGTCTGGCCAGTCTGTTCATTCTGGGAGAGAATACAGAATATCGCCGGCTGTCACGGCCGTTGGTGAGTCTGCTGGCGATGGCTTGGGCCGGTTGTTTGTTTTTGGGAATGTGGCAGATCTCCTGGGCAACGATGGGTGGTGGCCGGGCGGAAAATTACATGCAATTCAGCCGGCGGATGGGCCGGATTGAGGAGCAAAATGTGCGGGCATTTGTGGCCACGGACGATCCGGCCTGTTTGCTAAACAAACCGCTTTGGGAAATTCCGTATCCGGATGCCGGCGTGTTGGTGGAATTGCTGCGTGATTCCAACTTGTTGAGGATTATGCCTGCCGCCTGCCATCCGCCATTAAAACTGGAAAGAGACGAAAAGTCCGATGCCGCATTGGTTCTGAATGGTTGCCCGCCCGGAACACCAGAACAGGAATTCATACCCGTGTGGGGTAATGGCTCAAACGGAGTGGCCGTGACCGGGCATTTTGTCAGCAAACCATTGTGCGCCACTTTGCCAAAACTGAGCCTGAAATTCTGCTGCGGGCCCAGGCTGGAAGGTGTCAGCCTTCAGTTGGTGGAACAATCCACCGGTCGCAGAATTGAACTGCATCCCGAAATCACCGGACGGTGGCAGACGATCATGGTGTCGGCGCCCCAAAACCCATTCCGGCTGGAAGTCACCAATCAAAATCATGACGCGTGGGTGGCGGTGGGCGAAATCAACCAATGGGGACGCTTTTCCTATTATGCGCTTTTGCTGCTCAACCACGCGGTCGTCATTTTATTGGCCGGGTTGGGTTTGGGTGTTTTGCTTTCCGGATGGAGCGTGGTTCGTTGCATCATCGGGAAAACTCTGTTTTCGAACCGCGGCTTGGTTGAATTGCTGGTTTTATTGGCCGGATTGGTCGCGCTGGCGTGGGTCTGGTCGGGACGGAATTTTGATGCCGGGTGACGGGCCGGCAAGCTTCACGAATTGGCGCCGTCCCATTTGCGCCCGCCAGCATTCCCCATTGAGCGGTTTGCGGTCTTGCGTCGTTGTGCAATTGACATGGGTTCGCGTCCCAGCAAGGCTTCTCGGAATGACCAGGCCAACGAACCCGACGAGCGACTCGTTCAAACATTTCAGCGCATGGCTGGCCGCGTTGTTTTTGGTCGTGCTGGGGGCCAAATTGTGGGTGGTGCAGCTTTATGGGTCGCCCCTTCCATTATGGGATCAATGGCATGAAGCCGAACGGTTTTTCAGACCCTGGGTGGAGGGCCATCTGACGTGGAAGGACTTTTTTGCGGCCCATAACGAGCACAGGATTCTCTTAACGCGGCTGCTCGATCTGAGCGTCATCTGGCTGAACGGGCGATGGGAGCCGTTGTTGCAGATGACAATCAACGCATTCATTCACGCGGCTTTCGTTTGCGGACTGGCATTTTGCTTGTGGGATTTTCTCGGGCGGAAGAACGGGTGGTTCATCTGTTTTCTAGTGGCGCCATTTTTCGCGCTGCCCTATGCCGGGGAAAACACGATTTGGGCGTTTAATTCCCAACTCTACCTCCTCGACATCGCTTCGTTGGCGACACTGGTCGGACTGGGATTTGGCCGGCCGGGCGGTTGGAGTTGGTGGCTGGGACTGGCCGCAGCGATCATGGGTTTGTTTACCATGGCTTCAGGTTTGCTGGCTCCCATGGCGGTCGGCGGACTGACGGTTTTGCGCACCATCAAACATCGGCGGATGAACCAGGGGGATTTAATCACATTGGGTTCGTGCTTGGCGGTCATTGGACTGGGCATGGCTTTGAGCGTCACGATGGAAGACGACCGCCTCCTGCGGGCGCAAACCTTCACGCAGTTTACCTCCGCCTTGGCGCGCAATCTGACCTGGCCGTTTTTCGACACTCCGGAAATGGTATGCCTGATTTCCCTGCCCCTGGCCTGGTTGGTCGCGCTGTATTTTCGGCCAAACTTTCAGGAGCCGCGGGCGGCTGAATTTCTCCTGACCTTCGGGCTGTGGGGCGTGTTGCAATCCGCCGGCCTAGCCTATGGCCGGGCGAATTATGGGGAGGTGATTCCGGCCAGCCGCTACATGGACGTATTAAATGTTTTTGTCATCGCCAGTCTTTTTACAACCGTGCTGCTTTCGCAGTTGTGGATCCGCGGCCAATTTTCAAAGTGGGCGGTGATGCTGTTGCCGCTGGTTTTTGCCGGCGTCATTTTTTTTGGCCTTTGCCGGATTTCACAAATTGTGGTGGACAATCTTCTGATCCCCACCCGCATGATGAACCTAGCGGTCGAGGAACGCATTGCCACTTTCATGACCAGCGGCGACGAACGCGATTTGCTTGAACCGCCCACCGTGCGCCCGGATCCACGGGTGACCCTGGAGGTGCTGCGCAACGTGAAACTGCAGGCCATCCTGCCGGCGGTGTGCCTGCCGCCGGCTTTCCCTCCGGTGACCGGCCGGTTTGCCGCTGTTTCGCAGTGGCTGCTGCGAAACTCACTGACGATAGCTGCCTGCGGATTGGTCCTGTTTGCCGGTCTTTGTGGATACGGTCTGGCGCGCGGATCCCCGGGTCTGACCCGGGCCAATCCGGCGGGCATCGCCGCCTTGCTGGCCGGCCTGGCGGCGCTGGGCTTTGTCTGGTCGAAACGTTCGCTTCAACGCGAAACGGTCGAATATGAACTGCAACGCGAACTCGCTGCGTATTTCAAGTCCGTGGACAACCTTAAGCGCGCAGCGATACACGAACACAAGGCCGATGCGTTAAAACATCAAGGGAATTCAGATGGTGCCCGGCGGCCATAAACTTTTCCCGATGTCCGTCCGGAAATAGCTGCCGACAACCCGGATTTTGCGAATGTTCGCGTAAGCCCTGGCAATCGCCGAGTCGAGCTTGGGCGCCAGTGCAATCACGTCCGCAATGCGATGGCCGGTGGACATGAGCTTTTTGTCCGCTCCGCGCGCGACCTCATTCCACCAAACGTCGCAATCAAATTTCCCGTCCACTTCCAGCGGCAGATGCGGGCTGCGCACCTGGATGAAGGGATAGCCGTAACCGGCCAGCGTGAGCGAACAGCCGAAGTTCAACCCGGGTTCGAACTGCGGATCGAGTTTTTCGTTTCGCGCAGTCCGCAAAACAACCTCCGCCGGATTTTTCAGCATCCGCAAAATCATCGGGCCGGACGTGACGCCAATGCGGATGTTGTATTCGATGACGAGCCAACGTGGGACAAGCATCTTGCCTGTCTCTGACTTCTTTTGAGACGGAGACCGGCTGGAAACCTGTCCCACTTTGACGGCGGTGACCTGTAGCGGCCCGTTGAATTTTGCCGCGCGCAGCCACGGCAGCAGCGGATGAATGAGCTTGCGCGCCAGGCCGTATTTGTCGCCAGGGTCTTTTTCGACCAGCCCGCCGAGCGGCGCGCCAGCCACAACGCCCTGGTTGCCATTGAAGGCGTATTTGTATTCCTGGTTCGTGACCAGCGAATAAATCTCGCCGCCGCTCACCAACACGATGTGGCCCACCTCGGCGCGGCCCAGGTATTCCTGCAGAAAAACACCCTCGGCATAATTGACGTGCCGCAACCACGCGCGCGTGTCCTCGACGGTCTCGCAGAGAATCGTATGGATCGGGCTGGTCGGCGAGCAAAGTGGATTTTTAATGACGAACGGCTGCGGATGCTTCGCCAGGATTTTTTTGGCCTCCGGAAGGTTTGAGGCAACGTAGGCCTGCGGAAAGGGAATTTTGAAATCCGCACACAGCTTGCGGGCGAAGTCGCGCTCGCGCTCGATGCGCATCGCCTCGCGCGTGGGACTGAAAATGCCGGCGCCTGACTGCAACAAATCCTCCGCCCAGGGCGCAAGCGCCCAATCAATGGATTGGGGGATGACGACCTCCACGCCGTTTTTCTTGATGAGCGGAACCGGGCTGGGAAAGGCGTTGCGCGAAAATGTCGGTCCGACCAGCGACGGCGGGAAATGGCCGTAATTGCGGGTGAGATAAGTCGAGACGTTTGTGCCCGCGTCCGCCAGCATCCGCCCGATGCTGTGCGCGAACGACCCGACGCCGAGAATCATGGCGGCGGTTTCGTTTTGCCGGCTTTGGGGTTTGCGTGTGGGCATTGATTTTGTTGCCGGGAAGCGTGTTGCGTGTTGCGCGTTGCGTCAAGCGTTGTCTCGACTTTGCCGGCCGGTTTGTTATCTTGGTGTCGTGAGTTTTGTCGCTGAATTCAATTCGTTGCCGGTGAAATCGCTCGTGAAACGTTCGCAGGCGGCCGGCGGCCAGGCTGTGCGCGAGAGCATGGCGAAGACAAAATTGTCGCTCGCCGATTTCGCCCATTTGATTTCGCCGGCGGGCGGGGAATTGCTAGAACACATGGGCCGGCAATCGCACGCGGCGACACAGCAGCGCTTCGGCAAGGTCATCCGCCTGTTCGCGCCGCTTTACCTTTCCAATGAGTGCGTCAATAATTGTAAATACTGCGGCTTTTCGCGCGACAACCCGATCTTGCGCGTCACATTGTCGCTGGGGGAAGTGAAGCGCGAGGCGGCGGCAATCAAGGCGCAAGGCTTCCGCAACATCCTGCTGGTCGCGGGGGAACATCCGAAGTTCGTTTCCAAAGATTATCTCAAAGATTGCATCGCCGTGCTGCATCGCGACTGGCCGGGCATTTCGCTCGAAGTCGGGCCAATGGAGACGGAGGATTATCGTCCGCTCGTCGCGGCGGGTGCGGACGGGCTGGTGGTTTATCAGGAAACTTATGACCGCAAAGTCTATGCGGACATGCACACCGCCGGCCCGAAACGGAATTTTGACTGGCGGCTCGAAACGCCGGAGCGCGGTTACGCGGCGGGATTTCGGCGGCTCGGCATCAGCCCGCTTTACGGCCTGGCCGACTGGCGTTACGAGGCCATCAGCGTGGCGGCGCACGCGGATTATTTGCTGCGGAATTGCTGGAAGGCGCAGTTGACGATTTCCCTGCCGCGGCTGCGTCCGTGCGCGGGCGAATTCCAGCCGCTCACGCACATGACCGACCGCGAACTGGCGCAACTCGTCTGCGCGTTTCGTTTGATGTTTCCCGATGTCGGCCTGGTGCTTTCGACGCGCGAACCGGCGAAGCTGCGCGACGGGCTGATTCCGCTGGGCGTGACGATGATGAGCGCGGGCAGCCATACCGAACCCGGCGGTTACACCGGCGCGGGCAAGGAAAAAATCCATCATACCGAGCGTGGCCGGATTGTGGAACTCGCGTCCGGCGCGAGTGAATGGGCGCCAACGCCGGAAAATGCGACGCCCGCGACGGGACAATTTCAAATTGCTGACGAACGTTCCGCCGGTGAAGTGGCGGAACTAATCCGCAAGCTCGGCTACGAGCCGGTGTGGAAGGATTGGGACGTGGCGTTGACAATATGAAAGAATACAATTTGAAACAAAGCGTTGTTATTGTTGTCGCCGGATTCGCACTGTTGTGGGCGTGTCTTTACTGTTTTGTTTTTCCTTTTTTGGTTGGCGGCGGTCCGACAAAAGTTCCTCGCGCTCAAATGGACGAAAGGCATTTGGCCTGGGGCATGGAACAATATAAGCTTGCATTCGACAGCTATCCGACTGGAGAGAACACAATTTTCGTAAGAATGTTGGCTGGAAATAATCCGACAAAACTGAAGTTGATTAATCTCAGTGTCCATTCAACAAACGAAAATGGCGAATTTATTGATCCTTGGGGCACGCCATATAAAATTATTTCTAGCCACACTAATCGCGTCACAATTTTTTCTGCCGGAATCGATAAAATTTTTGGCGATAAGGACGACATCATTTTCAACAGCGCCTCAAACGATTATGTAAAGCCATGAATTCGTTTGTCACTGCCAATGGAAAACCAATCGAGGCGAAGCTGCCGTGTTCAATTGAGGAATTTTTAGTCGCGCAAAAGCTGTTGCCGCGCAGCGTGGTGGTGGAGCACAACGGCGAGGCCGTCGCGCCGTCGGAATTTTCCCGGCGCCAGCTCAATGCGGGCGACCGGCTGGAAATTGTAAAAATCGTCGCGGGCGGTTGAGTCGCGCTTTACGCTTTCGGTTTGGGCGGTCACGGGTTTAAGCTGTGGCCATCATGGATTGGCTCACGAATTTGGTCTGGCATGACCTCATCTGGCACAATGGCAAACTGCTCGGCATTGATTGGGGTTTCTGGAAGGTCATTGGCTGGCTGGGCAACCTGGTGTTCTGCGCGCGCTTTTACATCCAATGGTATGCCACCGAAAAGAAAAAACGCGTGGTCGTGCCGACGGCGTTCTGGTGGTTGAGCCTGGCGGGTTCACTGCTGATGCTGGCTTATTCGCTGCACAAGCGGGATTCCGTTTTTATTTTCGCCTACGCCGTCGCCTGGATTCCTTATACCCGGAATCTCATCATCCATCGGCGGCACAAGGAAGCGCATCTGGATTGCTCCGGCTGCGGCAAGAGTTGTCCGCCGCAGTCGAATTTTTGCTCAAACTGCGGCGCGCGGCTGACGCCGACTACTTCTTAGGCACGACGGGTGTGGCAGCGGGTTGCGGCGGCTGTGGCACAATCCCGTATTTTCTGAGAATCGGCTGGAAGTCGGGATGCGTGACGCCGTAAGCCGTGAGTTGTTTCACAAAAGCTTCCATGCCCTGCTGGTCCCGTTTGAATGCCGCTATGATTTGGGTGGCCTGGGGTTTGATGATTTCAATGTCTTTGCCGGTAAGTCTGGCCTGCCGATACAAAACGACAGTGAGCGTGCCGCTGACCACGACGAGCGCGAGCAGCAGTGTGAAAACCTGATGTCGCAAAGCGACAATCTGATCCATCAATTCGATTTGCAAGGGGGAATTTGTTTCAGATTCGTTCATGGCAATTAACGGTTGGCGGGTTTGGCTTGGGCGGGCTGCAGGATGCGAAGGATGTCCGAGTTCGGATTATTCTTGCTGTAAGCGACCGCGTCGTTCGCGAGCGCTTCGACGGCCATGCGGTAGCCGTTGGCCTGGGTTGCCTGCATTTGAAGGGAGCGCAACTCGCGCGTGCGGAAAATCGTCTGCAGCGCGAAAATCACGCCCAAAATCGCCAGCACAGCCAGCACAAGATTTAAAGCAGTCGTAATGTTGTCATTTTTCATAAGCTTACGGTGACTTTATCGAAACGGCGGTGGATGTCCACTGATTTTTTGCGGCAAAAATGAATTGATTTTACGTGGGGCGAATGGTATTACTTTTTGTAATTCAACGACGCATAGTGGCTAAAGAAGAGCCAATTGAATTAAGTGGAAACGTCACCCAAGTGCTGCCCGGCACGATGTTTCGTGTGGCGCTGCCTAACGGTCACGAAGTGCTCGCGCATATCTCCGGCAAGATGCGCAAAAATTTCATCCGCATCAGCGTCGGCGACAAAGTCAACGTTGAGATGTCCCCCTACGATTTGAACAAGGCGCGCATCACGTACCGGCACAGCTAAGCGTGATGCGTATCACGTCAAGTATTCAACAGCGGCTCAGGGTGGCTGCTTGACGCAGCACGCAATACGCAACACGATTGCCCCATGCAAATCCACTTCCTCGGCGCGGCGCGCACCACCACCGGCTCGATGTACCTGTTCGAGATCAACGGCAAGCGGCTGTTGCTCGAATGCGGCCTCTTCCAGGGCCATCGCGAGGAATCCATCCAGCGCAACTGCTGCTTCCCCTTCGACCCGAAGCAGGTGGATGCCGTTGTCTTGAGCCACGCGCACATGGACCATGCGGGCAACCTGCCGAACCTCGTCAAGCAGGGCTACACCGGCAACATCCACTGCACCTTTGCTACGCGCGACCTTTGCAGCATCATGCTCGTGGATTCGGCGCATATCCAGATGGACGACGCCGCATTCGTCTCGAAACAGCGGGCGAAGAAAAAACTCCCGCCGGTCGAACCGCTTTACACCATCGCCGACGCGGAGAAAACGTTGCATCAATTCGTCGCCGTCGGTTACGAACGCCCGTTCCTGGTTGTGGACGGCGTCACCGTCACGTTTCGCGACGCCGGACACATTCTTGGCGCGGCGCAGGTCATTTGGGATGTGCGCGAAAGCAATCGAAAATTCCGCTACCTGTTCAGCGGCGACGTGGGCCGCGGCAACGATGAAATTCTCCGCGACCCGCAACCGACCGAAAACGTGGATTATCTGCAGATCGAATCCACCTACGGCGGACGCGAACATGACGTGCGCACCGACGCCGACCAGACCGTTGGCCGGCTCGTGCTGGAAACGTTGAAGCAGAACGGCAAGGTCATCATCCCGGCGTTTTCGGTCGGGCGCACGCAGCAGATTGTCTATGTGCTGAACCAGCTCACGCTCGCGGGCAAATTGCCGCGCGTGCCGATTTTTGTGGACAGCCCGTTGAGCGTGAATGCCACGGAGATTTACCGCCTGCACCCGGAATGTTTCAACGACAGCATCAACCGGTTCCTGCACGAAAAGGCGAATCCCTTCGGCATGTCGAACCTGACCTACATCCGCGAAGCCGACCAATCGAAGACACTCAACGACCTGAAGGAACCCGCCGTCATCATCAGCGCGTCGGGCATGTGCGAAGCCGGGCGCATCCGTCATCATCTTAAAAACCATATTGGCGATCCGAAGAACCTGATTCTGTTCATCGGCTTCTGCGCGGAAAATACGTTGGGCGCGCAAATCGTGGCCGGCAAGAACCCCGTGAACATTTTTGGCGAACCGCAGGAAGTGCGCGCGAAAATTGTTTCACTCGACACCTACTCCGGTCACGCGGACAAAAGTGAATTGAAGCAATACGTCGAAAAAAACTCCGGCGACATCAAAAAAATCGTCTGCATTCACGGCGAAGAATCGCAATGCCTGGCCCACGCTGAAACCTTGCGCCAGATGAAACCGAAGGCTGAAGTCATCGTGCCGGAATACAAACAGGTGGTGGAGATTTAAACTGCGGAAACATCGAACATTCAACCCGCAGTGGCTGGGGTGAGATCGCCGGCTCATGGCAGCCGTTTGAGGTGGTCGGCCAGCCGGAGCGACAGGGCGACAATCGAAAGGACAGGGTTGGCGAAACTGGGAGTCGGGAAGGTCGAGCTGGTCGCGATAAACAGATTATCGGTGCCAAACACGCGGCAGTTGGGATCCACGACGCCGCGCGACGGATCGGCGGCCATGCGGGTCGTACCGTAATGATGACTGCCAACGCCCACCCGATTGGGGAACTCCCTGGCGATGGACTCCTCCTCCTCCAGCATTGTTGCCACTCCGGAATTGCGGAACGCGCGGCTGATGATTCGGAAGCACTTGAGGACACTTTGGATGTCCCGATCGGTCATTCGCCAATCGACGCGCAACCGATTCATTCCCAACGCGTCCTTTTCCTCGCCTAACATCACGCGGCTGTCGGGATTGGGGGACTGTTCGGAGTCGAAATGGAGATTGTAAATGTTGTTTTTGTTGGGCATCGAAATGGCCGGCAGTTTTCTCCGCGCCAATATCCGCTTTCTGAGCCACACAAACGAGAAGCCCACCAGCCTCGGAGATCCCAACAACACGTTCATCATATGCGGTCCAACCTGCTTGTAGGGCGTCATCCGCCCTGCCAGGGCCTTGTCAAATTCCGGCGGTATTTTGTGAATCAGGAACCGTTTGGCCAGATAACCCGCCGAGAGAATCGCGTCGCCGTGGCGCGGGTTGGCCATGGATGGATGGGCCACGTAACACCGAAAATTCAGCACCTGCTCGCGCCGCTGCGTCTCCTCCCGGATGCGCAGTGCCCGGCGGCAATAAACCCCGTCATGCGCCGTTTCAAAGTTCCAGATGATCGGCCCGCCTTTAGGGGTGAATTTCACCAGACACAAATCACCGGCCACATGGTCGCAATAAAAGCGCCCGACCAAATCCCGGTCATTGCCGACTCCGGCGGGGCAGATATCCCGCGATGACAACAGAATGCGCGGCACCTCCAATCCGCCCGCCGCCAGCACATAATACTTCGCCCGAACCGTGAAGTGATTGAGCCGCAGCGAGGCGACGCGCAGCCCGGCCACATGGTTGCCTTCCTTGTTCAACTGCACCCCCAGGCAATTGGCGTGCAGATAAACCCGCATTCGCGGCGACGTCTTGAACGCCGCGGGGGAAAGCTTGGCAAAATTGGACGGGAGGCTGAAGCGCCAGATCCAGTCCTGGGCCACGTCGTCGGATTTCAAGCCCGGAATCAACGGTTCGTTGCCGCGCGGCAGCGATTCGGCGGCCTTGTAGTTGTATTGGCCCACATCGCAATACACGTGGGCTCGCTCGTAATACGGGTCCAGATCGCCAAGGGTAATGGGCCACCCGCTGTAGGGCACGTAAGGACGCGCCTCGAAGTCAATCGGGTCATGCGGCGCGCAGCGCCCGCCCCAGGTGTTCGTTGTGCCGCCATAACAACGTTGGCGGTAGCCGTCCAATGGCGCGTGATGCCCCGGATCGAGCACTTCTCCGCGGCATAGATCCAGCGTTGCCGCATCAGACCCAAATCCCCCGCTCTCGAGCACGACCACGTCGAGCGAGCTGTTCAGCAATTCGTTTGCCACTGGCATCCCGCCGGCACCCGAGCCGACGATGACAACGTCACAGTCTATTTGTGTTCCAGCCGGTATTTCGCGAGCATCGTGAAACATAATTTAAACGGATTTCATTCGGGCGCCCGGTTCTTGGCGCCCAGCAACGAACGCACCCGCGCCAGCGTCTCCGCCGATAACGCGGGTTGATTCAGAGTGGCCAGGTGTTCCTCCAGGTGGCGGGCGCTGGTCGTGCCGAGCAGCACGCTGGAGGCTCCTTCAAGCTGGAGTAGAAATTGAAGGGCCAACTGCGGAAGCCTGTGGCCGGAGCCGGCGGCCAGCTTCTCAAATTCCGCCAGCCGGGATTTGTCCGCCTCGAATTCCTGGACAGACGAATAATTCTCCGGTCGCAACTCGGAAGAAGAGCGGAGCAAAAGCCCGCCCGCGAGGGCCTGTCGAACCACCACCCCCGCGCCGCCGGCGCGGGTGGCGGACAGCGCCTGTTGGATTGCCTCGGGCTTGAGGAGACTGATCTCCAATTGCAGAACCTCAACGCCCGGATGTTTCATGCATGAGACGGCGTCTTCCGCGGCCAGGCAGGACACGCCGTAATGGCGAAGCTTGCCTTGGTTTTTAAGAGAGTCGAGTGTCTCGAATACCTCGGTGCGCCGCAGAACGTCCGCCGGCGGACTGTGCAAATAGAACAGGTCCAGCGCGTTCATTCGCAACCGGCGCAGGCTTCCTTCGATGTGGCTGGTCAGATACTTGGGCGAGAAATCCTGCCGTATCTGCGCCGAGCGCACCTTTTGGATAGCTTGGGTAAAACCGGGCCTGACCCGGAGCAACCGGCGCAACAACGGTTTGAGCCTCTTGGCAATCCCCCCCATGGCGGACAGGCAGTAGCCCGCTTTGGTGGCAACCACCACCTTGTCGCGATGTGATTTGAGGGCTTTTGCCAGCAGGGTTTCGCTCTTCCCCTGACCATAAATGTCCGCTGTGTCGAAGAAATTAATGCCGGCATCCAAGGCGCTGCCGATCAGCCGCAAGGCTGCTTCATCCCCGTCTGATTGTGTCACTGAGCCAAGGCGGGAACAACCCAATCCCAGAGCCGACACCTTGAGTTCGGTTTTGCCCAGTTGGCGATAGTCCATTATTCAGCTTTTTGTAGAAATTTGCTTTTCAGCGTCCCGTCCGTATGTCGACGCCTTTAACTGAACAACTGATGGGAAAAATTGCTTTTTTGCCGCGCCGCCATTTTTTGCCGCTACGCGGGCAAGGGAGAATTGGTTTTTCATCTCACTCATTGGAACCGGATACTACCAGACGGGGAATTGAGCGTAAAGAGGCAAGTTTTGCCGCAATTTTTGCCGATTTTGCGCTAACGGCTAAGGTTGAAGGCTGAAAATTGGGCAGCAGCGGAACCGTTTCTGCGCCGACCTGACGGGAACCGGCGCAGACGACCAACAACATAAATGAATTGTCCAGTGGGCATAAAATTTACCAGAGGGACCATTAATCCCTGAAATTCACAAACTGGACAGGCACGGGAAAATCCTTGGCGCGCACGGCGGCGATGACGGTCTGCAACTCATCCCGGCTCTTGCCGGTCACGCGGATGGCGTCGCCCTGGATTTGCGTGGTTACCTTGAACTTGCCGTCGCGGATGAAGCCGGTGATTTGCTTGGCGACGGTGGTTTCAATGCCCTGTTTGATTTTGACGACCTGCCGCGCGTGGCCGAGCGGGGAAATGCCCGGCTCGGACGTTTCCACGCTCTTGAGGCTGATGTTGCGTTTGGCGAGCCGGCCCATGACGATTTCCGCGAGCGCCTTGATTTTGAACTGGTCCCCGGCGGAGAGTTTGATTTCGTTTTTTTCGAGAACGATTTCCGCGTGGCTGCCTTTGAAATCGAAGCGGTTGGCCAGTTCCTTGTTGGACTGATTCACGGCGTTCTCGATTTCCATCGAGTTGACCTGGGAGACAATGTCGAATGAAGGCATGGCCCCAGCGTAAAAGGGCGGCCGGGAAAGAAAAGCGAATTTGCCAATGATCAATGGCCGTGACATTTCCTCCTGGGAGCGCCGGCGTCCCGCCGGCTCGCTACTGACGACAGATTATCCACCCGCCGGCGGGACGCCAGCGCTCCCAGAACCCGTACCGGATTATCACGCCGTGCAATTTGCAGATTGAACCGCTGCATGGTTTTTGCCAGCTTCCGTTCGAACCGAACCGCCTTGGGCGAATGATCAAATGAGCGAAATCAAATCCAACGCCGATATTGAGTCATGTCTGTCGGTCGTCATGCCGGTTTATAACGAAGTGGCGACGGTTGCCGAAGTCATCAAAGTTGTGCTGTTGCAGCGTCCGGTTCAGCAACTGGTCGTTGTGGATGACGCTTCCACGGACGGCACTTGGGAAAAATTGAAGTCGGCCACGAACGGCGACGCGCGGGTGACCTTGGTGCGGCATGAGCAGAACCAGGGCAAGGGCGCGGCTTTGCGCACGGGGTTTGCCCGGGCAACGGCTTCCGTCGTGATGATTCAGGACGCTGATTTGGAATACGATCCGACGGAATATCACCGGTTGCTGGCCCCGATTCTGGCGGGCAAGGCGGATGTGGTGTTCGGGTCGCGGTTTCTGGGCGCCGGGGCGCATCGCGTGCTGTATTACTGGCACTCGGTGGGCAACAACCTCCTGACCACCTTTTCCAACATGGCCACCGATCTCAACCTGTCGGACATGGAAACCTGCTACAAGGTGTTCCGGCGGGAAGTCATGCAAAAAATCAGGATTGAGGAGGACCGTTTTGGTTTTGAGCCTGAAATCACGGCCAAGGTCGCCCGGTTGAATGTGCGCATTTATGAAGTGGCCATCTCCTATTACGGCCGCACCTATGCCGAAGGCAAAAAAATCGGCTGGCGCGACGGTTTCCGCGCCTTGTGGTGCATCTGCAAATATAATTTTCTGCGCGGCTGATCATCATGCCTGCGACCATCTTCCTCTGAGTATGCGTCTGCGCACATCTGAATTGCGCCGGCTGGACGCTGTCGGCGCTGCATGAGCTGAATGCTGCAGGTTATGCGGTCACGCTGCTGTTGGGAGGCGTTGCGTTCGTGGCCCGGTGGCGGCCGGCTTATGGACGACATCGTCGCGCTCCGGCTCCAAATCAAGTCCGGCGTCCAGCATGAGCACGTTCGCGCCGCGCGCGAGCAGCGCCCTGGCGCAGGCGGCGCCCGCCGGAGCGGAACTGATGACACAGTTCATAATTATTTTATTTTTTGCCCCAATGGCAGCCGCGTAATGGAAACCGAGTGATGCAAGGCTGCAAGCGTATTTAATATTGCGGCCTGATGATTTTTGGCATGGGAAAACCGGCTTGGGTGAACAGTAATCCCGCCGTTTTTCATGAGCAACAACGGCAATCGTTGTGGAACATGGCACCGCGATCAGCGCAGCAGCCGGCTCTTTTCCTGGTCGCTGTTTGTTCGCTGGCGCGAACACTTAAATGGCCTTGATGAACAGACCTGGGAGAAGGTATGTTTCTTTTCATGCAGGTGATGATTTTATGCGGCGGTTTGGGAACCCGGTTGCGGGAGGAAACGGAATACCGGCCCAAGCCGATGGTGGAGATCGGCGGACGCCCGATCCTCTGGCATATCATGAAAATCTACGCAGCCCACGGATTCAAGGAGTTTGTGCTGTGTCTCGGTTACAAGGGGGCGATGATCAAAGACTACTTTCTCAACTACGAAACCTTCGCCAATGATTTTACGCTCACCTTGGGCAACGCAAAGAAACTAAAGTTTCACAACGTCCATACCGAGGAGGGATGGAAAATTACTTTTGTTGAAACCGGGGCGGCGACGATGACCGGTATGCGCGTTTTGCGCGCCTTGCCTTATATCAAATCGGAAAATTTCGCGCTCACCTATGGTGATGGCGTGGCCGACATTGATCTGAAGGCCGAACTGGCATTTCACCGGAAGCATGGGCGTCAGGCGACCGTGGCCGCCGTGCGAACACCCTCGCGATTTGGCGCCATCGTGATTGATGAGTTGGAACACGTCAGTGCTTTTCAAGAAAAACCGGATGTCGCGGCGGGCCGCATCAATGGCGGATTTTTCATTCTGAAGCGGGACGGACTGGAGCAATATCTGCAGCCGGTCGGGGAAGACTTGAGTTGGGAACGGCAACCGTTGGAAAAACTCGCGCAAAATAAGCAACTGAAGGCCTTCCAACATGACGGTTTTTGGCAGCCCATGGATACTTACCGCGAGTTCGAGTGGTTGAACAAACTCTGGGCCGAAGGCAAGGCGCCTTGGAAAACCTGGTGATTCATGTTCGCTGAAGCCTTTCGCAACAAAACCGTGTGGCTTTCGGGGCATACGGGTTTCAAGGGCGCCTGGCTGGCGCAGTGGTTGTTGGAACTCGGCGCGAACGTCCATGGTTTTGCCCTGGAACCGGCCACCGAACCGGCGTTGTTCGACCAACTGGGACTCGCCAAACGACTTCATCACCAGATCGCCGACATTCGCGATCCTGCCGCCGTGCGGGAATCTGTTAAAAAGTCTCAACCCGACTTCGTTTTCCATCTCGCGGCGCAGCCTCTGGTCCGGTTGTCCTACGAGCAACCGCTGGAGACCTACGCCACGAACGTCATGGGAACCGCCCATGTACTCGAAGCCTTGCGCGCGTTGGACAAGCCCTGCGCCGCCGTTCTGATTACGACCGACAAATGCTACGAGAATCGCGAGTGGCTCCACAGCTATCGCGAGGAGGATCCGCTTGGCGGATACGACCCTTACAGCTCCAGCAAGGCAGCAGCGGAAATCGCCATCAGCGCGTGGCGGCGTTCGTTTTTCAAAAAGCATCCGGTGAAAATTGCCAGCGCCCGCGCCGGCAACGTCATCGGCGGCGGTGACTGGGCGCTGGACCGCATCGTGCCCGACTGCATCCGTGCCCTGCAAAAAAAACAGCCCATTGCCGTGCGCAATCCGAATGCCACCCGTCCCTGGCAGCACGTTCTCGAACCCTTGAGCGGCTACCTCTGGCTCGCCGCGCGGCTCTATCAACCGTTTGCCGCGCCGGAGCGAAGCGAAGGCGGGTCAACCTTCAACCCTCTGCTCGCTTCAGCCTTCAACTTCGGTCCCACACATGAAGCCAACCGCACCGTTGGCGAGTTGGTAACCGAGGTGTTGAAACATTGGCCGGGACGCTGGGAGGATAAAAGTGATCCCAATGCTGTGCATGAAGCCGGTCTGCTCCAACTGTCCACCGACAAAGCTCATGCACTGCTTGGCTGGCAGCCCATCTGGTCATTTCCCGCGGCGGTTGAACGGACGGTGGCTTGGTATCGCGAAACTGCGGCCGATCCACACTCAGCGCGGGCGCTGGCCAAGCGCCAGATCGAACAATACCAGGCCGATGCTTCGCGAGCGGGTTTGTCGTGGATAGTCAAATAATTTAAGCTTGTTGTTCCATGAGTGACCAAAAAACCTTGCGGCGACAAATTCTCGACCTGGTGCGGGAGTATCAAGCGGCTGCGCCAAAGAAAACGTTCCAGCCGGGCGAAGACCCCGTGCGCTACGCAGGTCGTTACTTCGACGAAAAGGAATTGGTGAGTCTCGTGGATTCGTCCCTCGATTTCTGGTTGACGGCCGGACGCTACGCGGACGAATTTGAGGCGGGAATGGCCGGATTCCTGGGCATTGGGAACGTTCTTCTGGTGAACTCCGGCTCTTCCGCCAACCTGGTTGCCTTTTCCACGCTCACTTCCGCAAAGCTCAAAGACCGGCGCGTCAAGCCCGGCGACGAGGTCATCACCGTGGCGGCGGGATTTCCAACCACCGTCAACCCAATTATCCAGAACCACGCGGTGCCGGTTTTTGTGGACGTGGAACTGGGCAGTTACGTGCCAACAATGGAGAAAATCGAGGCCGCGCTCAGCCCCAAGACCAAAGCGGTGATGATCGCCCACACCATGGGCGTGCCCTATGCCGTGCGGGAAGTGCGTGAGTTTTGCAACCGGCACGGCTTGTGGCTGATCGAAGACAACTGTGACGCGTTGGGTAGCCGTTACGAAAACCGGCTTACGGCCACATTCGGCGACCTGGCCACATTCAGCTTTTATCCCGCCCACCATATCACCATGGGTGAAGGTGGCGCGGTGGCGACGGCGAACGAGGATCTGGCGCGCATCGCCCGCAGCTTTCGCGACTGGGGCCGCGACTGTTACTGCGCCAGTGGCGAGAACAACACCTGTGGCAAACGCTTCGCGCAGCAATTCGGCGCGCTTCCCTTCGGCTACGACCACAAATACGTCTATTCGCACATTGGCTACAACCTCAAGGTGACCGACCTGCAGGCCGCCATCGGGGTGGCGCAGTTGAAAAAAATCGAAGACTTCGTGGCTGCGCGGAAACACAATCACGCTGCGCTCGCCGCTGGATTGAAGAAACACAAACAGCACCTTGTTCTGCACACAGCGCCGCCGAAGTCTGATCCATCTTGGTTTGGTTTTGTCATCACGGTGCGGCCCGAAGCGCCGTTCACGCGGGCCGAACTGGTCAACGCGCTGGAAACCGCGCGCATCGAGACGCGAAATCTCTTCTGCGGGAATCTGCTGCGGCATCCGGCGTATAACGATATCGAGCACCGCGTCGTCGGTTCGCTGGCCAACAGCGACGTGATCACCACCAACACCTTCTTCATCGGCGTGTATCCCGGACTGACGGAGGAAATGATCCGCCACGTGCTGGCGACGTTTGACCGGTTCATTGGGACCAGATGAGCATGCCGCGCAAAATCCGCTGCACAGTCGAGTCCATCACGGATCACGGCGGGCGGGTTTATACCGTTGATCTCGCCCCGCAGAGCGTGGTGCCGGGTTTCAAACCCGGCCAGTTCCTCCACCTGACCGTGGATGACTACGACCCTTCCGGTTTCTGGCCGGAGTCGCGGGTCTTCTCCATTGCCAGCTCGCCGCGCGATCGTGGCCGGATCCGCATCTGCTATGCGGTCAAGGGCCGCTATACCACGAGAATGGAACAGACGCTGAAAGTCGGGGGCGAAGTGTGGATCAAAATGCCTTACGGCGAGTTCGTGATTGACGAGGCCGGCGACGCGATACTGATCGCAGGCGGCACCGGCATCAGCGCGTTCACCGCGTTCCTGGAGGCGCTCACTCCGCAATGTTCACAGACCGTAACACTCGTTTATGGCGCGAGAACGCCGGGGCTGCTTCTGTTTCAGAAAATGATCCTTGCACAACTGGCCGCTGTGTCGAAACTCCATGCGGTGTTTTTTACGGAGACACCGGACGAAGCTTTTGCACAGCGGATGGCCGCCTTGCCCCGGGGGCCCCGCTGCTTGACCGGCCGCATCTCTCTGGACGCCGTTCTCCGTCCTCTGACCTCCGTCTTCTACCTTTCCGGCCCGCCGGTCATGCTCAACACTTTGTCCGCCGATCTAAGATCGCGCGGGCTTGCGCCGGAACAAATCCGGACCGATGCGTGGGAGTAAACCCCCATGAACCCGCTGGCTGATTCAACAAGCTTGCTGGCGGGCAAAATTTCACTAACATGGTCCTTGGATCATGGAAGTCCGCAGCATTGAAACCATTGTCAAGGCGCTGAACGACGCGGGCGTCCAGTACCTCATCGTCGGCGGGCTGGCTGTCAACGCGCAGGGGTATGAGCGGCTTACCGTGGATGTGGATTTGGTCATCGGACTTCAACCGGAAAACATCAGACACGCGCTCCATGCCCTGCAAGCGGCCGGCTATCAAATGAGCATTCCAGTGACGCCGGAAGATTTTGCCAACCCGGAACCCCGTGAGAGCTTGCGGAAGGAGAAGAACATGCTGGTACTCCGGCTCTGGAGCGATGTCCACCGCCGGACACCCGTTGGTGTGTTCGTTTATGAACCATTCGATTTTGAAAAAGAATTTGTCCGGGCGAAATGGGAACCGGTGGCGGGCGGCGCGCGCGCGCCGGTTGTCAGCTATGAAACCCTGATGGCCATGAAAAGACAGGCTGGACGGGACAAGGATTTGCTGGATATTCAAGCATTGAAGAAACTGGATCCCTACCGATGACCAAAGAAGAACTGCACGCGCTTTGTACGCACCCCAGCTGGCAATGGTGCACCTTTGAAGGCGCCGAATTGCATACATTGCTGCTGGGGTTGCAAAGCACCTTCCGCGAAAAGCTGGAATGGCTGGAAGAGGCGGAAACCCTCACGCTGCAACTGCGCGCCAGCCGCGAGCAGGCCAAAAAGCGGAAAACTGCGGGCCAAAATTCAACGGCGCCGACTGCATCATGAATGAATCCATCTTCATCGGTGTCTATCCGGGACTGACTCAAGCCATGATGGATTACATGGTGGAAATCATCCGCCAGTTCGTCCGGAAAAAGTAATCAATGACCACCCGCCATCGCCAGTTGCTTGACGAGTCAGTCCGCTTTTTTGCCCCGCAAGCGGAACGGCTTCGCGGCGCTGCCATCTGCATAACGGGCGCTTCCGGATTTCTTGCTGCCAGCCTTGTGGCCTTCCTAAGTGAACTGGATCGTGTGGCCGGATTAAATCTTAATCTTTATGCCAATGCCCGCCGCCCATTGGCTGATGTCCCCTTGTTTAAGTTCCTTCATCTTTCACCGAAGGTGGTTTGGACACAGTCTGCTGTCGAGGAAGTGAGCTTGCCTGAAATTGAAAATCTCATTGTGATTCATGCCGCCGCTTATGGATCTCCCCGGGACTATCTGCGCGAACCGATGGCAACTTACCGCGCCAACACTCAGGGATTGGTGCGGTTGTTGGGCCAGCGTCGCCAGCTTCGCCAATTTGTCTATTTCAGTTCCGCGGAAGTTTACGGGCAACCACCTGACAGCCAAATTCCAACTCCAGAAACGTATGTTGGCGGACTGGACACGCTTGCCATCCGTTCCATCTACGGCGAATCAAAACGCATGGCCGAGGTTTTGGGTGTTTGTCTGGGGGAGCAACAAGACACGCCTCTCACTGTTATCCGTCCATGGAATGTTTATGGACCCGGTCAACGCCTGGATGATGGACGCGTGCCGGTTGAATTCATTCGTCAGGCGAGGCGGGACAAAGCCATCAAGCTCGCCAGCAATGGCACTCCCAGCCGCGCCTTCTGCCATGTCTGGGACGCCCTAACGCAGGTCGCTGCCACGTTGGGGCATTCTGCCAAAACCGCTGCTTTTAACATCGGGAACGGCACGGAAGAAATTTCGATGCTGGATCTGGCCCGCCGCTGCGCCACCATCTCTGGTATTCCACCGGAAGCAGTGACCTTTGACCCTCTGGTTCGCGCCGGCGGCTTGCAACGCTGCGCTCCGGATGTCTCCGCGATTCTCTCGCGCATGACACCGCCACTGTCCTTTACCCCCTTGAACGTCGGCCTCGCCACCCTCGTTGAATGGCACGATTTTCTTTCAAAACCATGACCACTCTGGCCCCATGCTGCCGGCTTTCCAGCGAACCGCTCACCGATGCGGAAGTGCTTTTCGAGATTACGGATTGTCCGCTGCCGGGCATTTATCCCACCTCGCCTTCGGAATCACTTTCCTTCCGCTCACCCCTGCGGGTCGTCCAGGCGCGACGGAGCGGTTTTGTTCAACTCGCCCATGTGTTTGATGGTGCGCTCTACCAACAATATGCCTTTGCTGGCGGCGGCTCGGAAGCTTACCGGCGCTATCTCGAAACTTTTGCGGACGGAATAGCCCGCACGTTTCCGAAATCCGCCTCAATCTTGGAAGTGGGCTGCGGTGATGGCTGGTTATTGCGCCGCTTGCGGGAATTGGGCTTTGAAGATGTGCTGGGAATTGACCCAAGCCGGGCGGCGTGCGGACAGGCTGAAAGCTATCTCGTATCTGGCTACTTCCCGCAGGATATTCCGGCCAGTCATCAATGCCGCAAGTTCGACCTGATTATCTCACGTCATGTTCTCGAGCATATCGAAATCCCGCGTCCGTTTGTAGCCGCTATCGCGGCGGCGTTGTCCTCCGAGGGGCAGTTTTGGCTTGAGGTTCCCGATTTGGAATCAACGCTTGCGCGCGACCTGTGGAGCAACTTCTACCAGTTGCACTGCAATTATTTTTCAGCCATCACGCTCGACCAGATGGTCGCCAGCGCCGGGTTGCGTTGTGTGGCTGGAACCGTTGTCGAAGTCTTCGGCGGATCATTGTTGCGAAAGTATGCTCATGGTGTCGCCCCGACACTGCCGGGGCCGCCCCGATTGTTGAAGACAGGCGCGCGAGTGGATGCTTTTCGGTCACGGCTTTCCGAATTGGCACGCCAGCTTCCGCCAGGAACAGTTGGTTACGGTGCCGCCGAACGCACCGCCGTTACGCTTGGTTTTGCCCCTGCACTTTCCAAGGCTCTGACCTGCCTGCACGATGGCAACCCGTTGCTCACAGGCCGATATCTGGCTGGAACTGCTCTGCCAATTAACAGTAAGGAGGCGCTTTTCAAGCAACCGCCGCCGGCAGTTCTAATTTTTGCCATTTCCAATGCCGTTGAAATCCTGAATGAGTGGCGGAACCGGCTTCCTGATGATCTTTTGGTTGGTCTTGTAGGTGGCGACTTTCCGCTGCAACCTTTGAAAAAATTCACATGACCCAAGCATCGCAAGATTTCGCCCGGCAGATTCGTGCCGAGGCCATCAAGATGGTCGCCGCCGCCAAGGCCTCCCACATCGGCGGGGCGTTGTCCATGGCCGGTCTGCTGGCGGTATTATACGGTGAGATTCTACAGGTGAAGCCGGACGACCCGCGCTGGCCGGAGCGTGACCGGTTCATTTTGAGCAAGGGACATTGCTGCACGGCGCTATATGCCGCGCTGGCCTTGCGTGGCTTTTTCCCGGTTGATGAACTTGAAACCTACGGTCGTGATGGCTCGCGCCTGATGACGCATATCAGTCACAAGGTTACGGGCGTGGAATTTTCCACCGGCTCGCTCGGTCACGGACTGCCGTTCGGCTGCGGCAAGGCGCTGGCGGCCAAGCGCACTGGAGCGGCTTGGCGCGTGTTCGTGATGTTGAGCGACGGCGAACTGGATGAAGGCTCGAACTGGGAAGCCATTCTCTTTGCGCCGCAACATCGGCTCGACAACCTGGTGGCGATTGTGGACTACAACAAGATCCAGAGCCTCGGCAGCGTGCAGGAAGTTCTCGACCTCCACCCACTTGCGGAAAAATTCCGCGCGTTCAACTGGGCGGTGAAGCAAATTGACGGGCACAACCACGACGCGATTGCCGCCGCCTTGAAGACATTGCCATTTGAGGCCGGCAAGCCGAGCTGCCTGATTGCCGACACGGTCAAAGGCAAAGGCGTGGATTTCATGGAGGACAAACTGCTCTGGCATTATCGCACGCCCAATGCCGAGCAGGTAAAGAATGCCTTGGGCCAACTGGGTTGTGAGTCATGAGAACCGTCTTCATCAACGAACTGATTTTGCAGGCGCGACTGCATCCGGAAATTTTTCTGGTGGTGGGCGATCTCGGCTTTTCCGTCGTGGAACCGTTCGCCGGGGAATTTCCCGATAGATTTCTCAACGCGGGCGTGGCGGAACAAAACATGACCGGTGTGGCCGCCGGCCTCGCGTCGGAGGGTTATCATGTCTTCACCTACTCGATCGCAAATTTCCCGACGCTGCGCTGTCTGGAACAAATCCGCAACGATGTGGCTTATCATCGTCTGCCGGTGACGGTGGTCTCCGTGGGCGCGGGGTTTTCCTACGGCAATCTCGGCTACTCTCATCACGCGGTGCAGGACATCGGTATTCTGCGCACGCTGCCGGAAATGACGATCCTATCACCGGCCGATCCCGGAGAAACGCGCGAGTGCGTGCAGTGGCTGGCGGAGAATCCATGTCCTTCTTATTTGCGATTGGGCAAGGCGGGCGAACCGGTTTTGCACGAGAGGCGCGGACTGACACAGGGGCCGTTGAAGATTCTCGAAGGTCAGAGTAATTGTGCCCTGGTGGCCACGGGGTCCATCCTGAAAGTGGCGTTGGAGGCGGCGCGAAAACTTACGGGCGAGGGCATTTCCGTCAGCGTATATTCCTGCCCTTGGCTTCAACCGGTGACGGCGGAATGGTTCCGTCCGTTGACTCACTTCCGACGGTTGGTGGTGGTGGAAGAGCATTTGGCCGCAGGAGGACTGGCTTCGTTGCTTCGTGAACACCTGGCCAACGAACCCGACATCCTGTCGCTGTCACCGGCTCCCACCGTTTTGAATCAGGTGGGTTCCCAGGAATTCCTGCGGCAGCAGGCGGGCATTGACGCCGCAGCGGTCATGGCAACCATCCGCCGGATTTTTTAATGCTGGAACTTTTGAACAGACTGCGCCTTTGGGCAGGAGTGGACCGGCCGGTCTTCTACATAGCGGTTGGCCGGGCTTGGTCATTGCTTTCCGGACCGATAACAGTCCTGCTGCTGGCGCATTTCTTTACACCGAAGATGCAAGGTTATTTCTACACTTTCGGGAGCGTGATGGCTTTGCAAGTGTTCCTGGAGCTGGGTTTTGCCCAATGCATCGTGCAGTTCGCCAGCCACGAGTTTGCCCATCTGCGGTTCCGGCCCGGTGGTGCTCTGGAGGGCGATCCTCGTGCGCGATCACGGTTGATCTCGTTGGGACGGCTGTCGTTGAAGTGGTATGGCGTGATGGCTTTGCTCGTCGTCCTGGGCATAGGCACGGGCGGACATTGGTTTTTCTCCATAAAAAACGACCCGGCAGTGGCCTGGAGCCTGCCCTGGTGGAGCTTGTCTTTGGCGACGGGCCTTGCGCTGGCGATCCTGCCGGTGGGGGCCTTGCTCGAGGGCTGCAATCAACTGGCTTTCCTTTACGGTTTGCGAACTCTCTCAGCCATGCTGGGCAGTTTGGCATTATGGACGGCATTGTGGGGCGGGGCAGGGTTATTCAGCGGGGCCATTGTGGGGCTGGCGGGGACTTTGATGATGGCCATCGCTTATATCTGGCGCTGGCCAAGGCTGTTGGAAGAACTTTGGCACGCGCCAAAACCAAAAGGGGAGACGATTTCCTGGCAACATGAGATTTGGCCATTTCAATGGCGCATCGCGGTAAGCTGGCTCAGCGGCTATTTTATCTTTAATTTCTTCACGCCGGTTCTATTTTACTTTCACGGCCCGGTCATTGCTGGTCAAATGGGCATGACAATGCAATTGGTGAACAGCTTGAACGCGCTGGCATCCTCCTGGACCGGCACCAAGGGGCCGCGCTTCGGCATGTTGATCAGCCAGCGGCGGTTTGAAGAACTGGACCGGCTTTTTTTCAAGACCACGGCGCAAGCAGTTGGGGTTTGCGTGACGGGAGGCGTGGTGCTCCTTCTGGCGCTGGTGTTTGTGCGGGAGCATTTTGCATTTGGATCACGGTTCCTCGGTCTTGGTCCCACCAGCTTGCTGGTGCTGGCCGCCATCGTAAACCAAGTCATTGTGAGCCAGGCAACCTACCTGCGCGCCCACAAACGGGAGCCGTTCATGTGGTTGTCGGTGGCGAACGGCCTGATGACCGGTCTGCTCGTGATGGCATTGGGCCGGTTTTATGGCGCATGGGGTGTCTGTCTGGCTTACTCCCTCGTGCAGATGGCTGTCCTTGCCTGGGCCAGTGTCGTGTGGAAACACTGTCGTCGGGTCTGGCATCAAGCCGATGCCGCAACAAACTAAAGGAATGGAAGCCAGACTAACCATTGCGATTCCCACGTTCAACCGCGCCGCGAAGCTGCGGGCGCAACTCGACCGGCTGGCACCACAGTTGACGCCGGAGGTCCGGTGCTTTGTCTGCGATAATGCGAGCACTGATGAAACACGACAAGCTGTTGAAAAATATAATTCCCGGGGCATTGCCTACACTTGTGCTTCCTACAACGGCGGAGCGGGGCGGAACATATTGCGATGCTTCGAAGAATGCCAGACCGAATGGCTTTGGGTGTTGTGTGATGATGACCTTGTCTCAGCCCGTGCAGTGTCTGACGCGCTGGCACTCATTCGCGACCAGCCGTGTGATTATATTCACACCCTGCCGCTGCTGGCTCAATGCAACTCTGAAATCGTGGTGTCGGACGTGAGCCGGCTGCTGAAACACTACAACATCGGGAGACTGTTGTGGGTGTCACTCGGATTATACAAGATGTCCTCTTTCCGTCCTTTGTTATGGTTGTATAACGACAGCCTTTCGACTTGGGGAGCACACTTGGTCATGGTGCTGGCACTGCTCGAAAGGCAGGGAGGGAAAGTGCTTCTGAGTCCGACCGGCCTGATTTCCGAGTCAAACAACTTGTGTCGCTGGTCCACCCTCGACTTCATTGTCCGTTTCAGCCACCTGCCCGATTACCTGGTCCAGCCGGAACATCAAAAGGCCATGGCGGAACAGATATGGCTGCAAAACGTTACCGGCGCGCTGTTGGCAGGTTTGCGAGAAACTTCCGGGCCGGTGCAAATCCGGAAATGGCGGCAAATCCAAAGGTCGGTCGGGCGCAACCTGAGAGCCTATCATGCCCGCCCTCTCTGGGTTTACGTTGCCCGGAATTGGTTTCGCCCCGGACACCGTCGCCAGTCATTAGTCTTGTTGCAGAGCGCCGTGGTGCTGGCGCCATTGAGTTGGTGCCCGTTGCCACTTTTCCGCCCTTTGTTAAAAATCCTGTCTCCCTTGCTCAAGGTCTTGCCCGATGAATTTGTGAGCGAAAATCTTTCCGCGACGGACGAGGAATATGTCTCCACCGGTTAAGTTTGGGAGCATCATCAATAAACAGTGCTCCCGCCCATTTAAAATAATCCGGACAATCTTCACGCTTCGGAAGCGTGGGATACGATCTGATTCATTGTTTCCAGCCAGATCGTCATTCCTGCGCAGATCCGGTCGAAAGTGACTTGAGTTCCGAACATCCGGAACGCCATGGCCATCCGGTGAAATTTCAGACCGGGATTATTCTGGACTGTAAATTCGGATGTCTCTATCATCTACCGTCACTATTTGGCGTGTGGTTTGCCGTTGATCGGAACGCAAGCCGCTAAAGACACGACTGGCATGGTTGGCGGCAAAAAAACACTGTCAGCCTTAAAACCGCCATCAACCCGATAATGTCCAGACCCGGATTTGCCCCAACATGAAACTGGTTCGCTCGCTCAAAGGCCTGCGTTTTTGGCTGTTTTATCACTGGCTGATCCGGCGGGGGGTGCCGTTGACCACGCTGGGAGACATCTGCAAGCGGACTTTTAGTGACGCCGGATTGAATTCCGCGAGCCGGGTTTTGTGCGCCGGGGCGGGCAATGATATTTCATTTGAAAAGGCGCTGATCGCCCGTTACGGGTGCAAGATCGTCCTGCTGGACCCGTCGCCCACCGGAGTCGCCACGGTCCGGCGGGAAAACCTCTCGGAAGAACAGTTGCAGTTCCTGCCGATTGGACTGGCCGGAGAGGATGGACAGTTCGATTTTCGAGAGCCGGAGGACCCGGCGGAAGGTTCCTTTCTGGAAGGGCAGGACGCCTCGTCCGGCGGATGGCAATTTACCTGCAAGTCGCTTTCCACCCTGATGTTGGAGCTAGGCTGGACGCAGATTGACCTGTTGAAGATGGACATCGAGGGATTTGAATATGCTGTGATTCAAGACCTGCTCGAAAAACGGCTGGACGTCAGACAGATTTGCCTGGAATTCCACTATGGGGCCGGATTTGGCCATTCCCGGGGCAATATGATTCGGGCCATCCTGGCGCTGCGCCGGGCCGGATATGACTTGATTCATTGTGTCCATCCAGACCATACCTTCCTGCGATCTCAACGAAAGTGATCCCCCCGGTAAATCAATCCAAGACAGGATTGTTCTGGACGGCATATCCTGATCTGCCCTACCATCAACCATCCCTTGGCACAAGGTTTTTTGCCAATCGGACAAAGATGAAACAAAGATCAAATCGCCCGGCTGGATTCAATTTAAACGCGGTTTTCCATCAAGCATGCCGGCCATGTCTTTAGTGGCTTGCGTTCACAACGAACGCGATTTTTTGGAGCGCCTTTTGCAAAAAGCCAAAGGCGGTTACGATGATTTGGTTGTAGTTCACGATGGGCCGGACGAGGCCGGCATGCGGGACGTTGTCGAGGCCGCCGACGGCCGTTTTTTTGAGCGGCCGCGCGCATTTCAGCAGGAGCCGCACCTGCCTTTTGCCTACCAACAGGCTGCCCACGATTGGCTTCTTCATTTTGACGCGGATGAATTTCCGAGTGAGGAGATGAAAGCTTGGCTGCAGAAATTCCGCCAGGCTCCCGAACCGGCAGAAAATGTCTCCGCCTTCTCATGCATTTTGCCGTTGTGGAACGGACAACGAGCCATTTCCAAGAAATGGCCGGTGGGGCACACCTTTCTCTTCCACCGCCGGCGGGTGAGGCGTTTTGGAATGCCGGAGCAGCCGGTGATGCCGGAAGGTATAATCGAGCCGCTGGATTTGATCATACATCACCAGCCCAAGCGCAAGTCTTACGGTTTGCACAATGTCCTGGTGCGGAAGCAGGCCTATCATTGGCGCGCGGGCATAGCGCGGTCATTGCTGGGGAAACCAACGGACCTTCCTTGCTGGCGCTGGGAAAGCGACTCGTGGCCTTTGGAGTGGGAGCAAATCCGGCAGCATCCGCTCCAGACCGCCTTGCGAAGATTGGTGATGAACACGTTGCGAGGACTGCGCAGCCAGTGGCGAACCGAGAAGAGATTCTTTATTGAGGCGTCGATTAACGGCCCGGTGAATCATGCGCTGTTGTGCTTGAAATTCTGGCAGGTGCGCCGGCAACACCTCCGGAAAATCGCGCCGGCAAAGAGGTCCAAAAACAACTGAATGGCCGCCCCTTATCCACGTCTGCTGGTGGCGATGGAAGCGCCGCCAAACACTTCCGGAGGAGGCGGCGCCATTGTGCGTCAAATGCTGAAGGAATGGCCGGTGGACCGTTTGTTCTGGTGGAGTTGTTTCCCGGATGACGATCCGCGTTTCGGCCAGCGGGTGGCCGCGCACCGGGTCGCACGCATTCCGTGGAAACTCTATCCGCAGCGGCGTTGGCGCGCGCAAAAGTCGTGGTTGCTGGAGCATTTCTGGAGTCGCTGGGCCGCACACCATTTCCGCCGGACATTGTCGCTTTTCGAACCGGAGGCCATCTGGGTGATTCCCATCAGTTGGTCGATTCCGCCGCTGGCCAGGACATTATTATCGTCAGACATTGGATTCCACGTTTCGGTGCACGATTATCCCAACTGCAATAATTGGGTTGAGCAGTTCGGGTTGGATCGAACTCGCAGGTTCGCGGCGTTGTCAGATTTGTTGTATTCCAAGGCAACGACCCGTGACGCCATTTCCCATCCGATGATTGCAGATTTGCGGGCGCGGACGGGCAGCGACGCGGTGCAAGTGCTGCGTTCGGGTTTGGAAAAAAAAGATTTCGATTACCTGCTCGCCAAGTCTGTGGTCCCAAACGACCCGATTCGGATTGCCTATGTAGGGTCGATTTCCCTGGAAGAAGATTTCGCGTGTCTGGTTCAGGCGCTCGTTGCCTTGCGTTCCCAACTTACCAAACCCGTGTCGCTGGAACTGTTCAGTGCCCACTCCTACCGTGACCGGGCATGGTTTGATCCATCGTGGATGCACGAACGCGGCAACCTAGCCGAGCCGCAGTTCACCAATGCCCTGCGGGAATGCACGTGGGGTTTTGCGCTCATGGCACTGGCCGAGGACAATCCCAATCAGCGCTTCAGCTTTCCCACGAAGTTCACCAGTTATTTGACCGCCGGCCTGCCGATTTTTTCCCTGGGACATCCCGAATCCAGCCTGATAAAAATGGCCCGGCAATACCGGGTCGGCATTTGTGTGACTTCGGGCGAGCAGGAAGTTTTGCGTCCCAAGGTGCTGGAAGCATTTTCACTGGAGAACCCGTGGAAAATCTTTGGGCCGGAAATTCTGCGGTGTGCGCGGGATGAATTTGACACCGACCAGAGGCGGCAGGTGCTTTACGATTGTTTCCGTGTTTGCGCGGGCAAAGGGCACTCTGAAGCACGGCCATGAGCAGCATCCCCAAAGTTTTGTTGACGACCTGCGGCGATTGGTATCTGCCGCACACGGCCAGGGCGTTTGAAGCGCGAAACGCGCTGGCCGGATTTTGGATTTCGCTCAAAAATCAGACGAAAATTCCGGCTGACAAATACCGGCGTTGCTGGCCGTTTCATCTGGCCATGAAGCCGTTTTACCACCTGGCCACGCCCATTGTGAAGGAACGCGTTTTTTACGCCCTTTTCCCCATCTGGCGATGGTGGCTGAAACGCCAGACCTGGCCGGACTGCAATGTCGTCCAGTCCATCATGGGATTTGCCACCGAACCTTTTGACCGGGCGGACCAGACCGGCGCCTTGAAAGTGGTGGATGCCCCCAACAGCCATCCGATTACGTATTATGGCCTGCCGCAAAGTGAATACGATGTGTGGTGTCCGGGGGCAAAGGTGGGCATTCCCCAATGGATGTTCGCCCGGATGAACCGCGAACTGGCGCGCGCGGATTTGGTCCTGTGCCCTTCAAATTTTGTGCGGGACACGATGGTCAATTTCGGCGTCCCGGCGGAAAAATGTTTCATCAACCCCTTTGGCGTGGACACTTCGGTTTTCACGCCGCGTTCCGGCGTTCCGGAAGTCCCCCGGTTCATCATTGTGGGGAGCATCCACCTGCGCAAGGGTCATCATTACCTGTTCCGGGCGTTTCAACGGGTCAAACGCGCCCTGCCATCCGCCGAACTGGTTTGCGTGGGTGTTTGTCTGGATGACTTTCGCCGGGAATGGCCGCGCTGGCAGGGGACGTTCATCCATCATCCGCATCTTTCCCACCGCGAACTGGCGGCTTTGCTCCGCCAATGCACGGCCTTTGTTTTTCCGTCCATCGAGGAAGGTTTCGCGCGCGTCATTGTGGAAGCCATGGCCGCCGGCCTCCCCATCATCGCCAGCCATGAAAGCGGCGCGACCACGCTGGTGCAGGACGGGGTGGAAGGCCTCATCATCCGCCCGCGCGATGTGGATCAGATTGCCGACACCATGGTCCGGTTGGCCCAAGACCGTGCCTTGAACCAACACATGGGCGAGGCGGCACGCCAAAGAGGAGCGGAACGAAACACCTGGCAAGATTACGGAGACCGGCTGCTGGCTGAATATGAACGCCGGCTGGAACCCAAACGGGATTTTGTCCAAGGGAAAGGAACGCATATTTGATTCGATCTGCCCCAGAAGCAATTTGCCCTGTCCGCAAGTGCATACGCGGCGCATGGGAGTTCCGCGTTTTCGCAACTACGATGACGCGTTTGCCCGAAGCGCCGTCAGGAGCAAACCCATTACGTTGCTCAACTGCCTGTTAAAAACCCCAACTTCCAGCGCCAGACCGTTGCTCTTCCCACCCGGTCTGCATTTGGGCAATACAACACCCACAAGACGGACTCCGGCCATCAACTACGAAGGATTCGATTGCAGGCGGCGATGTAAACTGATAACTCTGCGGTAAAATGAAGATCGCCTTCCTCTGCACCGACTTTCGAGAAGACCGTCGAGATTATGCGAAAACGGCCCCTTATTTTGCCCCGGGTTCCACATCCCTGTTTCAAGGTTTCGCATCGAAACCGGATGTTGAAATGCACGTTATTGCCTGCACGCAGCGCCCCGTGGCCGCGCCGGAAAAATTGGCGCCCAACATCTGGTTCCACGGTTTGCTGGTCCCGAAAATCGGCTGGTTGCGCACCGGCTATCAGGGCTGCATCCGCGCAGTGCGGCGCAAACTCAGGGCATTGCAGCCGGACGTCGCGCATGGTATCGGGACCGAACGCAACTGCGCCATCAGCGCCGTGTTCTCCGGTTTTCCCAACGTGGTGACCATGGCGGGCGTCATGTCCGAACAGGCGCGCCTGTTCAAACCGCGCCTTGGCTCCTACCTTTGGCTCGCCGTCCGGCTGGAAAATTTCACGCTGCCGCGGGCGGGTGGCGTCATTTGCAATTCACGTTATACCGAAGAACGGGTCCGCTCCCGCGCGCGAAAGACCTGGACGGTGTATCCCGCCCTGCGGAACGCCTTTCTTGAGCCGCCGCCGGACGCCGGTCCGCGTCCCTGCGTGCTGCTGAACGCCGGTGTCATCAGCCCGAGAAAACGGCAACTGGAATTATTGGACGTGGCGGAGGCGTTGCATCGGCGGGGGCTGAAGTTTGAGTTCCGTTTCATCGGTCTCCTTCACCCCGCCGAGCCGTATGCCGCGGCCTTTTTGAAAAAAATCAAACCCTTGGAAGCAAAAGGCTGTGCGCGTTATCTGGGAACCCTCCCGGAAAGCGAACTCGTGCCGGGTTTTGATTCGGCGGCGGGTCTGGTCCATTTCCCCACGGAAGAGGCCTTTGGCAGTTCGGTGTGTGAAGCCCTGGCGCGGAATCTGAAACTGTTCGGTACGCGGACAGGTGGAATTGTGGAAATCGCCGAGGGGGCGCCGGGAGCGGAACTGTTCGAACAGGATGATTGGGCAGGACTAACCGACGCCATCGCCCGCTGGATTGGTGAAGGCCATCCCCGGCCCGCCGGGGCGGCTGCCCTCATGCGAAACCGATATCATCCTGAAGTGTTCGCGCGGCAGCATTTGGAAATATACCGTGAAGTGCTGGAATTAAGGAGTTGAGGGTTGAGGGTTGAAAGTTGAGAGGGAAATATGAGATGAGAAGCAAAAAGTGTGCGTATGGCCACAACAATTCAGTTGCCGAAGTTTTGGGGGTTCGGTTAAGTTGCATGGCCGCTTTGCAGCCGTGGTAGCGGGCGGCGTGCCGCAAGTTTTTGAATGAATAATGCTCCGGCCATTCTGAAGTCGCTCATCATCTATGCGGTGTGCGCGCCGCTGGCGTTGTTTATAGGCTATCTGTTGACGAACCCGTTGGATTATTCGACGTTTGTGTATGTTGGCATTCTGGCGTTGGTGTTGATTTTCCCGCTGCTGCTTCGTTGGCATCACTGGTTGCTGTTAATGTCTTTCGGCACGAGTGCCGTCATTTTTTTCCTGCCGGGTCGTCCCGATTTTTGGCTGGCGGCGACCGCGCTGAGTTTGGGCATATCGCTGTTGCAGCGGGCGTTGAGCAAACAGATGCATTTTATCAAGGTGCCACAAATAACATGGCCGTTGATCTGCATAGTTGTCGTGGTGATCTTTACCGCCAAGTTGACGGGGGGATTTGGATTGCGGTCATTGGGCAGCGAAGTTTATGGCGGCAAGAAGTATGTTTATACCTTTGGAGCCATTGCGGCCTATTTTGCTCTGACGGCACAGCGGATTTCACCCCATCGCGCGGGGCTGGCGGTGGCTTTATTCTTTTTAAGTGGGCTAACGGCTTTAATCGGAGACCTTTTCACTGTGATGCCATCAGCTTTTAATTTTATTTTCTGGTTTTTCCCGCCCAATACCACAAACGTTGGGTTGCAGTTGGGAGTTACACGTTTGGGCGGTGCGTCTGGAGCATCAGTCGCAGCCGTTAGCTATATGCTGGCCAGATACGGAATCCGGGGAGTTTTCGTTTCCGGAAAGAAATGGCGTTTGACCGCGTTTATTGCATTTTTCCTGCTTGGTTTTTTGGGCGGTTTTCGTGCAGCGGTTATTTCGATTGGATTGGCATTTTTGATTCAATTCTATCTGGAAGGATTGCATCGGACCAAGTTGTTGCCGATCTTTGCGGTTATCGGTGTGCTGACCATGGGCGTGATGATTCCTTTGGTCCCGAAACTCCCTTTCACGTTTCAACGAACGTTGTCCTTTCTGCCATTGCCGGTGGACCCGCTGGCCAAACAAGCAGCCGATGAGACTTTAGACTGGCGTTATGCAATGTGGAAGGCTTTGTGGCCCCAGGTGCCCCGATACCTGTTACTGGGCAAGGGTTACGGCTTTTCCAAGGATGACTTTACCTTCATGGGCAATAACGCCTTTCGCCAAAATGTGGACGCCAGCCAGGGATCGCTCGCGCTTTCGGGTGATTACCATAATGGCTGGCTTTCCGTCCTCATCACTTTCGGCATCTGGGGCATGATCGCCATCGTCTGGTTTCTTGCAGCCGGGGTGCGGGCGTTGTATTGCAACTATCGGTATGGCGACCCCAACCTCCAGTCCGTCAACTGCTTTTTGCTGGCAAGTTTCCTCACGCGAATCGTGATGTTTATGACGGTGTCTGGAGCGGGGCTGCACGTCGACCTGCCGGTGTTCGTCGGCATGCTCGGATTGAGCGTCGCTCTCAATGGCGGTATGCGCTGGCCTGCGCCGCAAAAGGTTCAAGCACGACAGCCGATGGTTCATCCGGCAAAAATCCTGCCGCGCGCCCGCCCGGCTTTTCAGCGATAAAGGAACTGGGAACTGAATGGCCTTCACAGCGCCTGCTTTGAAATCCAAACTGCTTATCATTGAACTCTGGGGACTGGGCGATCTCGTCATCGCCACGCCATTTTTGCTCGCGGTCGCGGAACGGTTTGACGTCACTCTGCTGGCCAAGCCCTTCGCGCTCGATTTACAACCCCGTCTCTGGCCGGGCGTGAAAGTTGTCGCGTTCACCGCGCCGTGGACGACCTTCAAACACAAATACCGGCTTTGGCGCTGGCCGCTGTTGGAAATAACCCGTTTGAGCCGGAAGCTGGCGGCGGAACGGTTTGACTTCGGCCTCTCCGCGCGCTGGGACCCCCGGGATCATTTGCTTTTGAAAATATTTGGCGCAAAAAACCGGCTGGGCTTCCCGCGCCTGCGCAGCCGGACTTTTTTAACACAATCGCTCGCGCGCCCCGAACCGCAGGCGCACCGTTATGAGTCCTGGCGTGTCATCGCACGTGCGCTGAATCTCCAGCTTCCGCCCCGCGATAAAATCTCCCTGCCCGCCGTGCAGGGCCGCGAAACGGTTTTGATTCACACTGGTGCCGGACAACCCGTCCGCGTGTGGCCGTTGGAATATTACCAGCGGCTCGCGGTGCGTTTGCGCCGGGAAAAAATTCAAACGCAAATTGCGTGCGACCCGGACCAACGCGCCTGGTGGTTGCGCGCCGGCGAGGGGAAGGTGGCGACGCCGTCCACCGTGACGGAATTGCTTGCGTTGATTGATCAAGCGGGGGCATTCATCGGCAACGATTCCGGCCCCGGACATCTGGCGGCCTTTTGCGGCGTGCCGACGTTTACAATTTTCGGACCACAATTGCCGGAATGGTTTGCGCCGCTGCATCCGGCCGCGGAATGGATCGAAGGCAAAGCGTGTCCGTATCGCCCCTGCTCGGACTACTGCCGGTTTCCGACGCCGCATTGCCTGTGGTCCATCACAGAGGAGGAGGTTGGCGGACGCGTGGAAAAGTTTGTGAAGGTCCATTTGCGGGGTGGTCTGTAGAAAAACGCGCTGCCACTACAGCCCCTTCCGGCTACCGCTTGTCCCCGCAGATCAGGTAGCTGCCGTACAACGAAAGAACCGGGAACCGCTGGCCAACGAACATACTGACTCGGCCGCTGCCATACACTCTCACCTTGGAAAAACCGGTCATGCACAAACGGGCCGCAAGACAATCCGGATCATGCTGGGACAGATGGGAGTGTTCCTGCAACACGCTCAAATGCTTGAACCTGTTCTTCAAATAATCTGGATTTGACTTGTCAGCAACCAACAGCCCTTGAGCCGCAAGACCCGAAAACATTCCGCCAAGGCAGCCTCCACTGGAGCGGAGGAACGTGTTCAATGAATTCACCGGCAACCACAACATCAAAACTGCCGTCCGGCACCGGGATTTGGGTCGAAAGTCCGCACAAAATCCGGTCATAAACACTCTTGTCCAAGACGGCAATCCGCTCCGGCACACAGTCAATGCCCGCCAACTCAATGGCGGGGTTGCACGTTTTGAGCACGGCACCACCCCGGCCGGTGTTGCAGCCAGCGTCGAGAACTGTTTTGGCCGGGACCGGAAAGTGCCGGTAGAACTGACGGTAACGGGCCGGGGTGAAGGAATCCCGCCCGCTCGCCTCCTGCAAGCGATTGGCGGCCACAATCTTGTTTTGGTCGTATGGCATGAAATCAAACGGGATCGGTTGGCGGGGTTCGACCGTTTTCCATGTTTTCCCCGCTGGCCACGACCGAGTGATAAATAGCATTGACCGTCCGACGGTAGGCATCATCGGAGAAGCCGGTGGCAATCCGTTGCGCCGCCAGGGAACCTTTGTGCTGGAGCAGTTCGCGGTTCCGGTCAATGGTGGCAATCACCTCTACCAAGGCGTCAATCATGCTGGAGCGGCTGCCAACGGGAATTTTCCAACCGCAGGTTTCGGTGACGATGTGGCCCGGCCCGCCACAATCCGCCACGATGGGCACACATCCAGCCAGCATGGCTTCCATCATGGTAAGTCCCGAGCTTTCCCTCAGGCTGGGCAGCAGGAAGACATGGCTGGCCGCCAGTTCCTTCAAATAAGCGGCTCCCGTCCAACGGCTGAAGACCACATTTTCCCGCAATCCCAGACGGTCAGCCAGACGGCGGACATGGTTGAATTCAGGTCCGCCGCCGCCAAGGTGATAGGAGAATTTCAGCCCCTGGTTTTTCAACCGGGCGAGCGCAGGCAGGGCCAGAGCAATGCCTTTGCGTCCTTCCAACATTCCTCCGGCAAAGAAGCGAAGGGGAGCCTGATAATCCCGGCCGGACGCCACGGCGGTGAATGCCTCAATTTTTGATTGGGAATGAAAGGCCGGTGAAAGCAGGGACACGCCGGAGGCCCGGCCGCGCAATTGTTTCAACAAGGTTTTCGTCTCAGAATTAGACGCAAGAATATGCGCCGCATGGCGGGCACATTTCCGGACGGAGGGGGAGTTCCGGGAAACCAGGTTGGACAATGTCCTGACCAGTTCAAAACAGATGGCCGAGGGGCTTAAAATCGGATAAAGGCCGAATGGAAATCGTTCATTGCCGCCAACCGGCCCCCACACCAGGGGAATTCCCAGTTTCCACAACGGTGAAGGGATCCGCCAAGTGGCTGTGGTGACATGGTGAACCAGGTCAAAGTGAACCGACTGATGCAACGTCCGGGCCAGGGCGGGTATGTCCTGGGAATAATCACGATATTCGGTCCAACTTTGCAGCCGCGCCTTCATACGGTTGGGAGGCCATTCCCTGAACCGGTTGGTGTAGGAAAAACGGATGTTCGAGGGAACCAATCCTTCAGCCAGCGCCCGGTCAAGATCAGACCGGTGGCGACCGCTGGTCAGCACCCACAAATCATGATCCTTGGCCAGGCATTGCACCGCCGACCAGCCGACATAATCTTCTGAGCCCTCGTAAGGGTTGCAGGCAAAGGCGGAAATCAGAACTTTCATGACAAGGTCAACGCTGACGCACCCTCATTCCAAGCCTGGAAGGTATTGCCGGGTCTGGAAATCTTGCAGAGGGAATCACCATGGTCGTAATGGATGAAAAGCAAAAGTTTCATTGTGGACATCGACCAAGGCAAGGTAGGGATGAAGCAAAGCCAGTCAAGATTATCCAGTTCCGGATGGTGGCATATTTTGCGCTGGTAGAGAGATCGCGCTGAGACTGTCTCGTAGTAACGCGCACTGCCCCGGAACGCGGCTGTGTCCCGAAAGGGACATTTTCGCTGGTTCCTTCGGAACCGAACGCCGGCCGGAAAACCGGGATGCGCCTTCTACCCGGCCATCCGCTGGTGCCAGGCATCGGCGATTTCTGCAAATATCTGTGGCAGACTGCGGGTCAGTTTCCACCTGGGATAGTGCGCCTGCATCTTGGAAAGGTCGCTGTAGTAGCAGATGTGGTCGCCGCTGCGGGCCTGGTCAACATAGGTGTAAATTTGTTTTTTGCCGGTGCAGGCCCCGGCCATTTCAAAGGCCTCGAAAATGGAGCAGGAATTGCCCTTCCCACCACCGAGATTGTAAACTTCACCACAACGCGGCGCCTGGTAAAACTCGAACATGAAACTCGCCACGTCCGTGGAATGGATGTTGTCGCGGACCTGCTTGCCCTTGTAGCCGTAAATCTTGTATTCACGCCCTTCGAGGTTGCATTTCACCAGATAGCTGAGGAAACCGTGCAACTCGACGCCCGAATGGTTGGGCCCGGTCAGGCAACCGCCGCGCAGGCAGCAGGTGGGCAGGTCAAAATACCGGCCGTATTCCTGAACCAGGATGTCGCCCGCCACCTTCGAGGCGCCGAACAGCGAGTGCTTGGACTGGTCAATCGAAAAGGTCTCCGGGATGCCTCGCACGAATTGCGCGTCGTCGTAATCCCAGCGTTTGTCCAGTTCCTTCAGTTTGATGGTGTTCGGCCGGTCGCCATAAACCTTGTTGGTGGACATGTGAATGAACGGCGACCCGGGACAATGACGTCGTGCGGCTTCGAGCAGGTTGAGCGTGCCGACGGCGTTTACGTCAAAATCATCAAAGGGAATTTTTGCGGCCAGATCGTGGGATGGCTGCGCGGCGGCATGGATGATGACGGAGGGTTTGAGGGTTTCAACGAGTTGGAGCACTCCGGTGCGATCACGGATGTCCAACTCGTGGTGTGTAAAGCGGGTGAGCGCCTTTTGGAGCCGCCGCTCGTTCCAGCGGGTGTTGCCCTGCGGGCCGAAGAAGATTTCGCGCTGGTTGTTGTCCACGCCATGCACAACAAAATCGCGCTCATGGAAATAAGCGCTGACTTCCGAGCCAATGAGTCCGGACGAGCCGGTGACCAGACAGGTTTGCATCAGTTTTCAGCGATGTGTTACACACCCGGGTTGCCAGTGGGTTGTTGTCGGAAGAGGATACCGGGTTGCCACGCCTTTGCCAAGTTTTAACTCGCTGGCTTCAAGTGAAGATATCCGATTGAAATTTCTGAAAAATCAAAACTCCCAGCCGGTTCCACCAGACGGCCGTGGGCTTGGGCACGTCAAAGCGCACCCGGCGCTCCGGACTGTGGAGCGTGTATATGGAATAACCCGGCGGCTTCAACGAAAAATGCCCGGCGGCGGGATGATGGCCGGACGCAGCCGTTGAGGGTTGATGCTTTCAGGCCGCGTCATCCATTTGTGCCACCATGTTCAAGTAACGTGGCATTTGCACTTCCGATGACCAGGACAGCGTTTTATCGGCATTGCCTGAGAGCGTGCCCGCCTGGTACCGGTCCCAGAGCCGCTCCAAGGCGGCGGTTCCACCCGTGACGTCAAATTCATCACAGGCAAACTCCGTCATGCCGGCCGCGTCGAGAATCTGGCGCATTTCGGAGCCTTGGGGAACGAAGGACAGGATGGGACGTTGCGCGCCAAAGTAGTCCACAATTTTGCTGGGCATGAAAAGATTGTGCGTGGAGGAAACCACCAGCAGCAGAATGGGACTTTGCCTCAGTTTCCGGATGTATTCACTGTAACTCACCGCTGGATTGATGGAGACAACATCCTGGAGCTTCAGTTCTCTGATGAAGTGATCGTGATCCGTAAACCAGTTTCCGTGGAAAAGGAAATGGGTGCGAGGCCGCGCCCCGGGTTTCTTTTCCAGAAACCGGGCCAGGGCGCGCAGAAATGTTTCCGGGCTGCGGGCGCCGCGCCAGTCAAAAGTCCCCAGATGAACAATTTGAAAACGATCCGGTATTGCTTCCGCTGGCGCACGGAAAGTGTCCGCGTCAAAAAAATAAGGAATAAGGGCCGTGGCACTTTCTTCCACCAAACCGTCCTGGATGTATGTCCGCCGGTTCGTGTCTGACGTAAAAACGACACGCCCGGCCTTGTGCAGAGTGTGCCGCTCAAGTTTTCGGAGAACCGGCACCATCGTTCGTTGTAGGGGCGAGCGGCGCGGAAGTTGCCGGAAAAACGGCGTGACGGAGTCCTGAAAATCAAAAATCCAGCGTGACCCCACCCGGCGCGATGACAGGCCACTGAGCAGGACAGACGGCGGGTTTACGAAAGCCAGAACGCGGTCATATCCGGTCGCGTTCCCGCAGGCTCGCAAGGCCCGCCGGGACCAAAAAACGCATTCATCAGGCCATAACAATCCATTAATGGCCAAAGAGACGAATCGGAACAAGGAAGGATGTCCGGCGAATTTCCGGCACAGTTGTTCCACCGGATCTTTGCGCCGGATGATGCGCAAGGCGGGATGCACCACGGTTTCGGCTGCGCCGTTTTCCATGCCCAAGGATCCGGTGACAATGTCCACCCGCCACCCTGCAGCCAAAAAGCCTTTGACCAGATAATAAGGCCGTTTGGCATTGGCGTGGCGGCTGGGCGGAAAGGTGTGGGTGATGACCAGGAGGCGCATGAGGGGGAACGGCCGCGGCAAATATTTCTTTGCGTCAGATTTTTTGCCAGACGCGGCGGTTGATGTAATCGGTGTAACTCAGGATGATTTTGGCGACCGTCCAGGAGACCTGGTCCACGTTGTAGTCATTCGGCACCCGGCACGGGCCCAATTTCTTGAATTGCGCCGCCGTCATTGCCACCGCCTGCAGAATGCGGCCCTGGTCCAGGCCGCTCATGATCACAGCGCCTTCATCCATGCCTTCGGGGCGCTCGTGCGCCTCGCGGACCGCGATGGCCGGGAAACCGAGGAGGGAGGATTCCTCGGTAATGGTGCCGCTGTCAGAAAGGGTGCAGAAGGCGTCTTTCTGCAGGGCCACATAATCAAAGAATCCCAAGGGCGGCATCGCGCGGATGAGTTTGTGCAGTTTGTACCGGCCTGTTTCCAAGCGCTTGCGAGTGCGCGGGTGAACGGAGAAAATCAGCGGAAATCCATATTTCCCGGCCAACGCGTTCAGGGCTCCCACCAGACTGGACAGGTGGATGGGATTGTCCACGTTCTCCTCACGGTGAATGCTGACCGTAAAATAACGGCTCGGCTGGAGACCCAGGCGTTGATGAACGACAGAAGTGTCAATCGCGGCGCGATGATAATCCAAAACCTCCTTCATGGGGGATCCGGTTTTCATGATTCGGTCCGGCGGCAAACCTTCCGCCAGGAGGTAACGGCGACCGTGCTCGGTATAGCAGAGGTTGATGTCACTGACATGATCCACAATGCGCCGGTTGATCTCTTCGGGCACGCGCAGGTCGAAACACCGGTTGCCGGCCTCCATGTGAAACACGGGGATCTTCCGCCGTTTGGCGGGGATGACCGCCAGGCAACTGTTGGTGTCGCCCAGCACCAGCACCGCCTCCGGTTGTTCCTTCTCCAGCACCGCGTCGGCCTTGGCGATGGTTTTACCGATGGTTTCGGCGGCATTCCGGCCCGCCGCGTCCAGGTAATGTTTTGGCCGCGGCACGCCGAGTTCCTTGAAAAAGATCCCGTTCAGTTTGTAATCGTAATTCTGACCGGTGTGGACCAGCACATGCTGGGTGACCTCTTCCAGAACGGCGATTACGCGCGACAGCCGGATGATCTCCGGTCGCGTGCCGACGATGGTCATGACTTTGATTTTTGAATTCATAAATTGCCTGTCAAACTTTCGGAGCCGTTCCTTCATCGTACCACTGGTTCCGGGTAGGTGTCCGGCCGTTGCGGATCAAAAATTTCATTGGCCCAAAAAAGGGTGATCATATCGGCGGCCCCGGTGTTTTCGATGGAATGGGTGTAACCGGGCGGGATGTCCACAATCCGGATCTCACGGTCGGTCACAGGGTAGGCGACGACTTGCTGGTCGAGAACGTGGCGGAACCGGATAACGCCCTCCCCCTGGATCACACAGAATTTTTCGATCTTGGTGTCGTGATAATGATTGCCGCGGGTGATGCCCGGCCGGGTGCGGGAGACGAAAATCTGCCCGGCCTGGGACGATTTAATCAACTCGAACAGCCAGCCGCGATCATCCGTCTTGAGCTCCACGGCGTAGGCCAGATCGTGGACGTCATAAAAGGACACGTAGGTGGAATAAAGGCATTTGACCAGCGGGTTGGAAAGATCCGGGAGGATGGATTTCCGGCGCCCCTCGTGGAATGACTGGATAAGGTCGTAAAGTTCCCCCAAGGTGATGGAATGAACCGGCTGGATTTCATAACGGGTGGTCGCCTTGTCATGTTCCGTCCCGGCCGCAATGTCCAGAAACGCGCGGACAACATCGTCGATGTAAACGAATCGCAGGGGATTCGACCGGTTGCTGATCTGCACCGGCAAGCCCCGGCTGATGTTATGGCAATAGGTCGCCACCACGGTATTGTAATTGGGCCGGCTCCATTTACCAAACACATTGGGGAACCTGTAAATATAGACCGGAGCGCCCGTCTGCCGGTGATAATCCAGCACGGCGTCTTCCGCAGCCTTCTTGCTGCGGCCATAGGGGTTGTCCACTTCCGCTTGGATTGATGAACTGAGCACCAGCGGTGTCTGGCGACCGGTGTTGGCCAGGCAATCACACAGGCGCCGGGTCAGGCTGGCATTGCCGTCGGTGAATTCTTTTTCCTCTTTCGGCCGGTTTACGCCAGCCAGATGGAAAACAAGGTCGGCCCGGGCCGCCAAGACTGGCAGGTTCTCCGGCGCGTGACGAACGTCAAACTCCAGCACCTCGCAACCATCCTGCCGGCGGAGAGCCAGGCAAAGATGCCGCCCCATAAAGCCCTCCGAACCGGTCACAAGAATGGTTTTCATATCAACGGTGGTGGAATCGAGAAGCTCGCGGCGCCGGTGTCTCCATCGGCTTCAGCCTTTGAGTTCCTGTTGGATAAAATCCAGTTTGAGCAGCATGGCTTTCAGTTCGTCGTCGCTGAGCTGGTGTGTGTTGGCAGAGGTGTAATCCTCAAAAGTGGCGATCTTTTTTTCCCCCTTCTCGAAATAGAGGGCGTAGTTCAGGTCCCGGGTGTCGGAACCGATGCGATAGTACCCGCCCAAATCGTCGGCCCGGACCATCTCCTCCCGGTTAAGCAGGCTTTCATGCTTTTTTTCGCCGTGCCGCGTGCCGATGATGCGGACTTCCGTCTCCGCCCGGAACATGTTTTTTAACACCCGCGCCAGCTGGCCGATGGTGGCCGCCGGCGCCTTTTGCACGAACGAGTCGCCCCCCTGGCCGTTCTGGTAGGCAAACAGCACCAGGTCCACGGCATCATCCAGCGACATCATGAACCGGGTCATGTCGGGATCGGTGATCGTGATCGGCTTGTTGGCCTTGATCTGGCTGACGAACAGCGGGATGACCGAACCGCGCGAGGCCATGACGTTGCCGTAGCGGGTCACACAGATGGTGGTTTCATTTTTCTTCAGTTCGCGGGACTTGGCCACGGCCACCTTTTCCATCAGGGCCTTGGACATGCCCATGGCGTTGATGGGATAAACCGCCTTGTCGGTGCTGAGCACGATCACGTTCCTGACCCCGTTGGCGATGGCGGCATTGAGCGTGTTTTCCGTGCCCAGAATGTTGGTGTAAACGGCCTCGATGGGATAAAATTCGCAGGAGGGAACCTGCTTCAGCGCGGCGGCATTGAACACATAATCCACGCCTCGCATCGCACTGCTGATGCTTTTGAACTCGCGCACATCACCGATATAGAACTTCAATTTCGAATGGTGCAGTTCATGCCGCATGTCGTCTTGTTTTTTTTCGTCGCGGCTGAAAATGCGAATCTCGCCGATATCCGTGTGCAGGAACCGTCGGACGACGGCATTTCCGAATGACCCTGTGCCACCCGTAATCAGCAGTACTTTGTCTTTAAACATGATGTTTTCCTGTGAAATTCTTGCCAGCCGTATGATTACTAAACATCACCGGGGCACGGCAAACCTGCGGTGTCCCCGATTGTTGGCGTAGGCCATGTTCTGTATAACACAAATTGAGCGCCATGTTCAGACAATCATAAGTGTCGGGCAAGCAGAAAGGCATGGACTGGCATGGGCGCGAACCGCATTGCCGGCGGCTGGGCGCCTTGGCTTTTGTCTGGAACGGGAGCCAAAGTTGAATTCCCGCGCCGCATGGCACCTCGATCACATCCGATTGCGCCAGATGGTCGTGGGCCTGGGCACATCAAACCGGACCCGCTTTCCCGGGCTTTGCAGCGTGTAAATGGAATAACCCGTCGGTTTCAAGGAAAAATGACCGGCGGCCAGCCGGCGCAGGCGGTGATGGAAAATCCACACGGGTTTCAGGGCGCGCACCCAGCCGGGCGCCATGGCCACCTTTTCATTTTCCTCACGGATCGCATTGGGTTTCAAACTCATGTTCTCGCCGGTGTCGGTGAAGGTAGAAGTGAAGTGATGGCAGACAGCCATCGGCACGCGGTTTTTCATTAACGCCCGTACCCAGTGAAAGTCTCCCAGGTCGCGCCAGCGCGTGTCAAAGACAATGCCGCGCTCGTGAATGACCCGGCGTCGGATAAAGATGGCCGCGGTCAACGCCAGGAAACGGAACCACATGTGTTGCGGATGCGGCATCAGTGCTGGCCGGTGGCAGAGGTATTTGCCGTCGGCGTCGGTGACGATGGCGCCGGCAAGCGCAACTTCAATTTCGGGATGCGCTTCAAAAAAATCGTGGACGGCCTTGAGCGCGCCGGGCAGGTATTGTTCGTCGCAGTTGAGATGCGCGAGAATATCGCCCTGGGCGCGGCGATAACCGCGGTTGACGGCATCATACATGCCGCCGTCTTTTTCAATGAACGCTTTCACGCGCGGGTCGTGCGGCAGCCAGTTCTGCGTGCCGTCGTCCGAACAGGAATCCTGCACGATGTGTTCGAGTTCGACGCCCGGCTGGTCGGCCACCGATGCGACGCAGAGCTTGAGCCAGTTTGAATTGCGGAAGCTCGGCGTGATGATGGAGAATTTCATCGGCGGGATTTTTAACATCCGGCCTGGTAATTGGCAACCGATGGTTGACCCGTTGAAAGGCTGTCGCCATACTTGACAAGTGGTAGATGTAATACAAGGTCGCATGGCATTTCTGCGCGCGTTTGTTTTTTTGATCGCCTGTTTGACCATCATGGGCTGGGGATTGAGCTGGTGGAACTGCCTGGACTGGCTGGGGCGGTTGAGTGTGGCGGGGTTTCTGTCGGCGATCAAAGAACGGCGGGGTGAACGATCTTCTTCGGCGGAAACTCTTGCCGCTTTCCCATGAAACTATTGATCTTCGCGCAAAAGCCGCCGCCTTTTCATGGCCAAAGTTTCATGGTGCAACTGGCCTTGGAAAAACTCGGTGGCGATGCACGCAACGCCGTGAAGCCGTGGTCGCGCACGCCGGAGGCAGTGCCCGAGATTGAATGTTACCACGTTGATGCACGACTAGCGGATGATTTTCACCAGCTTGGCATCCCCAGCGCAAAAAAGCTGTTTCGGCTGCTAAAATATTGTTTTCAAGCGATCTGGTGTCGTTTCCGTTACGGGATTCCAAATCTGTATTTTGTTCCCGCCCAGACTGTCCGCTCCTCGATCGTGCGTGATTGGATGGCGCTGGCCATTTGCCGGCCCTTTTTTCGGACGCTGATTTACCACTGGCACGCGGGCGGGCTGGGAAATTGGCTGGAAACGACTGCCCGGCCCTGGCAACGACGTATTACCCTCACCATCATGGGCCGGCCCGATATGAGTCTTGTGTTGCTACCGTTCGGCCGGCACGATGCCGAGGCGTTCGGATCCAAACGCATCGCGATCGTGGCCAACGGCATTCCCGATCCATGCCCACAATTCGACATGGAGATCGCTCCCCAGCGGCGAGCTCGCGCGCAGGCTCGAAAAAAATTGCTGGCGGGACAAGAAATCGGCGCTGAGGAACGGATGAATGCAGGAGGGGACCCCGGGATTTTCCGGGTGCTGTTCCTAAGTCTCTGCCACCGCAGCAAGGGATTGTTCGACACCATCGAGGCCGTGGCGATTGCCAACCGGCGACGTGGCCCCGCTGCGGTGTGCATCGAACTGGATGTTGCCGGGCCATTTTTGTGCCGCAAAGAACAGGCCGAGTTTGAGACGCGGCTTCGCGAGCCGGACTTGAACGCCGATGGCCCCATCGTGCGTTACCACGGGTTTGTCTCGGGCGAAGAAAAAAAGCGTTTGTTTGTCACGAGCGACTGCCTATGCTTCCCGACCTATTACTACGCCGAGAGCTTTGGGTTGGTGTTAATCGAAGCCATGGCGTTTGGCCTGCCGCTGATCACCACACGGTGGCGAGGTTTGGACAAATTACTTCCGCCGGGTTACGCGGGCGTAGTTGATCCGCAGGCACCGGACCAAATCGCAGCCGGACTGCTGAGCCTGAGGCAGGAAGATTACGATGATTCTTTGCGCAGGCTTTATCTGCGGCGCTATACCGACGAAGTCTTCGCCAGGGATTTTCGCCTTGCACTGCTAAAGTTGAGGTGATATTATCTCAATGATAACAGAAATCAGGAAGACTTTCTAAAATTGATACTGGCTCAAAGCGAACAAACAAGTTTCCAGGCGGCAGGATGCTGCAACAATTGTAGGATTCGCCATGAAATCGCGGGTTCCGGGTGAAGTAGTGATCGAGAAATCTCGCAGCCGGTTCATTCTTGGAATGCGCGTGGATGCCAGCAGCTATGAAGCTGCGACAGCATTGGTCATGGAGTGGGCATTGCGAGGCGAGTCGCGCTACGTATGCGAAGCTCCCATCAATATGGTGATGGAGGCTTACGACAGGCCCGAATACCGCAAGTGCATCAACGAAGCCGACCTGGTCGTTTGCGGTGGCATGCCTATCGTGTGGCTCATGCGCTTGCTGGGTGTGCGGCGTCAGCCGCGCGTTTACGGACCGAATTTGACGCTGCATATCTGTGAGGCGGCCGCTCGGGCGAAAATTCCCGTCGGCTTTCTTGGTGGGACGGACGATGCGGTTGTCCGCAATCTGGTCCGCAATCTGGAAGCACGCTATCCAGGTTTGCCGGTCGTTTTTGTTCATGCCCCGCCGTTCCGCCCGCTCACAGCGCAGGAAGACTGCGATGTTACCCAGCAGATCGCCGCGTCCGGCTGCCGCCTACTGTTCGTTGGCATCGGTTGTCCGAAGCAGGAACGTTGGATGGCCGAGCACCGCAATCGTGTTCAATCGGTCATGCTTGGTGTCGGCTGCGCTTTCGATTTTATTTCCGGACACAAGCCCCAGGCGCCCGTTTGGCTGCAAAACATGGGGGGCGAGTGGATCTTTCGTGTGATCACCGAGCCGCGCCGGATGTGGCGTCGTTACACTTACCACGCCCCGCGGTTCGTCGTGCTGGCCGGCTGGCAATTGTTGTGCTGGCGACTGGGCCGCGCCCGTGGCTAGTGGACGAGTGCCCCTGCTCTGACGAGGAACCATGTGCATGCCAACCATACAAGACAGTTCCGGCTCGACTTGTTGGCCGAGCGTTGATGAACTCGATTTTGACATTGATGGCCATGCTCGAAGGCTGGCGTCGCATCGCTGGCATTCCAGCGGCAAACGCCTGATGGATTGTGCCGTTGCCGCGGTGTTGCTGATTTTATTTTCGCCGCTGTTTGTGTTCGCGGCCCTGGCCGTGAAGCTGTCGTCTGCCGGTCCAGTTTTTTTTCGCCAGGAACGGGAGGGGTGGGGGGAAACCAGGTTTGAAATGTTCAAATTCCGTTCGATGCAAATGGAAACCGTTGTCGGCGCGAATGGGCGACCAGCGGCTTTGGCCACCCCTGGAAGATTCGTCAAGATGCGCAGCGACCCACGGGTCACCGTGGTCGGCCGCTGGTTGCGCAAAACCAGCATTGATGAATTGCCCCAGTTGTGGAATGTGCTGCAGGGTAACATGAGTTTGGTGGGGCCGCGACCGGTGATTCCCTCCTTGCCGGGGCTGTTTCCTGCGTATCGCCGGGCGCGGGCCTTGGTGCGGCCCGGCATCACGGGACTTTGGCAATTGCGTAACCGGGGCAATGGCGCCAACGCCATCAACATGTTGTCCCACGATCTGGAATACATCAAATGCTTTGGCCCGAAGCAAGACCTGATCATCCTGTTGCGCACCATTCCCGCAGTGCTCACGTGCAAGGGGGCGTTCTAATGGGCATTATCAAAGCTGATTGCTTGGTCGTTGGTGCCGGACTCACCGGCGCACCATTGCCGGCAGCTTGCCGATGCCGGGCGGGAAGTGCTCATGCTCGAACGGCGGGCGCATATCGGATGCAATGTCCATGATTCCCTGCATGCCTCCGGTGTCCGTGTTCACACCTGCGGTCCCCATTGCTTCCGGTGTGGCTCGCCGCGCATTTGGGAATTTGCGAACCGCTTCTCCGCATTCCGGCCTTACGAGACGCAGGTGAAAATCTTGGTCGGCGGGATTTACGAAGATTGGCCCGTTCACGAACGGATCTTCAAGTGGTATCCAGACTGGCATCCGCCGAAATCGGCGCAGCGACCCCGCAATTTTGAAGAGGCCTGTCTGCGCAAGTTGCCGCCGCAGGTTTATCGCACCATGGTCAAAGACTACACCCGCCGGCAATATGGGGAGTGGAACCGCAACAGTTGAGCGCCAAACTCGCGCGGCGCATACGTGTCATTGGCGGCAATCACCCTTCGCCCGTTTCGCAATGCCGCCATTCAGTCCTGCCGGTCATAGGCTACACCAACTGGATGGAAGCAATGATTGGAGGCATTCCCTGTCTTCGTGGCGTTGACTATCTGCAACAGCGTGATCAATTCCAAGTGCGGAAGCAATTGGTGCTCACCGGCTCGCTGGATGAGTTTTTCGGATTCGATGAGGGCCGGCTCGCCTATCGCAGCCAGCTCCGCAGGCAGGTGTTCCACACGGATCGCAACTCGATCCAACCCTGCAGGCAAGTCAATTATTCAGATGCGTGCGAATCCGCCCCGCTTCGCACCATCGAGTGGAAATATTCCCTGCTGCCCGAACAGCAACGACATGTTGCCGGCACTGTCGTCACTGAGGAATATCCCTGTTCGCCGTCCGAACCGGACGCATTCGAGTATCCGTTTCCGGATTCACGTAATGAAGCTCTTGGCCGTCGTTATCGCGTCCGCGCAGCGCGCACTCCGAATCTGCTGATTTGCGGGCGTTTGGGCGAGTATCGCTACTACGACATGGATCACGCCATTGATCGCGCCTTTACGCTGGCAGATCGGATTCTTGATCAAGATTCGTAAGGCAATGGCCGCAACTTCCCGCTCTGGCTCGCGCCGGAGCAGGTCCGCGTGCTAACCATCGGCGAGGAAGAACCGCTGGTGAACTACGCCAAAGCCATCGTGCAGGAACTTCGCGCCAACATGGTCCGCGTCGAAGCCGACTATAGCAATTAACAATAACATTGGCACATATTGGCGATAAAAAAGGAAGGGGTTGGCGGCGGTGGGGAGGTTTTGGCGCAGGCGGGTCTTGAAGGCAGCCCAGAGATGTTCGATGGGGTTGAGGTCGGGCGAGTAGGACGGTAAAAACAGCAGTTGGCAGCCCGCCGCTTCCACCAGCTTGAGCGTGGTTGGGGATTGATGAAACCGTGCGTTGTCCAGCACGATCACACTGCCCGGCGACAACGCCGGTGTGGATGGAATAGCTTGTTGGCTTCAACGAAAAGTGGCCGGCGGCCAGACGGCGCAGACGATGGTGGGCGATCCAGACGGGTTTCAACATTCGCACCCAGCCCGGGATCATGGCGTCGGTTTCATTTTTTTCGCGGATGGCGTTGGGCTTCAGGTTCATGTTGTCGCCGGTGAGGGCAAAGGCGGAGGTGTAACGGTCAAACACCACCATGGGCACCTTGTTTTTCATCATCGCCATGACCCAATGCACATCGCCCAGGTCGCGCCAGCGGGTGTCGAAAAACATGTCGCGCTCATGAATGACCCGGCGGCGGATGAAGATGGCTGCGGTCAGCGCTATGAAACGGAACCAGATGTGTTGGGGATGCGGCATCAGCGCCGGCCGCTGGCAAAGATATTGGCCGTCGGCATCGGTGACGATGGCGCCCGCCAGCGCAACTTCAATTTCGGGATACGTTTCAAAAAAGTCATGAATGGCCTTGAGCGCACCGGGCAGGTATTGTTCGTCACAGTTGAGATACGCGAGGATGTCGCCTTGCGCACGCCGGTAGCCATGATTGACGGCGTCATACATGCCGCCGTCCTTTTCGATGAACGCGCGAACGCGGCGGTCATGCGGCAGCCAGTCCTGGGTGCCGTCGTCCGAACAGGAATCCTGCACGATGTGCTCCAATTCGACGCCTTGCTGGTCGGCAACAGAAGCGACACAAAGTTTAAGCCAGCGCGAATTGCGGAAGCTCGGCGTGATGATGGAGAATTTCATGGCCCCATTGTTGGCAAACCGGTCGTTACTCCTGTTTTCCTACGTTGAGCGTCGGTAACGGCTTCCCATGTTCGTCGAGCCAGGGCACCAATTCCTGCTGGCTGGCTATTTCGCCGCGAAGAACGGCCAGAATCAAATCGTGAGTCAGAATGGTGTTGAATTTTGGCGAATAAGTGATGGGTTCGTTTGCGCCGGGCGGTTTGACGATGAATGGTACACGTATATCATATCCGCCGAATGAACCCTGCCCCAACGAATGGTCGGTGCTGATGATCAGCCATGTTTTATCCCATTGTCCTGAGGTTTCCATGGCGCGGCGCATCTGGCCCAGTTCCTTGTCGGCCAATGCGAGATTTCCAAGGTAGCCGGCGATTCTGGGCATGCCCCAAAAGGTGAATTGATCCTTTTCAGGCAGATAAACGCCGGGCGTATGCGGTGGCGGCAGATGCAACAAGGTTAAACCGTAAACCTGGTTGGTTACCAGCGAAAGTGATTCCCGCAAACTGTCCTGGCAGACGCTGATGTAAATCCGATGAATATGAAATACCCAAGGAATGCAGCCGATCTCCCGGCGCATTGCGCTCGCAATCGTTTTTGCGCGGGCGGGCTCAAACAGCGGAAATGGATACCAAGCGCAATAATTCAATCCTTTGCCCAGGATACGATCGTAAGGATGATACCAACCGACGAGGGCAGTGTTCGCGCCCAGCGCCCGCGCCTCGGCGAACACGGACGGCAGTTTCTGCCAGGTGGTGTCGGCCTCCGTGTCGGCGAGCCGAATATTCAAATCCGAGGCGTTGGCAACGCCAACACCCGAAATCCGTCGGCCCGAAATCAGCGCTGGCATCGAGCTGATGGTGCAATTGTTGGGCGAACAGGCATTGACGCAAAACAGCGATTCACCGCGCAGCCGGTCGAATTCCGGGAGTTGCACGCCATCCGGCCGGTTTTCAAACGCCACGCGGTAATCCGTACAATCAAAAATAATCCAAATCACACGCGGCCGGCCCTCGTGAACCGGCGCCGGCGGCGGCAAAACCGGCTCATATTCCGCCTGTTTCAAGTGCACCACACCGAGCAACAACAACCCGATTTTCGCCAGTGTCAATAACGCCAGCGGCGAGAGGATCATCAACAACACGCCGGCGACCCTGGCAACCCGCCGGTGTTGCCAGACCACCAAGGCCAGCAAAACCAGCGAGCAAAACATCACCATCGGCCGCCGCAAAAACACCATGACCTGATGGTCGTAAATGTGAAAGATCTGGATGCGGACAAAATCCGCCGGAATCAACAGCAAACCCAAAAAGGCCAGGTGCAAGACAAAATGCAACCGGCGGTTCTGAAAACGCCGCCACACACGCATCCCCAGCCACACCGTGGCCGTCAGCCAGATGATATTTATCAGGAGGGCCAACGTTGACGGCGTCCGGATCGGCAGTTGGTTGAAGTAGCCCCAATCCGTGTCATACAGTATCGTGAACCACGCATTGGCAAAACACAGGTTTGCCAGCGACAGCGCCACAATCCCATCCTTGATTTTTTGTTTCAGCGGCTGCGGCAACGGGACGGTGCCCTCGTGATGCTCCGCCGGAGGCGCGGTTTGGGGGGGCGCGCTCAATTTCCATCGCCCTTTCGCTTCAGACAATACATCCGGCGATGCGTGCCCGGCAGCGCGAGGGACCGGACAATTTCAAAATACGGCGTGCAAGCCTGTTCAAACATTTTCACATCCAATGCGGCATGCAAATGCTCGCGCCCGCGAGTCAGGCGGCGGAACATTTCATCCTTGGGTTCAATAAATTCAATCACCAGTAACGAATTGGTTACATCATAAGCCAGCCGCAGAATTTCTTCAAGCGGAATCCGTTCGGTCACCAGCAAATGGTGAATCAGCGCCAGCATCAGCACGCCGTCAAACGCACCCGTCGCGCGGTCGAGAAACGACGGGCACTCGCCGTTCCGCCAGCCGAGTGCCGGGCTGGGGTGCGCCAGATCCAAGACCAGCGGTAGAATGTTCAATTTTTGTTCGCGCGCGCGCTGCCAGATCGCGCCGGCGCACGCCGCATCCAAATCAACGGCCACCACCTCCGCGTCCGCTTGCGCCGCCAATGCGCTGAAATGACCGGTGTTCGCGCCAACGTCGAGCACGCGTGCCGGTTTGAACTCGCGCAACGCCTCGTTCACAAATTTTTCCTTGGCCGCAAACGCCGGGTCGTCGTAGCTGTGCGTGGCCATGTAATCCGACCACACTGATTTTTTTTGCGCGACCGGCTTGAGCGAATCCAGCATTCGTTCCAATCGTTTAAAAAGTGATTCGAGAATGAAGCGCGCCTTTTCCGTGTTCGCCAGCAAATGCGGCTGGTAAATCTTTTGGTCGTCCGGGTCGGCCTTGCGCGAGAGCCAGGTTGGAATTGAAACCAGCGAAAGCGTCCGCGGTTTGAACCGTTCCAGCGGCCCGCACCAGCGATAAATTTCCTCCGGCTCAAGCCCGTCGCGGTGCGTGAAGAAAATGTCCGCCGGCTGCATGTTCCAGAGCCGGTGGGCCATCAGCGGCAGAAGAAACGTGCGGATAAATTGCGCGTGCGGTTTCCAAATCGGGTCACCCGGGTTGCGGCGTTCGAACGACAGCGCATCAATGAACACCGGCTCGCTGCCGCGAAACAAAATATTGTGCGGCGTGGCGTCCTTCAGCCCGAAACCGTCCGCGAGCGCGGCTTGCGCGAGTTCGAGCGTCAAACGACCGGCGTTCCAGAGCATTTCGGGCGCCCATTCGTGCGGATAGCTCGGAAACGGAATGCGCTCATGCTCAAAGACCGCGCCGATGGGCTGCGCGTTGAAAACCGGCCGCAACTCCGGCGATTCGCGAAGCGTGGCGGTTTCCTCTTCGTTCAGGCGGCGGGTGGAAACAAATTTCTTCCCGGCGATAAACTGGTGCGCGCAATTTGTTTGCAGGAAATCTTCAAATTCAGCAATGGCACTCGCGGTGACAAAACGAAGCACTCGCTGGTTGAAGAAACAACAACAGCCCGCCGGATCGCGAAACGATGGTGCGGGTGCGGGTGTCACTTGGCATCAATTTTAGCTTCCACTTTGGGCGGGGGAATTTCAAAGCCGGCACCTTGTTTTTTCCCCCCGCGCAGAAAAATTTTCCGAAACATTTCCACGATCCACCGGCGCGTTTTTTTTAGATAGAACAGGAACCCGACAAACGCCGCTATGATCGTTTGCCAGATCAACGCGCCTATTCCGGGATCTATGTAGGCCAGTATCATAAATACTAAAAAGCAAAAAAACCGTTTAAACGCTATGTTGCGGTTTTGTTTAAGTCAACACCTTATTTCAGGACTTCCCACGAATTTCCAAATGACGCGTCATCGTTCGTCCAATTGCAGCGAAACATTAAAAACACAGCGGGTTCTCGCAGGTTTCACTCAAAAGTGGGGATGGTTCCGCTTATTTTGCGCGGAATTTCTGCGCGATGGGAATGCGCCGGCCCATGCCGAAGGCGCGCGGCGAGACTTTCAGTCCGGGCGCGGCCTGGCGGCGTTTGTATTCGCTGAACGTGACCTTGTTGATCACATCGTTGACCACCGCCGCGTCGAATCCGAGCCGGATGATTTCCTCCTTGCTCAAATTTTTCACGATGTAGGCGTCCAGAATTTGGTCCAGCATTTCGTATGGCGGCAGCGAGTCCTGGTCCGTTTGGTTCGGCCGCAACTCGGCGCTCGGCGGTTTGGTGAGCGAAGCTTCGGGGATGATGATTTTCCCGCGGCCCGCTCGCGACGCATGGTCGGAGTTGATCCAGCGCGCCAGTTTGTAAATGTCCGTCTTGAAAACGTCCGCGATCACCGCCAGCGCGCCGCACATGTCGCCGTAAAGGGTGCAATAACCAACGGCCATCTCCGATTTGTTGCCGGTCGTCAACACCAGCGCGCCGAATTTGTTCGACAGCGCCATCAAGGTCACGCCCCGCAGCCGCGATTGGACGTTTTCCTCGGCCTCGTTCGGCTTGGTTCCGGCAAAAACTTTCGCCAATTGTTTTTCAACCGATTGAAAAACGGGTTCAATCGGCAAAACCTCGTAGCGAATGCCGAGATTTTTTGCGAGCGCCTCGGCGTCGCTCAAACTGCCTTCGCTCGAATAACGTGCGGGCATGGAAACGCCGAGCACCTTGTCCGCGCCGAGCGCCTCCGCCGCGAGCACGGCCACGAGCGCGGAGTCAATGCCGCCGGACAAACCGACAATCACCGATTTGAAACCGCATTTGTGAACGTAATCGCGAATGCCCAGCGACAGCGCAGCAAACAATTGTTGTTCGCGCGGCGGAAAATTGTGGCAGTCCCGCAAAGCGGGATCAGTTCGCTCTGACTTAATTTGAGCCGACTCGCGCCGGCTGCTGCTCGAATTTATTTCCAAATCCGCCACAAAAATTTCCTCGGCAAATCCTTTTCCAAGCACGGTGACTTCACCGCGCGAATCCAGTGCGACGCTGTGGCCGTCGAAAATCAGTTCGTCATTCGCGCCGGCGAGATTGACCTGTGCCAGCGGCACACGCTCGTCGCGCGCGACACGTTGAAGCATGGCGAGCCGGGTTTTTTCCTTGCCGTCGTGCCACGGCGACGCGGAAATGTTGAGGATGATTTCCGCGCCCTGCCCGATAAGTTCCTTGATCGGGTCACGGCGATAAAGCCGTTCCGACCAAAAATCCTCGTCATTCCAGATGTCCTCGCAAATCGTGATGCCGAGTTTGCAACCATTGAACTCGAAGGGCGCGGTGTGTTTGGCCGGTTCAAAATAACGGTCTTCGTCAAAAACGTCGTAAGTCGGGAGCAGGCTTTTGTGCGTGCGCCAGACAATTTTCCCGTTTTGCAAAACGGCGGCCGAATTGCGGAGTGCGCGCCCGGGACGTTCGGAATTTTCGTCAACACAACCGACGCACAGCGGAATGAGACCGATGCTTTTGGCGGTTTCGGCGAGTGCGGCAAGATTGGCGTCAATAAAATCGGCGCGCAGGAGCAAATCGCGTGGTGGATAGCCGCACAAAAACAATTCCGGCGCGATGACGAATTCCGCGCCGAGCGCGCGGGCTTTTTCGTAACCGGCGACAAGTTTTTGGCGGTTGGCCTGGAAATCGCCGATGGTCGAATTAAGCTGGAGAAACCCGATTTTCACCATGTCGAGAGTAATCGCAACCGGCGATTCCGCAACGAATTTACTTGCGGGAGCGGCTGCCCCCCGGGGGTTTCATGGCCGTCGGGCAGGCGCCTGAAAGCCGGGCGAGGATCGGCTCGAAACAAGCCGTTGAATGGCCGTCATGCGCTCGGTGGTCAATTTCTCGAACGTGAATTCCCGGGCACGAGCCAGGCCTTGGTCGCGCAGATGCGCGGCCTGGGTGCCGCCGATGGCGAGCTTCCGCAGCGCATCGGCCACGACATCGGCATGCTCGAAATCAACGATCAGGGCATTGCCGTTGGTGACTTCGTGCATGATGGGGATGTCATTCACCACACACGGCGTGCCACAGGCCATCGCTTCGATCACACAGCGTCCGAACGTCTCCTCGCGGCTGGCGAGACAGAAGACAGCCGCCTGCCGGTAGAGCGGGGCGAGCGATTCGTCATCAATCCAACCCAGGAACTTCACGTCCTGCTCGACGCCGAGGAGTTTCGCCTGCGCCTGCGCGATTTCAAGGCCGTTGAGCCAGTCGCCGCCCGCCATGACCAGCGGGTGTCGGCGCCGCGTTTCCGGATCCAGCCGGGCATAGCCCGAGATGAGCCGTTCAGCCTGTTTGTAAGGGTAGAAATTTGAAATCCAGAGGAAATAGCCCGGTTTAATCCCGAACTTTTCCTTGATCCGGTGCGGTTCATTTGCCGTCGCCTCGGGGCGGAATATTTCATGTTGAAGACCCTCATAGCTGATGGCCATGCGATCGTGGAATTCGGGATAGAGGGACAGCACCTGATTGGCGGTCCATTGTGAATTTGTAATGATCAAATCGGCTTGCGGCCAATTGTATTTTATCATCGAATTTCGATAGAATTGGCGCAGAAATCCAAGCCGATTGCGCTTGTCCAATGTTTGCAAAGATAACACGTGCATGACCGTGGGAAGGCACTTGCGGGTTGGCACGAAACCCACGGTTAACAAGGCGTTCGCACCCCACTTGCGTGCCACCGCCGGCACCTGAAAATGATCGGCAAAAAGACGGCGATTGAGGTGGTCATTGGCGGGAAAATCGCGAATGAGTTCGACCCGCGGGTCGGCCACCTTCCATTCCTGGTTTGGCCCTGCGAAAATCAGCCACGACACGTCCGGGAAAAGATTTAAAGACTGCGAAACAAATTCATGAAAGAGCGTGCTCAACCCGGTTTTACGCGATGGATTTTCAGCAAGAATCGTAAGAGCCAGTTTCAGGGTTGAAGGCGCTCTCGCGATTTGAAATTCAGACTTGAGCGAATTGTCGCCGAAAGAAAGCTCATTGCGCGGTTTCAGCAACGGCGTGGATGCCGGACTTTCGACACTGCGGATACATTTGGCGAGTTGCGCCAAATCGGGAGTGCCGCCAGCGACGGTCGCCAGGCGCAAGGGCATGAGCTTTTCGGCGTCCCGGCGACCGTAATCTGAAAGCACAATGCTTAAATCGGCGTTTTTCATAAGCCGATAGGTCAAACTGCGGGCGCGGATTTGAACGACGGTTTCGAGCCATTTGGCCAGGCCGGCATTGTGCCAGTGGAAAATGATTTTTTTAAAAAACGGACGGCAGACAAACATGACCAGCCAATCGCAACCAAGTGCGGCCCGTCCGCCGGATGTGGGCACGTAATAAAAATTGGTCACGCCGTAACGGAACCGGCACCAGATCGCCTGGAGGCAATAAAACAGAATCAGAAAAGGCCTGCCGCCCTGGAATTTGCGGATGTCTTCGGACCTTTTCGAAAATCGTGGGTTGACGTGATAACACTCAATGCCGTAGCCGTTGCGCGCTGATGATTTATCCCTTGGTTTGCGCACATCGTCGCCGAAGCCGGCCAACATGAATTGAACCCCATAACTCTGGCCGTGATGCGGCGGGGGCACGTGAGCAAAGACAAGCAACTTCATGCGACGCGAATACAGAAGAAGCTTGCATAAAAGGGCGGGAAAAAGAAAGATGATTTTGCAGGCTGGAGTTTGGCTGGCATTTTTTTTGCGCGCGAATATGCTCAGGTTTCATGGCAATCCAACGGGTCAACGTCCTCGGCGTCGGCATCAGCGTCCTTAATTTGCGGACGGCGCTGGATGCCATTGCCGACGCGGTGCGCGCGCGCCGCAAAGGTTACATTTGCGTAACCGGTGTGCATGGAGTGATGGAGGCGCAAGCAGATGCCACGCTCCGGCATATTCTGAATCAGGCTTTTCTCTGCACGCCGGACGGGATGCCGATGGTCTGGATGGGCTGGCTGCGCGGCCACCGCGAAATGAGCCGCGTGTACGGGCCCGACCTGATGCTCGAGGTCTGTGCTTGGAGTGAAAAAAACGGTTGCCGGCATTTTTTCTTCGGCGGCGCGCCGGGCGTGGCGGAACAATTGCGCGACAATTTGACGAAGCGGTTTCCGAATCTGCAAGTCGTTGGCTGTTACGCGCCACCGTTCCGTCCGCTCAACGCGGAGGAGGAAAAACAATTGCAGGAAATGGTCCATGCCGCGCAGCCGGACATTTTATGGGTCGGCTTGAGCACGCCGAAACAGGAAAAATTCATGGCCGAATTTCTGCTGCGATTGGACGTGACGTTGATGATTGGCGTCGGCGCGGCATTCGATTTTCACAGCGGACGGATACAGCAAGCGCCGCGTTGGATGCAGCGGAGCGGGCTGGAGTGGTTCTATCGCTTGTGCCAGGAACCGGGACGGCTGGCGAAACGGTATCTACGGAACAATCCGCTGTTCGTGGTCAAAATTGCCGGGCAGCTTTGCGGGTTGAAAAAGTATCCGCTGGAGTGAGGTTCGGCGAATTTGTTTGAGTAAAATGGCGCGTTTGTTATCTAAAGTCCGGTATGGCATCCAAATGAACGAACATCAGATCAGCAACACGCCCTTAAACCTCTGGCAGGATTCAATGGACTGCTGGCGCCGGCTGCCGAACAAGGTTTTTTTCTTTTTGTTGCTGGCCGCCTGGCTGGCGCTGTTTCAGTTTCTGGGCAATTCCATTCTGGGTTATATTCACACGCCATCGTTGTTTTTATGGATGCAGGAGGCGTATCGAACCCACGGCGACATACCAAATAATGATGCTCACGGCAATTTCATCCCGTTTCTGGTCGTCGGGCTGTTTTGGTGGAAGCGGAAGGAACTGCTTGCGTCGTCATTCAATATTTGGTGGCCGGGGCTGTTGATTTTCGTCGCGGGAATGGTGCTGCACATTTTGGGTTATGTCCTGCAACAGCCGCGCATCTCCATCGTGGCGCTGTTCACCGGAATTTATGGTTTGATGGGGCTGGTTTGGGGGCGCGAATGGCTGCGGAAAAGTTTTTTTCCGTTCTTCCTTTTCGTTTTTTCGATTCCTTTGGGTGACCAGGCCAAGTTCATTACTGTCCCGTTACAATTGCTGGTAAGCTGGTTGACGGCGGTGACGGCGCATATTGTGGGTATCGGCGTGATGCAAAACGGGGTGCAACTGATCGATCCATCGGGCACTTACCAATATGAAGTTGCCGCGGCGTGCAGCGGCATCCGGAGTCTCATCGCGATTTTTTTGCTGGCCACGGCTTATGGCTTCTTTGTGTTCCGCTCCTCGTGGAAACGGCTTTTTTTGATGGCGCTGGCGTTTCCGTTCGCCGTTTTGGGAAATTTGGCGCGGATGCTCTTCATCATTATTGCGGCGGAAGTGGGCGGGCAGAAGTGGGGCAATTTCATCCATGATGGCAACATCTTCAGTCTGATTCCCGGGCTTGAGCCGTATCTTCCCGCGTTCAATCCTTTCAGCCTGATCCCCTACATTCCGGCAATCATCGGATTGCTTATAATCGGGCACTGGATGGAAAAACGACAGGGGCCAAAGGAGCAGGGACATCCATGAAATATCAAAAATGGCTGATTCTTTTTGTCGTGCTCGTGTTGATGGCGGGCACAGCCGGGGCATTGATCTGGCTCAAGGGACACCAGCGGCTCGGCAAACCAAGCATCAAAGCGACCCCCATTCCCGGAAGCACGATGATGAAAATTGATTTGCCGGAGCGCGTTCTTGACTTCACCTCCACCAATGTGCCGGAATCGGAAGTTGAGCTGGGGTTTTTCCCAAAAGACACCAGTTATGCCAGGCGGCTCTATCAGGCGCCCGATGGTTTTGGCGTCAGCACCACCGTCATTTTGATGGGCGCAGACCGCACGAGCATTCACCGGCCGGAATACTGCCTGCTGGGACAGGGCTGGAGCGTTGATAAAAAAACCGAGGTCAAAATCCCAATAGACGGCGTGCCACATTATGAACTGCCGGTGATGAAATGGGTGATTGGCAAAATGGTCGAAACCCCTGATGGTCAGAAACAGGAAATAATGGGGATTTATGTGTTTTGGTTTGTCGCAGACAACGAGCAGACCACGGGCAATGTTCAACTCCAGTGTTATCTGGTGAAAGACCTTTTATGCACCGGGGTGTTGCAACGCTGGGCTTATGTTTCCTGTTTTGCCGTCTGCGCACCGGGTCAGGAAGACGCCGCGTTTGAGCGCATGGAAAAATTAATTGCCGCCTCGGTGCCGGAGTATCAATTGCCTCCCATCAAACGTTGATGGTTAAAACATTTGAATTTATCCGCAGTTTGTCTATTCTAAACAACGCTTCACAAGCAAAGTTAAAGAGCCATGTTGCGACGTGATCGTCAGATTCGAACGCAAATCCACCAGGTGGCGGATGCCTGTCTGTTCGCGGTGAGTTTCTGGATTGCGTATGCGTTGCGCACCAACCCGCAAGTCATCGCGTGGCTGGACCTCGATGCGATCCCACCCGACGTATTGGGCAGTGTCGTCTGGCTTTACTTCCCCTTGATTGTTGCCGCGCCGCTGATTCTTGAATCGCAGGGCTTTTACGACCGGCCCGCCCTTGGCCCGCGGCGGGACATTCTCTGGCCCCTCTTCAAAGGATGTCTCATCACGACCATCGGCCTGGTGCTGATCATGTATGCCCTCCACTTTGTTTCGCCGCGCGTCGTGATGATGTTTTTTGGCGTCATCAGTTTCACCCTGGTCTATCTGAAGGAGGAACTGGTGCGGTGGGCTTTGCGCAGCAAGTTCGGCCAGTCCCAATACCAGCGCCGGTTCATCCTCATCGGCACGCGCAACGAAATCGCGCGGCTCAAACGTGAACTGAGGGGGAAAACGGACGCCAGCATCGAAGTGGTGGGCGAATTGAGCCTCGGCGAAACCCCGGTGCAACAACTCGTGCACATGCTCCATGAGCATTCGGTGAATGGGGTGATCATCAGCGCGCGGCACACCTATTTCGAGCAGGTCGAAAACGCCATCAAAACCTGCGAACTCGAAGGCATTGAAGCCTGGCTGGTCGCCGATTTTTTTGGAACGCAAATTTCACGCGCGCGCTTCGACGAATTGCTCGGCTATCCATTGCTGGTCTTTCGCACGACGCCGGAAACCTCCTGGCAGGGCGTCGCCAAACAACTCATGGATTTTATCGGTGCGCTGTTGTTGCTGGTGTTGTTGATTGTGATTCCAGTGATTCCCCTCATCGCGCTGGCGATCAAGCTGACTTCGCCTGGTCCGGTTTTTTTCCACCAGCAGCGCTCCGGCCTCAACGGCGCGCCCTTCACGCTTTACAAATTCCGCACGATGGTGACCAACGCCGAGCAGTTCAAAAGTGAATTGGAAGCCATGAACGAAATGCGCGGCCCGGTCTTCAAAGTCACCAACGACCCGCGCGTCACGCCGATGGGGAAATTCCTCCGCAAATACAGCCTCGACGAATTGCCGCAATTGTTCAACGTGTTGCGCACCGAAATGAGCCTGGTCGGTCCGCGCCCGTTGCCGGTGGACGAAGTGAAGCGTTTTGACAATCTGGCCCACCGCCGCCGCCTGAGCGTCAAACCCGGCCTCACCTGCCTCTGGCAAATCAGCGGACGCAATCAAATTTCCGATTTCAGAGACTGGGTGCGGCTCGACCTCGAATACATTGACAACTGGTCGCTGTGGCTCGATTTGAAAATCCTGATTCGCACCGTCCCCGCCGTGCTCATCGGCACGGGCGCAAAGTGAAATGCCAGTTTGCCTTTGATGAAAAAAAACCAACCGACGTCCGTCGTCACCGGCGCAGCGGGTTTTCTCGGCTCGCACCTGGCCGATTTGCTCCTGGCGCGCGGCCACAAGGTCATCGGCATTGACAATTTCATCACCGGCTCGGTGAACAATATTTCGCACCTCGGCGGCAGCCCGAATTTCAAATTTATCGAGCAGGACGTCACCGAATTTATTTTCCTCGACGTGCCGGTCAATTACGTCTGGCACTTCGCGTCACCGGCCAGCCCGTTTGATTATTTGAATTTCCCGATTCAGACGCTGAAGGTTGGCTCGCTCGGCACGCACAAGGCGCTCGGCCTTGCCAAAATTAAAGGCGCGCGGTTTCTGCTCGCCTCAACTTCGGAAATTTACGGCGATCCGCTCGTCCATCCGCAAACCGAGGAATATTGGGGCAACGTCAACCCCCTCGGCCCGCGTGGCTGTTACGACGAGGCCAAGCGGTTCGCCGAGGCCCTGACGATGGCCTATCACCGCGAACACAAGGTCGCCACGCGCATCGTCCGCATCTTCAACACCTACGGCCCGCGCATGCGGCTCAACGACGGTCGCGTCGTGCCGGCTTTCATCAGCCAGGCGCTCAAAAACAAGCCCGTCACCGTTTTTGGCGAAGGCAAACAAACCCGCAGCTTCTGTTACGTGTCTGATTTGATTGAAGGCATTTACCGGCTGATGATGAGCGGCTATGACCTGCCGGTGAACATCGGCAATCCGAAGGAACTGACGATGCTGCAATTCGCCGCACAAATCATCCGTGCCACCGGCTCGCGCAGCAAAATTGTCTTCCAACCGCTGCCGCAAGACGACCCCAAACAACGCCGGCCCGACATCACTCGCGCAAAAAAGATTCTCGACTGGGAGCCTAAAGTCCCGCTGGCCAGCGGGTTGACGCAGACAATCAAATACTTCAAAACCAAAGTTTGATCGCACAAGGCAGCGACGGATACGCTTGGCGATTTGCCGGAATCCGTTCACAATCAGTTTGTGTCTGCCAGCAAAATCATTTTCCGCGCCCGACAATTTGAATTTGTCTTTCCGCGTCCGGCACTCGTCATGGGTATCGTCAACGTCACCCCCGATTCGTTTTCCGACGGTGGAAAATTTTTTGATCCGGCCAAAGCCGTCGCGCACACGCTTGAACTGGTCGCGCAAGGCGCGGAAATTCTCGACATCGGTGGCGAGTCCACCCGCCCCGGGGCCGAACCGGTCAGTGAAGCCGAGGAATTGCGCCGCGTCATTCCGGTCGTCGAACAACTGGTGTCACGCGTCAAAATTCCGCTTTCGGTTGACACGATGAAACCCGCTGTCGCACGCGCTGCGTTGCAAGCGGGCGCAAGCATCGTCAACGATGTGGCCGCCAATCGCGAAGACGATGCGATGTGGAGGATTGTGGCTGAGTTCCGGGCAGGTTATATTTGCATGCACGCGCGAGGCACGCCGCAAACGATGCAAACGAATCCGGTTTATGCAAACGTGGTTCGCGAAGTCGGCGAATTTTTCAGCGAGCGGCTGAGAAAATTGAACGCCGGCGGGGTGGGCTCCGACCAGGTTGCACTGGACGTCGGCATCGGTTTTGGCAAAACGCCCGGGCACAATTTACAGTTGCTCGCGGCCTTGCGGAGTTTTACAAAGTGGCAGCGTCCGCTGCTGCTCGGCATTTCCCGAAAATCTTTCATCGGAAAATTGTTGGGTGCGGATGTGAACGCACGGTTGCCAGCGTCACTCGCGTGTGCGACTCTGGCGGTCGAATCGGGCGTGCAAATCATCCGGACGCACGACGTGGTGGAAACAGTTCAAGCCGTGCGGATGACGGAGGCGATTGTAGCGGCGCTCTGCGAGCGCCGGTAAAATTTTCGCGACGGTCACAGACCGCCGCTACAAAGAATAATGTGGATTCAGCTCCAAAGCAGTTGGCGGCCCGCGCTGGAAATTTTAATCCTCGCGGTGGCGATTTATTACCTCTTCCGCTTCCTGCGCGGGACGCGCGGCTGGCCGGTGGTCATCGGTTTTGTCGTGTTGTTGCTGGCGCTAGCGTTGGTCACCACGATTCTCGATTTGAAGGTGTTGCGCTGGCTGCTCGGCACGTTCTCGGCGTTTTTCGCCGTGGCCGTCCTGATTATTTTTCAACCGGAATTGCGCCGGATGCTGGCTGAACTCGGCAATTTGCCGCTCTTTGTCAGCGTGAGCGAACAGCGCGAAAGCATCGAGGTCATCATCCAGACGGTTGAACGTTTGGCCGACGTGAAAATCGGCGCGCTCATCGCCATCGAACAATCCATCCAGCTTCAGGAAGCCGTCGAGTCCGGCATCCGCGTGGATTGCGACGCCACGCCGGAAATGCTCGAAACAATTTTTTTCCCGAACAACGCGATTCACGACGGCGGCGTCATCATCAAGGGCGACCGCATTGCCTTTGCCGCGTGCATTTTTCCGCTGACGCAGCGGCAGGATTTGAACAAATCGCTCGGCACGCGGCATCGCGCGGCGATTGGGTTGAGCGAGGAAACCGACGCGGTCATCGTGGTCGTGTCCGAGGAAACGGGGATGATTTCGCATGCTTACAAAGGCCAGCTTGTGCGCGGCGTGTCGCTGGAGGAATTGCGCGCGTTCCTGACTTCTGTGCTCGTGCAACCGGCCAAATCACGCCATGGCGTCGAATGGCTGCGCGCGCGCCTCGGTGAACGGCACAAGCCCGGTTCGGTCGTCATCACCAAAGACGGGCCGCGCCCGGCTTTCAAACAAACGGGCAACTGAATTTTTATGGCAATGCGCGATTGGGTCACAAAAGATTTCAGCTGGAAATTGTTTTCGCTGTTTTTGGCGCTGGCCATCTGGTTGACCGTTCATAAAATTTACGAAGAGCCAAAAATCGCCTCCGGGTTCGCGGTCGGGGACACGGTAACCTTTGGCAATTTGCCGGTGCTGGTCGTTTCGACCGCGTCGGATGTGCGCGATTTTCGGGTGGCGCCCGCCACCGTTGTCGTCAAGGTTAGCGGGCCGCATGAGGTCATGGCCGATTTACAGGCAAACCAAATTCATGTGATGGTGGACCTCACGAACATTCCGTCCGCCCGCGATTTGCGGCAGCGCGTGGATGTTTCGACACCGCCCAGGGTAACGCTTGTAAGTGTTGACCCGCCCAAAGTGGGCGTAATCGTTCCGCCTCCGCCGGACAATAAACCATGAGTTCCCCGAAAAAAATATTCGGTACGGACGGCGTCCGTGGCACGGCCAACGTTGAACCCGTCACCGCCGAGACCGCCCTCAAACTGGGCCGCGCCGCCGCGTACGTTTTCAAAAACCTTGAACGCCAGTCACGCGGTCGCGGCCGACACAAAATCGTCATCGGCAAGGACACCCGGCTTTCCGGCTACATGCTCGAAAACGCGATTTCGTCCGGCATCCTTTCGATGGGTGTGGACGTGTTGTTCATCGGGCCGTTGCCGACGCCGGGCGTGGCTTACGCGACGCGCAGCCTGCGCGCCGACGCCGGCATCGTCATCACCGCGTCACACAATCCCTATGCGGACAACGGCATCAAATTTTTTCGCGCCGACGGCTACAAACTCGACGACAAAATCGAGCACGAAATCGAGAATTTGGTTTTCAGCGGCGAGATCGAAAACATCCGTCCAACGGCCGATGCCGTCGGCAAGGCGGTCCGCATTGACGACGCGCTCGGACGTTACATCGAATTTGCCAAGGCCAGTTTTCCGCGCGGCCTGACGCTCGAAGGGGTGCGCATCGTCGTGGACTGCGCGCACGGCGCGGCCTACAAATCCACGCCCTGTGTGCTGCGCGAACTCGGCGCGGAAGTCATGGTTTACGGCAACCAGCCCAACGGCATGAACATCAACCAGGATTGCGGTTCGATGCATCCCGAAGCAATGTGCCGCAAAGTCGTCGAACACAAGGCACAGCTCGGCATCGCGCACGACGGCGACGCCGACCGCGTGCTGCTGTGCGATGAAAAGGGCAATTTGATTGATGGCGACGACATCATGGCCATCGCCGCGCTCGACATGCTGGCGCAAAAAACGCTCGCCGAAAAGACCCTGGTCACCACCGTGATGAGCAACGCCGGTTTGGAAGCCGCGATCAAAACTGCCGGCGGCAGGGTCATCCGCACCGCCGTCGGCGACCGGAACGTGATTGATGAAATGTTGCGCAGCGGATTCAACTTTGGCGGCGAGCAGAGCGGCCACCTGATTTTCCGCGATTCCGGCACCACCGGTGACGGCCTCGTCGCCGCGCTGCAAATACTGCGCATCGTGAAGGCAAAACAGACGCCCCTCTCCAAACTGGCCAAATGCTGGACGCGCTTTCCGCAACTCATCACCAACGTCCGTGTGCGCGAGAAAAAGCCGTTCGAGCAGCTCGACGGAGTTGCCCAATTGGTTGGCGAAGCCGAGGCGGAATTGAAAAAACAGGGTGGCCGTTTGCTGCTGCGTTATTCCGGCACCGAACCGAAGGCGCGTTTGCTCCTCGAAGGCCGTGATGCCGCAACGCTCAAAAAGTGGTCAGACAAAATCTGCGCCGCGATTCAAAAACAAATTGGCGCGTAGTTGGAATTCAAGCTTTGGCTTGTTCGTGTCGCAGTGCGAACGCGTTTAGATCGGCACTTGCGCACTTTAAAGTTCTCAACAGATGAGCGATGACACCTTGGATTCTGGATCGGCTGAGGCGGCTGGGGGCAAGACCCGATGGACGCACCATGCGATCTTGGCCTCAATTTGCGCGCTGATCATCGGGTTGTATGGGTGGAGCGCCAAGTCGGGTTTGTGGGAATCGGCGTGTCGGCAAGCGTCTGACAGCTACTACAATCTGTTGGTGCAGGGTTTTCGCGCCGGCCAGCTCAGCTTGAAGATGGAGGTGCCGCCAAGACTAGCGCAGCTTGCCGATTTCTACGATCCGAAGGTCAACAGCGATTATCAATTCCAACAATTGGCCGACCATCATCCGTTGTACGATCTGAGTTATTACAAGGGTAAGCTGTACCTTTATTTTGGCGTTACACCTGCGCTGTTGCTTTTCTGGCCTTATGCGGCACTGACCGGTCACCACCTCCTGCACAAGGACGCCGTGGTGATTTTTTGCGCGGTGGGTTTTCTGGCCGGCGTGGGCCTGCTGTACGCCCTGTGGCGGCGTTATTTTGCGGCCGTCGGCTTTGGGGTGGTGGTGGCCGGCACCGTTGCCCTCGGCTTGGTCCCGTTCACATTAGTCATCTTGCCACAGTCGGATGTTTACGAGGTGTCAATCAGTTGCGGGTATGCGCTGACGATGCTGGCGCTGGCGGCGATCTGGCGGGCGTTGCATGAACCGTCGCGTCGCGGCTGGTGGTTGGCGGCAGCAAGTTTGGCATATGGACTGGCCTTGGGGGCGAGGCCATCGTTGCTGTTGGGCGCGGTCATTCTGCTGGTGCCGGTGGCGCAGGCGTGGCGTGAGCGCCGGCGGATGGGGGTGGCGTTGTTGGCCGCGACCGGCCCGATAGTGCTCATCGGGCTGGGACTGATGCTCTACAACTTCCTGCGCTTCGACAATCCACTGGAATTTGGGCAGCGCTACCAGTTGGCCGCGAATCGACAGGACACAATGCAACACTTCAGTCTGAGTTATTTCTGGTTCAATTTCCGGGTTTTTTTTCTGGCGCCGGCGCACTGGGGTGGTGGTTTTCCCTTCGTGCGGGACATTGCAGTGCCGGCCCTGCCGAAGGGCTATATCCAGACCGAGCATCCCTTCGGCGTGCTGACCAACATCCCGGTGGTTTGGCTGGCGCTGGCGGCGCCGGTGGCGTGGCGGAATGGGGTGGCGGAGGCGCGCTCGGCCTTGCGCTGGTTTCTGGCGGCGGTGGCCCTGCTCTTCGGATTATGCGCACTGACCCTTTGTTTGTACAACTACGCGTGCATCCGCTATGAGCTGGAGTTTGTGCAACCGCTGATGTTGCTGGCGGTCATAGGCATCTTTGGTTTGGAGCGCGCGGCGGCCGGCCGGCCGGTCTGGGGTCGTGCCGCCCGGTGGGGCTGGGGTTTGGCGCTGGCTTTTTCAGTTGCGTTCAACCTTCTGGCGGGTGTTGATCGCCAAGCGGACGCGGACGGACTTCTTGGCAAAGTTCTTTTCCATATGGGAGAGACGGACGAAGCTATCGCTGAGTTCCACAAGGCCTTAAGGCTTCGCCCTGAGGAAGCACTAACCCATAACAACCTCGGCATTGCTCTTCTTTATAAGGGGCGACTGGACGAAGCGACCGCTCATTTCCGCAAGGCCTTGGAAATCCAGCCCGAGCTCGCGAAGGCGCATAACGATCTCGGCTATTTGCTCGGCTCACAAGGCCAGTGGGCTGAAGCCATTGAGCATTTCCGCAAGGCGCTTGAGCTCCAGCCTGACTTCGCGGAGGCGCACAACAATCTGGGCAACGCTCTTTGCCAAGAAGGTCGGGAGGAAGAGGCAATCGCCCATTACAAAAAAACCCTGGAGATCCAACCCGGTCAGGTTGACGTCCAAAACGACCTGGCCTGGGTGCTGGCAACCTGTCCGGAGGCTTTGCTGCGAAATGGCAACAAAGCGATTGAACTGGCGCAACAGGCGAATCAGTTCACGGGTGGCGGGAATCCGGGTATTCTTGACACCTTGGCGGCCGCCTATGCCGAGGGCAGGCAGTTTTCCAATGCAGTGGTGACGGCACAACGGGCGTTGTCATTGGCCCTTGCTCGGAACAACACCAACTTGGCTGATGCGCTGCGGGAGGAGATCAAACTCTATCAAGCCAATAAACCGTTCCACCGCACCGTTAACGGACCCAAACAAACCGACTGACGCGACATGCACCGTGCAGGTTTTACTGAGGGCGCTGTCATTTTAACGGAATTATCCCTTTCGCATACGTAAAAGAGTCGCTGATTCGGTAAACCCACAGTATGGTGTGATTTGTCTTCAGAGAAGCAAGCACACAAGGTGAGCGCGTAAAAGGCCTGGCTGAGCCGCGTCCGCGTCGCTTCACGGCACCAGCAAAATTTCCGGGCGCAGCCGGCCCACAAATTGATTCGGTAATTTCGGGTCAATCGAACCGGGCACCATTGTTTCCAATCCCACATGCCCGTCGCAAAACACCACGTTCGCCTTTTGCGAATGGCGAAAGTGACCGTGCGGATAATAACTGCTGCTGGGATAGTTGGTTGGGTTGTCCAGGTAATACCATTCTTCGAGCATCGGATTTGAGGGCAAGGCGGGCGCTTGAAAATTGTTTACTTGTGCGGTGTCGGCGTAGAGCGCGGTGTCGGTGGGGTGGCGGAGATTTGAAACATTTCCCGATTGGATTGACGGAGCAATGAACTGGTTGTAGCCGTAGCTGAACACAACATTGGTGGCCTTCAATTTGAACTGGGGCGACTGACTGTCCAGTGACGGGCAAAGCCGTACGTCACTACCGTTAAGATAGGGATAGAGTTTGCCAACGGACAAATCGAACGGCCGGTGGCCTTCCGCGCCGGACCCCAGCCAGCCGAACCACCAGAGTTGGCCGCTGTTGATGTTGGTGGGGCCGCATTCGAAACAATTGCCGCCGTTGTCGTCCCAGTAAAGTTCCGTGGCGATCCCAAGCTGGCGCAGGTTGTCTTCACATGAAGCGCGTTGCGCGGACAATCTGCCCCGGGCCAAAACCGGCAGCAGCATCGCCGATAGAATCGCGATGATGGCAATGACGACAAGCAGTTCGATGAGCGTGAAACCATTTCTGATTTCCGATCTCCGATTTCCGATTAAAGGCTGGAATGGCACATTCATGCGCTGGATTCAGCCGGTAACAAATCGCAAAACCAAAATCCTTTCGTTCGGCGCGCGCCCGCCGCGGGACAAGCCGGCGACGAATCAGTCGGATGCGTCTCTTCAAGTGGGCGATAGATTTTTTCGCCGATTTTGAATTTCACCGGCTGGTTGAAAATCGGACCCGCGAACGCGAACGAATGAAACTCCCCGTTTTCGCCGCACGGATCCACACTTGTCGGCAGCGAGCGGATGAATTCCTTATCAAGGTTCCGGCCCACGGCAGTTTCATCGAGATAGGCGTCGTTCGCGCAACAGATGACCGTGCCGAAGCCAAGCGCGAAAAATTCGCGGATGAGTTCGCGTGAATCCACCTTCCAGATTGGAAAAACGCCATGCATCCCGATGCGCGCCAGGTTTTCTTCGCGCCAGCGCTTGAGGTCTTCGAGAAAAATGTCGCCGAAGGCGCAGCCGGTGACGCCGCGCACCTGGTGTGCGAGCAGGCATGTGGACATTTTTTGCTGATACTCCTCGTTGGAACTGCGCTGACTGACGAAGATTTTTTCCAGTGGCAAACCGACGGATTCCGCTTGCCGGTCGAGCAGTTCCAGCCGGACGCCGTGCATGGAAACGCGCTGGTGGTGCTCGTTGCACGTCGTTAGCAGTGAGACGATTTCGTAGCGGTCGTCCTGCCGCAGCCGGTCCAGTGCGAGCGCGGAATCCTTGCCGCCGCTCCAGCAGAAAATGATTTTTTCTTTCATGGTCAGGCGGCAGTTGGCGCGGGTTCGGCCAGCGCTGGCCAGCGCTTTTCAGCCAGAGCAAGGCCGCCGAAGAGCAGCGCCGAATACAGCATGTCGCTCACCAGCGTGTTGCGGAAGAACGGAATGCCGGCGGCAAAACAGTTGGCGAGACCGGCCAGTGTTTTCGGATACAGGTTTTCCAAGGCCCAGACACCGAAATTGGTCAGCACGAAAAACAGCAGCGCGCCCGCGATAGTTGCGAAGGCAAGGCGTGGAAAAGTTTGCCGCAGCCGCAGCCGGAAACCTAGGCAGACAATCAGCGCGAAGCTGGCGTAAACGACCGGCGTGATGGAGTAAAAGCCAAGCACGAAGTCGCTCGCAAACAGCCCGGCCAGCGGCACAAGGAAGGCCGCACGTTTGCTGGCAACGCTCGCGCCGCCGAACAAGGCCAGCGCGGCAACGGGCGAGAAGTTGGGCGGATGGGGAATCCATCGGGAAATAACGGCGGTTAGAATCATTCCGGTCAGGACAAGGAATCGTGTTTTGTTCATGGATGTTTTTGGATTAGTTTTTTGTTTTTTTGCAGTTTCACGGACGGTCGGCGCGGACACGATAAAAGGCGTTGTTCGGCGGCGGATTGTTGTCCGGTAGAAATAAATTCGTTCCGTTTCCGCTGGTGGCAGTTGAAATATCAACCCACGAAACAAGATTGGTCGTGCGCTGGAGCGTGTAAAGCCAGTTGAGATGGTCGGTGAACTGCACCTGCCAGACGCCGTTGCTGAACGCGCCGGTGACATTTTGCGCCGGCGGCGGCACGGTGATGACAATGTTGGCGACGCTGCCATGCGCGAGGACGGAATCGTAATCGTCACCGGCGCTGCTGTAGCTGCTGATGGAGAACATGTCCACCTGGATATCATCGGAATCGGCAAAACCGTTGGCGTTGTTCAATGTGAGAGCGGGAAGCTGACCCAGCGGCACGCCGTTGGTGGTGACCACAACGACTGCGGTCTGATTGCTGGCCGTGTAAGTGAACGTGACGTGGACGGTCTGGTTCGTCGGCAGTTCGTTGTCGTAAACCGACAGGTCGCTGGGGCAGTAATCGCAACCGGAGTCGGAGATGAACGACGGTGTGGTCGTGGCTGGCGAAGGACCATAGCCAACGTAATAGCCATCGGTGTAATAATCGAATTCAGCGACGTTCGGCGCGCTGCCAAAGGCGCCGCGCATGAAACTGGCATTGGTGGCGACCGTGGAATTCAAGAAACCAAAGCCAAGCTGCATGGGGCCGGTCTTGCCGGACTGCGCTCCGCTGGCGATGTCGTTCAAGCGGAGGTCAAACGCCACGCCGAAATCGTCGTTGCGGGTGAGATAAGCACCGAGTGGTTGGTAAAAATAGCTGTTGGGTTGCGAGGAATCCCAGGTGACTTCGAGGTTTTGGTTCGTGGAATTCCAGTGGAACAGATTGGTGTTGCCGAAAATCTGCCAGCCGTCCTGTGACGGATTGTTGGTGAAATTTTCGGTGATGACGGTCGCACGCGCGACGGACAAAACGGACAAGCCGGCCAGTGCCAGCGAAACGAACAAGACTTTTTTCATGGGCTGATCTTTCAACTTGGTTCCGCAACCCCGAAATCTTTCGGGGGCGGAACGGGTTCACGATTGAGAGACCAGCGCGGGATCTGTAGCGGCGGTCTATGACCGCCGTTTTTTTTTGACAATGGCGACGCTCACCGAGCGCCGCTACAAGCCAAAAATAAAAACACCTTCAGACCCCGGCAAAACGGAGAATGAAGGCATCCAACGAATCCTGCCGGAAACGGTCCGACAGGCTGGCCTCATCCTTCTCTTTGACGGAGAAGTGGATTGATTGGTTGAGCATTATTGGTTGAGGGTTGAGGGGAATGCGTTTTTACGCTTTCAACTCTCAACTCTCAACTTTCAATTCTCAACTTCTTCAACCAGACGAGCACAGCCAAACCGGTATCCTGACTTCGGCCTCAAACCGCCTTCCCGCCTTCCCGATTCGCTTCGGTGGCACTTTGGGGAATTTGTAGCCGTTACAGTGGCGCA
>JBEKZC010000059.1:0-21710 GCA_049510295.1 Verrucomicrobiota bacterium | reverse complement strand
TCATTGTTCTTGCCGGGCGGCGGGACGCCAGCCCTCTACGGCAGACGAGACGTCTGCCGCTACAACGCCTGCGCCGCTTTTTCCAGAGTCACGGCAAACTGCGCCAATGTTAATTGGAATTACCATAATACCATTTTCTCAATGATAACCGGAACAAACCTCGGTAGGGCGGGCAGTCCTTCCGCCTTCGCGGCCGTGCTAAAGCGCCGCTACGGCGCGACGGCGGCTGCCCGCCGCTCGTCCGTTCGCCAACCACGGCGCGCACGGCTTGTCCCGCCGTAGTCCCGCGCATGCGCAATGCGGGACGAAGGCGGAAGTGACGCGCCCTACCCATGTGCCGATTTCCACTGGGAATTGGTATAACTCGCCCCTCCGATACTTTTGAGACAGTCTCAGCGCGCTGTCCCTGCCTTTTGTTTGTCAAAGGCATAATCCCGCAATTCTCAACCCTCAACCTTCAACCATCAAATTGCCCGCTGCGCATTCCCGCAGTTGACACCTGCCACCGCTCCGCTACGATAATTTGCATGGCGTGTTCGTCTATCGGTTAGGACACGGCCCTCTCAAGGCTGAAAGACGGGTTCGATTCCCGTACGCGCTACCACTCTGAAATGGTTGAGTGGTTGAAGGTTGAGAGTTGAGAGGTCAGGAAGAATGTTCAAGCAACGATTTTCTCAATCCGCTCAACATTTTGCTTTGTTTCTCGCAGGCAGAATACAATTGGTTGTAATCAGCTTCTGACAAGAAACCCTGCCGCTTCGAGACTGTCGCCTGTGAAATAACCTCGAACAACGAGCCGGTCGCAATCTCAACAAAGCGCGCGAAATCCGGCCGTGATGCCCGGGAGCTTCCTTCGGCAAGGTTCGACGAAATGGAAACAGCGGCTCGCCGCATTTGATTCGTCAATCCGAATCGCTCGGCTTCCGGGAAGGTTCGGGTGATGGCACAAACCGAATCCGCAAAGTTGATTGCCTCCTGCCAGACTTCCAGTTTTTCAAAGTTGAACATATTATTTATTGGTTGAGAGTTGTTGGTTGAATGTTGAGTGACAAAAAAGCCTTTTTACTCCCTCAGCCTCGGCTTTCAACTCTCAACTCTCAACCAAAAACCCTCAACCTGCACTTGACTCTCAACCCTTCCGCCTTCGCGGCGCGACGGCGGCAACCGCCGGCTTGACTTTCGGCCCTCAACCCTCAACCCTCAACCATTATGTTCCAGATCATCTTTACTCCAACCAGCGCCGCCGAACTGGCGCGCATGCCCAGGGAACTGCAACTGCAAATCCTGGGCGAGTTCCGCGGACTGCCCCAGCAGGCGCTCGGCACCGAACTGGACGCCTTCGGAAAACTGGAACTGGACGGGCGCACGCTGCACCGTTTTCGCGTGGGTGATTATCGCGTCTATTTCGAGCGGCATGAATTGGGCGTGCTCGTCCACCGGATTCTCAGCCGCCACACGCTCAAGGATTTTTTGTTCCGCTCCGGCTTGAAGACCGGCGAGGACGAAGCGCTTCAGGAAAATCCAAAGTTTTGGGAATTGATCGAATCCGCAAAGACGTCTGCCAAGGCGTAAATACTACGAAACAATCACGGGATGGGAGGCACACCGCCTGCGCCGTTTTCAGCGCCTCTGTTTTGAGGCGACAACACTGTGGGCGGAAAAAGGACGGCTGCGGGATTGCCTTCTTTTTCCAACTGTGCGCGTTGAAGTTCCATCATGATGATTTGCTCTTCCGGCGACAATGCATTCTGAGGCTGTTGTTGGCCGGAATAGCCGGCGCTCGTCGGAACAGTTGCCAACGGTGAACCACCACCCATGCCATTGTTGCTATTGTTGCTGCCATTTCCCGTGCCGCGATTTCGTGCCGCGCCGGGACCGCCGGCGGAACGGCTGCCAAAACGCCCCCGGCCACTGTTCTCGCCATTGGGCGCTGTAAAATTCCGGGTTGGAACCGGCCCGCCCGGTGCCGACGTTGGGGTGTTGACCGCCGGCGCGTTGGCCTTGGCCAGGGGAAGTTCCTGCACGGTGCCGTGGTTGTTGAAAGTCACCAGACTGTTTTTCTCGTCAATCTGAATGACTTCAATTTCGTCCTGCCGCTGGCCTTCGCTGAGGATGTAGGCCTCGTCCTTGGCCGGTTGTCCCGGTTTGGCGGGGTCCGCAACCTTGAACAACACCTGCAATTGTCCAAAAATGGACATGATGCCGTTGGGCGTGATTTTAGGCGGCGGATCGCCCTGCGTGGCGTTGGGGTCAACCGATTGGGGTGGATTCAGGCCGAAAACATTGCGAACGACAATCGGCGCATAGGGATTGTTCGGCAACACACCGTCGTCCGCGCGCGCGCCGGCGTTCAACACCAGTCCGCTCGCAAGGCAAACAACGATTTTCCCCAAACGCTTCATTATCTAAAGATACCATGTGAAACACCAACGGCAAACAGAAGTTGCGAAGTAGTTGAGGGTTGATGGTTGATTATTGTTTGAAAGTTGAAGGTTGAGTGTTGAGGGGGTAAAAGCTGTTCCGTCACCCAACCAATGTCCCTCAACCTTCAACCAACCTTCAGCTATTCCACATCTTCCACATCTTCGCCCAGTTCGACGTTCCAATAGGCAAGGTCAATGAAATGCTTCCAACTGTCGTGCCGGTGCAGGCTGAAATTGATCTGCACAAACGGACGCCATTTCGGGCGCTTGGGCTTGCGGACGAGGTGCATGCCGGCTTCCTGCGGCCTGCGGTTGGCTTTCTGCGTATTGCATTCGACGCAGGAACAAACAATGTTTTCCCATGTCGTCGGCCCGCCGCGGTCGCGCGGAATGACGTGGTCCAGGTTCAAATCCTTCCGGTCAAACACGCGCCCGCAATATTGGCAGGTGTTCCTGTCCCGCTCAAAAATGTTGTGGCGCGTGAACTTCACTTCCTTCTTTGGCAGCCGGTCGTAAACAAACAGCAGAATGATTCGCGGCACGCGGATGCGGAAGGAAACGGTGCGGACGGATTCCTCCTGCGGCGCGTTTTCGGAAATGTTGCGCCATTCCTGAAAATTGAATGTGTTAAACGAGCCATCCTTGGCGTTGACGACGACCTGTGCCTGGCCTTGAAACAACAGTGTGAGCGCGCGGCGGGCGGTGCAGACATTGACCGCCTGCCACAACCGGTTCAACACAAGCACATGCTGGTTTAGCGCGGTGTTCATGGCGCTGACAGGAAACCTACCAAAACCGCCGGTGCAGGTCAATGCCGTCCATGTGACGAAGGGTGTCTGGAGTTTTTCCGGGCTGGTTCGTCCTCGTTCTCGTCCTCGTCCTCGATTTCTCAAACCCGTTCCCGATCAAATGATTACGATTGAGGTCGGATTCACCATCACGCCGTGCGACCTGTTTGGCGGAGCGAGTCAGCGCTGGGGTGAGGAAAAACGGGCTTTGGTCAAATCTGCGATGTTCAACGGAACTCATTGCCCCGTTGGGGCAGGCTCATGACAGGGTTTGCCGGCCCGGTAGAGCTCAAGCCGTTGCCGGGTTTCCCCGGCCAGTTTTTTTAACCCGGCATCGGTTGCGAGCTGCTCCGCCTTTTCCGCCATGGTCACCGCTTCCGGGAAACGGCCGGCTTCGGCATAAGCGGCGGCCAGCGTCCCGATGAACAAGGGTTGGCCATAATGAGTCAGCTCACACGCGCGTTCGGCCAGACGGACCGCCTCGGCCCCATGTCGAAGCTCGTCATCGGGACTGGCAGCCAGCACCCACGCCAGGTTGTTCAGCGCTTCGAAATCGTTCGGATTGATCTGGATGGCCTGGCGAAAGTTCTCGATCGCTTCATCAAACCGGCCCCTGGCGGCGAGGGCGATGCCCAGATTGTCCAGCGCTTCGGAGAAATTCGGATTGATCCGGATGGCCTGGCGAAAGTTCTCGATCGCTTCATCAAACCGGCCCCTGGCGGCGAGGGCGATGCCCAAATTGACCAGCGCTTCGCAATAATTCGGATTGATCCGGATAGCCTTGCGAAAGTTCTCAATCGCTTCATCAAACCGGCCCTTGGCGGCGAGGGCGATGCCCAGATTGATCAGCGCTCCGCAATCGTTCGGATTGATCCGGATGGCCTGGCGGAAGTTCTCAATCGCTTCATCAAACCGGCCCTTGTCGGCGAGGGCGACACCCAAACCAGTCAGCGCAAAATAGAAATTCGGATTGATCCGGATGGCCTGGCGAAAGTTCTCGATCGCTTCATCAAACCGGCCCTTGTCGGCGAGGGCGTTGCCCAGATTGTTCAGCACTTCACAATCGTTCGGATTGATCTGGATGGCCTTTTGGTAGTGTTCCATCGCTTCTTCAATGTGCCCCTGATTTCTAAGCAAATGACCCAGATTGTTGTGGGCCATCCAGCAATCCGGGTTTTTGACCAGCGTGTCGCGCCAGAGGGTTTCCTTGTCCGTGTACATCCCGGCCTGCCGCCAGGTCAGGAGGGCGAGCACCGGCAGCACGATTGCGGCAAACCCATAAACCACCGCCGGCGTGCGCAGAGATTCAGCCGCCCGCATCACCAGTGCCGCCACCAGCGCGATGATCCCGAGAGCGGACAGATAAACCCAGTGATCCCACACAAACGAATAAAGCATGCCATACGCGTTCATGAACCCCAGCACCGGAAACAGTGTCCCCACAAAATAGAACAGTGCGGTCACCGGCCCACGCCCAATGCGCCCCCGGGCCAGCCAGAGCGTGAAAAGGGTGCCGATGGCGGTGGCCGGATGGAGCCATTGCCACCCCGAACCGGGGTTGGGTTGCCAGCGCGGGTAAACGAAGCAAAGGTTCGCCGGCCAGAACAGTTTGCCGAGGTAAAACCAGAACGCCCGGCCGGCAATCAGACAGCGTTGCGGGAAAGTCAGGGCAAAATCCGATCCTTGCGCGCCGACATGGTATTTCTCCAGCCAGGTTGTTACTGCACAAAGACCCAGGGCCAGGGCGAAGAAGGGCAGCGTCGGTAACACGTCCGCCCGCCACCGGATTTGTCCGCGTTTCCACCAGCCAATCAACAAAATGGCCGCCGGCAGGGAAAAGATCGTCGTCTTGGCCAGCAACGCACCTAGAAACAGGACGAAAGCCAACCAATAGAAAGGTGACACGTGACACGTGACACGTGACAGAATGGAGTCCGTTCGTGTCACTTGACACCTGCCACTTGACACGCCCTGCGCGTAGCGCAGGTAAGCCAGCAGTGCGCCGAGGTAAAGGACCAACGAAAGCACATTCTTGCGTTCGGTGATCCAGGCGACCGATTCGACCATGACCGGATGAAGCGCGAAGATGGCACTTGCCAGCCAAGCGCCCGGCACCTGGAGTCGGAGCAACAACCGCCAGAAGAGCAACGCGGCCAGGGCGTGCAGCAGAACGTTCTCCGCGTGATAGGGCAGCGGCCAGAAATTCCAGAGTTGATAATCCAGCCAGAACGTCGTGCCCGAGAGCGGGTAATACTGTTGCAGGGCGGTGGGCTGGAACCAGATCGAGCGCAGACCGGATGTGTCCTGAAACAACGCTGACAGGTTCGTCGTCCACGAGTTATCATCCCAGACGAAACCTCCACGCAGGGCGGGGAGATAAGCCAGAAAGACAAGGAGAACGATCAAGCCGCCCTGCCAGACCGGCAGCGTTCGTCCACGAAGGGACATTCGCCCGGGGAAGGTCTTTTGTAACACACGATTTTTTTACCTGCAAAGGCCGGCCGAGGCAAGTTCCGCTGTAATCATTTGCCAGGCCGGCTTCCTGCGGCTTGCGGCTGGCTTTCTGCGTATTGCATTCGATGCGGGAACAAACAATGTTTTCCCATGTCGTCAGCCCGCCGCGATCGCGCGGAATGACGTGGTCTAGGTTCAAATCCTTCCGGTCAAACACGCGCCCGCAATGTTGGCAGGGGTTCTTGTCCCGCTCAAAAATGGATGGAGGGTGAGGAGAAACGGGCTTGGGCCAATTCTGCGATGTTCAACGGAACTCATGGCCCCGTTGGGGCAGGCTCGTGATAGGGTTTGCCGGCCCGGTAGAGTTCGAGCAATTGCCGGTTTTTCGCCGCCACAGCCGTCAAACCGGCTGTGGTTGCGAGCTGCTCCGCCTTTTCCGCCGTGGTCACCGCTTCCGGAAAACGGCCGGCTTCGGCATAAGCGGCGGCCAGCGTCCCGATGAACAAAGGTTCGCCATAATGAGTCAACTCACACGCGCGTTCGGCCAAACGGACCGCCTCGGCCCCATGGCGCAGCTCGTCATCAGGATTGGCGGCCAGCACCCACGCCAGATTGTTCAGCGCCCCGGCCAGGTTGGGATTTAATCTCAGGGCCTCCCGGTATTGGGCCACCGCTTCCCGGGTGCGGCCCAATTGGCCAAGGGTCATGCCCAAATGAAAGAAGGTTTCGGTGCGGTTTGAATTGACCTGGATCGCCTGGCGATAGTTCCCGATCGCTTCATCAAACCGGCCCTTGGCGGCGAGAGCGATGCCCAGATTGTCCAGCGCGTCGGAGTTATTCGGATTGATCCGGATGGCCTGACGATAGTTCTCAATCGCTTCATCAAACCGGCCTCTGGCGGCGAGGGCGTTGCCCAGATTGTTCAGCGCTTCGGAGTTATTCGGATTGATCCGGATGGCCTGGCGATAGTTCTCAATCGCTTCATCAAACCGGCCCCTGGCGGCGAGGGCGTTGCCCAGATTGTACAGCGCTTCGGAGTTATTCGGATTGATCCGGATGGCCTGGCGATAGTTCTCAATCGCTTCATCAAACCGGCCCCTGGCGGCGAGGGCGACACCCAGATTGTACAGCGCGTCGTAAAAATTCGGATTGATCTGGATGGCCTTTTGATAGTTCTCAATCGCTTCATCAAACCGCCCCTTGGCGGCGAGGGTGGCACCCAGATTGTTCAGCGCGTCGGCGTAATTCGGATTGATCCGGAGGGCCTGGCGAAAGGACTCGATCGCTTCATCAAACCGGTCCTTGGCGGCGAGGGCGATACCCAGGTTGTACAGCGCTTCGGAGTTGTTCGGATTGATCTGGATGGACTTATGGTAGAGTTCCATTGCTTCTTCAATGCGCCCCTGGTTTTTAAGCAAAATACCCAGATTATTGTAGGCCATCCAGCAATCCGGGTTCCTGGCCAGCGTGTCGCGCCAGAGGGTTTCCATGTTTGTGTACATCCCGCATTGCCGCCACGTCAGAAGTCCGAGCACCAACAGCAGCGTCCCGCAGAACACCGGTTCCAGGAACGGTTTCCTTTTTTTGAAAAGGTCAAGTGCCGTGGTGATTCCGGCCGCCGCCAGCGCCAACGGGCCGATCCCGGCGAGATACTGGAGATGATCGGCCACAAACGAATAGCGGAAAAAAAAGACGTTGAAAAAGCCCAACACCGGAAACAACAACGCCAGAAAATAGGCCAGCGCCACCAGCATCGGTCGCGCCCAGCCCTTGCGGTTGAGCCACAAAATGAACAGCACGGCAATCAGTGCCAGCACCGGCAGATACGCCAGCGGCTGGGCGGCATGAATTTCCCACTGCGGATAAACGAACATCAGCGGATGCGGCCACACCAGCTTGCCCAGATAAAACCAGACCGCCCGGCCGGCAATGAGGCACCGCTCCAGGAACGAATACATCCACTCTCTTCCCACCGCCTGCACAAAGTGTTTTTCGACCCACACCGTGAGCAGCCCCATCGCCATCCCCACCGCCAGAAACGGCGCCAGCGGGAAAAGCTCCCGCCATCCAACCTTGCCGCGTTTCCACCACACCACCAGCAAAACGGCCACCGGCAGCGCAATCGTTGCCGTTTTCGCCAGCAGTGCGCAGAGATAAAGAAACAGTGCCAGCCAATAGAATTTCCAGTTGCCCAAGCCGGCGGCTGTAGTTTGGGGGCCACTTTGAGTGCGACTATCCGCCGTTGCCGGGTTCGGCAACCAGAACTGGAGACAAGCCAGCGACGCACTCAAGTAAAAAAATCCGGCCAGCAAGTTTTTGCGTTCGGTCACCCACGCCACCGATTCCACATTCACCGGATGCACCGCAAAAACCGCCGCCGCCAGCCAGGCGCCGGGCACGTCCAGCCGGCGCAGGACGGTCCACAGCAGGATTGCGTTGAGCGCCTGCAGCAGGACATTGGTCAGGTGGTAGCCCAACGGATTCAATTTCCACAAATGATAATCCACCCAGAAACTCGTGAACGTCAGCGGGTAATATTGCGGGGTGGCACCCGGCACAGACCAGATTTGCCAAAGGCCCCTCGGGGAGTGCAACAGCAGGTTGTCGGTTACGTAAACGTTGTCGTCCCAGATGAATCCCGCGTGCCACACCGGCAGATAGGCAATCACTGTGGCCGCCAACAGGAGGAAGAAGAAAAGCCAGCCACGGCGACAGGAAGCTGGCCGGAGTTCCACGATTTCGTTTGCTTGGCGACCTTTTTGCCACTTCATGTAACGACCGATCCTAACTTCGGTTTTCCGCAGGTTCAAGTGTTAATGATGTCCGGTTTCACTCTCTCCACCAAGTCTGCGTGTGGTGCGGGCAGTCAGACCAGCGTTCGGTGTTGACTTCCAACGGTGCGCACTTTTAATTGATATTCACCGATGCGCCGACACGCGTTCTTGACAGTGATCCTGGTCCTGACGGCCGTGGCGCGTTTCACAATTCTCTTTGAGTCACAAACACACGTGCATCACGATGAAGCCGTTATCGGGCTTATGGGAAAACATATCATCGAGGGGCGACACTTCCCTTTCTACATGTACGGCCAGCCTTACAATGCGGGCGCAGCGTGGGAATCCTATGTTGCCGCCATTCCATTTGCTGTCTTCGGCGTCGGGGTCATTCCATTGAAAAGCTGCATCGTTGTTCTGTCGTTGGTGTGTCTGGGTCTGTTTTATAGGATGGCATATCGCTTATACGGTCAGCGGACAGCAGTGCTGGCCACCGTGGTGTTTGCATTGTCGCCATCGCTGCTCAAGTGGCATTTCCAGGTCAGAGGCTATTCCTGGTATTTCCTTTCAATTCCCATATTGATGAGCCTCTTCTTTTCAATCGAGTCGTGCGCCTCTCCAAAAGCGAAGAGGATGTTTCTTTTGGGGCTGGTATCGGGACTGAGCCTGTGGAGTTTGGAACTGGTGCTGACGTTGATTGCCGCCTTGTGGATTTTGCTGGCCGTGCGCGGAAGGTTATCCGCAAGGAATGCAGTGGCGGGAATGATCGGATTCATCATCGGATACGCGCCCGCCATCATCTTCAACTTCACCCATCAGTTCAGCAACTGGCGATGCGTTTTTGCCGGCAAAACCTCGAGCGGGGTTTTGACTTCTCTTTTTCATCTTTCGACATTCGCGGAGATTTTCTTTCGGGAGATGCCTAAATTTTTCGGATCGGACACGGTTTTCTGGTATTACCCGGAGATACCGGTGTCGGGGGTCGTGCTTTATGTCATCGCCTTGCTGGCGGTCGCCGCAGCCATCTTCCCGTTCCTGAGAGCGCCGTCAAAAATCCGCCAGACATTGTTCAGGGATCAGGTGGAAAGCGATCAAAGCAGGGACTTTTTACTGCTCCTGCTCATAGCGGCGTGTTTTGTTCCCTATCTGGCGGCTCCGTTGCGAGTCCCCGGCTATTTTCTCGGAGGTTGTTTTCCCCTTTCAATTCTTACGGGGCGCTTGCTGGAACGATGTTTCGCGATTTCCAAAGTGTGGCCCCGTCTTCTCGGAAGCTCCGTGCTGTTGGCGATCCTGCTTGCCGGCATCGGCGCGATGATGGGAATGCGGAATCAAATTGAAACATTGCTCTGGGTCAGACCCGAAAACACTGATTTCCTGGCCCGCATCCCCGCGCGAGTCCCCGGCCGGGATATCGAGGCGGTTGAACGCCATCTGCGCCAGAACCAAATATCTTCCATACAGGCAACGATCCCTTTTATTTATCCATTGCTTTTTGAAAGCGGCGAAACGCTGGCTGTTTCCGATCCGATCTTCGGCTGGGAGCGTGCCGTCTATCCAAAGGGAGTGGTAATGCCCGTAGCCTCCCCTGCTCAACGCGCCGTGTTTGTGATCGAAACCGATTCGCCTTTCCGTCCCTCCATCGTGGAACGATTTGCGCAGCTCGCCGGTGCCGCGCCACTTTTTTTCGAATATGGAACACTGACCGTCATCGAGGCGGCGCCAGGCCATTCCCTTTCAAAATGACCCGGTTTTCAAGCGTGCGCGTCATGTTTTTGCAAAACGATCCAGATGATGAAATGAAACTGACGATGACGGTCGTCGCGACCGGGCAAGCCCGCCCGGGCACAGATGCCATCAGTGTCTTTTTCCCGTGCGACAACGAGCAGGAAAACATCCGCCGGGTTTATGAATCCACCTCGAAAGTGCTCGGGCGCATGGGCGTTGACTACAAACTTATTTTGGTTGATGACGGCAGTGCTGACCAGACTCCACAAATCGTGGACGCCATTGCCGCTGCTGATCCACGGGTGAGGGTTATCCATCATCCCACAAATCCGGGCTACAGTTCAGCCCTGCAATCCGGCTTTCGTGCCGCGACCAGGACGCTCGTCTTCCATACTGACGGCGACGGCCCGTTTGACCTGAACGAACTGCCGCTGCTTTTGCCGTTGATGAAGCGGTATGACATCGTCAGTTGCTTCCGCCTCGACCGCCGGGAAGGCCTGAATCGGAAGTTCAACGCCTGGTGCTGGACCCGTCTGGTCTGCCTCCTTTTCCGCATGCAGATCAAAGATATCAACTGCGCTTTCAAACTTTTCAAGCGCCAGATATTCGACGATATGGAACTGTGGAGCACCGCGCGATGATCAATGCCGGGATTCTCGCCCGCGCGACCCGCCGCGGATATGCCATTACCCAGATTGGCGTGCACCATTTCCCGCGCACCTGCGGTCGGCCAACCGGCGCCAATCCCCGCGTCATCTTACGCGCCTTCCGCGAACTGGTTAAACTTTACAGGCAGATCAATCGCTGATGCGAAATAACTGGGAACGGAATTCCTCCTTGCCGTCATTTTTTTCGATGCCGATAAATCACTACCGAACCATTGGCAAACACTTTGTCGGCTTCGCCAAGAATCACCCGCCATTTTTCCGGCTTTTGCTCCAACGATTGCTTCAGGCCGCCGTCGGCAAAAATATATTGGATGCCAGTCCCCCAAAATTCGCGCCCGCGCCGGGGATCGTCCCAATCCGCGTGTTCGTCAAAAAGGTTTTCCACCCACTTTGTCCGTTCTTTGATGTCCACCGACATGGCCCAGTGCCCCCACAAAACCGTGTTCCCCGCCAAAGCGGGAATCAAGCGGCTCGTCGCTGGCGTGGCAAAAACGACCTCATCCGGTTTGCTCCGGTTTTTGAGGAATTTCAACCCCGCCATCATCTCGTTGCTGATGAAATAGGCGCCGGCCGCGTTTTCCCTCACTTGGGCGCTTTGGCTGGCGAGCAGATACATCGGGGTTGACGCCAGCAGGGGCAGGAAAATGACCACGGCGGCAATCAACGCTTCCTTGCGCGCCCGCGCATTCGAAAACCGGGCCAGGAGCAGGTCAAAGCCAATCCCCGCCATAATGCACAGCGGCACATGCGCGCTGAAGATGAGTTTTCGCTGAAACCAGACCGGAAGGTAGGCGAAGGCCACGGAAAGTAGAAACCACAGAACGATGTGCCAGTAACGTTTCAGCAACTGGCCCCGGCCCATGACGAGGCCGGCAGCGGCCAGCAACAGCGGGAATCCGAAGCCCAGCACGTAAGCCACGGGGGCGGGGCTTTTCATGACGCCGGTGGCATTGTGTCTGGAAACGAGGGGGTGAAATGCCGCGACCCAAACCACGTAAAGCAGGAATGGAAGCAGGACCAGGAAATGCCGCCATAAATACGCCGGCGCCGCCATCCTTCTCCGCAAGGCCGCAATGATGATCGCGAAGGCAAACAACAGCGGTTGCGAATAGGGATGGATCAAGGCCAGAATCCCCGTGGCCAGGCCGCTCCACCAGAAATCCGATTTGCGCGCCTCGCGCGTCCCCCGGTCCAGCCAGTAAATGGCGAGCAACATCAGTGTCAGCGAATACGGAAAGAGCGGGTTCCATAGCAGGGAAAAAAACGTGTTCGCATCCACCACCCACAGGTCCGCGGGACGGAGGACTGGCGATAGGGCCGCCAAATCGCAGAAGGCGAGCAACCCGCCAAATCCCGAGGAGAGGCCGACCAGGATTGAGGCGGCAATTGATTGGAATCCGCTCAATCCAAGATAGTCGGCGTATTTGAAGAACGTAACAAAAAACAGCGCGACCCCCACGGCCTTTAGCGCCCAAAGAACGATGCCAATGTCACATCCGGGCAGTGCGCTCATCCAGCCGGCGACCAGAAAGAAGGGGTGAAACAAAAAAGCCGCGTGCGGCAACGCGGTATATTTGATCTGGAACAGCAGCCTTCCGTGGGCGGCCTGCTGCGACCATGCCTGATAGGCCAACGAATCCTCCGGATAGGGCGGCAAAATCCAGGTGTAACGATACCCCACAGGCGTGGAGAAAAAATTCAACAAGTAAGGAAGGGAGGTCACCGCCACCATGAAGGCTATCCATAGTCGGCGAAAGGCGCGGAGCGTCCTTGCCTCGGTATTGTAAAACGGCGGTGAGTGCATGAAATCAGGTTAAGCAGTTGCCGATGGGAAGTGAACCCATTTTTCGACGAGCATCATTCCTGAACATTGCTGGCTGCCAGAGTCGGGTAAACGTGAATATTTCAGCCTGCGGCCTTTTTTCCACCAGCCGAGGCAAGCCCTGTTGTAATCATTTGCCAGGCCGGCTTCCGCTGGATTAGCATCCCAGCATGAAACGTCTGGTTGCACTGCTGATTTTGATATTGGCCGCGCTGTTGCCGCAAGCGCGCGCGCAGCAGGGGCCCGACGACCAATACATCGTCATTTACAGCCTGATGCAGCAGGCGGATACATTGGACAGTTCCGGTCAGCCGCGCCAGGCGCTGGCCCAATACGTCCAGGTGCAGGGCGAACTGCAAAAATTCCAGAAAATTTACCCGGATTGGAACCCGAGAATTGTCAGCTTCCGCTTGAATTATCTCATGGAAAAAATCGCCGAAGTGACGGCGAAACTTCCCGTGATTCCGCAAAGCGGGACGCCGCCCCCGGTGCCGCCGCCACCGGGCGCGGCTTCGTCAACATCCGCCGCCGATTTGGAGGCGCAGTTCGGCGCGTTGCATGAGCAGGTGCAAAAATTGCAGGTGGACAACACGACGCTTCAAGCCAAGCTCCAGGAGGCGCTGGCGGCGCAACCGGCGGCAATTGATTCGCGCGAACTGACCCAGGCGCGGGCGAAAATCCGGTCGCTAATGAAGGAAAACGATTTGCTCAAGGTCAGCCTGTCGCAGGGAAAAGCCGGAACGGCGATTGGGCCGGCGGTTGCGGAGTCGGACGCCTTGAAACTGGCGGAACTGGCCCTGGCCGAGGCGAATCAAAAATTGGCCGGGCAAACGGCGCGCGCCAACAAACTGGCCCTGGAAAATCAGGCGTTGCAATCGCGCGTCCAGGCGTTGCTGGCCAGCCCCGAGACGATTCAGGCGCTGCGCGAGGAAAATGCGCTGCTCAAAAAACAGATTGCCGATTTCAAACCGGCGGCGCCGGACCCGGCTGAAGCCGCCCGGCTGAATTCCGAATTGACCGCGATGCGGAAACAGATCGCCGCGTTGCAGTCGGCTTCCGCAGTGGGTTTTTTGGAAAAGTCGGCCCTGGAAAATCGCGTGCGGCAATTGCAGATCGCAGCGGTGAATTCCGCGCCGGTCCCGGCGCCAAACCCGGCGGAAAACGAGGCGCGCATCCGGGCGTTGACACAGGAGCGCAACGATTTGCTGGCGAAACTTGGCGAGGCGAACCAGGAGCTTTACGGCCGCCGGAAACAGGACGCCGCGGCACGAATCAACGTGTTGACCGATGAAGTGAACGCCTTGCGCGCGCGGCTGGCGGTGGACGAAGCGCAGGTCATTCCTTACACGCCGGAGGAACTGGCTTTGTTCAAGCAGTCCGCACCGCAACTGGCAAGTCGCAACGCGGAGAAAAAATCCATCAAGGAATTGCCCGGCGGCGCGGCCCAACTGGTGGCTGAGGCGCAAAATTATTTTTCCGCCCGGCAATACGACAAGGCGGAGGATGATTATCAGAAAATTTTGCAGCATGATGAAAACAACGGATTGGTGCTGGCCAACCTGGCGACGATTGAGATGGAGCAGGGCCGGCTCGACGATGCGGAAAAACACATCAAAGCCGCCGTCGCTCAAAGTCCGGACGACCCCTACAACCTTGCAACACTTGGCCGCCTTGAATTTCTCCGCGAAAAATACGATGAAGCGCTCGACGCGTTGAGCCGTGCGGCGAAGCTTGATCCGCGAAATCCTGAAATTCAAAATTATCTCGGCGTCACGCTCAGTCACAAGGGCTTGCGCGCGCAGGCGGAAACAGCGTTGCGCAGGGCGATTCAACTCGACCCCAATTACGGGCCGGCGCACAACAATCTGGCGGTGATTTACATCAGCCAGCTGCCGCCCCTGGTGGAACTGGCGCGCTGGCATTATCAAAAGGCGCTCGACGCCGGTCAGCCGCGCAATCCGGACCTGGAGAAAATGCTGGACGCGAAAAGCGCGCCGGCCAGCCCGCAATAATCACCCATCACGTTTCACGTTTCACCTTGAAATGTTGCGCCAGGCTTTCCACGAATTAACGATCCCGACCCGCGGTCGCGGGCTTTGCGAGTTCACGCGCGAAGTTGAACAGTGGGTGGATCAAAACCAATTCAAGGACGGCCTGCTGACGATTCATTTGCAGCATACTTCGGCCTCGCTGCTGATTCAGGAAAACGCCGACCCGGACGTGCGGCGCGATTTGGAGGCGTTTTTCAAACGGCTGGTCCCCGACGGCGATCCGCTTTTTGTGCATACACTCGAAGGCGATGACGACATGCCCGCGCACATTTGCACGGCGCTGACGGCGGTCAACTTGAACATTCCCGTGCGCGGCGGGCGGCTCGCACTCGGCACCTGGCAGGGGATTTATGTGTGGGAACACCGCGTTCGCGGACACGCGCGCCGCGTCACCTTGCACTTCATCGGCGAATAACCGGTTCGGTGTCCCGCCTTCAGGCGATCCGGGGCGCGTCATGATTTGCCGCCTGAAGGCGGGACACCAAGCGCGCGGCGCATCCACAGCCGAATAAACTGGCCAAGCGCGCCGTCGAATGGCAGGTTGAGTATGTTTATGCAAACCATGAAATTGTCGCGCCACAGTGTTTTGTCGGCGTTGGTTTTTGTTTTCGCTTTCGTCGTGCGCGGCGAAAACGTCACGAACAACTTCGGTTTCACCGGCCCGGAAATTTTTCCGATTGACGTTCAAATCAACCTCCTGCACGCGACGGATTTGGACGGCGACGGCTTGAACGACCTCATCGTCGCCAACAATCTGCGCTCAAAAATCAATTTGCTTTACAATCAAACGGGCAAAACCAATCAAGCTGCCGCGGCAAACCCGCCGCGCAAACTCGAAATCAATGAACTGCCGCCCGGCGCGCGTTTTCGCATTGATTCCATTCCCACCGACGAGCGCATCGGGGAAATGGTGGTGACCGACCTCAACGGCGACGGCCGTCCCGACATCGCCTTTTACGGCGATGCGAAGGACCTCGAGGTAATTTACAACGAAGGCACCAATGGCTGGAGCGAGCCGAAACGCTGGCACATCGTGGACGGCCAGTTGAACGCGAATGCGCTGACGGCAGGCGATTTGAATGGCGACGGCCGTACCGACCTCGTTTTGCTCGGCGACAACGGCTCGCTGTATTTCCTGCCGCAATTGGCGGATCACACGCTCGGCGAGCCGCAAAAAATTCCCTGTTCGGGCACGCCCAAATCAGTGCAAATCGTGGACGTGGACGGCGATGGCCGGAACGATTTGCTGCTGGTGGACTGGGACAGCCCGACACCGATACGGTTCCGGCTGCAAAACGCCGCCGGCCAGCTCGGGCCGGAAATCTATTTCAAGACCCCGCCCATCCGCTCGTTTTGCGCGGACACCCTCGAAGGTGGCACCAAAAATTACGTCGTGACCATCGCGCGGGATTCCGGGCGCGCGGAGGTTTCCCAATTCACGCGCCAGCCCGCCGAAATTTTGTCCGGCGCGTTTCGGCGCGGACAATTTCAAATTCTGCCGCTGAACAAGACAGACGCGGCGCAACGCGGCCTGCTTTGGGCCGATGTTAACGGCGATGGGCGTCCCGATTTGCTCGTGGCCGAGCCGGCCAGCGGTCAGCTTTCGGTTTATTTCCAGCAGCCGGACGGTTCACTCGCCCCGCCCAAAACTTTTCCCACCCTGGCCGGCGTGAGCCAGCTCGCGGCGGCGGATTGGACCGGCGACGGCCATCCGGACATTTTTCTCCTGAGCCGTGACGAAAACGCGGTCGGCGTGACGCAATTTGATAAGAACGGACGGCTGCCGTTTCCAACGCTTATTCCGCTCGATGGCAAACCGCTCGTGATGGCCGTCGGCGCACTGAAGCCCGGCGCGAAGCCGTCGCTTTGCGTGATTGTGGATCAAAACGGCCGGCGTTCGCTTGTCACGCGCCAGGCTGATGGCAAAACGAAAACGCAAAAACTCAACGAAAATTTCAAATCGAATCCCACGGCGCTCGCCATCCAGGACGTGAACCAGGACGGACGGGCGGATTTGGTCGCGCTGATTCCTTATGAAAAAATCAAGATGCTGCTGCAAAAATCCGGCGGGGATTTCGATGAGGTGGATGTGGATCCGCCAGGCGGTCCGATCGAGCAGCCGTGGCTGGTGTCGGCGGATGTGGACGGCGACGGCAAGCAGGAGTTGTTGTTGCCGCAGAAAAATTTCGTGCGCGCCGTCGTGCTCGAACAGGAAATCAAAACCCCAAGTTCGACCAATCAACCGGATTGGGTGTTTCGCGTGAAGGATCAAATCAACGGCGCGGCGGACGATTCGCGCATTGTCGGCGCCACGGCGGTGCGGAACGGCACGAACAGCGTGCCGGCGATTTTTCTGCTCGATGCGGAGCACAAGCAGTTGACGTTGTGTGAGCGCGATGCGACGGGTGTGTGGCGGGTGTCCCGCAACGTGGAGTTGCCAGTGTCGGATTTCGTCGGTTTGCAGTCGGTTGCGCTCGGCGGCACGAATATCCAGAGCGTGGCGTTTCTCGGCCAGAACGCCGTCGCGTGGATGCCCTTGGCGGGCGAGGTTTGGGAATTGACCGCGCTCGATGGCTACGACACGCCGGTCAAGGACGGGTATTTGAATGACGTGGTGGCAGGCGATTTGAGCAACACCGGGCGCAAGGATTTGGTGTTTTTGGAAACGGCAAAAAATTATCTCGACCTCGTCAGCTTTGATTCACATCACAAGCTCGTCCCTTCCAATCGCTGGCAGGTGTTCGAGCAGCACACCTTCCGCGGACGCACCGACGCCCTGCCTGAACCGCGCGAGGCGCTCGTGGCCGATGTCACCGGCGACGGGAAGAACGATCTGGTCGTTATGGTGCATGACCGCATCCTGGTTTATCCGCAGGAATGATTCGGAAGGCGGGATTCCATTGCCCGGGAGCGCCGGCGTCCCGCCGGCAGATCGCCATCTGGCCGGCGAGGACGCCGGCGCTCCCAGGACATTTCAACCCGAACTCCGAAGTTGCCGGTGGTGGCGGGTTGGACGAGGCCAGGCCGGAGTGCGCCCGGGCGCAGCCACTGGCTTCCTTCAAGCCACGGAACATTTCCCAACCGCCCGCCCGCCCCACTTTGCTGCGACCGGGACGGTCGCACTCCGCTAACGCAGAAATCCAACTTCAGAGTTCGGGCTCAATTCAACTGCGGCGGGCGCGGGGCGAAAACTTTGAAGGAAAAACCGTCCGCCGTGACATTGCCGCTGGTGACGGAAAAATAAAAGTATTTGGAAACTTTGTCGTATTCCGGCAGCAGCGAAAAATCCAGCCAGCCACCGAAGATTTTTTCCGGCGAGGCAAAAGGCAGGGTGCCGAATGCACTGGCACCGCTGGATGGCGGGCTGTCCGGGGAACTGTTTTTCAAGGCGGTAAAAGCCGCGCGCATGGTTTCACGCTGGTTTTGGTAGGCGAACAGGCCATTGCCCCCGCCGCCAATGTGCTGTGCGGCGTCGGCAAAGCCGGCGGTTTCGCGCAACGGCTTGACCTTGCTGTCGGCGCGTCGCAGATAAGTCTCAATCATCGAAACGTCCGTCGTCAGGGCGACATAACCGCCGCTGGCCGCGCAGTAAAGCGAACGCGGCGCGGCGGGGCGCGAGGGCAGGGCAATCGTGTAAATGGTCCGGCCCGAAAATTGACGCGGCGCGGGTGCGTTTTCCTGCGAAGAGGCGAGTGAGGCAACGGTTTTTATCGCCAGTACGGCTTGCTCGGGATTCAACGCGGCAAACAGGAAAAGCGAGGGGGCGGAATTCAAATCCGCCAGCGTTTTGCCCGCCGGCGCTTTTTGATAGCTGATCCAATCGTCGCCCAGGTTGCCGATGAGATTTTTGCGGACGTCGAAGTTCGGGTCTTTTGTCTGGGCGGTCGCGTTGGCAATGCTGATCGCGGAATTGAGGCTGCTGAGCCAGGCGGGCGAAATGTCAGAAAGCATTTTTTCAAGCGCCGCCCAGGATTTCTGGCCGTCCACGCGCCAGCGCAGGAATTTTATGGTGTCGGCGGGCACAAAGGCCGGCGGGTTTGCGTCCTTCGGCGCGGCGGCGATTATTTTGAAAATACCCTGCCGGCCTGCTTCCGGCGCGGAGATGTAAAAATCAACCCGCGCGCCATCGTGTGATTCGCGGTAACTGAAGCTGACGGACTTCAAACCGGTCAAACCCGATGCGCCGAGAATTTTGTCCCACGGAATCGGCGGCACGGGGCTGGGCGCATCCGGGTTCGGTTCCGGCGGCGTAATGTGAACCAGCACGTCGAAAAGGGTTTTCGCATTGAACCAGCCGTAATACAACGGCGTGTCGCGAAATTGCGCGAGCCGGTCGGCGGCAAAAAGCGCATTGTCGCCCAACGGCGGCAGCGCACCGCCGGTCAACCGCGTGGCGACGGGTTCGACGGCTTTCAATGAACTGCCGACAATCAACAGCGATTCAAACTGGCCGACGACAATTTCACCGTGCGGCGGCGGTTTGTTCTCCTTGCCCAGTTCCTGGACGGGCTGACGTCTGGGGAAAACACCGGCGAGCGTTGCCGGAATGTCATTGCTCGAAAGCGGCACGACGGAAAATGAGATGCCCCGAATGGTTTCGTTGTGCATCGGCTTGCCCGCGTCCGCCCATTTTTTGCGCAGGACGGCAAGATTGGTTTTGAGCAAATCGCTCTTGCCTTTGGCGTCGAGCAGAAACAGCACGCCGGGCGCCGGGCCGTCGCCGCCGGTCCATCCGTTTTGCGTGACGGCCAGGGTCAACTGGCCTTGCGGCAAATTGGTGAAGTCGCTGAACTTGACGCCGAGGTCGCGTTCCAGCGGAGCGACAAGTTTTTCGTTCCAACGGGCCATGAACTTGTCGTGGAACGGCTTCATCGCCGCGTCATTCCAGAAAAGCCACTGCGGCGATTGCTTGCCGGCGGCGCGCAGCGTTGAAAAGTCGGGCACGGTGATGAGCAACAGCGTGTCCGACGGCAGCAGGTTTTCCGCCGGCGGAATCGCGGCGCAGACGGGCGTTGCCCGCATCAGCAACGCGGCCAGCGTTGCGGAAAAAATTCCAGCCGCGCGTTGTGGGGTGAAACGAAAAATGCGTGTGGTCATAATGAATTAAAGTCCAACTCTGCTGAAAAGTCGCGCCCTCAATCGGGATTCCTTGATGTTTTCATTGCGCCGCCGGCTTGTTTTTGGTGCGGCTGGGCGGTTCCAGATAGCGATACGGATTGTTCGGATTGTCGGTGGAGTAGGCGAAGGCATCGCGATGCTCCAGAAAATTTTTCACCAGTTCGACGGGAATCGCAAAACCCAGGCCCTCGCCGAAGGTGATTTTCATGTTCGTCACGCCGACGACTTCGCCGCCCAGATTGAACAGCGGGCCGCCGCTGTTGCCGGGATTGATCTGCGCGGTGGTTTGCAGATAAAGCTCGCCTTCGAGCTGGCGGGTTTTGGTGCTGACAATGCCCGAGGTCACGGTGCGTTCCAATCCCATCGGACTGCCGATGGCAAACACTGAATCACCGACGCTCAACACGTCCGAACTGCCAAGGGTGACGTATTTGAACTTGGGCGCGTTCTTGTCCTCAATTTTCAGCAGCGCCAGGTCGTGGAATTTGTTGATGGCGATGATTTTCACCTGCTTGTAGGTCTCGCGGTCAAGCTGGCCGTTGTGCTGATGATACACTTCAACGGAAATTTCCGTCTCGCCCTCGATGACGTGAAAATTCGTGATCAGATAACCGTCCGCGTTGATGAAAAATCCCGAACCCAGGCCTTCGGGCGTGCGGACCTGCACGACCGCCTCGCCGATTTGCTTGACGAGGTCCTGCATGTCGCGGGCGGCGGCGGGGCGGTTGTCCGAATAAAAAAATTGCGGGATGGCGCTGACGCTGACGACCAGGTTGGATGCGGCTGACGCTGGCATTGGCGCGGCGTTGCCGGATTTGGAAATGTTGGCGATGACGTTGCGCGGCACAACGAGCACGGTGTAGCCCACGTCCACAACGATGGAATCAGGTCTTTCGGCGAGGATTTTGCCGGTGACGGCGGCTTGATCCTTCAATTGAATCACGTCGGCGCACGCGGGGCGCAGGCCGCAGAAAAGCAAAACCGCCAATGCCAGATGTTTCTTAAACGACATTGCCAGATAATAATGCAACGAATCGCTTTTGACAAGTGGCTGGCGCAGAAGGCCGTAATATCAGGCGCTGTTGTCGTCGATTCCGGTGTAACGCCAGACGGCCCAGACGTAACATCTGGCGTCCTCGCGGTCTGGATGGCGTTGGCGCAAAGTGTCGCGGACTTTGAAGGCCCACTCCCGTGACTTGATGAGGCCTGATTCGGAGGAAAGCTTTGAAATATTGACCACGCCGGGAAAACGACTGGGGTTGAGGACTGCGCTGGCGGTGAACTGGACATCCACCACGTCAAAGCCGGCCAATTCAAAATCGGGATGCGGGAAGTTGCTGACATCGTCTGCCGAGGGGTCACGAGCGACGGCAATCACCACCGAGGGACGATGGCCGGCAACGCGCTGCAGGACAAAGTCGAGGCTGGTGAAAAAATCGAGCATGAACTCCTCTTTGGCCACGAACTGCCAGTCATCAGCGGATTCAGGATGTACGACCGGCGGGCAAAGGGCGCTGTCCAGCGTGACGATGCGGGTAAGGTCGGTGCGTCCGAGCCATCGGGTGTAACCCACCCACCGCTCACCGTTGTCGCGGTCAAATCGCTCAATGGCCGTATAATAATACATGGTTGAACGCGAATAAATGCGCCCCAAAGTTGAGCCACGCCGTGCCGGTGGCGCAAGGACAAACCGTGACCTTCCGGCAATTGGGTCGTGCATCTTGATATCCGCACCGAATGAAAACAGCTCCCTCTCCCCGCCAAACGGGGAGAGGGTTGGGGCGGGCACGGGGCATAGACATGGTTGACACGGAGGGCATAGACATGGTTGACACATTTAAGAGTTCAAGTTTTGAGGCGACGAGGTTTGGAAGGGCGAATGCCACC
>JBEKZC010000058.1:0-21727 GCA_049510295.1 Verrucomicrobiota bacterium | reverse complement strand
CGTAGCGGCGCGTCGGCAGACCGCCGCAATCTTTTCCGCTTATTTTCAGATGGCGGCGCTCTGCCGAGACGCCGCTACGCCAAATCCTGCTTGTCACGCCGGAGTCAGATGAAGGCGGATGGGAGAGAGGCCCGGGTTGAGGGAGGTTGTTGAACTAATGTGACTGCTGCTGTTGTTGAATCGCTTTGAGCGGAGCCAGTGTCTGATTTGCGAGCCGGTGCAAAATAATCCAAACGATGACGAGTATGACTGTAACAAAGGCCAAACGGATGCCCAAACCTATGAGCGCCGCTTTCTGCCGGCGTTTGATGGTGGCGATGTCTCCATATTGTTTTTGTGCATCGGCCAGGCGTGAGTCAGACAGAAAGAATCCGTTTGCATATCTCCGCTAAAATGGGCGGGCGATGAAAAAGCAATTTTATATGTAAACTTGTCGAGTTTCGGAACGCTCATTGATTTTGGTTATGCCAGCTTCTTCGCAATGTGCTCGTCCAGGATTTCCCTCACCGTCAGGGCGACGATGACTTTGTGGCTGCGCTTGAAAAATGGTTCGATCTCCTGCAACGCATCCGACGAATAATCGAACGACACGAAGAAGGCAGCAGTTGGTTTCGCAGCGGCCTTTTTTGCCATGCGGCAAGAAGAGTTGTTTTCAACCGGCTTGCAAGTTCGCGTCGCTCTGATCCGGACTGGAATCCAACAGGCCGGCAAAATGCCGGCCCTCCCATCACAATTGTTCCGGGTGCGTTATCAAATCCGCGATGCGCATGAGCATCCGCCCGGCCGCGCCGCCGTCAATCACGCGATGATCGAAGCTCAACGTGAGGTTCGCTTCCATCACCGGCACGAACCGGTCTTTGCTCGCGTTCCAACTGGGCACGCGCCGGGCTGCGCCGATGCCGAGCACCAGCGATTGTTCCGGCAACGGGATAGGCGTGGCCCAGGTCAGCCCGAACGTGCCGAAATTCGTCACGGTGGCAACGGAACCGCCCGTCACTTCCGGCGGCAGCTTGCGTTGCCGCGCCAGTTCGACCAGTTCGTTGTAAGGCCCGATCAAATCCTTCAGCGACTGTTTGTCCGCGCGGCGGATGACGGGAACCAGCACGCCTTCTTCAGCTTCGACTGCGAACGCGATGTCAATCGAAGAGGGATGCACAATTTTATTTCCCACCAGCCGGCCCGCGGGAGCGCTGTTTTCCGCCAGCGCCACCGCCAGCGCGCGCAAGCAGCAAAGCGCCGGCCCGGGTTTGGGCCGGGTGACTTTGCGATAGGCAAAAAGCGGATCGAGACAGACCGGCAGGCCGACATGCGCAATGGGGCGGGTCCAACTGCGCCGCATCGCATCGGCCACGGCCACGCGCATGAATGACGCCGGGGTTATCTTTTGCTTTTCGAGATGCGCGATGAATCTTTCGAAATCCTCAACGGTCACCCGGCCCGCCGCGCCGCTGCCGGCCACGCCCGCGAGATCGGCGGCGTGCAAACCGAGTTCATTCATGCGTGCCTTGAGTCGCGGCGAAAGGTAACTGGCGCCCGCCGCGTTCGCCGGCACCGGCAATCCACGCACCGTCGGTTGAACGCGATTCCTGCCGCCGTTCCCGTCCGGCGCGGAAATGCGGTCGGTGTCGCCGGTTTTCGCCGGCGCGGGAACGTCAAACCCCAATCGCGCCGCTTCTTCCTGCGTCGCCTCGATGTGGCCGAGCACCACGCCGACGGCGTAGCTTTCGTTCAGTTGCGCGGTGAATTTTTCAATGCGCCCGCGGCAGGGCGAAGTCACGTTCATGTTGGCCTTGTTGGTCTCGACTTCGATCAAATCCTGGTCGGCTTCGACGGTGTCGCCGGGCTGGACGAGGAAGTTGATGATGTTGGCCTCGGCGATGGACTCGCCCAGTTGCGGCATGATGATGGGAATGGAAGGCATGGCGTTAAATCGTTAAATCGTTGAATGGTTGAATCGTTTTAACGGTGTAACGATTCAACGATGCAACGGTTTTAACGAGCAAGTTTGTTTTCACAGTCGTAAAAGTTTTCGCGCGGCGCCGGCGACGGCGCGCGCGGTGGGACGGTGCGCGGTCCACAAATTGGGATGATACGGCACCGGGGTGTCCTTGGCGTTGAGCCGTTGCGGCGGCACGTCGAGCAAACCAAATCCTTCGCTCGTGACCCGGGCGATGACTTCCGCCGTCACTCCTCCCCACGGCCAGGCTTCACCCACGCAAAGCAAACGCCCCGTGCGCGCGACGCTGGCCATCACGGTGTCCGTGTCGAGTGGTTTCACCGAACGCAAATCCACCACTTCAATTTCCCAGCCTTCCGGAACGAGTTCGGCGGCGGCTTCGAGCGCTTCATGCACCATGGCGCTGTAGGCCACGATGGTCATGTCGCGGCCTTCGCGCGCGATGCGGGCTTTGCCGACGGGCAGCGCTTCGCTCGGCAATTTTTCGGCTTTGAGGTGGTAGTAAAGGAATTTGTGCTCGCAAAAAATCACCGGGTCGTCAATCGCCACCGCTTCGAGCAACATGCTGTAAGCATCTTCCACGGTCGCCGGCGTCATCACGACCAGGCCGGGATAGTGCGCGTAAATCGTCTCCAGACTCTGGCTGTGAAACGGTCCGCTGCCGGACGTGCCGCCGAAGGGCAGCCGCACGGTGATCGGGCACGGCACTTTCGTGCGCCAAAAAAGCGTCGCGGCCTGATTGACAATCTGGTTGAAACCAACGGTGGAAAAATCCGCGAACTGCATTTCGATGATCGGTCGCATGCCTTCAATCGCCGCGCCGACGGCCAGACCGACCATCGCGTCCTCGCTGATGGGCGCATCAATCACGCGCCCGGGAAATTCCTTCGCCAGATTTTTCGTGGCCTTGAACGCGCCGCCGAACGCGCCGATGTCCTGACCGTAAATGAACACGCGCGGGTCATCGCGCAGTGCGTGAGCCTGCGCTTCGCGGATGGCTTCGAGATACGTGATGCTCATGGCCGGGAAAATGTCGAAGGCGGAACGCGGAATGAAGAAACAAATCCTGCGTGCAACGGGGCAGTGTTTTTTAATTCTTCATTCATGGTTCATTTCTCCTGCCCCTCGTTCAAATGTCCGGTTGAAATCGCGCGCCAGTCCTCGGTAAACGGATCGGGCGTGGGTTCGCGTTGGACTTGGGCGACGGCTTCCTCGATTTCGCGGACAATTTCGCCGCGCAGCGCGGCCAACGCCGCGGCGTCCGTCCATTTTTGGCGGAGCAGGTGTTCCTCGGCGACTTTCAAACAATCGCGTCCGGCTGGCGACGCCTTTAATTTCGGATCAATGTAACTGGCGTCGTCATGTTCGCCGTGACCGCAAAGCCGGAGCAGCGTGGCGACGACCATTTGCGGGCCGCGACCGGCGCGGGCGCGCGCAACGGCGTCACCCACAACCTTCAGGCACGCGGACAAATCCGTGCCATCCACCGGGTGCGCTTCGACGCCATAACCAGCGGCTTTGTCCGTCAGATCGCGGCAGGCAAATTGGCGGTCGTTCGGCGTCGAGTAGGCGTAGTGGTTGTTGGCGATGATGAGCACGAGCGGCAATTTTTCAATGGCGGCTTGATTGAGCGCCTCATGAAACGCGCCGGTGGCCGTGCCGCCGTCGCCGATGCACGTCGCGCCAACCATGCCGGTGACGCCTTTCATGCGGCGGGCGAACAACGTGCCGTTCACGACGGAAATCATCGCGCCGAGATGGCTGACCATCGGCAAATAACCTTCCTTTGGCCGGCCGCGATGAACGTTGCCGTCGCGGCCACGCATCGGGCCGAGCACGGAACCCAGATACGTCCGCATGGCGTCAACCACCGGTTCGCCAAACGCCAGCCGTCCGGCCGTGTCGCGGATCAGCGGTGCGAACACGTCGCTCTTTTTCAGCGACAAACCGATGGAAACGCTCAAGGCTTCCTGCCCGCGGCCAATAAAAACGCCGCCATGAATTTTGCCGGCGCGGTAGAGGCCGGCGCATTTGTCGTCCAACATGCGCGCCAGCAGCATGAAGCGATACGCGGTGAGGTGCGTGTCGCGAAAAGAGGTCGCGTCACCCACGGGGTCAGCGTCGAGCACCGTTTGGAGCATGGCGGAAGTTTATCGCCACCGGCGCGCGCCAGCAATGTTTCTTTCCAAACCAGGGGTTTTTTACATTAAAAATCGGATTGGCTAAATGTAGGGAATCTTGTTTACTAAGGAATGCTTCATGCTGCCTTTTTAACAAAATGTTGAATTTTGAATCATGAGTCAGCCGGCATTCCAGATCCTGTTGGTCAGCAACGACCCAAAACTGTTGGCGACGTTGTCCAGTGTGTTGCATGCGGACAACATCGCCTTCGCCCTGGAACGCCGTGCGATTGAAGCGCTTCAATTTCTTCGCGCCAGTCCGGTCGATCTGGTGCTGGTTGATTTGGTGTCGTCAAATGAGGAGGGCTTTGAATTCCTGCGCCAGCTCCAGGAAAGTCCGCCGGCAACCTTCACGCTCGTCACCGCGCTTACCGATGAGGATAACACGGTGGACAAATTGCGCGCGTACGACCTGGGTGTGTGCGATTGCATGGGCAAGCCGTTTGAAGCCCTGGTGTTTCGCGCGCGTTTGCGCGCCCATCTGGAAACGAAGCGCCGGCACGATGACTTGGGCCGGCACAACGACAATTTGACCGAGGCCCGTCTCGCCGCCGAGGCGGCCGTGCGCGCCAAATCCGATTTTCTTGCGGCCATGAGCCACGAGATTCGCACGCCGATGAACGGCGTCATCGCCATGGTCAGCCTGCTCCTCGAGACGCCGCTGACCGCCGAGCAGCGCAGCTACCTCGAAACAATTCATACCAGCAGTGAATCGCTGCTGGCCATCGTCAACGATATTCTTGACTTTTCCAAAATCGAAGCGGGGAAACTGGAACTGGACTCGCGGCCATTCAACTTGCGCACCTGTGTGGAGGATGCGCTCGACCTGCAGGCCGCGCGCGCCTTTGGGAAAAATCTCGATCTGGCGTATCAGATGGACGATGGAATTCCGGTGACCGTCGAAGGCGATTCACTGCGGTTGCGGCAGGTGCTCGCCAATCTCTTGAGCAATGCCATTAAATTCACTGAAAAAGGCGACGTGCTCGTTCAGGTCAAATTGCTCTCGATAAAACCGGATGAGGCGCAGAACAATTCGCTGCTGCACCTGAATTTTTCCGTGCGCGACACGGGCATTGGCATTCAACCGCAACGGCTGGAGCGGTTGTTCAAGCCATTCTCGCAGGGGGATGCCTCGACCGCGCGGCACTATGGCGGCACGGGCCTGGGTCTGGCCATCAGCAAACAACTCGTCGAATTGATGGGCGGCAAAATGTGGGCCGAGAGTTCGCCCGGCGCGGGCTCGACGTTCCATTTCACCATCAATTTTCAGGCCGAAACGCAGTCGGCGCCGTTTGCCCTGACGGGACCTCAACCCAAACTCGCTGATTTGCGGCTTTTGATTGTGGACGACAATCCCACTGTCCGCCGTGTGGTTGCCGAGCAGGTGACCAAATGGGGAATGGTTCCGTACAGCGCCGAAAGTCCGCAGCAGGCTCTTGAATGGCTTAAAAAGGGTGAACAATACGATCTGGGCGTCCTGGATTTGCAAATGCCCGGCATGGACGGCCTTGCGCTGGCCATGGAAATTCACAAATTGGCCGGCGCGGCGATGATGCCGCTGGTGCTACTCATGCCGTTGGGCCTGCACTCGGATGCGCCCGGCAGCACGCACATCGTGTTCGCCCACACGGTCAACAAACCCGTCAAACCAGCGCAGCTTTGCGAAGTGCTCGTTCGCGCCCTGCTCAGTCCGAAAGCCGCCGCGCGCCAGCAACCGACATCGAAACCGGGACAACCCCTCACCGAGCGATTGCCCTTGAGCATCCTTTTGTGCGACGACAACGCCATAAACCAAAAGGTTGCCGCGCGCATTTTGCAAACAATCGGCTATCAGCCCGATCTTGCCGCAAACGGACGCGAAGCACTCGACGCGCTGGATAAAAAGCCGTATGATTTGATTTTCATGGACGTGATGATGCCGGAAATGGACGGTTTGGAAGCCACGTGCGCCATTCGCGAACGACAGAAGGATGGCGTGGCGCATCCCAATTACCAATCCCGCATCATCATTGTCGCCATGACCGCGCAGGCAATGCAGGGCGACCGTGAAAAATGTCTGGCCGCCGGCATGGACGATTATCTCTCCAAACCAATCCTCCCGAAAGACCTTCGCGCCATCGTCGAACGCTGGGGTCCGCAAGCGACACCGGCGGCACCGGCCGTGCCGGCACCCAAAGCCGACGCGCCCGCACCTGTGCCGACAGCCAAAGCCGACGCGCCTATGCCTGCGCCAGCGGCCAAAGCTGATGCGCCTGCGCCGGTATCGACGCCCAAAGCCGACGTGCCTGTACCTGTGCTGGCGCCCAAAGCTGACGCGCCCGCGCCTGCGGCCGCCGTTGAAGAACCGCCGGTGGAGATGGACATCTTGAACGATTTGACCGACGGCGACGCAGACAGTTTGCGCGAATTGGTTGACTTGTTTTTCAAGCAGACCACCCAGCAATTGGCGCAACTGGAAATCGCCGTGCGCGCGAACAAAGCCGAAGATGTCCGCCGCGTGGCGCACAGTTGCGCGGGCGCGAGCGCCACGCTGGGCATGATGCGGTTCGTGCCGCTGCTCCGTAAATTGGAAAGACAAGGTGCCTCCGGCATGCTGACCAGCGCCACGCAGGTTTACGAAGAAACCGCGCGCGAATTCAAACTCATTCAAGATTTTCTGGCGGCCCAGTTGAATTCCGCCGCGCCGTCGCCAGCCACTGTTCATTTATGAATAAAAACCCCATCAATAAAAACGAAATGACTCCGGCGGCACCAACTGTGCCCTCGCCCAAAGCCGACGCGCCCGCCGTTGAAGAACTGCCGGTGGAGATGGACCGCTTGAACGATTTGACCGAGGGCAACGCGGACAGCATACGCGAATTGGTTGACTTGTTTTTCAAGCAGACCACCCAGCAATTGGCGCAACTGGAAGCCGCCGTGCGCGCAAACAAAGCCGACGACGTCCGCCGCGTGGCGCACAGTTGCGCGGGCGCGAGCGCCACGCTGGGCATGACGCGGTTTGTGCCGCTGCTCCGTGAATTGGAAAAGCAAGGCGCTTCCGGCGCGCTGACCACCGCCGTGCAGGTTTACGAAGAGGCCGCGCGCGAATTCAAACTCATTCAAATTTTTTTGGCGGCGCAGTTGAATCCCGCTGCGCCGCTGCCGGGCGCTGCTCATTCATGAAAAAAATCCTCATCATCGAAGATGACCAGATTGTTGCGAATGTTTATCGAAACAAGCTCGCGGTGGAAGGCTATCAGACCGAGGCCGCGCTCGACGGCGAGACGGGCCTGAAGATGATGCGCACGTTCCAGCCTGATGCCATCGTGCTTGACCTCATTCTGCCCAAAATGTCAGGCGTCGAAGTCATCAGGGAAATTCGCAGCGAAGCAAACTTTTCCAAACTGCCGATCATTGTTTTTTCCAACACCTATTTGACCAACCTGATTCAAGATGCGTGGAAGGCCGGCGCGACGAAATGTGTCTCCAAAATCAACTGTCCGCCCAAGGCACTGTTGGAACTGATGCGCCGCACCATCAGCGGCGGCGCGGTTTCGCCTGCCCGTCCGACGACTGATGGCGCTCCGGCAACCCAATCCGCCAGGTTTACCAGCGAAGCTGATGCCGAATTTCAGGCCGAGCTCCAAAAAACATTCATTGCCAGCCTGCCCGCCACGCTCGCCGCCTTGCGTGCTGGTTTGCAAAGCCTCATCAAGTCCGACACCGAAGTGACGCGGCTCAAACACATCCACGAACTCTACCGCCGCGTCCACGCGGTCAACGGCAACGCCGGCATCGCCGGTCTCGTCCAAATCGCACATCTGGCCGCCGCGCTCGAGGCCTTGCTCAAGGAACTTTATGAAAAACCGAAAAACATCAACACCTCAACCCTGCGCACCGTCGCCGCCACCGTGGATTTTCTCGGCTTCCTGTTTGAACGCGGCACACGGGGCGACAAACAGGAAATCCCCCCCGCCAGCATTCTGGTCGTGGACGACGAGGTCATTTCCCGCCGCGCCATCATTTACGCGCTCGAAAAAGCGCAACTCCAGTCCATCAGCGTCGAAGACCCGAACGACGCCTTCAAGCTGCTTTCCGAAAATCAATTCGACCTTGTGTTTCTCGACGTGGACATGCCGGGCATGACCGGCTACGAACTCTGCACCAAGCTGCGCAACCTGCCTTTGCACAAGAAAACTCCGGTCGTTTTCATTACCGGCCTCAGTGACTTCGACAACCGCACCAGCTCCATGATGGCCGGCGGCAACGACTTCATTGCCAAACCGTTTCTCTTCATCGAACTCACCGTCAAGGCCCTCATCCACGTCCTGCGCGGCAAATTACAGCCGGCCCAATGACCGGAAATCATCCGGATTCCAACTCCCAACTTATGCCTTCTGAATGCTAATTTAATGAAAAAAATCCTCATCATCGAAGATGAACAGATTGTTGCGAATGTTTATCGGAACAAACTCGTCGTGGAAGGTTATCTGGCCGAGATCGCGCTCGATGGCGAGAGCGGGCTGAAGTTGATGCGCACGTTCCAGCCCGATGCCATCGTGCTTGACCTCATTCTGCCCAAAATGTCAGGCATCGAAGTCATCAATAAAATTCGGGGTGAACCGGAATTTTCCAAACTGCCGATCATCGTTCTTTCCAACACCTACCTGACCAACCTGATTCAGGATGCGTGGAAGGCTGGCGCGACGAAATGTGTCTCCAAAATCAACTGTTCGCCGCAGGATCTGTTGGAACTGATGCGCCGCACCATCGGTGGCGGCGAGGCGGTTCCGCATGCCCGTCGGGAAACTGAAGGCGTGCCGGCAACCAAACCCGCCAAGGCTGCCAGCGAAACTGATGCCGAATTTCAGGCCGAATTCCGGGAAATATTTATTGCCAGCCTGCCCGCCACGCTCACCGTCCTGCGCGCCGCTTTACAAAGCCTCATCAAGTCCGACACCGAAGTGGCGCGGCTCGAACACATTCAGGAACTTTATCTCCGCATCCACAGGGTTAATAGCAACGCCGGCATCTCCGGCCTCGTCCTGATCGCGCACCTGGCCGCCGCGTTCGAGGCCTTGCTCAAGGAACTTTGCGAAAAACCGAAAAACATCAACGCCTCAATCCTGCACACCGTCGCCGCCGCGGTGGATTTTCTTGACTTCCTGTTTGAACACGGCACACAGCCCGACAAACAGGAAATCCCCCGCGCCAGCATTCTGGTCGTGGACGACGAGGCCCTTGCCTGCCGTACCATCACTTACGCGCTCAAAAAAGCGCAGCTCCAGTCCATCAGCGTCGAAGACCCGAACGCCGCCTTCAAACTGCTTTCCGAAAATAAATTCGACCTCGTGCTTCTCGACGTGGACATGCCGGGCATGACCGGCTACGAACTCTGCAACAAGCTGCGCAGCCTGCCGATGCACAAGAAAACCCCCGTTGTTTTTGTCACCCGCCTCGACGACTTTAGCAACCGCACCAAATCCATGGTGGCTGGCGGCAACGACTTCATCGGCAAGCCGTTTCTCTTCATCGAACTCACTGTCAAGGCCCTCATCTACGTCCTGCGCGGCAAATTTCAGCCGGCCAAATGACCGGGGCTCATCCGGCTTCCGACCCCCAACTTTTTGGTTTTCCGGGAGCACTCAGGTTAGTTCTTGCGCCCACAACCTGGCGTGGTTCATGCTTGCTCCATTAAGTCGCATTCGCACGATTATGAAAATAAAATCCATTAACAAGGAATTGTCCGACAAACGCAAAGTCGCTTTTCGCACGGAACCGCAGATTGACGCTCCGGTGTTTGAACAGATCCGGCGATTGTTACAACAGTCGCTGGTGTTAAAAGGCGTGGGTATGGAACTGACCGAAGGATGTCTGGTTGTGATTCATCCCGCATTCACACCGGAGCTGGCCAGGAACGTCAACGACCTTTTGAATGCGGCTGAGAATGCGGTGCGGCAGTCCAGGGAGGATGCCCGGAAACGAGCGGAGCTGGAACAGACCGAAAAAAACAATGCCATCCAATCGGCATCCAGTGCGTTCGGAGTGCCCGTCGAGTAATTGGTTGAGCCGTGACGGCAAAGAAAAATGGGAGGCTACGCCCATGTCGCTCTGACGAGTTTGGAGTGATTTGGGAAATCATCAACGATGCCGCCCAAGCCTACCAAGGGGTCATTCCCGAAGACCGCTGGCACGAACCCTACATGTCGCTGGCCGAACTGAAGGAGCAGATGGAAAGGGGTGTGGTTTTCTGGGGAATGGAGCTGGACGGAAAACTGGCCGGGGTGATGGGAATTCAACCCGTCCAGGATGTCACGCTCATCCGGCACGCTTATGTGCGCACGGTCTTCCGGAATCAAGGCATCGGCGGCAACTTGTTGAAGCATCTGCGCGCCTCGACGACCCGGCCGATTTTGATTGGAACCTGGGCGGCGGCAATTTGGGCCGTTGCCTTCTATGAGAAACACGGCTTTCGGAAGGTAACCCCGGCGGAAAAGGACCGGCTGCTCAAAAAGTACTGGTCCATTCCCGATCGTCAGGTGGAAACCTCGGTGGTGCTTGCGGACGATAAATGGTTTGGGATGGCCCAATGGGAAACGCGGTGATACCGTCGCTTCTTTGCCGCGTGGAGAAAAGGGCCGGGAAATGAACGTTCCCGAACCTGTTCCCGGGAGCGCCGGCGTCTCGCCGGCGAGTTGCGTCTGTGCCGGCGGGACGCCGGCGCTCCCAGGTTCATGAAATCAGTCCTCGCTTCGGCGCGTGTGTGTCATCCGGCCACGACGGAAGTGCTGAACATTTCCTTCGCAATGACTCCATCGGACACTTTCGTCACCGCGCCGGTCATCTGGATGGAATAACCTTCGCCAATTTTGATTTCAATTTTCCCGCCGGGCATGTGAACGGAAAGCTCGCGGTCGCACAGGCCGAGCCGGTGCGCCACCGCCGCCGCCGCGCTGCTGCTGCTGCCGCTCGCCAGCGTGTAACCCGCGCCGCGCTCCCAGATTTCAATTTGAATGTTCCGCCGGTCGAGCACCTTCATGAATTGCACGTTGATGCGGTTTGGAAAACGCAGGTGCGTTTCCAGCAGCGGGCCCATCTGCCGGGCCAGGTCGGCGCTGATTTTCGGCAGCGGCAGCACGCAATGCGGATTGCCCACGGTGGCCGCGCAAAAGGTGAATTGCTGTCCGCGCAGGTGGATCGGTTCGTTGATGACTTCGCGGCGCGGGCCGGCCACGGGAATTTCGTCGCTCCAGAAACTGACCTTGCCCATTTCGACGCGCACGGTTTTGCCGCGGTCCATGACCTCGGCCTGCACGAGGCCGCCAGGCGTCTCGAGGGTGAACTCATTCTGGCGGACCAGTTTTTTGTCCCACAGATAACGCGAGAAGATCCGCAGGCCGTTGCCGCTTTTCTCGGCCTCGCTGCCGTCGGGATTGAAAATGCGGAGCGCGAACTTCGCTTTTTTGGAGGGCAGGGGACCGAGCAAAATGCCGTCCGAACCGATGCCGAAATTGCGATGGCAGATCGTTTTGACCTGTGCGGTCGTCAGCGGCGACGGCAGGTTCTTCGGGTCAATGACAATGTAGTCGTTGCCCAGCGCGTGATACTTGGTGAAGGCCCAAAGCATGAACGAAGCATAGCGCGTCGCGCGCCAAGCGCAAAAGAAGAATGGCGCGGCCAATTCAGCTTTTCAGTATGGCCTCGATTTCCCGAAGTTCATCGGCGCCGAGAGTCAGATTATTCAATGCGCCGACGGCGTCTTCGATTTGCGCGACGCGGCTGGCGCCAATCAGCGCGGAGGTCATTCCCGGATGGCGCAGCACCCAGGCCAGTGCCATTTGGGCGAGCGTCTGGCCGCGTGCCCTGGCCAGTTTGTCCAGCCGTTTTGCCCTGGCGACTTTGTCGGGGGTGACCTGTTCCGGCCGCAAAAAACCGTGCGGTTTGGAGGCGCGCGAGCCTTTGGGAATGCCGTGCAGGTATTTGTCCGTCAGCAATCCTTGCGCCAGCGGCGAGAACGCAATGCAGCCGATGCCTTCCTGCGCGAGCATCTCCAGCAGGCCGCCTTCAATCCAGCGGTTGAACATGCTGTAGGACGCCTGGTGAATGAGGCACGGCGTGCCCAGCGCGCGAAGAATTTGCGCGGCCCGACGGGCCGGCTCCGGCTGATAATTGGAAATGCCTGCGTATAACGCCCGCCCGCTGCGCACGATGAAATCCAGCGCGCCCATCGTTTCCTCCAGGGGCGTGTCGGGGTCGGGCCGATGGGAATAAAAAATGTCCACGTAATCCAGTTTCAGGCGCTTCAGACTCTGGTCGAGGCTGGCGACCAGATATTTGCGCGAACCCCAGTCGCCGTAAGGCCCCGGCCACATCAAATAACCCGCCTTGGTGGAGATGATCAGTTCGTCGCGGCAGGGTTTCAAATCGTTGTGGAAAATGCGCCCGAAATTTTCCTCCGCCGAACCGGGCGGCGGTCCATAGTTGTTTGCCAGGTCGAAATGCGTAATGCCCAAATCGAACGCGCGGCGCACCATCATCCGGCCGTTTTCAAAGACGTCAACGCCGCCAAAGTTATGCCACAGCCCGAGCGAGATGGCGGGAAGCTTGAGACCGCTGCGGCCGCTGCGATGGTAGCGCATGCCCTGGTAACGGGAATCCGATGGCGAATATTTCATGGCGTTTTGTCGAACGGAGCATACCGGCGTGCGCGTGAAGCTCAACTCGAAACCTTGGCGTCTTTGTCCTTCCCTTGATCGCGTTTTGATTCTTCCGCATGAAATTTGTGGAGGAAGCGGTGAAATGCGGGGGCAAAAACGATTCCAATGCTCGTGATGAACGCCAGACCGCTAAACAGCGCGTAGCAACCGGCAAAAATTTTCCCCCCATCGGTTTGCAGCGACGACACCGGCCCCATGCCGGACAGAATCATCGCCGCATTGACGAAGGCGTCCACCCAGGACATCGGCTCAAAGGTGCGGTAGCCAACCATGCCAATGCCGAGCGCGACCGCGACGACCAGCAGAGCCACCGCTGCGCTTCGCGCCATGCGCGCGTAAAATTGCCGGCGCGGCAGCAACGGTTTAGAGCGATGCTCGAACATGGGAATCAGGTATTGGTAGGGCGCGTCACTTCCGCCTTCGCTTTGCTACGGCGAGACAAGCCGTGCGCGCCGCAGCCATGTTGCGTACAGGCGGCGGGCAGAGGACTGCCCGCCCTACCTGGGACTTGTTTCATTTGTAATCTCATTTCGTCGTTTGCACACTGCCGGTGATTTCACACACGTCCTTGATGCCGTGCTTCTGCATGAACTCGCGGAGGCCGGCGATCACGTGCAAGGATGTCTGGGGTTCGTAGAAATTCGCCGTGCCCACCGCCACCGCCGTCGCGCCGGCCATCATGAATTCAATCGCGTCCGCCGCGTTCTGGATGCCGCCCATGCCGATGATCGGAATCTTCACCGCCTTCGCCGCTTCCCAGACCAGTTTGATGGCAATCGGTTTGATGCATGGCCCCGTCAGGCCGCCAGTGACGTTAGCCAGCTTCGGCTTGCGCGTTTCAATGTCTATCGCCATTGCCGGATAACTGTTCGTTACCGCCAGTGCATCGCTGCCGGCTTCCTCCGCTGCTTTCGCGTAAGGCGCGATGCTCACCACATTCGGACTCATCTTTGTAATCAATGGCAACTTCGTCGCCTTGCGGCACGCCGTTACGACCTGCGCGAGCAGTTTCACGTCCGTCCCGAACTGCGCGCCGCCTTCCTTGATGTTCGGGCAGGAAACATTGAGTTCCAGCGCGCCGACACCGCCGAGCGCGTCGAACCGTCGCGCCACCTCGGCGTATTCGTCAACCGTGGTGCCCCAGATGTTGATGATGGTGGGCACCTTCAGTTTTTTGAGAAACGGCCAGTATTTTTTTATGAACCCATCCACGCCCGGCCCTTGCAAACCGATGGCGTTGATGAGTCCGCTGGCGACCTCAACCGTGCGCGGCGTGGGATTGCCGCGGACCGGATGCAGCCGGATGCCCTTCACGACGACCGCGCCAAGCTGGTTCAGGTCGAGGAGCTGTGCGTATTCGATGCCGTAACCGAACGTGCCGGAGGCGACCATGACCGGGTTTTGCAATGTCAATTTGCCGATTTTGACGGAGAGATTCATGGCTGCTCCTCCGGACTGAAGGAAGAGACGGATGAACATCCAACATCCAACATCGAACACCGAACAACCAATGACTTCGCCCACCCACTGCGGGAATTGGATGTTGGATGTTCGATGTTGAGTGTTGGATGTTTCCCTTGCATAAATTGAAAATTCACTGTGCCACCTCCCACACAACCTGCTGCGCATCGAACACCGGGCCTTCGGTGCAGGTGCGCTGGTATTCCCAGCTGTCGGCGGTCTTGACGGGAATCACACACGTCAGGCAGACGCCGACGCCGCAGCACATGTGTTCGTCCATCGAAAGCTCCGCCGACACCTTGAATTCTTCGGCGATTTTGCCAACCGCCTTCAGCATTCCCGTTGGTCCACACGCGAAAAGCTTTCGGCCTTTCGTGCGGCGTTTCAGTTCGGCCTGCAACGGTTTCGTCACAAGTCCTTTCTCGCCGTGGCTGCCGTCCTCAGTGGTCACGCGCACGTCCCAACCGAGCGCGTGGAATTCCTTTTCGCACAGGATGTCCACGCGCCGCCGGCCACCGACGAAGACGATGCCTTTCTGCGGCGAACGTTGCGCGAGCAGATACATCGCCGCCATGCCGTAGCCGCCCGCAACGAGCAGGGGGGTCTCGCCGCTGCGTTTCGGCACGGTGAATCCGTGGCCGAGCGGCGCGATGACGCTGAGTTTCTCGCCGGTTTGCATCCGCGCGAGAATTTCGGTGCCTTGGCCGACGGTTTTGTAAAGGATGGAAAAGGTATCGCCTGTAACCTGGAAGATGCTGAACGGCCGCCTTAGCAACGCGTCCTTCAGCGGCAACACGCGGACGTGGGCAAACTGTCCAGGCTGGATCAGCGGGGCAATTCGCGGCGCATGCATCACGAGCCGGAAATAGGAATCCGTGTCGCGCTCGTTGGAAACGATCTGGACGGTTTGCTCAAGCATGGGCGGCTGCCAGCATGGTCGGCGGCGGCAAACCTGTCAACTTTGGGAGTGAATGGACACGGATTTATCATCATCAAGACACAAAAACACGGAGAGTTGAACCGCAGATTACGCAGATGGATACTGATTGATGACAAACTTTTGCGAAAGGGCCAGGACGAAGAGTTCAAAACTATGCACTCCTTCCGTGGACAAACCAGTGTATAAGGAGAGTCGTGGTTTTCTCTTGAAGCGATTGCGTGCCTGTGCGGGAGGCGGCGAACTCGGCGAAACGTTCTTCGGCGGATTTGATGCGGATTCGCAATTCTTTCAGACACCGGCCACAGTCCGCCGCTGATTTTGGAACTTCAATGTGTCCTCGAATCCCGACTTCGGCCAAGGCCGCGACCAAGGTGGCTTGTTCCGGGCTGGCATAGCGGACATGATGCGCCTCTTTGTTGCCTTTAAAAACGACTCCGTTGGGATCGAACATATCGCTCGCCCCAAGAGCCGTTGGCTTGCCTTCTGGGATTTCGACCGCTTCGGCCTTCGGGTAGGCCGATTTGATCCAATCGGCCACGGCAGGCCCTTGCTCGCCTTCAGGCAGCGATTGCCAAATACTTCCAGCTAAATCCTGTGCATCGAACCGGCGCGTATTGTTGCCGGCCCGGTTCTCCATCGCCTGAATATCCTGTGTGCGCTGGTAACGGTAATACTCGGTGGTTACGCGATAGAGTTCGTCCACCATTTTTTTGCGCTCCGATTTACTGGTGACGCCGATGAGTTCAAATACACAATCATCGAGTTCGCGTCTGTCCTCCTGACGTAACTCTGCAGGGAGTTCAGCCTCTTTAAGCAGAATCTCCCGCATCGCTTCCTCGGAATGACATTGGAGCAACGCCTCCTCAACCAGATGAGTCACGTTGCGCCGCATCATCTTTTTCAAAGCCTTATCAAAGCGTTCAGCCAATTCAGCAGAAACACCGCGCGGGTCGGGAATTTCCAAAAGAACGGTATCTACCACCTCGGTCTTAAGCGTGCCTTCGGTGCCAGCATAACGACCGTAGAAACATTTAAAGAGCGCAACCAAGGTGCTGTTAAGTATCGCTGCCAGTGCAATCCGCTCGCTATGATTCTTTAGCTCGGGAACCACTGTGTATAAATTACAATTGCATATTAAACCTTCAGGATTTGCCGGGACGATATGGCGGTATTTTTGGGCTTTAGGCCAGAAGGCAACTCCTATTTCGTCTTTTGTCACGTCATACCACAGTGGTCGGGAGACGCAAGATGACCTTAGCGGCACCGGAACTGCTTTGGATTTTTTTGAAGCGAATGTCTGCTTAGAACCCCAACGGATATATTTGGCAGCATAGGAATGTCCCAATACTGCAAGTGGTTCGTTGACCCAAAGAACGACTTGGTCCAAATCTTTGGCGCGGATGACAGGACGATCTACCTGCATCAGACTGTGAACTTCTGGTTTAAGATATTTGGTTTCAATGGGGTGCAGGGTGTCGTCTCCAGCGCGAACAATCCGAACCTGACCGCTTTCGATTTCACTCTGTTTGCAAGAGGTCATCCTGCATCAATGACGGATCGAACGGGCTGCGACCTTCGGGAGTTCCGGGGAGTTTTACTTCGCCAGCGAGAACCGGAGTTTGGCTGCCTTTGCAAAAGATACGCAGGTCGGAACGTTTGTTATTTCCCGTTCCGTATTGCTCAATCTTGGCGTGTGTAAACGGCCAATCTGGACGCGAGGAAAATAAAGCGTCGGCCCAAGATTTGACATCGGCGCAGAAAGCGACTTCGTTTTCGCGGACTTCCTGTAATTTGCTCATGCAATCAGCTTAAATCGACACGCCTTGTCTATCAGCACACGGGAAAAGGCTTCGTTTTGGCCGCTCGACATGGGGAGATTTTACAGAAGATCAGCGGCGCGGCAATTCAGATAGCAAAAAAAGAGGCTTCCGTTTCCAAAGGTCGCTTTGCGTTGTAGCGTTCGGCCTATGACTCTCAAGTATGGCCGGCGTCTTTCACGGCGCTGGGTGAATTTTCCATGCCGGGATGTGGCTGGCTGTTGAGGTCGTCTTCGCGCCGGGCATGGGCGCGTTCGAGTATCTTGCGATACGTGGCGAAGGCGAGCAGCGGCCAGGCGTTGCGATACATGTCGTATTTTAAATAAAAAACCTTCGGAAAACCCGTGCCGGTGATTTCTTTTTCCGTCCAGGAACCGTCGGGATTTTGCTTGCGGATCAAATACTCGATGCCGCGTTTGAGCGCGGGATTGTCCGGGTCGTCAAACGCACACAAACCCATTACGGCCCAGGCGGTTTGCGAGGCGGTGCTGGGACCGCGGCCCTTGAAGACGGGATCGTCGTAGGTGTTGCAACGTTCGCCCCAGCCGCCATCCTTGTGCTGGACGCTTTCCAGCCAGGCGCGCGCCTTGAGCAGCCAAGGCTGGTGCAGGTCAATGTTCATCGCCCGCAGACCGCGCAACACCTGCCACGTGCCGTAAATGTAATTCACGCCCCAGCGGCCATACCAGGAACCGTCCTCTTCCTGCTGCTCGCGGATGTATTCGAGCGCCTCACGGATCTGGTGATGGTCCGGGCTCCAGCCTTCGTAGCCGAGCAGTTCCAGGATGCGCGCGGTGATGTCGGAGCATTCGGGGTCGAGCATGGCGTTGTGGTCGGCAAACGGGACCTTTTCCAGGACGTTCTTCGTGCAATCCTTGTCGAACGCCGCCCAGCCGCCGTCCCTGCACTGGAACGTCATCATCCACTTCAAGCCGCGCTGGAAACATTCGTCGCGCTTTTTCGGGTTGTCCGTCGGGATTTTGCGCAGCGCGAGCAGCACCATCGCCGTGTCGTCCACGTCGGGATTCCATTTGTTGTTGTGTTCAAAAACCCAGCCGCTGGGTTCGATCCCGCCGGGCGGGACCGGATTTTTGTGGATCCAGTCGCCGCGAAAACGGATTTCCTTCGTCATCAGCCATTCGGCGGCTTGCTTGAGCCGGGGATGATTTTCCGGGATGCCGGATTCATGCAGGCAGATGGCGACAATGGCCGTGTCCCAGACCGGCGAGAAGCACGGTTCGATGCGCACAGCGTGGTCGGTTTCGTGCTCCAATTTTTTCAATTCCTGCGCGGCGCGGACGACCTGCGGATGGTCATCAGGATAACCGAGCGCCTTGAGGGCGATGAGCGAATTGAGCATTGCGGGAAAAATTGCCGCCAGCCCGTCTGAGCCTTCAAATCTCTCCAGCATCCATTGCTCGGCGTTTCGGAGCGCGCGTTTGCGGAAGGGGTGGATTTTGTGCTCGGCGAACCATTCGGCGAATTTGTGCAGGCGATCCAGCCAGAGGAAAAAGTTGCGCCACGAAATCGTCTCCGGGTCGGGCGCGAGCGCGAGGTCGCGTTCATGGATGCCTTCGGGATAAAGCTCGTCCAAATCCACCTTCACCGGGCGGGTGGGTTTGAAATGGTTGATGATGGCCAGGGGCACGAGCATGGCGCGCGACCAGTTGCTCATCTCCCAGAAATTCACGTGGAACCATTTGCCGATGAGGATGACCTCGCAGGGGATGGTCGGGACGTATTCCCACGGATACAGGCCGATGAGCGCGAGATACAGCTTGGAAAACGTGTTCATGCGCGGTACGCCGCCGAGGTGGAGCGCCATTTCACGCGCCTTGAGCAGGCGCGGGTCGGTGACGGGCACGCCGGCAAGTTTGAGCGCGAGGTAGGCCTTGATGGTGGCGTTTACGTCCGCCGGGCCGCCGTAATAAATGTTCCAGCCGCCGTCGGACAATTGCATGGAAAAGATGTGGTTGACCGCCTTGCGCTGCCATTCCTTGTCCACCTTGCCGTTCCAATGGTGATACACCACCGTGTCCGAGACGATGGTGGAATCCACCATCAATTCGCCGATCCAGTAGCCTTCCGGTCGCTGCAAATGGAGCAGATTTTTCTGCGCCCGCAGAATGGCGGTTTCCAAATCCCGGGCAAAATCCGCTGGCAGACGGGTTGCCGAAGACGATTGCACCGGTTGAACCCTTGAACTGCTTTCAATCACATGCATACTCTGCGAATTCGCCCCAAAGCTGTAAAGTTTTAAGTGCAAGTCCAGGAGGGGTTATTCCGCCGGAATCCGTTTTTGTTGTGGACAAGTCCGGTCAACTTCAATAATTCAAAGACAGCGTTTGATTTAAGAAGCGGCAACATAACTTATGAGCTACAAGATTGCTCGTTACGGCTGGCTGCCCGATTTGCCGGATCAGCGCGACCATTTTTACGCCGCACCGGTGGAACTGGCCGGTGTATTGCCGGCCAAGGTTGACCTCCGCCCGCAATGCCCGCCGGTCTATGACCAGGGCCAGCTCGGCAGTTGTTTCACCGGCAACACAAAAGTCCCTCTCTTAAACGGGAGAGTCAGGACTCTGAAGGAATTGAGCGACAAGGCAGAAGGCGAAACTTTCTGGGTCTATTCAACCACACCAGAGGGCAGAATGGTGGCTGGGAAAGCGCGTGCTGTTCAAACCCGAAAGAGTCAGCGGCTCTACAAAGTCGTGATTGATAACGGCGAAATTATCGAATGCACAGCAGACCATTTGTTCATGCTGAGAAGCGGTGAATATCGCAAGGCATTGGACTTGAAACCGGGGGACAGCCTCATGCCTTTCAGGAGAATCTTTTCCGAAAAAGGTTGCGAATTGGTGTTCTCAAACAATGACTGCAATTTTCACTACACGCATTGGCTGGTGGCCTCGTCTTGTTTTCCAGAGGAGTCGCTGCTGTATTTTAACCGGAATGGAATTCCTCATCCTAAAACAATTCACCATGACAATTTCAACAGGCTGGACAACAGCCCCATTAATCTAAAACCGATGACGTGGAGCGAGCATTGTCAAATTCACGCAGCATTGGGTAAAGAAAGTGCGCTGGTTACGCAATGGAATGGTTCTGAAAAACAGCGGGAACATTCCCGGAAAATTGCGAGTCAGATGCACAAGGAAATGCCTGGATGGAATCTTGAAGGTGCCTCCAAGGGTGGCAAAAAGGCTTGGGAAAATGCGAACAAGGACTCGGCTAAAAAGGATAGAATGCTTGCAGGGTTTGAAAAAGGGAGAACCGACCCGCGCGTTCGGGCTAGAGCGATTGCGACATTGACTGTCAACGCACGGCAGCCGGAGAACAGAATTGCCGCCGGCCTTCGATCAAAATCTACAATGGCTGAATTGCGAGCGGCAAAGGGCGAAGCATGGGAAAACATACGTGCTGCTGGTAAACGCATTGGAGGGCGTCAGAGCTTGCGGTTTCAGATAGCTAAGTTTGGCAAGTCAGTATTAGACGCGGGCCTATCGGTGAAAAAATCGGATTGGGAAATGTATCGCTTAAAGCATGGAGCTAAAAATGCTCGCCCTTATTCTCGCATCAGGAATGGGAAGCAACACATGACAAGATCGTTCAATCTTCCTCGCTACTCCACGGCGTTGAGGGAATTTGAGACAGAAACTAATCTGGCGCTGGCTTGTGCTAATTATAACCACAAAGTTGTTTCCGTTAGTGATGCCGGACGAAGGGAGGATGTTTATTGTCTTCAGGTTGAACAGCATGAAAACTTCGCTCTTGAAGCAGGAGTGTATGTCCATAATTGCACCGCCAACGCCATCGCGGCGGCCATTGAGTTTGACCGGCGGAAACAAAAGCTGGCCGGCTTCACGCCGTCGCGCCTGTTCATTTATTACAATGAACGCGCCATCGAACACACGATTGATTCCGACAGCGGCGCGCAAATCCGCGATGGCATCAAGAGCGTGGGCCAGCAGGGCGATTGTCCCGAAACCGAGTGGCCCTATGTCATCGCCCGATTCAAAACCCGGCCGAAGCCCCAATGCTACGCTGACGCGCTGAAATACCGGGCCGTTTTGTATCAGCGCCTGACGCCGATTCTCAGCCAGATCAAGGGCTGCCTTGCGTCGGGCTATCCGTTCGTGTTCGGATTCACGGTCTATGAAAGTTTTGAAAGCGCGCAAGTGGCCCGGACCGGTCACGCGTCGCTGCCGAAATCCGGCGAGCGGGCCATTGGCGGCCATGCCGTTGCCGGCGTCGGTTACGACGATGCCCGGCAGTGGTTCGTCGTCCGCAATTCGTGGGGCGGTAAATGGGGCCTGAAGGGTTATTTTACCTTGCCTTACGCGTATGTGACCGACGATAATCTGGCCAGCGACTTCTGGACAATACGTGTGGTTCAATGATAATCAATTTAACCCGATGAAAACCCGATAAAAAATTATGACTCTCACAAAACGTGACCTGGTTGTTCGCATCAGCAATGAAACCGGCCTCGTCCAACAGCAGGTGTTCGACGTGGTGCAAAAAACGCTCGACTACATTGCCGAGGCGCTCGCCAAGGGCGACAAGGTGGAATTGCGCAACTTCGGCGTCTTCGAAATCAAAATCCGCAAGGCCCGGGTCGGTCGCAATCCCAACGCGCCGGAAACCGACGTGCCGATTCCCGCGCGGGCGATGGT
>JBEKZC010000057.1:0-23253 GCA_049510295.1 Verrucomicrobiota bacterium | reverse complement strand
GTCCCCGTGGTTTTGGTTTCATCACCATGAACTCGCCGGAAGAGGCGCAGAAGGCCATTGCGGCGCTCAACGGCTCGCAACTGGGCGGTCGCGCCCTCACGGTCAACATCGCCAAGCCGCGCGAAGAGCGTCCGGCCGGCGGTGGTCGTCGTGAATACGGCGGTAACGGTGGCGGTCGCAATCGCTACTAATAGCGCTTGAGATTTCACGGCGGGGCCCGGGTAAAACCAGACCCCGCTCTTTTTTGCGAATTATTCCAGTCCCGTGACCTCGGCATCGAAGGTCATCAGCGGTCTTCCGCTCTCAGCGGCAATCTTCGACCCCACAAACCTGATTTTCCTGGCGTAATAAATCTTCATTCCGGTTTTGGCCGAAATGTTCACATTCGAAAGCGTCACCTTGGTAATGGGCGCTTCCGGCAAACCCCGGATCGTGCCGGCGGTCGGACAATTGGTCGCGGTCACGTTGCGGATGATGATGTTCCTGTTGAAGGGCGTCCGGTCGGTGATGGGTTCGGGCTGCTCGGTTGACGGGTCCTTGGGCGCATTCCGTTCCGGATAATAATCAATGATGTAAATCGGGTTCCTCACGGCCGTCAGCTTGAGGTTTTCATACGTGCAATTCTGCAGCAGACCGCCATTCCCGCGCATCGTCTTGATACGGATGCCGGCGTCGGTCTGGTCGAAAGTGCAATCACTCACCGTCAAATCCTCAATCCCGCCAGCGGTGCCTGAGCCGACCGAACATCCGTGCCCGTGCACGAACGTGCAATTTTTGACCGTGTAATTTTTGTTCCCCGGCGTGCGGCTGCCGGTGGGTTTGATGGCAATATTGTCATCCCCGACATCAATCGTGCAGTCGGCGATGAGGTAGTTCCATCCGGAAGGGTCAATGCCGTCGGTGTTGGGGGCATCCGCCGGCGACTTGATGGTGATGCCCTGGATCGTCACGTCCATGCAATTCTGGGGCACCAGATGGAACATCGGCGAGTTGCTCAGGGTGACGCCGTGGACGCGCACCCGGGTGCAGTTGGACAGCTTGATCAGGTTCGGCCGGTGCGTCATGGACCTGCTCGCCCGAAAGGCCGTCCACCAGGCTTTGCCCTGGCCGTCAATCGTTCCCTCTCCGCTGATTTCGAGGTCATGTGCGCCGCTGGCGCTGATGCTGTCCTGATATCTCCCCCTGGCGGCCGGGTAATTCGTCAGTTCGTCGCTGATTAAAATAAATGCGCCCTTGGCGAGATGCAGATTGATGCTGCTGGCGAGCGTGAATGGCTTGATCAGAAATTTCCCGGCCGGAACCAGCACTGTGCCCCCTCCGGCGGCGGAAGCCGTATCAATTGTTTTCTGAATGGCGGCGGTGTTCAGCGTGTTGCCATTGCCGACCGCGCCGTAGTTGGTGACGTTGAATGTCGCGTTGGGAATCACCGGCAACGGGATGTTTTGCGCCGGGACACCGAAGGCGCACGCAAGGACGAAGCCGGCAACCATTGCGGTGACACAAGTTTTGGAAAAACTCGTGAAAGGATTCATTTCGCAAGGGTAACGCCGCCCCGAGAAGGGTCAAGGTTTCAGCGCGGTCCGCCATGGCACGTTATGGCCGCGACACAAACGGATTGCCTTTGATGTAAAACCGCAAATGCCGCTTCGCCCAATGCCGCGCGTAATCCACACCCACGCGCGGGCGCTTCACAATCACCACGGGTTCGGCTTTCGGTGGCGCGGCGATGTAAAAATCGTCACTGAGCAGGTCGTGCGCATTCAGGCGCCGGTCAATGTGCAGCGCGCGGCAGAGCAGGCCGGGACCGCAGGTCCGGCCCCCGACATGGCGCACCGGCTCGATGGCGCGCAACAACACGGCGGACGCATGACCTTCGCGCTCCGTCACCACGTTCATGCAGTGATACATCCCGTAGATGAAATAAACGTAGGCGTGGCCCGGCGGACCGAACATGACCTTGGTCCGCCCGGTCAGCCCCCGGGCCGAATGTGCCGCGAGATCGTGCGGACCGAGATACGCCTCCACCTCCACAATCCGGCCGACACGCTCGCCGTGGACCAGATATTTGCCCAGCAATTCCCTCGCGACCGCAATCGTGTCCCGGTCGTAAAATGAGCGCGGCAACTTTCGCATGGCGGCACTATACCAGAAACCAGGCAAAGAAAAATCTGTAGTGGGTCGGTTTGGTGGGGCGAGCGTACCCGCGAGCCGTAAACCGAATGAAAAATGTCCTCATTTCGGCTCACCGGTGGTTTCGCCCCACCAGTCGTTGTGAAACGGAAGTTTACGAGGCGGCTTGGAGGCGGTTTGCGACAGCGGACGGATTGTTCTTGGAGAGAGACTTTGGCGAGGCACCCGGTTAGATTCGCACGGATGAGTTCACGACGGGTCATCGTGGTCGGCGGCGGCGCGGCGGGTTTTTTTGCCGCCATCACCTGCGCCGAGGCCGCGCCCGATGCCGAAGTGACGGTGCTCGAACGCGGCCCGCAGTTTCTCTCCAAAGTCCGCATTTCCGGCGGCGGTCGCTGCAATGTCACCCATGCTTGCTTCGATGCGCGTGAATTGATCGCCCGATATCCGCGCGGCGGGCGGGCGTTGCTGGCGCCCTTCAAAAACTTTCAAGTGCGCGACACGGTGGCGTGGTTTGAATCGCGCGGCGTGAAATTGAAGACCGAGGCCGACGGCCGCATGTTCCCCGTCACCGATTCGTCGCAAACCATCGTGGACTGCCTGATGAATGCCGCAAAAGCGGCGGGGGTGAAGTTGCGACTCAATACGGGCGTGGAGTCAGTCGTTAAAAATGCGGATGGCAAGTTTGTACTGATGCCAGGTAGGGCGGGCAGTCCTCTGCCCGCCGTGGTAACGCGTGCCAACGACGGCGCGCAGGGGACTGCGCGCCCTACCGAAAAATCCGGCGAAAAAATCGTCTGTGACCGGTTGTTGCTGGCCACGGGCGGCTGTCGCGCGGCGGTGGCGGGGCAACTGGCGGTGTCGCTCGGGCACACGCTCGAACCGCCCGTGCCGTCGCTGTTCACGTTTCACATCGAATTGCCGTGGTTGCGCGCGCTGGCCGGGGTTTCCGTCGGGTCGGTCGAGGCATCAGTGGCAGGCGTGCGATTGCGCGAGCGCGGGCCGTTGCTGGTGACGCACTGGGGCTTGAGCGGTCCGGCGATTTTACGATTGTCGGCGTGGGGCGCGCGGGCGTTGCACGGATTCAATTACCAATTTCCGTTGCAGGTCAACTGGCTGCCGCATCTTCACGCGGAGGCGATTGCCGCTGAACTTAAATCGCGCCAGGCAGCGCAACCCGCGCGTCTCGTCGTCAACGTGCCGGTGACGCCGTTGCCGTCGCGCTTGTGGGAACAACTCGTTCTGGCCGCCGGCATTGCGCGCGACACGCGTTGGGCCGCGCTTTCGCGTGCTGCGCAACACCAACTCGTCCAGCAATTGATCCGCACGGAATTCCCGGTCACGGGAAAAAGCCTGAACCAGGACGAATTCGTGACGTGCGGCGGCGTGCGTTTGGGCGAGGTGAATTTCAAGACCATGGAAAGCCGGATTTGCCCCGGCCTGCATTTTGCCGGTGAGTTGCTCGACATCGACGGCATCACCGGCGGGTTTAATTTTCAAGCCGCGTGGACGACCGGCTGGCTTGCCGGGCGCGCGATGGCGGCGAAATGAACCAAATAGCTGCGGAGCAGCGACAGAAAGTAGCCCATGGTGTCAGCCGTGGGTTTGAGGGTTGCAGATCCCGAGCCGCGTAGCGGCGAAAGAAAACGCGTTAGGGAAGCGGGATTCTGTCGCCCCTTCCGGGGTTTATGGCTATTTCGACCGGTTCCCACGGCTGACGCCGTGGGCTGTGGTCTTCCGCCACTCCGTAGCTGAAGATAAATTCCCGGCCACGTTCAACTTTACACACCGGCACGGCGGCCATAGTCTCGATGCATGGCCAACGCTGCTCCACTTTCAAGGCGTTTCGCGTTTATTCCGGTGCTTGAGTGTTTTCTTGGCGCGCTGCTTTTCGCCGGTTGCGGGAAGCCGGCGGATGCTCCCAAAAGTCAGGCCACCGTGGCCACCAATTCCGCCCCGCCACCAGAGGTGGCCGGCCCGGGCCCCGGCGAGAAGGTCTGTTTCGCGTGCAAAGGGGAAGGCACGGTGCCGTGTCCCGTGCCCGGTTGCGTGGATGGAAAGGTGGATTGTCCCGGCCCCTGCTTGAAGCTCTCCAAAGGGGTTTGGACACATACTGACATTGATGGAAAACCATCCGACGTTTTGTGGCAGTATTTTAATTCGCCTGATGGCCACTGGACGATAGGTTGGAGCGAACATCACCTCGGAGATGTCATCGTGATACAGGATGGCAAGCCCACGGACATCGGCAAATGCAAGATTTGCGGTGGCACTGGCAAGGTGACCTGTAGTGTTTGCAAGGGAACGGGGAAGGTAACCTGTCCGATTTGCAACGGAAAGAAGTTCATTCCGGTCGCCTGGACGCCCACGGATAATCCGTGGTTCAACCGCCAGCCCGATGTGATCCGGCTCGCGGACGGACAGGTGATTCTGGGCCGGGTGGCGGCGTCGGTGGGCGACGATAGAACGATCGTCACGCGCGACAAAAAAATCCTGCACGTGAAAGCCTCGGACATCCTGCCCAAGGCGGAAACAAATTCTTCCGCAGCGCCAACTCCGCCGGCGAAATGAGCGACCGGGTTTTTACGCTAATTTCGCAAATTTTCGCGAATTGAACCAGTTGGCTGTAGTGTCGAGCCTGCGGCTCGAATTCATCGGCGCATAGCGCCGACGCTGCATCCGCTGTTTCAATCCAATCAAAACTTGTCATCCGGGCCGGGTGGCAGGAAGCTCCCAAACATGACTGCGGAACCGACGCGTCCTGCCCGGCGATTCGACTGGGGCACAGTACGGCTGCTCATCTATTTCATCATACTCCTGAGCGTGGTGGTTTGGAAATACTGCCCGCGCCCTTGGACACCGGCACGGACCATCGAAACACCTCACTACACCATCGCTTCCACCGCTTCGCAGGCGCAGACCGAGGAGGTCGGGCGGGTCGTGGAACTGCTTTACAACGCGTATTCCAATCGCTTTGGGACCCTGCCGACGTTTCGGCATGAACATCCCAAATTGAAGCTGCTGCTTTACAAGGATCGCCGGGAATTTCGCTGGGTGAACCCGGGCCTGGGTTGGGCGGAAGCGTTTTACCGGAAACCTTACTGCCGCGCCTATTTTTCGGCTGATGAGCTGAACCCCTACCACTGGATACTCCACGAAGCGGTGCATCAGTTGAACCGCGAAGTGGCCCAATTGGACCTCGTCAAATGGCTGGACGAAGGGACTGCCGAATACTTTTCGACCAGTCGCATCCAGGGCGGCCAACTGATGCCGGGGCGGATTGATCCGAACACCTATCCGGTCTGGTGGATGGATGAAATCGCGACGGCTCCCGACTTGCAGGCCAACCTTACCAACGGCAGCGTCATTCCGCTGCGCGCCATCATCAGCGACCATGGGGGGCCGGGCATGAACCAGGCATTCAACCTGTACTATCTCCACTGGTGGACGCTGACGCATTTCATTTTCGAAAACCCGAAATACCGGGAATCGGCGATGGTTTTGTTGCAGCGGGGCGGGGGACTTGAGGCGTTTGAACAGACCATCGGCCCCGTGGCCGCCGTCGAACCGGAGTGGCACCGTCATGTCCGGCGAATCAAAGCCGCCTTGGGAGGAAAAGACCGGAATTTTCACAAGACCGGCCAATTGCCGCCCGACCCGTAGCGCCAGCCTTTCCTTGGGCTGTTGAAAGAAGCGCTGAGCATCGCGCCCAAGGTACGGTTTCTACGAAACCGTTTTCAGGTCGGCCAGAATTTCCTGTTCTGCCGCGATGATGAAGTTGCGCATGGTTTCGGCGTCGGGCGCGTCGCGGAGCTGGTCGAGCAATTTGGTTTTCTGCGCGATGAGGCAAAGGCGGGCCAGCGTGTGCAAATGCAGCCGGTCATTCTGGCAGCAAATCAGGAAGAACAGATGGGTCGGCTGGCCGTCGGGCGCGCCGAAATGGATTTCCTGGATCGGCCGCCCCACCACGATGAACGAAGTCTCAAACAGGTAAGGTTCATGGGACCGCGGATGCGGCAGCGCAAATCCGCCCGGCACCGCCGTGGAACACAATTCCTCGCGCGCCGCCAGGCTGGCCAGCAGGGTTTTGGGATCGCAGAGGCGCCCGGTTTTTTCCGCGAGCGCCACCAGATCGCGCAGGACGGACGCCTTGGTTTTGGACGTCATGGCCGGGGCGATGGCTCCCGGCCGGAGCAATTCCGGCAGGATGGTTTCGTGCGGCAGAAATTTTCGCGTGTGGCGGGTGGATTTCTGATGATAAACGGCCAACTGCTGGCCGGACAAACCGAGGATGCGTTGCGAAGCCCAGGCATCAATTTCGCTCTGGCGAAAGACGATCCGGTCGCCGCGTTTTTCAAAAGGAATTTCGCGGTTCTTCACCCGCTGCTCAATGTCCGCGGGCGTGAGGTGCAAATAATTCGCGACCCCGTCAAGGTTGAGCAATCGGAACGGCATAAAACAACGCGCGCGTTGTGACCCGCTTTAATTTAACGCCAAACCGGTTTGATGACAATCCGCTTCGCACCGCGGCAGGGCAAAAACTTCGGACGCACCCGACGACGAGCGACTTGTTGTGTCCGGGAAAAGCTGCCTACGCCTGGCGGTCGAAGAACGGATTTTTGTCGGTCACGCTCAGTGGAATGCCGAGCGCCTGTTTGACCTTGGGCCCGAACAGGCCCAGGTCCAGGCACGCGCGGCCGATGGAATACATGATGCGGTTGTCCACGTGGAACCGGCCGGCCACTTCCGCCGCCGAGGCCGTGGCGATGCCGAGGTCAATCGAGTTGAAAGCGCAGATGCCGTCGGCCTCCTCCAGTGCTTCACAGGATGGCTTGCCGCAGAACCCGCAGTTCATTCCAGCCGTATTGGCTTCCACGCCAATGACGACCACTGCTGGCGAGTTCTCAATGTTGCCGGCGTCCCGCGCGAGGCCGGGCCGATCCTCCCTCGCGGCGATCTCACGCATCTTGGCGACGAGTTTTTGCCTCGCCGGCTCGTCGTTAATCGCGGCGGTCTTGATGTTGTCAATGCCGCGCGTTTTGGGCGCCGTCCGTGCCGCCGCCACCATTAGCGTGGCGATCTGCAGCGCCGCCGATTTTTCCAGTTCAATTGAAGTTTTCATTGCCATTAAAAGGATACGCCCGCCGGTGTCGGGAACAAATCAAAAGCGCGGCGATGGGGCGCTGGCCAGGACGAAGCTGCGGAGCAGCGACCGAGAGTAGATGGCAGGGGTATTGGCGGGTGAGCAAAATGGTGCTACACCGGCGGGGATTGAAGATGGCGAACCGGTGTGCCGGCCTAATTGTTGAGGTCTTGTCTCACAAAAAGGATCAGGCCGGCGACGAACGTGACGACGGCGGACACTCCGGACAATTCGATCATCTTCCACACTTCCGGACGCCATTGATAATCCATCCCCTGGGCGAGTTGCTGGAGGTTCAGCCAGGAGTAAGTGATGTAGCGGGTGAAGATGTAGGGATCAAGTCCCGCCAGGTGCTTGGTGAACTCGATGACGAACAAGGTGCTGATGCCCACCGCTACGGCCGCTCCCGGAGTGCGAACGATGGTGGAGATCAGAATCCCATACATGACGAGAGCGCTCAACGGTATCCAACTGAGCGCGTAACTCACCAGGAGCTCGTGCGTCGCCTGGCTCCGGCCATACACAACTCCGGCGGAATCGGCCACCGCGCCGAAGTGGTAATGGATCTTGGCCAGTGTCGCGGAGAACAGCAGAGCGGCGACGGAGAGGACCATCATGTAAAATAGTCCGGTAACCGCCTTGGCCAGGTACAACTCCCAACGATGCACCGGAGCGGCCAGCGCGGCGCGAATCGTGCCGGCGCCCGTTTCTTCCGCCACCAACATGGCCGCGAATGTGATGATAAATATCGGGCCAATGTCCGTGAACACGATTTGCATCGAAAAGCCGACATAGCCCCAGGCGTTCGCCGTGGCCGCGGAGCTGAGCTGGCCGGCGATAAAATAAACGATCACACACGCCAGACCCACGGCGAAAATGCCGAACCAGGACAGCTTGCGGCGCGCTGCCTTCGTAACTTCATTTCGCAGCAATGGTATGAATTGGCTAGTCATGGGGCTTGTCTCCCGCCTGTGCGGACGGAGGCTGGTTGATCGAAGATGGCACTTCGGCGCGGCGAAGGCCCGTGATGGAAAGGAAAAATTCCTTCAAGGTCTTTTGTTTGGGCGCGATGGCTGAAACCCTGAATCCCGCCTGCAGCAGACATTGGTTCAGCCACGCGGAATCGTCCTGTGCCAGCGTGATCTCCATCATATCCGCAGTCACGGGTTTTGCGTTCCGGATCTGTTCGTGGCGCGAAATAAAATCACGATCGGGAACTTTGCCCTGGAAGGTGACCCGCACGATCCGTTCGTGCGGTTTCAACAACTCCTTCACGCGGCCGGAAGCAACCAGATGCCCGCGATTGATGACATAGACCGTGTCGCAAAACTCCTCGATCTCGGACATCAGATGGCTGGAGATAAATATCGTGAGCCCGTCGTTCCTGACTTCCTCGCGCAGGAACGAGAGCATTTCGTGGGTTCCCTCGGGATCCATCCCGTTGGTCGGCTCGTCCAGAATCAGGAGGCGTGGCCGGCCCAACATCGCCCGGCCGATGCCCAGGCGCTGTTTCATGCCGGTCGAATAAACCCGTACGCGATCATGCTGCCGTTCCGCCAAGCCAATCCGTTCCAGGATTTCATCAATCTCACGCGGGGAAACGTGGTCGAGCAAACGGGCGGCGAGTTCGAGGTTCTTCCGGCCCGACAGGTATTCATAAAAAGCCGGTGTTTCCACGGTGATGCCCACCGAGCGGATCGCTTTTTTGTAGTCCTTCCAGATATCCACGCCGAAGAGGCGGATGCGCCCGTGGGTGGGCCGCACCAGCCGGGGGATCATATAAAGTGTGGTGCTCTTGCCTGCTCCGTTCGGTCCGAGAAACCCGGCCAGGTGGCCGGGTTCAACCTGCAAGGAAAGATGATCCACCGCCTGAACGCGCCCAAATCGTTTGGAGACATCTTCCAAAACCAGTGCTGCGGCAGATTCCATCATGGGTTTTTACCTTTTGCCTGGGGTGGTGGCGACATGAAAATGGAAAGGTTGGGCTTGTCCCACTCGTGCCAGATGATATCCGACAACCCATCGCCGTTCAGGTCCTGGATTTCAATATAGCCGTGCGTCGGCACGTCGAAAGTCATTGCGGGTTGCGACGCGAACCAGTGTCCATCCGTCGTGCTGCAAAAAATATTCCATTGAGTGTCCGAGCGTCTGACCAGAAGATCGAGCCGGCCGTCGCCATTGAAGTCTCCTTGAACCAGGAACGGCCACCCGGCCAGAACTTCCGACGGCAGGATCCCCGTCACCGGCACGGACGCGTCCGGGCTGCGGGAAAAGGCGCCGTGATGGAACGACCGGATCGTGAGCGCCCAATCCAATCCGTGCGAGATCACCGTTTCCACCAGTCCGCTCTCGGAGATAATGCGGGTCTTCATTTCGAGCAGAACCAGTTCACATACGCCATCGCCATCCAGATCATGCACGGGCGACCGCTTTTTCGTGGAACCGATGGGAATCGGGAACCCGCGACAGTGCAGAACTTGCGTTGGCTGCTCGGGCAACTTTTGGTCCGCGCCGCGCAGGAAGATATAAACGTCAGTTTTGAAATCCAGCTTGCCGCCAACCTGCCACAGAATCAGGTCTTCCCGGCCATCACCATCCACGTCCACGCGGTCCAGTTGTGGCGGACTCGCGGAGGCGTTTTTGTTCATGTCGGCGATGATCTTTCGGATGACTTCGTTCTCCGGCTCCTTGTCCGGCTCCTGCTCCGACTCGGCGCGAAACGATTGTTCAACGTCCAGGCTGTGCGCGGGATTTGGTCCCAACGTCCAAAGATCGCGCCACAGGTAGCGGTTGACGTGCCAGGCCGTTTGTTTCACGTCGAGGGCCAGCGCCGGTCCGGGGCTCCATTCATAAGCGCTGTTCCGATGGTACAGCACGGTCTGCCCAGCAGAAATCACCGGGATTAAATCGTTCGTTCCGGTTTTGTTCGTGTTCAGCAAAGTCAGGGTGGGCAGGTCGTGGTTGGTGAATGTCTGGCTCACTTCGATGAGCGGGTGTCGCTCCGATTCGAACAAGCCGGCGTTCTGCCGGCAATAAACCAGCCCGGTGGCGGTGGACATCAGCAGTTCAAGGCCGGGATGCGCATCCACGTCGCACGGGGCGACCCAGGCGGTTTGTGGCGGCAGGGGAATAACCTGATCGGGTGAGTTGGTGAAGCCGTCCAGGCGCTGGCGATAGTTCAAAAGTTTTTTCTCCACCGTATCAATCACGAGCAGATTGCAGCGGCCGTTCCCTTCGATATCAACAAAAAGCGGCTCCCCGGCGTTGGCTGGGAGTGTGATCAACTGGGGCAACAGCACCACCGGCTCGGCCCAGCCAACATTCACCGCGAGGAACAGCAACAGAATGGCGCATTGAGACAGCGTAGCGGCGGGCATCCTGCCTGCCGTAGAGGGTCGGCATCCTGCCGCCCGGAACCACCGCCGCATCTCGATCTCTCTTGGATTTTTCATCGCCTCTTCCGCCGGGCTGGAAGCCACGGCTCTACGGCAGGCAGGATGCCCGCCGCTACCGTTCAAAGGTGCAAGGTGCGAAATTCGCTTCGGTTGTGGCAGGGAAAACATGGGTTATTTCTGGCTGATGAATATTCGATAGCCTTTTTGTTTCGCGAGTTTCACGATCAGATCACTGACGCCATCGTTGTTCAGGTCCGCGACCTGCCATTCGTCAATCGGTTCCAGGCAACTGAATCGCAGGTCCGGTTTCGGGCTGAATCCCTTCTCCCGCGAAACAAAGGAGTAAACCGAGATCGCATCACTGTGGTCTCGCACCAGCAAATCCGTTTTGCCATCCCCGTTAAAATCGCCGCCGAGTTTGACGTAGCGCCCGAAATATTCGGGCAGATCCTCCTGCATCTCGGCTCGGTCCAGATGGATGACCACGTCACGTTGACAGTCCGCTTCTGTTGGAAAGCCAATGCCGGGCCGGTAGAAGTAAAACCGGAGATTGTAATCGAGCTTTTTGGAGGTGATCATCTTGCGAAAGCCCTCCTTGTCCTCGATCTGACTGTAGCCCAAAACCAGGTCCGGAAAACCATCGCCATCCACGTCCACCACCGGGACTGCGGCCGTCCAGTCGTTCTTGCGAAAGACCTGTTGCGGTTCGGCCGGAATCTTGCCGTGCTCGTCGGCAATATAAGTGCTCACCAGCACTTTGCCGGAAGGAACCCCGGGCAAGAATGAAGCCTCGTTCAGCCAGATGCCCTTGATCAGATCCATTTTGTCGTCGCGATTCAGATCGACCCAGCAAAGCCATGAGAACGGTTCCACCTTGTCCGCGTAGATTAACGCCGGTTCAACAGCGAACAGGCCATTGCTCTGCTGCAGGTAAAGGCTGTAGCTGTTGGTCCAGCCATTACTGCGTCTGACCATCAGAGCATCGCGTCCGTCGCCATTGACGTCGCCCACGCTCAGGTCGAATCCAAGCGACCTGGTATATCCGGGATTGGTCACTGACAGTTGCAGGCTGGCTTCGATGGAATTGCTGAGGCATTGTGCCTGACGCCACTCGCCGCGATGTTGCCAGACCTGAATTCCATCCGCCGCCGGTACCAGCAGCAACGGCCAGTCGCGGCCGGCCTGCGTGGCCGTAGCCTGTTCCAGATCCTTTTCCACGGTTACTGCGGCGCGGCGAAGGCCCGTCTCCACCGACAGCGGAAGGTAAATCGCGTTCGTGCCTTCCGCTGCATCCATTGCCTCCGGAACAATCGTGGGTTGCCGGATGATTTGCCGGATGGCGGGAGGACCGGTTCGGTTGGTAAAACAAAGCTCGGTCACTCCGTCGCTGGTCATGACGAGCAAACTCCCGGCCGGTCCGCCCAGTTTGGCCGCCCAGACCAGACATGGCCGGGGTTCGAGACGCCAGGTTTGTTGCGGTTCGCGAGTGAAGCCCAGCTTGGTATCCTGGTAGAAGATGGATAAATTGGTATCGTCCATCAGAACCAGATCCTTGAGACCGTCGCCGTCCAGATCGCAGATCATCAACTGCTGGTATGGGCCGGCGATTTCACTGACGTTGAACTTCGGTTTGGCCTGAGCCGATGAGCAGGCCAGCAGGAAGATGCTCAACAGGACTGGCGGGAGTAATCTCAGTTCCCGTCCTCCGTAGCCGTGGCGGGAAGGGTTGGCCGGCACTCCAGGGGCGTCACTGGGAAGGGTGGCTGCGTTGTCGGCAGCAGCACTGCGGAGGGTGGATGACCTCACTTCGTTTTGGCTCATTTCAAAAATATTTGACCAAACCAGACGGCATTCGTCACGCGACTGAACAGCCGCGAAAAATGTTGACCTGCGGCTGGGGCTTTGTCCAGTGTCGGAAACCAGACGTGGCCGCTCCGACGCAAACATTTTAACCACGGATCCCGCAGAGCGGGACGGATTCACACGGATTGGGCTGGGGAAACGAATATTTCACACGGTTTTCAAGAACTGATTATTCGTGAGTTGATGTTCTCGCTGGAAAATCGCCTTTTTATCCGTGTCCATCCGTGTCCATACGTGGTTTCGACAGGTGTTTTCCGCTTGTTCCGGCTTTGGTGAATCGCTAGAAAAACGCGCATGAAATCCAAATTGTTTCTCGCGTTGCTCTTTTTGGCGTTAGGTCTGTTCGCCTTGAAAATCGTTATCCCGGCCCGGGCGGAACCGGCTTCCGATGTGCTAATCAAACGCGGCCAGTATCTGGTCGATCGCGTGGCGATGTGCGGAGAATGTCACACGCCCAAGACCGACAAGGGTGAGTATGACCGCACCGCGTGGCTGCAAGGGGATGTGCTCGACATCAAGCCGGTGCGTCCGATGCCTTTTGCGGCGGTGGCTCCGGGGATTGCGGGGTTGCCGACCTTTGCCACGGACGAGCAGGCGATGAAGTTTCTGGAAACGGGGGCCAACACGCTGGGCAAACGGGCCATGCCGCCCATGCCGCAATTCCGTTTCAATCACGACGACGCGGTGGCGGTGGTGGCCTATCTGCGTTCATTGAAGCGCTGATTTTGTGGCGCCGAGCCGGCCCGCCGCGTGGCGGAAGCTTTACGCGGCATTGACGCCGCTGGCGTTCGGGCACACACTCGCAGTCACCATGCCAGCCGGGTTCCGCCTTCATCCGCTTTCGGCGCGACAAGTTGATGCAGCCTGCCGCGTGAGGCTGAAAGCCTTTTACGCGGCAAAGGGTAAAGAGCTTGTGACGGATTTTCGGGCCTGCGAGAAATTCCACCTGTCCCCGGCCTGTCAGGAACAGGAGGCGCGCCGCGAACACCACTATCAATTAACCGGGTCGTCGTGCATCGCCACGTCATCATGAGAATCGACAACCAAACCCTGTGGCTCTTTGCGGACTCGATGGCAACTTGCATTTCATCGGGGATGCCGGTGAAAAAGTCGCTGGAACTGAGCGGGGCAGCAACGCGCTCCAAGGTGCTTCGGGAGGTTGTTCGCGTCGCTCTGAAACGGTGCGATCAGGGAATGTCGATTTCCAAGGCTCTCGAGCCCGGGGTGAGGAATTTCCCGCGCTATTTCCTCCCGGTGGTTCGTGCGGGAGAAACGGGTGGCCGGCTGGTGGAAGCATTTCAATTGCTTTACCATCATTGCCACCGGACTGGACCCTCCGTGCGGCTTGTGCGCAACACCTGGCTCTATCCCCTTGTCTGCATCGTCTTCGGCTGGATCATTCGCACCGGAGTTTTCGTGTATTTCGGAAAGTACCAGGCAGCCTGGCAATTTTTTTGCGCCACTTTCGGGGCTGGCTTGCTGCTCGCCCTGTTGGGGTGGCTTCTGTTCAAGCTGCAGCCGGTGAAAAGGGTGGTTGACCTCGTCCTTTTGCAGATCCCGCTCATCCGCGAGACCGAGATCCGTCTGGCGGTCGTCTTGTTTTTTGCCACGTTCCGGCTTGCCTACGAGGCCGGGGGCCTGGGGGTGGTCGTCACGTTCGACCTGGCGTGGCAGACCGTTCGCAATGACGCCATTCGTCAGGATTTGCTGAAAGCCCGCCGAATACTGGCACAGAACGGCACCTTCGGAGATGCCTTCGGGACGCCGGCGCTGCTGGAGGACGACCTCAAGGGGATGATTAACACGGGGTCACTCAGCGGGCAACTGGACCGGAGCCTCACCCAGATCGTGGAGTCAGCGACCCAGCAGCTCGAGAAGACGCTTCAGATATTCAATCAGTTCTTCCAGCGCCTGGTCGCCTTTTCAGTTGCCATGTCAATAGTGGAGACGGTGCTCATCTGCACCCTGTAAGATTTCATTGTTACCGATCTTACGCCGCCTGCCGCGTGAGGCCGAAGGCCCCGTAAAGGGGCGTGGCCCCACGGGGCTTTACGCCCTTTTACGCAGCTAACCGCGTGAGGCCGAAGGCCTTTTACGCGGGAAAAGACCGGAATTTCCACCCGACCGGCCAATGGCCGCCCGATCCGTAGCGCCAGATGGCATCAGCCGTGTTGCCGCGTGGATCCGCGGCGCACCATCGCGTGAGATACGCGACACTGCAATTAATTCAACTTGGCCAGTTCGGTTTCGAACAGGTCGCGGGTCTTGGCTTGCACGTCGGCCTTGCCCAGTCGGGATGACCGGGAAAAAGCTCGCGCGTTTGTGAAAAAAGGTGCAGAGGTTTATGCGAAAACGTGAGCAGGGCACAGCCAATGTCACCGCCAACAAAATCTTTAATCATGAACACCAGTTTTCAAAACACGTTCGAGACCATGGAAGCCGGCGAACTCCGGCGTTACCTGGACTTCCTGCTGTGGCACTACAAAGTGGCGGACGCCTTTTGGTTCATCTATGCCACCGAACGCTTCGGCCAGGGCGTCGCCGAGCATTTGAATGAGCAGGTCTGGGGTCGCGTGGGCGGCATGGCGGCCAAAGAATTGGTGGCGCGATTCCAGATTCAGGAGAAAGGCCTGAAGGGATTCGTGCGCGCGCTCAAGCTGTATCCCTGGACGATTTTGATCGGATACCAAATCCAGGAATCAGAGCACGAAGTGGTGCTTACGGTCCCATCCTGTCCCAGCCAGGAAGCGCGGTTGAAGCGCGGATTGGGGGAATATGCGTGCAAGGAAATGCACCACGCGGAATTCGAAAGTTTTGCCCGGGCCATTGACGACCGGATTCGCGTGTCCTGTGTCTTTGCCCCACCGGATCCGCACCCCAAAGAAACCTTCTGCCAATGGCGGTTCGTTCTGGAGGAATAAACCGGCGACGGCGGTTTTTCCTCATCCTCGCCGGCCCGCCAGCTTGTCCCGGCGAAGTCCCACAATACGGGACGAAGACGGAAGTGTAACGAAGACGGCTCGTTCTCGAATTTTCCGGACGTGGATTTTAATCATTTCTCAATGACAACCGGAACAAGCCTCGGTAGGGCGGACAGTCCTCTGCCCGCCGTTCGTCCGCACAACGATTGCGGCGCGCACGGAGTGACGCGCCCTACCAATGTGCCGATTGTCTCTGGGAATTGGTATTAATCCTTCACCCGGCGCTCATTCGCCGGCCACGTTCATCTTTACACGCCAGCATGGCGGCCATAATCTCAGCGCATGGCCAACGCGGCTCAACTTCCGAGGCGTTTCGCATTTTGCCCGGTGCTCGCCTGTTTTCTCGGCGCGCTGCTGTTCGTCAGTTGCGGGAAGCAATCTTCCGCGCCCGAAGGTCAGGTCACTGCGACCACCAATTCCGCGCCGCTGCCGAAGGTGGCGGCCGGCCCGGGCCCAAATGAGAAGGTCTGCTTCGAGTGCAGAGGGCAAGGCACGGTGGCTTGTCGCGCGCCCGGATGCACCAATGGCCAGGTGGATTGTCCGGGACCTTGTCTCAAACTGTCAAAGGGTGTGTGGATACACATGACCGTGGCCGGACATGATCCAAGCGAGTTGTGGCAGAAATTTCCAAACCAGAGTGGCGGAGGGGGATATCAAGCCTGGAGCCAGAATCATGTCGGCGAGGTCATCGTGTACACAAATGGCGTGGCGGTGAATATCGGCAAGTGCAAGGTCTGCGGTGGCACCGGCAAGGTGAAATGCGATGTTTGCAAGGGAACGGGAAGGCAAACCTGTCCGGTTTGCAACGGAACAAAATTTGTTCCGCTCGCCTGGACGCCCACGAATAATCCGTGGTTCAACAGTCAGCCCGATCTGATATGGCTCAAGGACGGGCGGGTGTTTCTGGGCCGGGTGGCGGTGGCGATTGGCGAAGAGAGAACGATCATAACGCGCGACAAACAAACCCTGCACATGAAAGCCTCGGACATCCTGCCCAAGGCGGATACCAACCCGCCCGCAGCCAAAACGTCGTCTTCAAAATAATCGTGCGCGCCCGCGCGTGCTCCGTGAACGCTTGAGGAACAGATTGCCAGAACGGCGGCCTGATAATAAGTTGGGCGGTAGCCCATGCCCGGCAATGACAGCACCATGCGAGAGAACGTAGAACCAGAACTGACCTTGGAGCAGTTGCGCACGCTGCTTCCTCCCGTCGAAAAGGACTTCGACACGCCGGAAGGCGTCATTCTCTGTCTGGAGGATGCCTATCGCCGGCAGAACATTGAATCCGCCTGCGTCTGCAAGAATTTCATGATCGAGGGAACGCTGAAATTACTGGACCTTGACCCAAACCTGGCCCGTGACCCGGAGTTCCGGAAGAAGAACGCCCTGCTTTTGGAGCGGACCTACCGGAAGGCAACCACGGAGTCCTGGCCTGACCTCAAGGGCGTGGAAAGTTTTTTCATTGACCGTCAGCTTTACACCGACGGCGTCGTGATGGTGACGGAGCTTCACCGGTTACGGGACGGGACGTTCAACCAGCTCAATCTGCTCGTGGCAAAAACCAAGGACGGCTGGAAGGTGCTCAACGAGATGTCGGACGACGAGGACTGATACCGATGTGCAATCAAACTGCCATAAAAGCCGAGGCAGGCATTTAAACAATCCGACGAAGCGCCCCCTCGCCCCGCCCCTCTCCCCCGCTGGCAGCGGGGGAGAGGGTGCCCGCAGGGCGGGAGAGGAGGAGCGTCAATCAATTCGCAGCGCTTCGAACGTAATTCCGTATGAATGCAGCGTCGGGCCTGTGGCCCGATATGTTAGCGGAGCAGATTCGTGCCCTTTCGTGAAATTCGCGTCCCGCCTCCGGCCGGTTCTCAACCGTAGTAATTCGGCACGAAGGTTTGTTTGGTGATCGGGGGACGAACATATCCTTTGTCGGCCGGGCGTCGGGGCAGTTGGATTGGTTTCGGAGTCAGGTCCTTGTAGGGTATCTGTTTGAGCAGGTGTCGAATGCAGTTGAGCCGGGCGCGTTTCTTGTTGTCCGCATTGACCACGTACCAGGGAGATTGCTTGATGTCGGTATGGGCCATCATTTCATCTTTGGCCCGTGAATAATCCTGCCAGCGTCGGCGCGATTCGAGGTCCATCGGACTGAGCTTCCAGCGTTTGGTGGGATCGTGAATGCGGGACTGGAACCGCTGTTCCTGTTCTTCGTTGCTCACGGAGAACCAGTATTTGATCAAAATGATCCCCGACCGGATCAGCATGCACTCGAACTCCGGACAGGAGTGGAGAAACTCCTGATATTCGGCCCCGGTGCAAAAGCCCATCACCCGCTCAACCCCGGCCCGGTTGTACCAACTGCGGTCAAACAACACCATCTCCCCCGCCGCGGGAAGGTGGGGAGCATAGCGTTGGAAGTACCATTGCGTTTTCTCCTTTTCAGTGGGGGTCCCCAAAGCGACGACGCGGCAGATGCGCGGGTTCATCCGCTGGCTGATCCGTTTGATGGTGCCGCCTTTGCCGGCGGCGTCGCGTCCCTCGAAAATAACCACGACTTTAAGGTTCTTGTGCTTGATCCATTCCTGCAGCTTGACCAGCTCGATTTGCAGCCGCTTCAATTCCTTTCGGTAGAGCTTGGTTTTGATTTTGTGCGGCTTTTCGTCGGGCACGGTGACAGGCCTGCCGTCCCCGGCATCGTTTGACCGTTTCGCTCGCTTGTCTTTTTTCCTTGTCATGGCGATTTTTCCAAAACCAGTGCTGGTTTCAACCCGGCCGGAATCGTTTCAACTCTTTAGGTTCACGTTTGTTTGGTTGCGAACGGCTTGAATCACCCGGATACGAAACCCGCAAAAGTTGTAACACCGGCCCGGACATTGTCAGCAACAATTTTTCCAATGCCCAGACGCCCTTTTGGTTTTCACGCCATGACAAGGAAAAGCGCATCATCCCAACGGGATGAAATCAATCAGCCCAAGGGTTGCGGGGCACGAGCTACCCTGGGTGGCAGAAACCAAAAGAATTCCAACCCTGAAAGGGTTGAATCGCGTGACAAACGCGGTGCGGATGTTCGGCGAATGGATTCAACCCTTTCAGGGTTGATGGGTTTTCGGTTCGGTTGCGCAGGGTAGTCCCCGCGTTGCGGGACAACCCTGGGCTGAATGATGCAATCCCTTTGGGATTGTTGCGGCGCAAGTCATTCTCCCCAGCATCAATGCTTCACTTCGCAACAGGAACCGGAGGCGCAGCCTGACTGTTGGTTCCACGGCAGCTTCGCCAGCAGCAGACCCATGCCGCACCAGTCGGTGACGCCGGCAAAAACGAGTCCCGCGCCCACAAACGCCGAAAGTCCGAAAAATCCGCCATGCACAAACCAACCGAGCAATACCCCGATTAGCACCAGCGAGCCGGCGGCAATGCGCACCTGGCGTTCGAGGCTGATGACTCTGGCGGCGCCGCGGGTCACCGGCAGCCCGGCTTCAATCCACGCCTGCGTGCCGCCTTCGACGATGATGCCCTGATCGAATCCTTCCCGGGCGAACTGTTCCACCGCCTTGGTGGCGCGTCCGCCCGAACGGCAAAGGAGATAAACCGGCTGGCCTTTGGGCAGTTGGTCCGCATCAAACAGCGCCTTCGGCGAAAGTTTGTCGAGCGGCACATTGCGCGCCTGCGGGACATGCACCTCCGCGTATTCCACGGGCGTGCGGACATCCAGCAATGACAGGCCGGGATGGGCGGCCAGAAGTTTTTGGAGTTCAGCCGGAGCGATGGTTTTCATATCAGTGGCTGCAATATATCATTTTTCCGCGGCAAGTGAAGTTGGATTGGCAGGGACGGACCGCTGAGACAATCTCCGCCGGCTCATCCGGACGTGCGGGCCGCGCGTATTTGAAGGCGGCCGACCGCGAACGTTCGTTCGTGTTTTATCAAGACGGCGGTAATTCCAATGCTATAATGGCTTTGTGAACGGACGGTGATTGAAAACCAAACCTGATCAACCATGAAAGTTCTCTTCCTCGGCGGCACCGGCATCATCAGCACGGCCTGCACCCAACTGGCAGTGGCGCGCGGATTTCACGTCACCCTCCTCAATCGCGCCCGGCGACCCGCGTTGCCGGGCACGCATCAAATCACGGCCGACATCGCCGATCCCGCGGCGACGGCAGCGGCGTTGGGCAAACAGAACTGGGACGCCGTGGTGGATTTCATCGCCTTTACCCCGGCGGAGATCGAGCAACGCATCGCGCTGTTCCGTGGCCGGACCGGGCAGTATGTTTTCATCAGCTCGGCCAGCGCCTATCAGAAGCCGCTCGCGCATTACCTCATCACCGAGTCCACACCGCTGGCGAACCCGTTCTGGGATTATTCGCGGAACAAGGCTGCTGGTGAGGAACACCTGCTGCGCGAGGAAACGTTTCCGGTGACGACGGTGCGTCCGTCGTTGACCTACGGAGACACGGTCGTGCCACTCGCGGTGAACAGCTGGCTCAAGAGTTACACGGCGGTGGACCGGATGCGGCGGGGGAAGCCGGTGATCGTGCCCGGCGACGGACTTTCGCTCTGGACCATCACGCACAACAGCGATTTCGCGAAGGGCCTGATCGGGTTGCTCGGCCAGCAAGGCGCGATCAGTCAAGCCTTCCATATTACCTCCGACGAGGTCCTGACCTGGAACCAGATTTATCAATTCACAGCGGAGGCGGCGGGCGTTCCGGCCCCCCGGTTGGTACACATCGCCTCCGATTTCATCACCGCCTGTATTCCGGAAGATACAGGGACGTTGCTGGGCGACAAGTCGCACTCCGCCTTGTTCGACAACACCAAGATCAAACGCTTCGTGCCCGATTTTGTCTGCACCACGCGGTTCCGCGAGGGCATTGCACGCACGATTGCGTGGTTCGACGCCAACCCGGCGCGCCGACAGATTGACGAGGAGGCCAATGCCGCGTGGGATCGGCTGATTGCCGCCTATGAACGCGGGCTTGAGGCCGCCCGGCGCGAGTTTGGGCAATGAGAATTGATTCCAAAGAAAAGCAAACCAACAAATTATGGCCGGGAACCCTCCTCCGATTGACGCCAAAGTCAGGATTGGTCACGTGCATTTGAAGGTGGCCGACCTCGAACGGGCGATGGGTTTCTATCGTGACGTGCCCGGCTTCGAACTGACACAGCGTTTTGGATCGCAGGCGGCGTTTCTCTCCGCCGGTGGGTATCATCATCACATTGGGTTAAATACTTGGGAAAGCGCGGGCGGTTCGCCGCCGCTGCCGGGTATGACCGGTTTGTATCACGTGGCGATTTTGTATCCGACCCGCGCGCTGCTGACCGATGCGTTGCGTCGCGTGCTGGCGGCGGGCATTGAACCGGACGGCGCGGCCGGATTCACGCCGTGAGCGAAGCGCTTTATCTGCGCGACCCGGATGGCAACGGCGTGGAGTTTTATTGGATCGTCCGCAGGAACAATGGCCGCGCACGCCCGACGGCGGGCTGGCGATGTTCACACGTGCGCTGGACTTGGATGCGAGGCTGAAAGATCAACCCCGTTGACGGGAATCGTCTCGTCCAACAGGCAGCGCACAACGTCCGCGGCGGTGTAAGTGTCGCAACCCGGCTTGAGAAACCGCGCGACTTGCGCGACGTCGTCGCCGGCGGTCATCAACGCCAATTCCTGTTCCATTTCGGAACGCACCTGGTTGAGGCCGATGTTGGCGAGGAGTCCATTGCAAAGGCATTTACGGCCTTGTGTGTCTGCGAGCGCCCCGCCTTTTTTGACATAATCATCCACCGGCTCGGCCGGGCAACGGTAGCCCAGTGTCCCGTCCGGTTTGCGATAAAGATGCCGGAGATAACCCAGGTCGCAGATGCGCGTCCGGGCCGCATACTGATCGGCTTCTGAAAGCGTGCCGGGCATCCGAACCACCTTGAACGGAAAACCGGTGGGCGAGGCAATCGGGTCGGTGAAAACGCGCGCGGTGCCGGCACGGCTCATTTGCAAAGCCTGCTGCTTGAGTTCGGGGCGGAGGCCGGATTCATTGCAAAACGCAAATGCCGTTCCCACCTGAATGCCGGATGCGCCAAGTCGCAAGGCCTCGGCCAGCCGGCCCGGCCGCCCATACGACCCGGCCAGCCAGAATGGCCGGCCCAGCTCGCGAATTTTTTCGAGGTCAACGACATCACGCGGGCCATATATCGGTTCGCCGATGGCGTTGAGTTGCAGCGGGCCGCGCGGCGGGGCGTTGTGTCCCCCGGCGGTGTCGCCTTCGATGACGAAGCCGTCCACGTGTCCGCTGGCCTTTTTGGCCAAAGCCATGGCAAGGGTCACCGAGGCGACAATGCCGAGAAATTGCGGACGTTTCACCGCCGGGAGCCGGCCTTTGCAGAAGGCGCGCGGGTCAAACGTGGAAAGGAATTCCTCGCCGGGCAACGCGCCGATGGCGTCAATTTTTATTTGAGCCGGTTCACCTTCCGCCAGACGATCCAGCGCACCGGGAATGGCGCGCGGTATGCCGGCGCCCATGAGCACGTAATCCACGTTGGCGAGCATCGCGCCGTAAAGCGAGGGCAGGGTGGGCAACTGGATTTTTTCGAGAAAATTAATTCCGACCAATCCGCCGTGGCCTTCCTTGGCCAGGAACACTTCCACGAAATTGGCCATGACCGTCAATTCGACGAGCGCCGGGCCGGGGCGGAGCGTCGGCATGGGAGCGATTTTGAATGGCGTGGCCGGAGATTTTCCGCCGGGAACGAAATTTTGCGCCAGCACGCGCGCGGCGACTTCGGGAATCGGAAACTGTTGCACTGCACGGCGCAGGTGGCCTTGGGGATCGCCCATCTGAAGGGCACGCGAGAAAACGATGGCCAATCCCGTTCCGGAAACGACGCCAAGTTGTCCCAACTTGGAAACGGTGCGCGCCAAAGTCCAGCCGGACACGGCCACGCCCATCCCGCCCTGAATAATCTTCGGCTGTGACATAATATAAACCGCACCGCCAGCGCTTCGCTCCACAAGGAGAAAAGCTCACGACAGAAAAGTCCGGAATCGCCGGAAGGGCATCCCTTGAAACACCCTGGCGGGAGTCCGTCGGAAACCGACGCTCCGAAAATTATAGCCTGTTTGCCGGTAAATAGGAAGCACTGTTTTTTGAAAAATTAGCGTCTGCTTTGAGTGTGCGCTCATTTCGTTTTTTTGCTTTTCCCGAGGGCCGCTGATTTCAAGACGGGAACTTAATCCGTTATCCGGCCTGACAAAACCGGCGGCAAACGAGGTCAAGCATGCGCCAAAATCCGGTGAGACGTTCCTTGTCCGGCGCTGGATGCTGTTGGAGAAGAAAAAGTGGGAACATCCGGAGCGTTCCAAATGTCAACGCCAGCACCAAAGATTTCCGCCTCGACCGCATCCGTTTCAAATCCGCCGCCGGTTTTGCCGGCGGATTTGCCGGCGGCACGCAGCGCCATCTCGCTGCTGGGCGTGGATTACATTCACTTGAAGACGGCGGACGGCGGCGATCTGTATCTCACGCGTTTCGGGTTGCCATTCTGGAAAAGCCTGCTGCCGGAGAACTGGTATGCGCGCGAGTGGTTTGAGGCCAAGCGCAAGCGGCTGGAGGGCACGAGCATGGTCTATAAAGTGCCGACGCGCCCGGTGAACGGCAAGGTGTTGAATCTGGTCGTCAAATGGTCGCGCGTGGGCGAAATGGTGCCGTTCGACACCCTCACGGTCAACAAGTTCATTCAAGCGGAATTC
>JBEKZC010000056.1:0-24512 GCA_049510295.1 Verrucomicrobiota bacterium | reverse complement strand
GCTGAAAGTGACGACGGTGGTGGTCACGCACGACATGCGCACGGCCCGGCGCGTCGGCCAGCGGGTGCTGATGTTGCACAACAAAAAGATTTACGCGAACGGCACGCCGGACCAGATTTTTGACTCGTTGGACCCGGTGGTGCGGCAATTCGTTGACGGCGTCGCCGATCCGAAGGAAAATTTGCCTTGAGCCATGGATAAATCGCGATTGGAAACCAAAGTCGGCCTGTTTGTGTCCATCGGGCTGGCGCTGCTGGCGGTGTTGCTGATCTATTTCAGCAAAGGCACGAGCCTGTTCCACGGCACCTACGAACTGCGCCTGCACGCGGGCAACGTTGGCGGCCTGAAGCTGCGCGCGGGCGTTTTGCTCGCCGGCGTGCAGGTCGGCAGCGTCTCCGACATCAAACTCGCCAATGACGGCAAAAGCGTGACGATTCTCCTGAACATTTACAAAGAAGACAAAATTTACCACGACGCGCGTTTCGTCATCGAGCAATCCGGCTTTCTCGGCGACCAATACGTCTCCATCGTTCCCACAACGAATTCGCCGCCATTGCTGCAGGACGGCGCGGATGTTGATTGTCAGGAGCCGTTTAATTTGCAGGAGGTCGCGCGCTCGACCTCCGGGTTTATCAAGCGCATTGATGAAACCGTCAAAAAACTCGACGACTCGATCACGGATTTGCGACGCGTCGTGCTGAATGAAAATACGCTCACCAATTTTTCCGCGGCCGTGATCAATATGCGCACGTTTTCCGAACAGGCGATAAACACGGTGAACGACATCAACGCGTTCATCGCCACCAACGGTTCGCAGGCCAGCCTCGCCGTCAGCAACGTCGTTTTCTTTTCACAGGAGTTGATGCGCCTGGCCAATGCCGCCGAAGGCGTGCTGGCAACCAACAGCACGGATATCACCACCGCGGTGAAAAACATTGAATCTTCGACCGAAGTATTGAAAAGTTTGTTGAGCGACGCCCAATCTGGTAAAGGTCTTGCTGGAACCATGCTCCAGAACGAACAACTGGCCACCAACGTGCAGGCCATCGCGAACAACCTCGCCATTGCATCGAGCAATTTGAACCGGCTCGGACTGTGGCATTTTCTCTGGCATCGTGAACCGTTGCGCACGAACCTGCCGCCGGCATCGCCTACTTCCAATTGAATCATGACTGCACTTTGGGCCATACGCATTTTGTTTTTGAGTCTCTGCACAATGGGCGGCTACGCCATCAGCCAGGTGCGACCGGAATTTACCGGGCTAAGTCACAGCGGCTTGATCGGCATGGCCATCGGCTTTGGTTTTGGCGGGTGGATGATTGCCGTGGACGAAATGCTCAAGGGTTTTTCGCTCCGCGCGTTTTCGGCCACGACGTTCGGTCTGTTGCTCGGCACCGTCGTTGCGCTGCTGGTGGATCGCTCCGGCCTTTTTGAAAACGCCCCCGACAATGTCCAATGGCTCATCCGGCTCGGACTGTTCCTGGGCTTCGGCTACATCGGCATCATCCTCGCCATGCGCAGCAACAAGGAGGATTTTTCACTGATCATTCCCTATGTCCGTTTTGCGCCGCAAAATAAACCGGACAATTTGTTGCTGCTCGACACCAGCGTCATCATTGACGGGCGCATCGCCGATTTGATTGAAACCGGCTTTCTGGAAGGTCTGATCGTCGTGCCGCGTTTTGTGTTGAAGGAAATCCAGCAGATTGCCGATTCCTCCGACCCCATCAAACGCGCCCGCGGCCGCCGCGGACTGGAAATGCTCAACCGCCTTCAGCACAACGCACACACGGAAGTCCGCATTCACGATGGCGATTTTCCCGAAGAACAAGAAGTGGACACCAAACTTATCCACCTCGCGCACAACCTCAATGCCCGGCTTTACACCAACGATTACAACCTGGCCAAGGTCGCCGAGTTGCAAAAGATCAGCTATGTGAATCTCCATGAGGTCGCCAAATGCCTCAAAGTGATTTTGCTCCCCGGCGAAACACTGCAACTAAAAATCGTGCGTGAAGGGAAGGACAAGGGACAGGGCATCGGCTATCTGCCCGACGGCACCATGGTCGTCGTCAACAACGGCCAGCCGCACGTCGGCCAGCAGGTCGAAGTCCAGGTCCAGACCCTCCTGCAAACCGGCGCGGGCGTCATCGTTTTTGCGGAATTAAAAGTGCCGACCGTCTGAATACCATTCCGCACCATGGACTTCGCCACCGTCTTCACCGCCCTGAGTCCAGCCGACGCGCAACTCGTCCGCTCCCGGCTCGAAGCGGCGGGTTTTCATCCGTTTGTGGCGGGCGAACTGTCCGCCTTGAGCATGGACGGTTACTCGCTCGCCGCCGGCGGCATCCATGTCCAGGTGCCCGAAGCCGAAGCCGCCGACGCCAGGGAATTTCTCAACACGCCGACCGCGCCCGCCGAATGATGCCACTTCCCATCAAAGGTAGGGCGGCGCTGCCGCGCCGCCGGACGCGCAAAGTGTTCCAATCCTCACCGGTCATTGCCATGAGTCCTGCAAAATTAAAACTCCTTCGCCGGCTCAAAAACATTCTTCCGGCCGGCGAAATCTTTTTTGACCCGCAAACCCTGGCCAGTTACGCCGGCGATAAATGGTTTGCTTCGCATCAGCCGGACGCCGTCGCCCTGCCCCGTTCCACCCAATCCGTTTCCACCCTGCTCCGCTTTGCCAATCGCCATCGCATTCCCGTGACTCCGCGCGGCGCGGGCCATGGCTACGTCGGCGGCTGCGTGCCAGTGCGCGGCGGCATCGTGCTTTCGCTCGAACGAATGAACCGCATCAAGGATATCAACGCCGCCGATTTCGCCGCCGTCGTCCAGCCGGGCGTGAACACGAAACATTTGCAGGAAACGGTCGAGAAGCGCGGTCTCTTTTATCCGCCCGACCCCGCCAGCCGCGCAGACAACTTCATCGGCGGCAACATCGCCACCAACGCCGGCGGCCCGCGCTGTCTGAAATACGGCGTCACCCGTGATTACGTCCTTGGTCTTGAAGTCGTCCTCGCCGACGGCACAATTCAACGCCTCGGCGGACGCACCCACAAAAATAAGACCGGCTTCGACCTCCACCGCCTGTTTGTCGGCTCCGAAGGTTTGCTTGGCGTCGTCACCGAAGCCACGTTGAAATTGATCCCGCTGCCACCGTTCCGTGCCAACCTCGCCGTCGGTTTCGGTTCCATGCCCGCCGCCGTGGGCACACTCCACGCCATTTTCCACGCCGGTTTTCTGCCGTGCGCACTGGAGCTGGCCGACGAATTCACGCTCGCCGCCGCCTATAAACGCACCAAAAGCGAACGCCTGCGCGGTTGCCGCGCCCATCTCATCGTCGAATTGGATGGCCAGAAAAATTCCGTCCGCGCTGAAATCAAGGAGTTGGAGCGAATCATCCGCCGACAGAAACCGTTGTTTGTCGAACGCGGCCTCGGCGCCGCCCGATGTGAGGCCGTATGGAAAATCCGGCGCGAATTTTCCTATGCCCTCCGCGACACCGGCCTGACCAAGCTCAACGAAGACGTCGTCGTTCCGCGCAGCCGGCTGGAAGACCTGTTCAAGTTCGCTGCCCGGCTGCAAAAGAAACACGGCCTGCCCGTCGCGTGTTTCGGCCACGCCGGCGACGGCAACATCCACACCAACGTGATGGTGGATCTGAACCAGCCGCGTGCCGGGCAACGCGCCGAAGCCGCTCTCGACGAACTCTTCGCCCAGGTCATTGCCTGGGGCGGCGCCATCAGCGGCGAACACGGCATCGGCCTGGCCAAAAAACGCTGGTGGCCACTGGCCGTTTCAAAGGAAGTGCGCGAACTCCATCGCATCGTGAAACACGCCCTCGACCCGAAGGGCATCCTGAACCCGGGAAAGTTTGTGTGAGGTAACCAACTCCTATGGCCGCAGCAAAGCACGAGGTTTTTATTGCTCCGGAAAATCCAGATGTTCCTATCTGGAGATACATGGATTTTACAAAATTCGTTTCGATGCTTGTTCGGAAAGGCCTTTTCTTTTCACGCCTCGACAAACTCAACGATCCATTTGAAGGCTCTCTGCCGAAATTAAACGTCGTTGACCTTGAAAAGAACGTGCCACCAGAAATAGCCAATAACCCAGTAGAGGTGCAGGAATTCCGCGATGCAATAAAGAACTTTCGGTTGGCACTTAAAAGGTTACGAAGCTGGACTTATGTAAGCACATGGCATATGGCAGAACAAGAGTCGGCCGCGATGTGGAAGCTCTATGCCCGCACTGAAGAAGCTGTTTGTGTGCGTTCTACTTATGCGAAGCTCCGCAACTTTCTTCCAAGTGGTGTGTTTGTGGGGCGTGTGATCTACATTGACTACGCCCAGCAGGTGATAGGACTGAATAATGTCCTTTGGCCATGTGTTCACAAACGTAAGTCATTTGAGCATGAACGTGAACTACGTGCCGTGATTTCCGATTTGGCCAACGCGTTTTCAACTACAAAAGTGCCACCTGATGACGGCGTATGGCAAGATGTTGACCTAGCTTCACTCATTGAGTCTGTTTACATTGCGCCAACGGCTCCAATTTGGTTCAAAAACACGGTTCAAGACACAATCACCCAATTCGGTTATCGTTTTCCCGTTGTGCGTTCGACTCTTGATGAAAGTCCTCTATGGTGAAATTCGGCCACCTAACACCGCGCGAGGCTGTGTGAAAACTCCGTCGCGGGGCGAGTGATGGACACAGAAAAAGTTTGACCGGCAGCCCGAAAGTTCGGTTGCCGGTTTTTGTTTTCAGCGATTGGGTCTGTACGACATCCTGACGCAGGGTGCCTAATCCGGATACGGGACAAATGTCAGCGCCGTAATCGTCAAGTCAACCGTCGCCTGTTCGTTGCCCTTGCCGAAAGCAATCACCAACTCTTTGGTTCCCGCCAATCCCGGTGTGGCGGGCAACGGAATGGAAATTTCCGCTTCGCCTGCTGGCGTCGCGGCAAATCGAACGTGAATTTCGTTGGCAAATTGCTGCGGCACATACGGGCCGCCTTCAACTCGTTTCAGTGTGATAATCGCCTGCTCGATTAGAGTTGAGGCACGGTAATGGATAATCAACCTGCCGCCGGATAAATCGACGCCACCAGCCTGCGGCACGGTCAACGTAACACGGCCATTTCGCAATGGATGGTCTTCGATGCGAAATGAATTTTCGTCACGGGAAAAATGGATCGGGCTGCCATCGGTAGTCCAGGGAACGATTTTTGTTTCTGGCGACAGGAAATCCACGGCGCTGCCAGGTGCGTACCACGAAAACAGCTTGTCATTCAGCCCTTTGAATTCGAGATAGCGCCGCATGTTGTCCGGCGCGGAGCCGATGCCGCCAAGGATGAGCGCGAGCGTGTGGGCGGTGGTTTGGTATTTGATGGCGGTGCGGCGCCTGGTGTCGAAACCTTCCCACGGCCCGTGTTTCGTAAAGAGACGTGAAATCGCCGGCCAGTTCATCTCCAGAAAGCGCTCAATCCTGTCCGGCGCGATCTGGCTGGCGGCGCCCAAGGTGTAAAGCGACGGCGCGTTGGTGATGCGCGGTTCCTCGGCGATGGCAATGTCCGGTATGCCAATCCGGCCCGTGTATTCGACGCCCTGACCGCTGTAGGCTTCCGACAGAAACCCGGGCAGCTGGTTGCGGGCAGCGTAATCCAGTTCGATGTCCACCGCGTTCTCCAGGTTTTTGCGCCAGCCGGCGTTCTCCAGTTCCTGCATGAACAGCGTCAGGCCGGACGATTGAAACGCCGAACCTTCCCACGTGGCCAGCGTGTAAATGTCAGCACCGGACTGGGTGCGAAACGGTTTGATCGTGAATCCCGCGTTGGCGACGGTCGCCGCCGGAAACCCATGCCGCAACGCAACGAACATCAACGGGCCGCGAAATTCGTTCACCAGATAATTCATGCGTCCGACGGTGTAGTTGCCGGCGGCGTCTTCCCACCCAAACAAACGGTCCCGCGTGGCGTCCCAGCCGAAAACGAACGTGCCGGTCTTCGCATCGAACAGATGCGCGTAGCCCGCCTGCTGGTTCTCCTGGAAAAGTTCCATCTCGCTTCTCAACGCGCCGATGGCGGGGTCATCCCGTATTTCCGGGCGGAGCAACGCGCCCATTGCCTTGGCCACGGACGCCGAGAGGTTGGCGTTGTCGCCGAAAACAATCTGCACCACCCGCCGATCCAACAGCACCATGATCTGCGCTTTGACCGTCTTGTCCGCGAAGGGCGCCAACGGCCCGTCGAAATAGTTCGCGCCGTATTGGCCGCGCCGTTTGATGTCCGCTTCTTTGTCGTCGTGGCGGGGAACAATCCAGCCTTTTTCGCGCAGCGCCTTCCAGATGGCAGCGGCCGTTTCTTCCCCGAAGGCGTCAATGAATTTTTGTTTCTCGATGATTTCCGAAAGCGGCGGCATGCGTTGCAAGTTGTCAAAGCCAAGGAAATTTGCCAGCAGCCCTTCGGCGCTGACCCGCGGGTCCTGCTGGTCGTGGCGCAGACTCCCGACAATCTGGGTAAGCCGCGTCTTCGCCTCGTTGCGTGACACATAGGGATTGTCCGCGTAACCGGCGGCGATGTTGGCCATCAATTCCAGCCACTCGCCGATGGCGGTCAACTGCGTGAACGAGCGCAGGTAAAGACCCTTCTTTGGCTCCTGATTCCAGCCTTCAAACGGATAACCGGACGCCGGATCGGTCATGACGTTGGCGGGCGCGGCGTATCGAAGCGTGTTCTCCAGCAGCAGCCGCGTGTGCGTGTGCGATGGATCCACCTTGGGAAAATTGAATGCCGTTGGCCGGTGCGACGGCACTGTCCGGCAGCCCGCCACAAGCACGAGCAAAAGCAGGGCGAATCTTGACACTATTCTTAACTGGGGACTGGAAAGTCCCCAAAACCCGCAGGCTGGAAAGCCTGCGCTACGTAGCGCGGACATTCCTGTCCGCGGGTTCGGGCGACTTTCCAGTGGCCCGGCGCTTCCGGCCCAGACTTTCCGATCAAGAACAGTGTCAAGATGCGTCCGCAAAAGCGCCGGCAGCAGCACGGCGGCGATGGAATTTATCTTTCGGAAAAAAATGTTCATGCCGGTTGGGCGGCAGTCCGTGCCGCCAAGCAATGTCCTCATTTGCACCGGCTGGGCGCAATTCTTTTTTGAGAAATGATTGCCGCCCATCCCCGATGTCTGGAAAACCCACCATGGCCACCGTGCCGCCCGGCTTCACGCCCCGGCTCACCGCCACCGGCAACGGCGCAAACCGCCACTCTGAACAAAACGGCGCAACCAGGCGTGACATTCAAATCAATTTCCTGTTTCATTTAGCCATGAGTGCATAGCAAGATTTTACGACCCGGTTAAAATTGTTAATCAGCAAGAATCCGCACCTCATTACAACCACGTTGAGCAACATTTTCACGATGCGGCTGATTGGGAACAAAACGCACGGAGACCTGGCGGAGATAGCGATTGCGGAGTTCATCAACCAATATATGTATGACTTTAAGTCGCTTCATGTTGGAAAAGACCCTTACCGGGCCAAAAAAACACGAGGAGGACATCACCATTACCAATGAGATAACAAAGGCCACGTTTCCAGTGAGCCTTAAAGCATATGGAAATGGCCCGCTGCAATTGTCCACTGACAAAAACTTTCAAATGTTCCCGAAGCTCAAAGCGATTGGAACTGTGATCGAAAACAAGATGGACATCGCGCGAATCTGGGCTGACCCGGCGTTCTCCGAATTCAGCACGATGAACGTGCTTCCCTTGATTTACGACGAGAAAAAACAACGATGCAACATCCTTGTCTTCAATTCGGAAGCGGCCAAAGCTAGTGTCGCCCGCGTGGCTTACGAGGAAGCTGGACGTGGACGAATGTATCCGGTTTTCCGTTTTTATGATGCGGAAGGGAATTATATTTGTGAAGTGCGCTATGGAAGTGGGACCGCCAACGCACTGCAACGCGGCCTTTGGACACATACCAAGAACGGTCTGAAGTATTTCGACAGCGTCACCGCTGGCTGGATTGATTACTCGCACAATTATGTGTTGGTAAAATTATTTTCCCATGCCCTGCTTTCGACCAGCAAAGGTCACGAGGCCGCTCTGGTGAAGTTGAAAGAAGACATCGAAGAACAGAAGCGACATTCAAAGCTTGGCTGATTATGCAAACTTTGAATCTCTTTGATGACTTGGTTGTGGATGCCCCGGAGACGCAGGGGATCAAATACGCCGGTTCGAAGCTCAAACTGCTCCCCTATATTCTGCAGCTCGTCCAGAAGGTGAAGCCGCACACGGTGCTCGACGGGTTTGCTGGCACAACGCGAGTTTCCCAAGCTTTGGCGCAAACTGGACATCGCATGATTGCTAATGACATCGCTGTCTGGTCGAAAGTCTTTGGGACCTGCTACCTCCTCAATCCGCATCCCGCTGAATACTACAAACCGCTCATTGAGCATCTCAACGCACTGCCCGGAAAAGATGGTTGGTTCACGGAGCATTATGGTGGTGATCCAAACAGCGGTTGCTCCGTTGGTGAAGACAACCTCAAGAAGCCCTGGCAAAAGCACAACACCCGCCGGCTGGATGCCATCCGCGAAGAAATCGAGCGGCTTGCGCTCCCGGAATCTGAAAAGGCCGTGGCGCTGACCAGCCTGATTCTCGCCCTTGATGAAGTGGACAGCACGTTGGGTCATTTTGTTTCCTACCTGAATGATTGGTCGCCTCGTTCTCACAAGAAGCTACATCTCAAAATTCCCCGGTTAATGCCCCAAACGGAATCTCATCGCGTGACTCACGGCAATATTTTTGATTTGCTGCCGAAGGTGGAAGTAGATCTCGCCTACTTCGATCCTCCGTATGGCTCGAACAACGAGAAGATGCCGCCATCACGAGTGCGTTACGCCTCATATTATCATCTTTGGACAACCATTTGCCTCAACGATAAACCGCCATTGTTCGGCAAAGCAAAACGTAGAGAGGACACCTCAGACACGGTGGCCGGTTCCGAGTTCGAGGAATTTCGGAAGAATGATGCGGGGCGTTTCATCGCAGTGGATTCGATTGAGCGATTGCTCTGCGCCACGCGGGCGCAACATATCATCCTCTCCTACAGTTCTGGCGGGCGGGCGACGGCGGAACAATTACACGATGTTATTGCATCTGTGGGTCGTGTCGTTGAAGTTTTGGAAATAGACTATCGCAAAAACGTCATGGCTGGCATGTGCTGGACAAATGAGTGGATTGCTGACGCAGCAACTCCGAACAAAGAGTTCCTATTCCTGATCGAAAAGCAGTGAGCGACACACCGTCGCTCCGCGACTGCCAAATGCGCACTTCGCACCTGCGCCCATCCCGAAATGATTTTGGCAGCGGCAGTTTTCATCGCCCGGTACGGGAGGGGTTGTTTTCCCCCGGCAGGCAACGTAACCGGCGGAAAAGCGGCCTCAGCGTGATCATTTGTCGTCGGCGTGAAAACCAATGCGGCGCCTCGGCGGTTCGGGCGGCGGCGCGAGCAGCGGTTGGAGCTTCGTCCAGATGGTGCGCAACGCCGAATCATGTTCCAGCAACGTCTTGTCAATTTCCGCCAGCCGTTTGAGAATGGCTGCGTTGGCCGCCAGTTGTTCGCGCATCTGCATGAACGCCCGCACCACAAACACACTCATCGCCACGGCTTCGGGACTGTTCAACACCGTCGCCGCCATGATGGCGCCGTGTTCAGTGAAGGCGTAGGGCGGATATTTCGCATGGCGTCCCGGTTCTAAGATCACAATTTGTGATCTTAAAGCTGCCCGGCCATCGCTGGACACCTTGCCGGCAGCTTTAAGCGCCGAAAATTCCCCGGCGGCGAGTTGAAAAATAAAATCTTCGGGAAATCGTTCCACGTTGCGCTTGACCGCCTGATTGAGGACGCGCGTCTCCACTCCATATAAATCCGCCAGATCGGGCGCAAGGATTACGCGCTGTTCTCGAATCGTCAAAATCAGGGATTCGATGGGTTTCTTCGGCTTCATGGTCTTCACGGATGGAAAAATCCGACCGCACGCACCGCGCGACATTCCCGCTCCGCCGCCTGCCAGTCGGGATAATCCAAAATGTTCTCCGGCAGTGGCGGGCGCGAGCCGGGCAAACGCCGCAACGTCCGCTTGTGTTCGCAGCCGCGCCACACCACTTCGTCTTCGTTGAAACAGCGCGCGAGTTCCTGGGCTTCAATCATCGGTTTCACCACGACTTCTTTCCTAATCCAGTTCAGCGTCGGCATGGAGTCTTTATGGAATTCTGACGCGGACGAAAGTGTGGAACGAGCGGCGGTTGCAAAGCGGAGTTTGATTGAGTTGCGATTTGCACTCTCTGCGTTCCTTTGCGCCTCTGCACTGCTATCCGTCAGAACCCTCGCGCGCCGCGAGGATTTTGAATTGCGGTGGCAGCCTGCCGAGGCGAAGCGCAGCGAAGACTGGAGCACAGCGGCGACACCGCTTTTCGACTGCGGACCGAGCTTCCCTCGCTGGTGATTAACTCCGGAAACCGCATCAGTCCAAAAAGATTTGGTTGCGGCTACGCCGCGTTGTGTCTTTGCGTTGAAGAATTTAACGGCATGGATACGGCTTCATCCGATTCCGGCGCAACAAGCCGCCTTTGCTCGTCCCGGCAGGGACAACCGGAAATTAGCCCGGCACACCGTGCCGGGTTCAACGTCCAAAACAAAATCCGTCCCGGCGGGACGACGGAAATCCCTTGTTCGTTTCCCATCGTCCTTTCAGGACGTGATTGTTTCTTCACGTTTACCGGGGACGCTGTCCCCGGCTAATTTCCGTCGCGTCGCTCCGCGACTTCCCGCTGCAAGCTCACAATTTTCAAGTCGCCACGAGGCATCGCCAGGTCGTTCGGCAACACCACGCGATTGTTGACCAGCGCCGCGCCGATCACGCCTTCGCAACTTTGCCGCAGCATCCAGCCGGCGGCGCCGGTGTAGCCGTTCCAAATCATGCGGCCCAACTCAAAGTTTGTGAGCAGGTCCGCTGCCTGCTGGTTCGGTTGGCCGCCGTAAATTTCGATTTTATCGGGCGTGACGTGCGAAACCGGCGCGATTTTTCGCCATAGGCGGATTGTGGCGTCGCGGTAAAGTTGCGCCGTCGCAAGATCGCCGTCCGCCGCGAACTGCCCGGCGAGCAGGCGCGCAGCGCCAATCAACCACTGGACGCCGTGGCAATACATGCCGTTCTCCCGCACGCCTTCCGGATAGTGACAGCTCCGGCCCAGATACGGCCTGGAATCGTCGCGTAGCGCCGGCCAGCCCAACAGGATGACGTCATCGCGTTCGAGCACGCGCAGGGCGGTGTCGAACATGATACGGCCGCGCTCGCGGTTGATGCCGGACATCACCGCCCACGCGGCAGTCAGCGCGTCAATCTCCCAAACGCCGCTGTCCTTCACGCCGATTTCCGTGCCGTCGTCGTGAATTGCGCGCAAATAGCGGTCGTCGCGCCACACCTTTTCGATGGCGGCTTTCAACCCGTTCAGCCGTTCGCAATAAAATTGCCGGCGCGCGGCGCCTTTGTGCTTTTCAATCACGTCAAGGAGATTTTCCAAAGTGTAATGGAGGAAGAAACCGAGCCAGACGCTTTCGCCGCGGCCTTCGCTGCCGATTGCGTCCAGCCCGTCGTTCCAATCGCCCGTGCCGATGAGCGGCAGGCCGTGCGCGCCGAAACGTTCTTCCAGAACCAGATCAACGGCGCGCAGCACATGATCACAGAGCGTCTCCTCGCGCGGCGAGACATGCGCAAACAGCCCCATCCCGTGCCGGCCTTCGGGCAACGGCGGCAGCAGCGTTTCCGCCACGAGATACGGCAGCGTCTCGTCGAGAATGGATTCGTCGCCGGTCATGCGCACGTATTCGGCAGCCGCCCAGCCGAGCCAGAGCAGGTTGTCGGAAGCGTGCGTGCGCGCGCCCAGACCCGTGCAGCCATCCTGCTGGAGAAAGAACCAATGCAACACGTCGCCCTTGGCGAATTGCTGCCGGCCGTGCAGTAAAATTTGCCGCCGCGCCAGGGCCGGGTGCACCCAGATCAAATTGATTGCGTCCTGCAGTTGGTCACGAAAACCAAACGCGCCGCTCGACTGATAAAAACCTTTGCGCGCCCAGAGGCGTTCCGCGAGCGCCTGGTATTTCAACCAGTTCAGGTGGCGGTCAAATGCCGGGTCGGTGGTTTCAACCTGCAGGGTTCGCATCAGGTCAAGCCACCAGGCACGGGTGGCGGCCAGCTTCGTTTGCGCGGCTTTCACCGTCCGGCAGCGCCGCACCACCGCCGCCGCCTGTTCGCGCGTGTCGCTTTGGCCGAGCATGACCGAGATCGTGCGCGACGCTCCGGCGGGAATTTCCAGTGTGACGAGAAAACTGGCGATGGCCGCTGCGTCATCGGTTGGCCCGGCCCAAGGTTCGCCGGTCTCCACCATTGCGGGATGGGCCGGTGAACGTCCCCGGCCGAGGAAATGGCCGCGCCGCGTTTCGATTTTTTCCGGCGCCTCGGAAATCGCCGCAAACGCCGGGCCGGAGCGGAAGGTGTTGCGCGGATTGGTAAAATAGATGGTGGCGTTCGCCACGTCCGTTTTAATTTCCAGCGGCCCGGAGTTTTCCGGCTGGTCGGCCAGTGCGATGCGGAAATACGGCGCGAACCGGATTTGCTTCGGTGCATCGCCGTCGTTGCGAATGGTGAGAAGGTAAAAGCCCGCCGGCTCGTCGGGCGGCACGAACGCCGTCAATTCCGTGGAAAGTTTGCCACGCTTCATCCGGAAGGTCGCCGTGCCGTCCACGCCAAAATCAGTTTCGTATACGGCTTCGGAGTCGCGCAATGGCAGATAAGTGGGCGAGAGCCAGCGTCGCTCGCCGACGTCGTAGAGGTAAAAAATCTCCGACGGCAGTTCACTCGTCACCGTGTCGGCCCAGTCCGTCGTGAGCCGGTTCTGCTGTGCGTTCAGGCTGGCCGAGGTGTGCAGCCCGCGATTGGTCACGCAAAGCACCTGGCCGAGCGCGTTCGCCATTGTGTGGTCAAAGGGCCGCGGCGTGAATGGCGTGCGGACGCGGAGCGTGTTGCCACCATCGGTGAATTCAAAATATGGCTGCGGCGTACCGGGTGGAATATCCCCGTGACCAATGCGCGGCTGGTGTGCCGGCGATTTTTCGGCCAGCGCACGGGGATCAGTCTGAATTTTCAAATGGCGAGAGATTAAATCCCTCGCCTGCTGCCGATCTTCGGCACAGCCCATCAACAATCGCAACTTGCCGGTCGCGCCGGGTGCCAGCGAAACGTTCAGCAGCATACTGCCGATGGCATCAAAACTCGGACACGGTTCGGTGGTGCATGGCTCCTGAAACGCGAGCGTTTCCAGCGCGCGCGGTTTCCAGACGCTGCCCGCGCGACCGATGAAATCCACACGCGCCTGCAAAAATCCTTCCGGCGGCGTTTCCACCGCCAGCAAACCGATTTGTCTGGTCTCGTGATGCGCCGCAATCAACGCATTCAGGCTGGCGTCATAATTCACTTCGTGGAACAGGCGGTTGTATTGTGTGTGGCCGCGGTCCGTCTGCGGCGAATTCAACACCCATTCCAGATACGGCACGACTTTGAGGTCACGCACCCGCGAACCGGGATTTGTCACGGTGATTTCCCAAAGCTCCACGGCGGCGGAATCGGACGGCAGCGTGATGCGCACAACCGTCTGGATTTCGTTGGCCGTCTGCGCCAGAACGAGAACCGAGTCATTCGGTTCGACCGTGGCGGGCGGCGCGATTTCTACCGGGAAATTGCCGATGACCGGCCACGACTTTGGCTGAGCGGCCGGCGCCCCATCGGCCACAAACAACGCGCGACCGGCAGGCTCAAGGCGGTCATAGGCGCGGCGGGTGAGGTCGCATCCATGTTCTGTCAGCGTGCTGGTGATTTCGCCGCTGGATTTCCATTCGACGGCATACACATGGTTGCCCAACCGGAAACTGGTTTGCCGCCTTTTCGCGGAGCGTGAACGCCAGGCGCGGACACCAAAGGAAACAAATCCGACGGCCAGTACCGCCGCGATTCCCGCCAACGCCATTTGCAGCGTCGAATATTTTCCCGGCGTTTCGGCCAGGCCGCCGCCGGATGCCCGCTGGATGGCTTCGGATTGCGACCACGCCCAGTCCCAATCCTTTCCCCTCGGAATAAAAAACGGAATCAGCAGCGGCGCCCAGGTGGTGAAGCGTTTGACGCCTTCGGGAATGAACCGTGCCGTGGCCGCGGTCGGGCCAATGAAACGCGCGAGGCGTTCGTCGAGCCGGTCCATGCCGATGAAGCTCAGATTGACAAGCGTGGCAACACGCAGACCCATGTGATCGATCCAGATCAAAATGCGGAAGAAATCGTAAGCGAGCACCCACATGAACACCTTCAGACTCCATGCCTGGAAACCCGCGGAATCCGACGTAGCATCCTTGAATATGCAGAACACGGTGTGAACCGCGCCGTCCTGATTATACCAGGTCGGCACGGACATTTGTTTGAGGAAGGTGAAAATGACCGGCGCCATCCACAATCCCCAACGCAGGACCTGAATCGTGTTTTCGGTCAGTTCGGCGACACCCTTGCGGGAAAACATCCTCCGGATTGGCGCAGTGTCACGTTGGAACAGTGCGGTGAGAAACGAACGATTGACAGCGAACAGCCACGCCGCCACACCCCAACCGATCACGCCTTTCAACGCTTCATTGAAGAGCAGTTTCGCGCCGCCGGCATAAGTGCCGAGTTGAATGTGTCCCCATTTGCTGAGCAACGGATAAAATTCATCCGCCGCCGGCTTCAGCCCAAAAGTGTTGTAAAGATTGAGCTTGTCCAGCACGACGGGAATTTGCGTGCTGTCGAAATAGAACGCGAACGCGGCGCCGACAAACGCGCCCAGCCCTCCTTCCACCAGATACACGCGCCACGACTTCAGCCCGCCGCAGTTCCTCATGCCGTAAATCAAATCGCGCAGCGCACTGACGCCGGCATAAGCAAGCGCGCCCGCCACCAGACCGAAAAAGACGCGCTGCGAAGTTGAAAGCGCCGGCAGATGCACGCCCAACGCGACGGCGCCGGCAATTCCAACGACCACGCCGCGCGCCATCAGCACCGGTTCGCGGTAGGTTCTCAGCGCGCGACGAAAAAACGACTGGCTGCCGTCAAAGGTTTCGATGATCGCCTTGAATAACGGAAAAGCCACCGCGCCGGCGGCGGCGAACAGCAGCGCCGGAAAAGTCCGGCAAAGATTTTGCACGATCGGCGCCCCGGCGACGGCGTGGAGCAGTTGCAGGAGCGCCATCAGGACGCCACTGAACACCATGCCCTTTTTCATCCCGCTGACGGCGTGCGCTTTCATCGTGGTGCGCGTCGGCGCTATTATGCGCATGCCGTCCATGATCATTCCGGTCACCATAAAAACTTCCGCCCACAGCGCGCCTTGCGAGAGCACCGTGGCCAGAACGGCGACAACCGGTTTCAACGCACCGGGCAATCCGGCGGCGAAATTCCCCGAACCCAAATCCGCCACGCCCGGAGCAACGATGGAGGCAGCGGCGGCCAGCAGCAGGCAGAGAAGCGCGCTAACGCTGGTCAGCGGGCGGCGGGACGCGGTCAGGGCGAATGCCTGGGTCAGGAGCACGTTGAACAAAAACAGCAACAGCGTCCGACCGATTCCCATGCACCAAACCGGAGAACCTGACAGCAAACCGGCAGTGACGATGTTGCCCAGCAAACCCGTCAGTTGATCCGACGGCAGTGCGAGCGGCAGTCCCAACGCGAAGGGAATAACCGTGATTGCCGCGCCCGCGATGGTGTCCAGGTGCTTTCTTGAATTCACCAGACGATAGATGTTGGCGCCGTGATAGAGCAGGTAAAAAACCGTGGCGCTGATGGGACTGAGCTGGATCAGTCCGGAAAAGTTTTGCGGCGCCTGCCAGAACAACAGGTGGCGTGCCGAAGCGGCGAGCAGACCGGGGAACAGAAAATCCCGGACGGCTTCGCCGGGTGTCAAAGCGCGTCCGGTGAAAATGAATTTCAGAATGCCGGCGGCGATCATTCCCGCCAGTGCCGGGCTAAGAAGGCGCCAGCCGGCTGGCGGTAAAGTCAAACTGCCGGACGCGTAAACCGCGAGCGCGCCGCCAACAATCAACACGAGCGCGCAACCGAAGCTCAAATCGTGAATCAGCGACCAACGCCCGGAAAAGCGCGCTCCGCTGGCGGGTTTTTCCTGAAACTGGTTCTTGTCGTGTCCTGGACGCATCATTTGGAAGGTTCCGCCCGCGGGGCAATCATTTGAAAGAATGTGCAGTTCAGGAATGATGCCGTTTTCATTACGGCGCATTGTGGTTCGTCAAAGAATCGAATTCAAACCCATTTCCATTGGGAGCGCCGATCTCGGGTGCATCGTGGCAGCACCGTCAATTATCTCCCCCTCCTTTGCGGAGCGCTGGAGTGGGCCGAGGAGAGGAGGCGCGTTGGGTTCAAGTCTCGCCCCCTCCTCATAAACTCTGTAGCCGCGGACGTCAGTCCGCGCATGATATGCCATTTTATGATCAGCGCCGACTGACGTCGGCGGCTACGGTTCAGGGGTTCGATTACAGGCTGGAAGCCTGTCCTACATTGATGGACCAACCATCACCACAAACTCCCCCTTCAAACTCCGTTTCTTCGCGATCACCAGCAATTCGGCCGGTTTGCCGCGCAGAAATTCCTCGAACTTCTTGGTCAACTCGCGCGCCAGCACGATTTCACGTTCCGGGAAAACCTCGCTGAGTTCGACGAGCAGCTTTTCGATCCGATACGGCGATTCATAAAGCACCAGCGTGCCATCGAAACTCTTGAGCGATTCCAGCTTGTTCCGTCGCTGGCCGGATTTGTGCGGCAGGAAACCGACGAAGTGAAATTCGTCCGTCGGCAGACCGCTGGCGGTGAGCGCCGCGACCAATGCGCACGGTCCCGGCACCGATTCGACTCGAAAGCCGGCGGCGATGGCCGCTTTGACCACGCGTTCGCCGGGATCGCTGATGCCGGGACTGCCGGCGTCCGTGACCAGCGCGACTTTTTCGCCGCGCCGGAGGCGTTCGATGATTTCCTCGCTGCGTCTGGCTTCGTTGAACTGGAAATAGCTGAGCAGCGGTTTGGAGATTCCGAAATGCTTCAGCAGTTGTCCGGAGTGTCGCGTGTCCTCGGCGGCGGCGACGTCGCACTCGCGCAACACGCGCAGCGCGCGCAACGTGATGTCCTCGAGGTTCCCAATGGGTGTGGCCACGAGGTAAAGCGTCCCGGCGGTGAGCGGCGGCAATGCGGCGTCCATGTCTTGACTTAAACAGAAAATTCGGCGGAAATAAAACGGATTCGGGAAATGTTTTATGAAATCAGGACTTCATTTGAAACTGTATTGGATGGTTGCCGTGCCATTGATGCTGTGCATCGGCTGCCAAAGCTTCAACGCAGAAAATCCGAAAACCATTGCCAAGGAGGAATTGAACAGCCCGGCCAATGAAGTAACGTGTATGAGTTCGTTGTACTTCGGCCTTTTTGGCGACGGGAAAAAGGAGTGGAGTGGAATGTTTTATTTGAAACAGCATCTTTCAGTTGTAATTCATTTGCCAACCAAATCTGAATTCTTCATTTACGTCCGCACTTTGCCTGATGAAGAAAATGCAACCAATGGCTTAAGGGCTGTTGCAAGCGAACTTCAAGGTCATTCAGGCGCAAAAGAAAACACTGAAACCTGGGAAACTCTGACGCAAAAAGTTCGCGGAAACGGTCAAGACAAGCAGGTAAATTTTCATTATCTACGTTCGGAATTCAGCGGGACGAGAATTGATACCGACGCTTACTCAAAAACCGATCGCGTGGAAACGGTTATTTACGCAACTCCAATTTTGGTTAAAACAAAAACAGGCGAAAAAACAGCGAGTTTTCTGTGCGTTACAATGATCCCTGTGGAAGTTTCCGCCGAGGAGCGCCAAAGACTGCTTGGCGTATTGAAAGACTTTCTCCAACACAAATTGACCTTGTTTGAGTCTTGAATGAAACCCGCCACAAAATTCTCAATCGTTCTGGTTGCCGCACCGGATTGGGAAAACACAGCGCCGTAGGCGCGAAATCTTTGTAGAACCAAGCACCATTAAATTCCCAAGCTCCGTTAGGAGCGATATATTCAGATGATGCCGCTCCTGACGGAGCTTGTGTCACAACCGAATTTGGAGCTACAAATATGCCGCGCCGCTGGCGCTCTGAAAATTGGCCAAATGAAATCTGCTGCAAAATTCGCCGTCGTTCTGGTCACCGCGCCAAATTTGAAAATTGCCCGGGCGCTTGCGCGGGCGGCGTTGCAAGCGCGCCTGATTGCGTGCGCGAACCTCATCCCCAAAATCGAATCGCATTATTGGTGGCAGGGGAAAATCGAATTCGGCGCGGAGGTTTTGCTGGTCTTGAAAACGCAGAAGTCAAAACTCGCCGCGCTGGAAAAATTGGTTCTCGCCCGGCACCCCTACGACACGCCTGAGTTTATCGTCCTGCCATTGAGCGCAGGGAATAAAAAGTATCTTGAGTGGCTGGCGGCCGGCTAAAAACGTAGCGCTGGCGTCCCGCCTGCAAGGGCCGACAACGATACAGGCCGGAGGTTTGTGCAATTTTTAACCTGAAATCCGAAGTTGAATTTCTGCGTTGGCGGAGTGCGGCCGTCCCGGCCACAGCCTGGTGCGGTGGGCAAGAGGTTGCGAAATTTTCCGTGGCTTGAATGAAGCCAGTTGCTGCGCCCGAGGACGGGCGCACTCCGGCTTGGCCTCGCCCTCCCCAGTGTTTTGAACAACCTATTATGCCATTTGTACAATTAATGAAATAGCTATTTCATTAATTGTACCATTCATACTGAGGCCTGCTTTTCATAACTTCGGAGTTCGGGTTTACTTCACGAGCCAGATTTTGTTTGAATCCCCACGATGGGCGGGCGTAAATTCGAAGGGTGAATCAGATGAGCGCAATTCCGCCGGCATTGCTGGCAATGCTTGGGTTCGTGTTTGGCTTGGGCACAATAATGCTCGTTTGGATGACTGCACTGCACCACCGGGCGCGCGTGGCGGAGTTCAAAATTCGACAGATGGAAAAATTCCCCCTGTTCCAATCGGCGTTTGGATCGCGCCCCACAAGCTGGCTGGTGGTCCGTTCGCTTAATCCCAAAGCCGTTCAAGCCGCGCTGGGCCTGGATCATTTTGCCCCCTGCCCTTGGGCGGAAGGGATGACGGGCGGGCACGGGTTCTTCATCGGTCCGCCGGTGAATGGCTGGATCATTGTCACCGGTTCCGGCCTGCCGAATCCGGGCTGCGATGTGGACGACTGTTTTTATTTTCTGACTGAACTCAGCCGCAAACTCGGTCACGTGCAATTCTTCCAGGCGGAACGGATTTTGCATCATCACGCCTGGATGCGCGTGGAAAACGGCGTGGTGACGCGCGCGTATGCGTGGGCGGGCGAAACCGTGTGGAACCAGGGCCGCAAAACCGGTGCCGAGACGGAATTAAGCATGAAATGCTTTGGCTACGGTGAACATCCGGATGCCTCTTCGTGGGCGGCGGCGGAATGGACGGCGACCAACGTCGCAAAAGTCCCGTTGCTGGCGGCGCGCTGGAGTCTCGATCCGGCGCGCATAGACGAACGGTTGCGGAACCACGCCAACGGCGTCGCCGGCGAATCGCCACGACCGGATTGAGCGTAGTGGGTCAGTTTGGTGGGGTGAGCGTACTCGCGAGCCGGAAACCAAATGAAAAATGCCCTTATTTCGGCGCGCCGGTGGTCTCGCCCCACCAGTCGCTGTGAAATTGGCCAACGAGCGGATTGAGCCTTGCGTTTTCAGGCGCGTGAGGCAGATTTTTATCAAAATGGAAAGGAAGCATGTCATTCAGCATTGAACTTGAACTCCAGCGGTTCCCCAAAGTCGTCCAGCTCAAGGATGGCACGAAGGCGACATTGCGCCAGCTGCGCCCCGACGATGAAAAGGAATTTCACGGTTTGTTTCTCAGCATCCCCGAACCGGAACGGATGTTCATCAAACATCGCGTCGCGGAAATTGAAACCATCCGTGACTGGTGCCGGAACATTGACTACGGGCGCAATTTGCCGCTGGTCGGGTTGATCGGCGGCAAAATCGCCGGCGACGCCACGCTGCACCAGCAACTCGGCGGCTGGAAGCGGCATGTCGGCCGCGTCAGCGTGCTGGTTCATCCGGAATTTCGCGGACGCGGTCTGGCACGGGCGCTCATCAGCGAGATCGTCGAAATCGCGCGGCAGGTCGGCCTGGAAAAGGTCGAGGCGGAATTCATTGGCGAACAGGCGGCGGCCATCAAGATGTTTGCCCTGCTTGGCTTCAGCCAGCTTTTGCGCCTGGAAAATCACGTCAAGGACATGCAGGCTGTCAGCCACGATTACATTTTGATGGAGCTCGAGCTGAAAACCGACGAGGAATACGCCGGCGTGGGCGGCTGATTTGCGATTTCAGATTTACGATTTACGCGTGCCATCCGATTTTGCCAATGGTCGAAGAATTGTGAGACTCGTAAATCGTATATCGCAAATCGTAAATCCTTATGGCTTCTGACATCTGTCCGAACTGTGGCGCAGAAGTGCCGCGCAACGCCAGGGCCTGTCCCGAATGCGGCTCGGATGAGCAAACCGGCTGGTCGGAAACCGCGTATGCCAGCCATCTCGGCCTGCCGGATGAAAATTTCGACCACGACGAATTCGTAAAAAGGGAATTCGGGCCCGAGCCGGTCAAGCCGCGCGGCATCGGGTGGTTCTGGTGGATGGTGGCGCTATTGGTTGTGGCTGGGATGCTGTTCTTCTGGCTGAGATAACCAAGGGCACAACCGAGCTGTCACCGTTCGGTGTCCCGCCTTTAGGCGGCAAGCAGCAAGATGCGCTACAGCGGACCGCCTAAAGGCGGGACACCAAACTGACCCAACCCGCTGGCGCATCCGTCATCCGCTCCCGGCAACAAAAAAGCCCGCTCGGGCGAGCGGGCTTGGAAATGTTTTGAGTTTTTCTTCGGGTCAGACCTTGGCGGTTGATTCCCTGGCCGGTTCCGGTGTTTTGGCCTCGGCACCGGGTGTGGTTTCTTCCGCCGCCGGCGCCGGAGGCGTGAAATCCACCCATTCCAAAATGGCGCGCTGCGCGGCATCGCCCTGCCGCTGGTTCATTTTGACGATGCGCGTGTAACCGCCATTGCGTTCCTTGAACGCGGGTGCGATGTCTTCAAAAAGAATCCGCAGCACGTCCTCGTTCCGCCGCCATTTCTGGCGTTCGTCCTTTGTCAATTGCACCGTTGGACCATGCGCGTGCAGGCGCGCGGCAGCCAGGCGGCGTGATTGAATCGTGGCGTGCTTGCCCAGGGTGACGATTTTTTCCGCAACGGAACGCGCGGCCTTCGCCTTCGCGAGGGTCGTGGTCACGCGCTTGTGTTTGATGAGACTGCAAACGAGGTTTGCCAGCATCGCGTTGCGATGCGTGGATGTGCGGCCCAGTTTGGCCGTTCGCTTCAAATGTCGCATAGCTGGTCCTTATTCCGTCTTCGGTTCTTCCTTCGGCGCTTCGAGCAATCCCGGCTCGAAGTTCATGCCGAGGGACAAGCCCAAAGCCGTCAATTTGTCTTTGATTTCATTCAGCGATTTTTTGCCGAAGTTGCGGTACTTGAGCATTTCCTGCTCGGTCTTCATCGCCAACTGGCCGACGCTGGTGATGTTCGCGTTGTTCAGGCAGTTCGCCGCCCGGACGCTCAACTCGATTTCGTTGACGCTCATGTTGAGGAGTTTCTTCATTTTCGACTTCTCCTCGTCCTGCTTGTCGGCGGCCTCCTCAAACTCGACCGCGTTCTTGTCGTAACCGACGAACACGTCGAGATGATGCTGCAAAATCGCCGAAGCCTGCGTGAGCGCGTCGTCGGGCGACAGGCGCCCGTCCGTCCAGATTTCCAGAATCAGCCGGTCGTAATCCGTGCGGTTGCCAACACGCGCGGCCTCAATGGCGTAACGTACACGGGTAACCGGTGAAAACAGCGAATCAATCGCCACCACGCCGATGGCCTGGCCGGGTTTTTTGTTTTCATCGCCCGGGCAAAAGCCGCGGCCGATTTTGACCTCCAGCTCCATCTCGAATTTCTTCTTTTTGTCGAGCGTACAGATGATCTGGTCAGGGTTGACCAGCTCGATATTCTGGTTGAGCTGGATGTCGGCGGCGGTCACGGGGCCTTCCTTGTTTACGGAAAGCAACAACACCTGCTCGTCGCGCGTGTGGGCCTTGAACTTGATTTTCTTCAAATTCAAAACGATGTCGGTCACGTCCTCGACCACGCCGTCAATCGTGGCGAACTCGTGCATCGCGCCGTCCACCTTCAGCGAGGTGATGGCCGCGCCTTCGAGCGAGGACAACAACACGCGGCGCAGCGAGTTGCCGACGGTGTGGCCGTAACCGGTTTCAAACGGGTCGGCGATAAATTTTGCGTAGGTGGCGGTGGCGCTGGCGTCATCCTTTTGCAAACGCTTGGGCATTTCGAAACGTCCTAGACGTACTGGCATATTTTCCTTTCAACAATTTTAATCTGGCTTTCCCGGCGGTTTATTCCCGCGCGCCGGTCAAGCCCATATAATTGTTTTACTGTTTTGGGGTGTTGGAATGCCGGAGGGTTGGGATGATGAAACAGCATCACTCCGTTGCTCCATTGCTCCAATACTCCGTTTTCATTTTTAGCGGGAATAAAATTCGACCACCGCCTGCTCATTGGCAATCGGCTGGATCTCGTCGCGCGTCGGAATGCGCATGACCGTGCCTTTGAACTCTTCCTTGCTCAACGACAACCAGTCCGGCACCGCGCGGCTCGTGGCGATTTCCAAATTCTTCGTGGCCAGCTGGCGCGAGACGTTTGAATTCTTCACTGCGACGGCGTCATTCACTTTCAGACCAAACGACGGCACGTTCACCTTGCGTCCGTTCACCGTGATATGGCCGTGCGAGACCATCTGGCGCGCGGCGGCGCGGGTGTTCGCAAAACCGAGGTGGAAAACCACGTTGTCGAGGCGCGTCTCCAAAATCTGCAACATCTGTTCACCGGTGACGCCACGGCGCTTGAGCGCCTTTTCATAAACGCCGCGAAACTGGCGTTCGAGGAGCCCGTAATAATAACGGAACTTTTGCTTTTCGATCAGGCCGAGGCCGTAATCGGTGTGCTTGCGGCGCGACTTGGGGCCATGCATGCCGGGGCCATAATTGCGGCGCTCAAGATATTTCGACGGGCCGAAAATCGGCACTCCGAACCGGCGGCTGATGCGAACACGAGGACCTGTATAACGAGCCATTGCTAAAGTTGATGGTTGATGGTTGAGAGTTGAAAGTTACACGCGGCGTTTCTTGCGCGGACGGCAACCGTTGTGCGGCACGGGCGTCACGTCCTTGATGGCACTGATTTCCAGCCCGATGGCCTGCAACGCGCGGATGGCGGATTCGCGGCCGGAACCGGGACCTTTGACGCGCACTTCAATTTCCTTCATGCCATGCGCCATCGCCTGGCGCGCGGCATCCTGGGCGACTTGCTGTGCGGCGTAAGCGGTGCTCTTGCGCGAGCCTTTGAACCCGACCCGCCCGGCAGTTGACCAGCCAATCAGATTTCCGTGCGCATCCGTGATACTAACCTGGGTGTTGTTGAACGTGGCCAGAATGTTGGCAATGCCGGAACTGATGTTCTTGGCGTGCTTGGCCTTGATGACCTTTTTTGCACCGGCGTCCTCACCCAAAAGTTCAGCCGCCGTTGGCGCCGCCGGAATGACCGCCGCATCCGCCGGCTTTGGCGCCTCAGCAACGGGAGCTTCCGCGGCGGGCGCGACTTTTTTCGCAGATTTTTCTTCAGCCGGTTTGGACGCAGCCTTTTCGGCCGGAGCGGCGGCAGCGGCTTCCGGCTTGGCTTCCTTTTTTTTGGGAGCGGGTTTCTTTTTTTCCTCAGCCATACAAAATTTTAGTGGATGCCGGTCTTGGCATTCGGGTTGCGTTGGACGCCCACCGTCTTGCGCGGGCCTTTGCGCGTGCGGGCGTTGGTTTGCGTGCGCTGGCCGCGCACCGGCAATCCGCGCATGTGCCGGATGCCACGATAGCATTTGATGCCCTGCAGCCGTTTGAGGTTCATGCCGATTTCGCGGCGCAAATCGCCTTCGATGACGTATTTGCCCTCCTGAATCGCATGGACGATTTGGGAAAGCTGCTGCTCGGTCAAATCCTTCGCGCGAATGTCCGGGTTGATGTTTGCGCGTTCCAGAATCTCCTTCGAGTTGGACGGGCCGATGCCGTAGATGTAGCGCAGCGCGATTTCAATGCGCTTGTTCGGCGGAACTTCCACACCAATGATGCGTGCCATAAATCAACCTTGCCGCTGTTTGTGCCGTTTGTTCGTGCAAATCACGCGAATGACGCCGCGGCGGCGCACAATCTTGCAGTGCTC
>JBEKZC010000055.1:0-26058 GCA_049510295.1 Verrucomicrobiota bacterium | reverse complement strand
AGAGCGTTTTCAGTCACTTCGTAGCCACGCGAAACAATCAATTTACATTTGTTTTCAGGCGTTTTCTTGCGAAATAGCGGCTACAGTTTTGATTAAACCCCACTATTAATTACGGCAGAATGTGGGGCGAACTGGTGAGGGTACTCAGCGAGCAAGTCGGAGTATTGCCCACATTACCGAGACTATAAGTGCCTTGCGCCGGACACGGAGGAATGCTGCTGGCAGAGTTCAACTTGATGTAGGGCGTCAGGTCGGTGTTTATAACAATTGCATCACCGGTCTTTTTGCCTTTTTCCAGCGCGCATTCATTCGCGGCGGCGTCAATCTGGCGCAGGTTGTTGATGCAAGCATTCATCTGCGAGGTGGCGCGGGCCTTCACGAAGTTGGGAATGGCGATCGCCGCCAACAGGCCGATAATGGCCACGACAATCATGATTTCCACCAATGTGAAACCTGCCTTGCGGAGGGTTTTAGTATTTTTCATTTTTCTTTTTCTTTCCATTTAATGCGGCGTGAACAATACAACAGGCGGGTTACAATGATTACATTTTGTTCACTGATTGCCTGCTGCAACCGCACCTTATTGGGTAGGTTAGCACGCGCAGTGCCAAAGCCAAAGTAAAAATGTGTCTGCCTTTGGCGTCCGTCGGCCAATCCAATGCACGGAATAAAACGAAATAAGGATTCAACGGCCAAGAATTGTGTGGTTTTCCTGTGAAAACCGCCATGCGCGTTTTGTTGCGATGTCTCAACTTGAAACGTTCTGTAGGATTTTTGGACATGGTGGAGGTAAATAACTTGCACCGTTTTAGGTGGCACAGCGTCAGAGTCACACCGCGGCCCGGGTTGCCCAAAATACACACCTACAACAAGCTCAATCCGGTCTGGTGGTTTGGGAACATTGACAATCCGGTTCCGCCCGCATGGTACAAACCGGAGGACAAGCATCGGGTGCTGAAATGGCACTGTCGCAATCCGTTCCACAACTTTGATCATTACGTCATCGGGGTTGCCGACAAGGAATTCGTGCAGAGCGGCAAATACCCGGAGCGAAATTCCAGGCCGCACGGCGGCTGGGACTTTGCGGTGGCCCGGCGCAAATTGGTTTTGCTTCCGTTCATTTCCTGCCAGCGGGGCGGGTTCGACTTTTACTTCGGCTGGCGCGAACACGGCAATTTCGGAATGAAGTTCAACTTTTTGACTCCACCCGGCAAGGCCACCAACGAAGTCAGCGAATCCAAGCCGGAAGTTGATTGCCAATTTGAATCTGGGAAATTACGGTGAATCATGCCTGCTCCAATATCCTTTCCCTAGCAATGGCTCTGCGCGGGACAGGAAATTTTTCCGGCCATGTTGGAGGCCATGGCGGCGGCGCAGAAATCCATCCGGCTGGAAATTTATATTTATTCCGACGGAAAACTGGGGCGGCGGTTTTTGGGAACATTGCTGGCGGCAGCGCGGCGCGGCGTGCAGGTCCAAATCCTGGTGGATGCGCTTGGTTCGTGGTTGTTGTCGGATGATTTTTTTGAGCCGCTCGTTGCCGCCGGCGGGGAAGTGCGCCGCTTCAATCCCCTCCATCTCTGGCGGTTCGGGGTGCGCAATCACCGCAAGCTGCTGGTTTGCGATGACGCCACGATATTCATTGGCGGATTCAATGTGGCCGATGAATACGATGGCGACGGCGTGACGCGCGGCTGGTGCGATGTGGGCGTCCGGATTGAAAATCCCGCCCTGGCCGGGGAACTGGCGGCATCCTTCGATGAATTGTTCGCGCTGTCGGATTTTCGCCGCAACCCGCTGATGCGATTGCGCGCATTCAAACGCAGACGCAAACCTCTCAAAAAACCGGCGGGGGAATTATTGTTGAGCCATCCCGGTCGTGGTGCGGGCCCTTTTCAAACCGCGTTGTATCAGGATTTGGCCCAAGCCCGCGAGGTGCGGATCATGAGCGCGTATTTTCTGCCGACCCGGCGGCTGCGACGGGATTTGATGCGCGTGGCGCGGCGTGGCGGACGCGTGCAACTGATTCTGGCCGCCCAATCCGACATCCTGGTTTCGCAACTGGCGGGCAGGAGTTTGTATCGTCGCCTGTTTAAAGCCGGTGTGGAGATTTACGAGTATCAACCACAGATTCTGCATGCCAAACTGATTCTCAGCGACGGGGTGGTTTACGCCGGCTCGTCCAATCTCGACATTCGCAGCCTCAATCTGAATTACGAACTGATGCTGCGTCTCGAAGACGGGGCGGTTGCCGTTGAAGCGCGGGGAATTTTTGAGCGCCTGCTGAAACACTCTCAAAGAATCGAACCCCGCCGATGGCGGAAGTCACAAACCTTCTGGCAGCGTTGGAAAAATCACTGGGCGCATTTTCTGCTGACCCGGATTGATCCCTTGGTCGCCTTGCGCCAGTTTCGCACGATGAAAGGATGAATCGGAAACCCCCGGACGCCGTTTCAAGATGGCATCGATTTCCGACCCGAAGCGAATCAGCGCCGGCTTGATTCCCATCCCGCCGCGCGATTTTAATTTTGCCCGCGATTAGCAGCCTGCTGCGGGTTGACCTTGAGCTGGAACCCGCCGCCCAACGGATGGGGCAGCGGCAAAAGGATTTTGGCTTGCAGGTCTTGATGGCCAAAGAGTAGGTTTCAACTCAATGAGAAGACTTGTAAGCGCCGTCTCCAATTACATCACTGGCCTGCGTTCTGGCTTGCGTTCGACCCGTGCCGCCGCACCGAAAGGCGTCGCCGTTCCCGGCAAATTTCAAGAATATAAAGCCAGCGCTGAACAGGGAGATGCTGAGGCTCAATTCAACCTGGGCTGGTGCTACGATGATGGCCGGGGCGTGGCGAAGGATTATGCTGAGGCGGTGAAGTGGTATCGCAAGGCCGCCGAGCAGAATTTCGCCCCGGCTCAATTCAATTTGGGCTACTGCTACGCCAATGGCCAGGGCGTGAGGAAGGATATAGAGGAGGCGGTGAAGTGGTATCGCAAAGCCGCCGAACAGAATTACACCCCGGCTCAATCCAATCTGGGCTGGTGCTACGATAATGGCCAGGGCGTGGCGAAGGATTATATTGAGGCGGTGAAGTGGTATCGCAAGGCCGCCGAGCAGGGTCACGCCGAGGCTCAATTCAATCTGGGCTGCGGTTACGCCAATGGCCAGGGCGTGGGGAAGGATAAAGTGGAGGCGTATGCGTGGTTTAGCATGGCGGCCAGGGCAGATTCAGATGCAGCCGAGAGCCGCGCTCTTCTGAGAAAGGAGTTGACTCCCAAACAATTCACCGACGCTCAAAAGCGGATGAAAGAATTGCGTTGGCAAATCGCGGCCAAGTCCAAACCTTCCACCCCATGAGCGCGGTGGTCGAGCCGTAAGTTTTGCGAAGCGGGCGGGCGATTTCAACGCGGCGAAACGAGGTACGCTACCCCAAGAAACCCCACGTGACCGAACTGCGCCACCGCTGCACTCCGCCCAAGTAGCCGCTCCATTCCGGCAACCAAGTTTCGTCACTCCGCAGAATTGAATGGTGCGACCATAGCGGCGTTGAATTCTCCGCACGTTGAGCGGTTTGCGAACCATTCGATTTGTAATTTCAAATCTTAACTCGGAAAAGAGCGTGAAATCTTCCACCAGGTGATGCAGCCGCCCGAAATCCCTCAGCCGTAAATACGCGCGCGGAGTTGGAGAAGCAGATGCTAGCGGACCTTGCCGGCGGAATGCTCGAGAACAACATGGGAGAACACAGCCGTATCGGACTTGTCTGGCAGGTGCGAGCAGAAGCCGATGCCGACATAGAAGGGCCCGTCGATGTGCAGGTTGATGGGTGGACCGAACTGGTGCATCGGTTCGCCTTCCAGGCTGACGAAGAGCGCGAAGGAGTCGCCGTGTTTTTCGATGCCAATGCGCTTGGCGATGACACCGACGAGGCTGTCAGGGCTCTCACCGCCGGGACGGCCGCGGCCGCCGATGCGAAACTCCATGTCCTTGACGCGGGCACCCTTCGCCGGACGCTGCGCCAGGTGGACCATGCCAAGTCCATGCAGGGCAACGATGGCCTCCTTGGAATCGTCTTCAAGATCCTGGCGAATGATGAGGACGGCCTTGCGGTCGCCGTAGCCGTTCGTGTCCGGGAACGTGATGTCGGCCGCGAGTGAAACGTCGCCGGACATCTTCTTCCAGAGATAACGGAACTCGTCGCGCATGTACCAGATGTTGTACCCGGCGGAGTTGATGGTGTACTGCTTCGTGCTGGCGTCGTAACTGGCGCTGCCCGGCACCAACGCGCTTCCAATGTCAGACTGGCCCTCAAAGATGCCGATCGGCGTATCGAAATTCCTGCTGGGCCGGTGAAAGTCCGCCGGTGGCGCCACCTGGACGTGCGTGGCGGAGCCCGGTTGCGCCCATGCCGGTACGACGGGCGTAGGTGCTGCTGGTGTGTTGGTTGCTTGCGCGCGGAGCAGTTGCGGCGCGGTGCATAATATCAGGGCGAGCAGCGTGGGTCGGCAGGCGAGTTTCATGGTGAGGCGAACGATACAGATGCCCATGGAAAAGATTATTGGTCGGGGCTTTGACCTGCGGAGCAGCTCGACATTTCTCCTTTGGAACCAACGATCTTGAACAGTACAGACCACCAAGCCTTTTGACCCAAAGACTCACTATCGCTGGCTGGCCGAGAGTAGCGCATTGGCGGCGATTAAACCTCGCGATAAGCGCGGCTGTAAAGAAAAATCGCTTTATCGGACTACAATGTTTTTTCTGTTGACCGGGCTCAACTTTCTGGTCCGCAAACGAACTGCGAACCCAATGCCGCTCTCGTCGCAATAGGGCTGGCGCACCACCGACCGGCTTATTGACGCGGTGACAGCCACAACAATCAATAGCACAAAAACAACTCAGCAAAAAGTTTTTGCTGGTGCGCTGGCGAAAATCTTATCGGCTGGGCAAAAGGAAACAGAGATGACGGGGATTTTTGAACGACACCAAATTATTAACACCCCCAAAAACCCTTATAAATTGGGCACTTTGCAGATAGTTGCCTGGTGGTTGCCCCGGCTGGCATCGCCGCTGCTAAACGGGTGTGGTTCAGCCAAACGCAAGTGCAGTTGAATGATTGAATGACACTCTGGAAAAAGTATGAAAAAAATTGAAGCGATTATCCAACGTTCCAAATTGGAGGAAGTCCAGGACGCCTTGGGGGAGATCGGCATTGATGGGATGACCGTTTGTGAAGTGAAGGGATTTGGCCGGCAGAACCGGCATACGGAAACCTACCGCAGCGGCGAATACACGCTGGATTTTCTGCCGAAGCTCAGAATTGATCTGGTGGTGGGAGACCAAAACGCGGAACGAGCGGTGAACGCCATCATCAAGTCGGCGAGGACGGGCAAAATTGGTGATGACAAAGTTTTAATCTCGGATGTCAAAGAAGCCAGGGGCGCGTTGGCGATATGAATGCGAGAACCATGTTGCCGCATGCACAACTTGTCGCTCGGCGAACGAGCAATGAACACGCGCAGGCGCGGGTGACGCGGTTGAACTTTGACCCATTGGATTTGTTCGCGGCATTTGGCGAAGCACCCGCGGCGGCATCATTGCCGGTCATATTGATTTCCAGTTAATCTGCCAGCAACCTACACGCGGCTTCATTATTCCAGTCCCAGTCGGCGGATCAACCTACCCGGCCGGGGCTTGTCATTTTGGGCGCAGTTTGCCGGCGTATTGACGACACACGCGACCGAACTGCGCCACTGCGGCACTCCGCCCAGGTTGCCGCTCCGTTCCGGCAGCCATGTTTCATTACTCCGCAGAATTGAATGGTACGACCAAAGCAGCGTTGTATTCAATGCGCGATCTTCATCACGGGAAAAGAGGCTGCCGCGAATCCGCACAAATTTCCATCATCGGTGCAGAATTACAGTGAAAACTTCGTCCCCGACTATCAATTGCGGTTCAGTGCCATTGAACGCCTTCATCCCGGCGACAATCTTTCGAGGAATTCCCATGCCCATGTGCTCCAAGTAACCGTAATCCCGCATTACGTCTTTGATCAGTTGGTTTCTTGCAGCACGACAACCGGTAATCATCATCGCCGGAGTAATGCCGTTGGGAAGCCGTCCAGGGGAACGGATTTCGAGGCGATCAGCAAAGATTGAAAGTTGAACATCTGTTGCGGAGAGAAGGTAATCGCGATGAACTAAAGCGTTGACAATAGCTTCACGCAAAACCCCGACAGGGAAACCATCCTTTGTAACGCGGCGGACTCCATTCTCCATTACGGTCTGATCCGGAATGTGGCGCTTAACGAAGTCCACACAACTTTCGACCAAACCGTTTTCCACTATACCCGCTTCCGAAAGGAGGGGCAACATTGGTCCCCGAATTGGCAAACGCTCGTTGGCTGCATAATCAGGCTGATTCCCCGGGTAGCTCACCGCGTCTATGCCGGCCTGTGGCAGGAATCGGTTTGGCTCTTTGCCGAACAGAAGAATGCCTGCGACCGTGCAAGAGTAACCAGCTTCACTTGTCGCCATGAGTTCGGTATTTTCCAACAGGCGCTGCCATCCCGCCCGATCCTGATCTTCCGGCACGGCCTGCTCCCGAATTTTAACGAAATAGTCTTTGAGCCGCCGTATGTCGAGGGCATCAAACGAAGCTCCGGAAACGGGGCGCGTCTCCAATCGGAACAAGCCTCGCTGCTGGAATAGTCTCTCCAATTCCTCTTGGCTGGCTTCCCGCGATTCCGTTCCCACTCGAATGTAATACGTGCGCCCATTATTGTGCCAAACAGCATGAACCGTCCAACCGGGATCAATTTGAATCACGGCTACCGTCCTGCTATTGTCCACGTCACGAACGAGTTCAAAGAATGGTATGATCTCCGGCCGTATTTTGTCTCGACAGACCGTCATAACCCACTCTTCCGGCTTTGGCCGAACGACCCCCGAAACAGCGCCTTCGTCTTCGACTCCCAACAGGATTCTTCCGCCATGTAGGTTTGCCAAGGCGACTATTTCCTTGGCCAACGCGCGCGGATCAATGTCGTCGCGCTTAAACTCGACACCAGAGCTCTCGCCGTTATGGATAATTTCGAGCAGTTCTGTCTTTGTCATTGTGTTCAGTAGCCGTATTTCAGACGACGGATTTCGAATGCTTCCCGTCCGCCCTCAAGCACTTCACCGATATTGTCGCGGACAGACGGACAGTCAATAGAGCCGACCCAGTCAGGTGGAATCATCGCGTGCCCCGCCCCGTCGGGCTTTAGTGTCACAACCAACTCCGCGTCACCCAGCACAGGGATGTTGGCATTGTGGGTCGCAAAAATAAATTGTCGGCGTTCCTTCTCCTCTCGAATTTTGGGAACGATCCCGTCTGTGATGAACCGGTTGTCTAAATCGTCTTCAGGCTGGTCAACAATAAGTGGAGCGTCGGACTCCAGCAGCAGGAGGAGCAACACGGCAGTAGCCTTCTGTCCCGTGGAAAGGTTTTCCAAGTCCTGCCAGATGGGTGGTTGGCTATCGGCAGCAAGATTGAGTTGAAGGCCTGTGGGAGTCGGAAACTCCAACTCTTCCATCTTCATGAAGGCCTCCTCCGACGCTTTCGCAACCCGGTCTGCTTGAGTCGGCGTTAGCTCGAAGGATTCTACCAGCTTCACAGCGCCTCCGCGACAAGCAGTAACGAACTCAGGTAGTGAGAAATCCTGTCGTTCCGAGAGACGGTCAATAGTCGTCTGAAGCTGTCCGCCTACCGCATCGCGGAGCAAAGCAAAGAGCGGATCGCGATTCCCGCCAGGCACCACATTGACACGAACAACGCCTTTCAACTTGTTAGTTACCTTCTTAGCAGCGCGCTCCAGGCTTCGGGCATTTTCAGCTTTGGCTTCTTCCCATTCCAACAACAGCGAATTCCGTTCTTGAAGTGCGGTATCCAGAGACTTCTTCAGGGTTCGGCGGCGACCGGATAGTGGTGTGAGCTCTTCGATTTGTCTTCGCAAACGCACAAATTCTGATGCATCCAGCTTGCTTACCGTTTTCTGCACTTCGCGCAGGATGCGCTCAATCTCGGCAGTTGATGCTGCTTTGCGCTTTTGCCATTCTGCTTCAATTGAAGCGATGCCCGTGTGCGCTTCTGCCAGTGCAGTTTCCAGCCCCCTTAGTGCTGCCCCGGCGTCGCGCTCGAATTTCTTTAACACAGAATCGCCACGCCGTAAAATGGCGGCGCCAGGCAGATCATCGAGGGATTCCTGACTCAAGAACTGCCGGTCGATAGGAAAGTTATCCCCCCACTCCGCGATCATTCCTTGGAAAGGTGTTAGCCGCTCTCGGATTGTTGCGAGAATCTTTTCCTCCCGAACCAACAGCGACTGCAATTTCAACTTGTCCTCCAGACCGGCTTCCTGAAACCGTTTCAGCGTCTCTTGTAGAGCAGGGAGACCGGCAAGTTTTTCTTCCACCAAGGCAATCTCTTTTCGAATTTCCAGGATACGACCTCGCGAAGTCTCCAGTTTCCGACGAATTTCGACCTTTCGACTTTCCAGGGTAGTGTCTTCCTCCCGAAAACGGCGCAACAAACCAGTCAACTTTTCCGGGCTTTTCGCAAGCTCCGCGATTTCATGCTGTCCGTAGATTTCGACGCCCGGCAGAATATCCTGTGGGCGCAGGTTTAGAATAGCTCCTGACTCGTCCTTCACCACGGGTGGGTTTGGAATGGTTCGCTCAATCCAATACAACTTTTCAGCAGGACGGTGGGATCGAACGAGAAGACGTATACGCGTCGCGCTACGAAGCGCATGCTGGACGATTCCATTGTAGTTTTTTTGCGCGTCCAGTCCTAGCGGCGAAAGCCCCAACGCATACCTGATGCTCTCCACCGACGTTGATTTTCCGGAACCCCGCCCCCCAATAAGCACGTTAAGATTCCCGTTTAGACGAACCTCATCGCCATCCAAAAAGCCTCCCTGCCAACTAATGTAAAGTATCTCTGAATGAGGCGTCTTTTCGGAGTCGCCGACTAGGCGAACACGCACTTCGGGGTCAATGAATCCTTGGCGAAGACCCTCGACGCTCGCTCTCGACATCTTGATGAGAGTAACGGTGCCTAGCTTGGAGAAATCCAGAGGAGATGAAACGTCTTCCGCGTTGATAATTGCTGGCATTTTATCTCGGCAATATTGGGCATCTGTGTTTTCCAAAATTGGTCGCAAGTCTTCGGGCGCACCTTTGACGCGTCCAGGAATGGAGCAAGCAAGCAGCCGAGTATTCCTCCAAACCCGCACTCGTGTTTGACCTTTCAAGACGCGGAGCAAGCCCTTTTCCTTAATAACATGAGCGGCAATGCAAACGGCTCCCCATCGCGTTGCCTCTGCCAACAACTCCTCGCAGTCGTATTTGCCAGCAGGCGACGGTTCGTTTTCAGAATGGACACCACAGTCGTGAATCTTCGCTTGGATTTGGTCTGGCTCAGTTCCCGGCTCAAACAGGCAGAGAAAATGAACGCCGTCTTTAGTCTCGGCCTCAAAGCCGGGAAAAACAGTCAGGCCGGAAGCTTCCGCTGTTTGGATGAGGGTGAGAGACTCTCGAATGCGATAGTGGTCTGTCACGCCAATCGCTTCAATTCCGGCGGTCTCGCAAGCCTCCACAATCTGCCGATTATATTCCGTCTCCGTGCTACACGGGAGCGGTCTGGCGTGGCGCTTTAGGTAAGCAAATGGATTAACCTGTAGTGCACAACGGTAAAACCGTGCACCGTTCGGTCGCGCTAGAATCTCATCCAATAACTTTTCCGTTTTCATATTAACCAACTGCATCCCAACAACCCTATGCAGACTCGCATTGAGAATAGCAGATTATACCCAACGGCGTCACGAAAAAGCCGCTTCTGAAAAAGCCCCGACTCGTTGGGCTTGCGTGGCAGTGGCAAGGGCGCGGATGTCCGACAGTTTGAGGACGTGAAATGCTCGAAAAGTTGGAGTGTTAATTCAATTGCGCGATGGCAGCCAACGGCGACCGGAAATTCACCGGCAGCAACTTTGGTTGCAAGCTGCGTTGTGAATTCCCCCCCCCCCCATTCCTTTTCCCAGTCATCCAGCGACGGGATTTTTCAGATGGCCAGGGATTTTCTTGAGTGGTTGAACGGTTTGGCGCGATTTGATAAAAGGGGGGCATGAGTGGGTTGGTGCTGGCGGGTTGGCGCGAGCTGGTCCGAAAGCCGGCGGGAAACCGGCGTTCCGATCGGCGATGGTGGTTTGTTGTTTCCACAGAGGTTTCTGTTCCCGAAAATTTCCCGGATAAAATCAAAAGATGTTTATGAACTTCATCACAAACTTGTTTCTCATTGGTGCGATGAGCGGTGAACCGGCGGGGCGCGCGTCCCGCGGCAAGCGGTCAAGATGGTTCATCCTGGCGGGCGCGATCACGGCGGCAGCACTGATGGCCGTGCTGTTGGCGCCGGTGGAACAAAAAACGTTCGGCGCTGATGAACACCTGGCGCAGGTCGAAACGACCAACGCCGTCGCAAAACAACTGGTGCGGGAGCCGGCTGTGGCGGGACTGTTTTATCCGAAAGACCCGGCCGAATTATCACTAATGATTGACCGCCTGCTCGCCGCCGCGCCCATCGAGCCGGTTGGGGACCTTAAAGCCATCATTTGTCCCCATGCAGGCTATGAGTTTTCCGGCCCGGTTGCGGCCTACGCCTACAAGAACCTGGTTGGACGCCGATTCGAGACGGTAATCATTCTGGGGCCGAGCCATTACGTGTATTTTATGGGCGCATCCGTCCCGGCGGTGGATGCCTATCGCACGCCGCTCGGGCTGGTGCCAATCTCTTCCAAAGCCCGGGCGCTGGCAAAAATCAGTCCCTGCCTCAGCGAACCCTGCTGTCCGATGAAACGTCCCGACTGGTGGCAGCAGTCATCCAAGCCGGCGCCCGACCCGGGCAAAGACACGCCGGATACTTGGGAACATTCGGTTGAAGTCGAGGTCCCATTTTTGCAAAAGGTCTTGACGAATTTTTCCATTTTGCCGGTGGTGTTCGGTGACGTGGATCCCGCGCAGGTGGCGCAGGCGGTGGCGACACAACTCGACGACAAAACCCTGATCGTGGTGAGTTCGGATTTGAGCCACTACCATCCCTATGACGACGCCAAGACACTGGATACCCGTTGCGTCAAGGCGATGTGCAGTCTGGACATCAAGGCCATGGAGTCCCAGGAAGCCTGCGGCAAACTGCCTATTCTGACGCTGCTGCACCTGGCACACCAGAATGGATGGCAGGCGCGGTTGCTGGATTATCGCAACAGCGGCGACACCTCGGGCGACAAGAGCCACGGTGTTGTTGGCTACGCGGCGATCGCGTTCTACGCGCCCGCGCAGGGGAATTTCAACCCAACGGAGAGAGAACAGCTCCTCGAACTGGCGCGGCGGGCACTGAAGGAAGCCGTTGCGCCCGGCCGTTCCCCGCTGGCGGACACCAACAACTGGCCGGCAAAATTCCTCGAGTCGCGCGGCTGTTTCGTCACGCTGACCGAGGCCGGGGCGTTGCGCGGGTGCATCGGCCACATCTTTCCGCAAGAGTCGCTCTATCGGGCCATCCAGGACAACGCCCGGAGTGCCGCGCTGGAAGATCCCCGTTTCCGGCCGGTGCAACCGGGGGAACTGAACCAGCTTGAAATTGAAATCAGCGTGCTGACCGAGCCGAAACCGTTGCCGTTCACTTCGCCGGAAGATTTGCTGGCCAAATTGCAGCCCGGCAAGGATGGCGTGGTGCTCAAGATTGACGGTCGCGGCGCGACATTTCTGCCCCAGGTCTGGGAGCAACTGCCGGACAAGGTTGAGTTCCTGAATCACCTTTCCGAAAAGGCGGGCTGCGCGCCCGGGGATTGGCGCAAACCCGGCACGTCGGTCCTCATTTATCGGGTCGAAGCGTTCAAGGAATCGGAAAAGTAAAGGGAATGTTTGATGGCCGCTGACACCCCGAATCTACCGCTCGCTGACAGCGGCAGGCCGCGTAAAGTTTCACCACGCGGCAGGCTGCCGGTGCTTTGGGCGCTAGCCGGGTTGGGACTGGCCTCGGTGATGACGCAGTTGGCATTGATGCGCGAGTTGCTCTGCGCCTTTGCGGGCAATGAAATGGTGCTGGGCATCGCGCTCGGCCTCTGGCTGCTGCTCACGGGCCTGGGAACTTCGCTGGGCCGGACGGCGGACAAACTCCGTAATCCCCTGGCCGTCCTGTTCACCACGCAAATCTTCATCGCCGTAATTCCATTGGCGCAGGTGTTTGCCGTCCGTGCCCTGCGCAATGTGGTCTTCGTGCGGGGCGCAGAGGTGGGCGTGACGGGAACCGTCCTGAGCGCCGCGGTTTTGTTGCTGCCATTTTGCATCGTCGCCGGATATACCCTGACGCTGGCGTGCTCGATTCTGGCGCGCATCGCGAACGCTGACGCGTTTGGTGTCCCGCCTGTCAGTGGCATGGAGCAGGGAAAACCTGATGCGGAACTGGAAATCAAGGGCAGGCGAGACGCCTGCGCTACTTTGACCGGCAACGCCGCCTCCGCCGCGGGCCGCGTTTATGTCGCCGATAGCATGGGCAGCGTGGCCGGCGGCGCGCTGTTCAGCTTCGTGTTGGTGCGGTTTCTCGACCACATCGCGCTGCTCGCCGTGCCGGCCCTGTTGAACCTCGCAGCCGCGGCGTGGCTTGGCCGTAGCCGCCGACGTGAGTCGGCGCTGACTTCCATTGAACCCAAAGTGCGCGGACTGACGTCCGCGGCTACACCGCTGCGTTGGGAGATTTTCATTTTGATACTGGTCGCAGGCATTTCCGCTTTCGTCTGGCTCGTCAACTCCGACGCGCTCTCGACCTCGCTCCAATTCCCCGGCCAGAATGTTTTGTTCCGCGCCAACTCGCCTTACGGCCGGCTGGTGGTCACGGAATCGGGGGGAGAGACCAATTTCATTGAGAACGGCATCGCCGTTGTGTCCACGCCGAACGTCGAGCAGGTGGAGGAAGCCGCGCACTACGCCATGGCCCAGCGGCCCGACGCGCGGCGGGTGCTGCTGGTTTCCGGCGGCGTCGCCGGCGTGGCGAAGGAAACCCTCAAATACAACGTCGCCGGGGTGGACTGCGTGGAACTCGACCCGCTCGTCATCGAAACCGGCCGCCGCTTCCTGCCGGAGCACTTCGCCGATCCGCGCATCCGTGTGATTGCCACCGACGCGCGGCAATTCGTGCGGCAGACGACCAACCGCTACGACGTCGTCATCCTCGCGCTGCCCGACCCGTCCACGGCGCAGCTCAACCGCTTTTTCACGGTCGAGTTTTTCAGCGGGGTCAAACGGGTGATGGCTGATGGCGGCGTGCTTTCATTCGCGCTGGGCCGTTACGAAAACTACGTCAGCCCGGAACTGGCGCAACTGCTGGCCTCGGCGCACCGGTCGTTGAAGCAGTCGTTCGCCAACATTCTGGTGTTGCCCGGAGGCCGGGTCTTCTTCCTCGCGTCCGATGGCCCGCTGCATGGCGACATCGCCGCGCGGGTCGAAGCGCAGGGCGTTCCGACGAAGCTCGTGAACCGGCATTATCTCGACGCCATGCTCACCGCCGACCGGATGGCGGACATCCAGCGTGCGGTGTCGCAACCCGCCGCGCTGAACCGGGATTTCAGTCCGATGCTTTACTTTTATCACCTGCGCCATTGGATGAGTCAGTTCACCTTGAGCTTCGGCGTGTTGCAAGCGGTGCTGTTGCTGTCGCTGCTCGTGTATCTCATTCGATTGCGCGGACCGGCGCTCGCGCTCTTTGCGTCGGGCTTCGCGGGATCGGCGCTGGAGGTCGTGCTGCTGCTGGCCTTCCAGGTTTTGTGCGGCTCGGTCTATCATCAGGTCGGCGTGATCGTGACGGTTTTCATGGCTGGGCTGGCGGTTGGGGCGATGATTGCGAATCGTCCCATGAAATCCTGGAGTAATGGAGCATTGGAGTGTTGGGATAAACCCGGTCTTGCGCCTGCTCCATTACTCCACCACTCCACCACTCCAACCGCAAGACACTTGGCTGTACTGGCTTTTGCCATCGCCGCACTTGCGTTGCTGCTGCCGGCACTCCTGTTTTCACTCAATCGTCTGAGCAGCGCAGTTCCTGCGTTCGTTGTCATTCAAGCCGTCATCGCGCTGCTGACGCTGCTGCTGGCCGTGCTGGTCGGCGCGCAGTTCCCGCTGGCGAACCGCCTGCAGTTCGACGGCACGGCGACGGGTGCGTCACGGCTTTACACGGCGGATTTCGTGGGCGCATCCCTCGGCGCGCTGCTGGCGAGCACGCTGTTGATACCACTGGTCGGCGTGACAGGCGTCTGCCTCCTGACGGCGGCGTTGAATGTGCTGGCGGGCGGCGTCCGGTTTTGGAGAAAGGTTTCGATATGACCAAACTCAACATTGTTTCCCTCAAAATCATGCGCTGGAGCGGCTGGCTGTTGCTGCCGCTGGTGATGCTGTTCCTGTTGACCGGTTACATCATGGACGGCCGCCACGGGTTCAGCAAACTGCTGGACGAGAAATCCGCGCTGACATTTCACCGCATGCTGCACCTGCCGCTGATTGTTCTCGTAGTGGCACATGTCGTGCCGGCGGTGTATCTTGCCTTCCAGCGATGGGGCTGGATCAAACCGCGTACATGAAAGCCGAAAACCGAAAGCCGAAGACCGAAAGAAGCCCGAAGCCCGAAATCCGGAGCTTTTTTCAGAACCCCGTAGCGGCGTCTCGGCAGAGCGCCGCCAACCTCCTGTTCTCGGGCAAAAAATGCGGCGTTCTGCCGAGACGCCGCTACGCCAGAGAGATTTTGAAAGAGCCGCTTCGGATTTCCGCATGAGCTACCACGATTCATTTGTTCATGGTGCTGCCGATAAACGGCGCAGTGCGGGCATTTCCCGCCGCGCCGCCATCGGGCTGGGCGCGGCAGGCGTTGTGGGCTTGGCGGGCGCGGTATCACTGTTCGATTTTTTCGCCAAGTGGCGCGAGTCCGAGGCGCCCGCAGACATCTTCAAAGGCGACGCGCCGTCGGGCGAGCTTTGGGAACTGTGGCAAAAGCGCGGCTGGGTGAAGGAAGGTCGCCATTACCTCAAGCTCGGCCGCAACGTCCAGTGCAAGGTCTGCCCGAACAACTGCATCCTTGAACCCGGCGACCGCAGCCACTGCCGCAATCGCGTCAACCGCGACGGCACGCTTTACACGCTGGTTTATGGCGCCCCCTGCACGTTCCACGTTGATCCGGTCGAGAAAAAGCCGCTGTTCCATTTTCTGCCCGGGACGTTGAGCTTTTCCATCGCCACCTCCGGCTGCATCTTCCGCTGCCTCAACTGCCAGAACTGGGAGATTTCGCAGAAGAAACCGGAAGAAACCAAAGACCCGCGCGGCGAGGAATTGCGCTTGCGCCCGCCGCTGCCGCCGGCACTGACGCTCGACCAGATGTCGCGGCTGAGTTTGTTCCCCGAAGACGTTGTCGCGGTGACCGAGGCGCTCGGTTGCCCGTCCATTTCCTATACCTACTCCGAGCCGGTGGCGTTCTACGAATACACGCAGGACACCTGCCAAGCCGCGCGTGAGCGGAAGCTCAAGAACATCGTCGTGAGCTGCGGCTCGATCGAAGACCGGCCCGCGCGCGACCTGTATCAATTCGTAGATGCCGCGCACGTGGACCTGAAGGGCTTCAACGAGGACATCTACCAGAAGCTCAACTCCGGCAAGCTCCAGCCCATTCTCAACCTGCTCAAGACGCTCAAGGAACTGGGCGTGTGGTTCGAGATCATCAACCTCGTCGTCCCGACCTACACCGACGACCTGGATACCATCCGCCGCATGTGCGCGTGGATCACGAAGGAGTTGGGGCCGGACCAGCCGCTGCACTTCTCGCGGTTCCACCCGGAGCACAAGCTCACGCACCTGGCGCCCACGCCCGTTGAGACGCTCATGAAAGCGCGCGACTTCGCCCGCGCCGAGGGTTTGCACTACGTTTATATCGGCAACGTGCCCGGCCTCGAAGGAGTGGAGACGACCTACTGCCCCAACTGCAAAAAGGCCGTCATCGAGCGCGACATCTTCGCAGTCACCCGCATGGACATCACGGACGGCAAATGCCGTTTCTGCGGGACAAAGATTGCGGGGGTGTGGAAGACGTAAGCTTTGCCGGGCAAAAAATATTAACGCTGCGCCCGGAGGTCGCCCCCTGGCAAAAATGCATCAACGGAGCAACTGGAGGCGAAGGTCGTGTTGACTCACGAATAAAGGTTGCCGGGCATTTTCAGACTTGTTCTCGCAATCAGGAAGTTTGTTCATTTTCCTGGCCGGGATGGAGGCCGAACTGGACGAGTTTGGCCTTCATGGTAATGCGCGAGATGCCGAGCCACCGTGCAGCTTTGGCTTGATTGCCCCGGGCCTGCTGAATGGCACGGGCGAAGAGTTCGCGTTCGGCGGTTTCAAGCACGCGCGCGTAGGTGTCAGTGATTTCCTCGCGGCGCGCGGCGGCGAGTAATTCGTCCACGTATTCGCCAAAGGGACGCATCGCGGAATACACCTCTCCGCTGTTTTTGTTCAGCGCGGCGCGGACGTGGTCAAGGTTAATGGTGTAACCTTGCGCGGCAAGGAGGGCCTTGCGCATCACATTTTCCAGCTCGCGCACGTTGCCGGGCCAGGATTGCGACTGAAGGAACTCCACCGCTTCGGAATGAATGGACGGACTCGCATTGCCAAGATCCGGGCCGTGCTTGCCGAGAAAATAGCGGACGAGGTCGGGAACATCCTCGCGGCGATGGCGCAACGGCGGCAGTGTGATCGCCACCACGTTGAGGCGATAATACAGATCTTCGCGAAATTGTTTCTCGCGGATGGCGGTTTCGAGGTCGCGGTGGGTGGCGGCGATAACGCGGACGTCCACCGCAATGGTTTCCTTGCCGCCCAGCCGTTGCAGGGTTTTCTCCTGAAGCACGCGCAGAAGTTTCGCCTGCGTGCCGGTGGTCAGGTCGCCGATTTCATCGAGAAAGATCGTGCCATGATCCGCCTGCTCGAAGCGGCCGATCCGCCGCGCGTCCGCGCCGGTGAACGCGCCGCGTTCGTGGCCGAACAATTCGCTTTCCAGCAGAGTTTCGGGAATCGCCGCGCAGTTGATGGCGATGAACGGCGCGTTGGCGCGGTCGCTGTGCTGGTAAATGGCGCGGGCGATGAGCTCCTTGCCCGTGCCGGTTTCACCGCGAATGAGCACGGTGACGGGTTTGGAGGCCACCCGGCCGATTTCCTTGTAGATATCCTGCATGGCCTGGCTCCGGCCAACGAGCGCGTCGCGACTCGGGCTGGTTTCGCCCAAACCGACCGGTTCGGACATCCGGCGATTGCTGTCGGCGGCTTTGCGGACCAGTTCGATCAATTGCGGGATGTCGAACGGCTTGAGCAGATAATCGTAGGCGCCAACCTTCATCGCTTCGATGGCGGTTTCGGTGGTGCCAAACGCGGTGACCAGAATGATGGGCAGACGGGGCTTGGCCGTGTGCAGTTGATGGACGAGTTCCAGCCCGTTCAGGCCCGGCAGCTTCAGATCGGTGATGACGAGATTGAACAGGTCTTTGATGGCGCGGGCCAGGCCGTCATCGCCGCGCTTTTCGATGGCAACCTCATGGCCTTCGGCGGCCAACATCCGTTGCAGCGTGTCGGTGATTCCGGAATCATCTTCGATCAGCAAAATTCTGGCGGCCGCGTTCATTCAGTTGCCCGAGGCAGCACTATACCAAAGGTGGTGCCATGATGCACGTGCGTTTGATACTGGAGTGCGCCGCCGTGTTTCTGAACGATGCCCGCTGCGATGGACAATCCCAATCCCGTGCCGGTGTCCTTCGTGGTGAAGAACGGATCGAACAGGCGCTTTTCGATTTCGGGGGGAATGCCTTTGCCGGTGTCCGTGACTTCCAGGATGACGACGTCCGTCTCGCCGTTGGCAAGAAGTGTCCGGTCCCGCCGGGCGCGCAACGTGATCGTGCCGTCGTGAACGATGCTGTCGGCGGCGTTTTGCACGAGATTGATCAACACCTGTTGGATCTGCGCGGGGTCCACCCGGATTCGCATGGGCGCCGATGACTCCAAAACGAGGCGGATGTTGGCTTGGGCAAGTTGCGCCGCCAGGCAATGCTGCGTTTCCAGCAAAACTAGGTCCGCCGGAATGGTGACAAACTGCGGCTCTGTTGGCCGCGCGAAATGGAGAAAGTCATTCACGATCCGCTCCAATCGCAGGATTTCCCGTTCCACGAGTTTGGTATCGGCGTATTCCGGGGAACTCGGTTGAAAGTTTTTTTGCTGGATGAACAAGGCGCCTTTGATGGCGGTCAGGGGATTTCGGATTTCATGGGCCACGCCGGCCGCGAGCAGCCCCAGGGAGGCCAGCTTCTCGTGGCGCTCCATCAGGGACTGGCTTTCCACCAGTTTGACGCGCAACGGAGCGATCATGTCCCGGTAAACCATGCCGGCCAGTGCGACGCCGAACACGAACAACAAACCCAGCGAGCCGAGCACCAGCCAGCGAAGTTGCCTGAGTGTTTGATTCGCGTGCGCGAGCATCTGCCTGCGCGAATCATAGTGGGCTTTGCCCAGGGTCTGGCCCAGATCGAAGAGATGCTGCGACGCCGCGCGGAGGGGATTAAAGTCGGCCAATGTGGCGTCCGACTGGCCGAGAGACTGCAACCTCGTCTGCAAATCCCGGGCGACACGCATGTAGTCATCGTAAGCGACATCAATTTGTTGCAGCGCATCCCTTTCGTGTTGCGTGGTCAATTTGGGTTTCTGTTCGTCAATCCAGCCATCGAGTTTGTGGCTGGCTTCGAGGAATTCATTCCAGACCGCCGGATCGTGATCCGTTCCGTAACGCTGCATCGTATTGTTTAGTTCGCGAAGCGAATCCCGGAACTGATCCGCAATTCTGAAACTCTCGAAATCCACCTGGCTTAACCGGTCGCGCAACTCCGCCGCCTGCCGTTGCGAATTCAAGGTTGCCAACAGGATCAACGCGCCCATCAGCGCCACGATCAACGCGAGCGCCACCAATCTGAACCTGATTCCGAATTTCATAGCTGGGTAAAAAACTTAACGGATATAGGGATGACTGACCACAAGAACCAGCCACCCCCGATCCATGGCGACGGCTGGATGCATAACCCATGCCCATGGCCGGGTTCAGGCGCGGGGTTCCTGAGAATTCCTCATTCACACCGGGAAACGCAGACTCAATCCTGCTTCCGGTCCGGTTTGCTGCGGCCAACGGCCAAGAATATTTGCAGTGCAGCATACTTGCTTTGCTGCCAAATCCGCACGCCAGCTCGTGAGGAGCCGAAAAGTTGTGCAAATGAAGGTTTGGCCGGTCCCATCCGACGTTGGCATGGTCTCCGCTAAGGCCATGGAACCATTCGTGTGAAGGTTCGATCATGAAAGCAAAAATCATGTTGGCTGACGATGAGGCGGGCCGGAGTGGCAGTGTGAAACCTGCGGAGAATCGGATTTTGGTCGTGGACGACGATTCCTCCGTGCGTGAAATGCTGACGCGCGTTCTGGCCGGTGAAGGCTATTTGGTTTGGGCTGCGGCCAACGGAACGACCGCGCTCGAAATCGCTGCTGCCACAAAGGTGGATTTGGTGCTGCTGGATTTGAACCTGCCTGGAAAGAGCGGCTGGGACACTTTTGAAAAACTCACGGCGGAAAACCCCATGTTGGCGGTGATTATCATCACTGCCAGGTCAAACCAGCTCTTCACGGCGTTGGGGGCGGGGGTCGGAGCGTTGCTGGAAAAGCCGCTCGATTTTCCGAAGCTGCTTCAGACCGTCAGCCGGCTGCTCGCGGAACCGGCTGGATCACGACTTGCGCGGATGGCGGGCAATCCCGCGGACTTCCATCACGTGCCCGCACCGCTCAACGAACAGAAAAAACAAACGTAATGAACACGAATACCACCACGGGAAATGAAGATATGAAAATCAGTTGCCGGGAGTCCAACGACACCTGTCACTCAAAGCCCTTGTTGGTGATGGTAAGTAAATTTGAGACGGATAGTTTTCCGGTGCGCGTGCGACTGGCCGCTTCGGCGACAACCGGAACCCCTGATTTTCCTTCGCGTGTGCTTCGTTTCGAAAGGCGGTTTCCACCGCTCCACCGAAATTCGTTGCGGTAATTCCGTTCACTAACTTAGCATTAACAGACATCTTTCTGATTTATGCCAAATAACAACCCTTTACCCGTGAGCAACCCGCCGGAGGCCGCCAAGCCCGGCGAAACGAAAATCGAATGGAGTTAAAAATGTCTGATTCAACACCGCATCCAGCCCGCTCCGACGAAGCCCCAACCGTGCCTTTGCAACCTGCGTCCGGCAAGAAACGCCGCCATTGGTTTTGGGTTGTGATTGCGTTGGTGATCATGCTCACAATTGGAGGAGTTTTCTTTTTTCGACACCGGGGACAATCGCAATCAGAAACACAATCAACGCACGGACGTGGGGGGGCGGGTTCGGCAACCATCATGGTCAGCACGGCGACGGCGCAACAAGGCGACATCGGGATCTACGTCAATGCGTTGGGCGTGGTGACGCCGCTCAATACGGTATCGGTAAAAAGCCGCGTGGATGGCCAGCTCGTGAAAGTGAACTATCAGGAAGGGCAATTGGTTCACGCCGGCGACCCGCTGGTGGAAATTGATCCGGGACCGTATCAGGCGGCGGTGGACCAGGCCGCCGCCAAAAAAAATCAGGATCAGGCGCAATTAAATCTTCAGGAGGTCGAATTGAAACGCGAAGCCGCCCTGATCGCCGCCAAAATTGATTCGCAGGACGCCTATGACCAGGTCGCCGCCCAGGTAAAGGAACTGGAAGCCGCCGTGAAGTCGGATGAGGCCGCAGTGGAAAGCGCCCAGGTGCAACTCGCCTACTGCCACATCAGCGCGCCAATTTCCGGCCGCGTTGGCTTGCGCCTGGTTGACGCGGGCAACATCGTTCACGCGAGCGACACGAATCCCCTGCTGGTCATCACGGAACTTCAGCCGATCACCGTGATTTTCAATGTGGCGGAAGATGATCTGCCGCGAATCCAAAAACAGTTGCGCCAGGGCAAACCATTGGTCGTGGATGCGTTTGACCGCGATCAACAAAACAAACTGGCGACCGGGACTTTGGAAACGATGGACAACCAGATTGATCCGACCACCGGCATGGTCAGGTTCCGGGCCATTTTTACGAACGACGATGAATCGCTGTTTCCGAACCAGTTCGTGAACGCGCGGCTGCTCGTGAACACGTTGACCGACGCGACGCTTTTGCCCAACACGGCGATTCAGCGCAACGCCGACAGCGCGTTCGTTTATTTGCTCGACCCGGGTCAAACCAACGAGTTGAAAACCATCATCATGCAAATCATCACGGTCAACACCACCGACGGCACGGTTTCGGCGGTGAAAGGAATTGATCCGGGCAAGGTGGTCGTCGCGGATAATTTCAACAAGCTGACCGATGGCGCGAAAGTAATCGTTCGCAAGGCAGCCAACGAGACTGACAAGGCCGGCGCCCATAAAAAGAGAAGGAATGATTCGCCGTGAGTCCGTCGCGTCCATTCATTTTGCGGCCGGTGGCGACTTCACTGCTGATGGCCGCCATTTTGTTGACGGGTTTTATCGCCTATGAAATGCTCCCGGTTTCCGCCCTGCCCGAGGTGGATTATCCGACGATCCAAGTGGTCACCTTTTATCCGGGCGCGAGTCCCGATGTCACCTCGTCCGCCATCACCGCGCCGCTGGAACGACAGTTCGGCGAATTGCCCGGACTGAACCAGATGACTTCGATCAGTTCCGGCGGCAGTTCGATCATCACCCTGCAGTTCGTCTTGAACTTGAACATTGATGTGGCCGAACAGGAGGTGCAGGCGGCGATCAATGCCGCGCAAACTTATTTGCCCGCAGGTTTGCCCGCGCCGCCCATTTACAGCAAATCCAATCCGGCGGACGCGCCGATCCTGACGCTGGCCATCTCCTCGAAAAATTTTCCGCTCTCCCAGGTCGAGGATTACACCGACACCCGGCTCGCGCAAAAAATCGCGCAGGTGACCGGCGTCGGCCTGGTCACCATCAGCGGCGGACAAAAACCGTCCATTCGCATTCAGGTCAATCCGGCGGAGCTGTTGTCCTACGGCATCAACATTGACGACGTTCGCAACGCGCTGCAACAGGCCAGCGTGAATCAGGCGCTGGGAAATTTCGACGGGGTGCATCAGGCTTATGAGATCAATGCCAACGACCAGCTTTTGACCAGCAAGGATTACCAGTCGGTCGTCGTCGCGTATCGCAACGGCGCGCCCGTGGTGTTGTCCGACGTGGCGAAAGTGATTGACGGTGTCGAAAACACCAAGCTCGCCGCCTGGAAGAACAACACCCCGGCGGTCATCTTGAACATTCAAAGGCAGCCCGGCGCGAACATCATTCAAGTCGTGGACCGGGTGAAAAAACTTTTGCCGCAGCTCAAGGCCAACCTGCCCGCATCCATGGATGTTTCGATCCTCACCGATCGCACCACCACGATTCGCGCGTCCGTGCGCGACGTGAAATTCTCGCTCATGCTCACCGTGGCGCTGGTCGTGATGGTGATTTTTTTGTTCCTGCGCAATGTGTCGGCCACCATCATTCCCAGTGTCGCCGTGCCGCTCTCGCTCGTCGGAACCCTGGGCGTGATGTATCTGCTCGGTTACAGCCTGAATAATCTCACGCTCATGGCGCTGACGATCTCGACGGGCTTCGTCGTGGACGATGCGATTGTGATGATCGAAAACATTTTCCGGTACATCGAGCAGGGCGATAAACCGCTGCAAGCCGCGCTGAAAGGAGCGGAGCAAATCGGATTTACCATCATTTCACTGACGATTTCGCTGATTGCCGGGCTGATCCCACTGTTGTTCATGGGCGACGTCGTCGGGCGATTGTTCCGCGAATTCGCCGTGACTTTGAGCGTCACCATTCTCGTTTCCGCCGCCGTCTCGTTGACGCTCACGCCGATGATGTGCTCGCGGCTGCTCAAAGCGAAAGCCGACCAGAAAAAACGGGGGCGCTTTTACGAGGCCTCGGAACGCGCGTGGGACCGCGTGATCACGTTTTATTCGCGAACGCTGCAGTGGGTGCTTAAACGCCAGGGGGCGACGTTGGTCGTGGCGGTGACAACGCTGGCCGCCACGATTTTGCTCTACGTCATCGTGCCGAAAGGATTCTTCCCCGTGCAGGACACCGGCGTGATTCAAGGCATTTCGGAAGCCGATGAAAGCATTTCGTTCAGCGACATGGCCGTCCGCCAACAGGCGCTCGCGCGGGTCATTCTCAAGGATCCGGCGGTGGAAAGTTTGTCGTCCTTCATCGGGGTGGACGGCATCAACACCACGCTCAACAGCGGACGGATTCTCATCAACCTCAAACCGCTCGAAGAGCGAAAAATCAGCGCCAGCGAAGTCATGCGGCGGTTGCAGCCCGAACTGGCAAAGGTGGACGGCATCACGCTTTACATGCAGCCGATCCAGGATTTGACGGTCGAGGATCGCGTGAGCCAGACGCAATATCAATACACGCTGGAGGACGCCAATGCGGATGAATTAAATCAGTGGACCACCAGGCTGCTGGCCCGGTTGCAGACCCTCCCGGAACTCCGCGACGTGGCGACCGACCAGCAAACGCACGGTTTGCAGGCGCGGCTCGTGATTGATCGCGTGACGGCGTCGCGGCTGGGCATCACGCCGCAGGCGATTGACAACGCGCTTTACGACGCCTTCGGTCAGCGGCAAATTTCCACGCTGTTCACGCAGTTGAACCAGTATCATGTCATTTTGGAAACACTGCCGGACTTCCAGCGCAATCCCTCCAAGCTGAATAACATTTATGTGCTTTCCACCTCCGGCACCGCGGTGCCGCTGGGCGCGTTCACCCACTTTGAATCCGGCACCGCGCCGCTCTCGATCAATCATCAGGGACAATTTCCGGCGGTGACCATTTCCTTCAATCTCGCGCCCGGCGTGGCGCTGGGCGAAGCGACGAAAGCCATCGAAAATGCGCAAAAGGCCCTGGGCATGCCGTTGAGCGTGCAGGCCTCGTTTCAAGGCACGGCGCAGGCGTTCATCGCCTCCCTGGCCAACGAGCCGTTGCTCATCCTCGCGGCCATTGTCACCGTGTACCTCATCCTCGGCGTGCTTTACGAAAGTTACATTCATCCCATCACAATTCTTTCGACGCTGCCGTCGGCGGGCGCCGGGGCGATTCTCGCGCTGTTGATTTCCGGCACGGAACTCGGCGTGGTCGCGCTCATCGGCATCATCCTCTTGATCGGCATCGTGCAGAAGAATGCCATCATGATGATTGATTTTGCGCTCGACCTGGAACGGAAGGAGAAAAAGCACCCGCAGGAGGCCATTTATCAGGCGTGCTTGTTGCGTTTGCGGCCCATCTTGATGACCACTTTTGCCGCGATGTTTGGCGGACTGCCGCTGGCGCTGGGCAATGGCGTCGGCTCGGAACTGCGCAAACCGCTCGGCATCGCCATCGTCGGCGGATTGATCGTCAGCCAGGTGCTCACGCTGTACACGACGCCGGTCATATATCTTTACTTTGGCCGGCTCGCGGCCAGATTTTCACCGGCGCGCGCGACCAGTGTCCCTGAAGCCGTTATTGCCCCCCAAACTTCATGAACATTTCCGCGCCATTCATTCGCCGTCCCGTTGGCACGGCGCTGTTGACCGCGGCGATTGCCCTGGCGGGGGCCGTCGCTTACCTGCAATTGCCCGTGGCGCCCCTGCCGCAGGTGGATTTTCCGACCATCAGTGTGGGGGCCTCGCTGCCGGGCGCGAGTCCGGAAATCATGGCGTCGTCCGTGGCCGCGCCGCTCGAACGGCAGCTTGGCCACATTGCGGGGGTAAACGAGATGACTTCGTCGAGCACGCTCGGCTCAACTTCGATCACGCTGCAATTCGATTTGAACCGGAACATTGACGGTGCGGCGCGCGATGTTCAGGCCGCCATCAACGCGGCGCGCGCGAATCTCCCGGCGAATCTTCCCAGCAATCCGACCTATCGCAAAGTCAATCCCGCGGACGCGCCGATCATGATTCTCGCGCTGACTTCCGACATTTATAATCGCGGACAGCTTTACGACGCGGCCTCCACGATCATGCAGCAACGGCTGCTGCAAATCCAGGGGGTCGGCCAGGTCGGCATCGGCGGTGGCGCGCTGCCGGCCGTGCGGGTGGAGGTTAATCCCCGGCTCTTGAACAGCTTCGGCCTGAGCCTCGTGGACGTCAGCACCATGCTCAGCCGGCAAAATGCGAATCTGGCGAAAGGCCAGCTGGCTGACGAGCACACGACGGCGGACATTCTCGCGAACGATCAATTGCTCAAGGCCGACGATTACAAGCCGCTCGTGGTCGCCTATCACAATGGCGCGGCCATTCAGCTCTCGGACGTCGCCAATGTGCGGGACGGGGTGGCCAACATTCGCACGGCGGGCTTTCTCAACGGCAAGCTGAGCATCCCGGTCATCATCCTGCGCACCCCGGGCGCAAACATCATTGAAACGGTTGAGCTGATCAAAGCGGCGCTGCCCTCGCTCAAGGCGTCCATTCCGGCGGGGATGAACTGCGAGGTGGTGCTCGACCGCACGACGACGATCCGCGCGTCGGTCCGCGAAATCGAACGCACCCTGCTCGTGTCCATCGCGCTGGTGATTCTGGTGGTGTTTGTTTTCCTGCGCAGTCCGCGCGCGACCCTCATTCCCGCCATCGTCGTTCCGGTGGCGCTGATTGGCACGTTTGGCGTCATGTATTTGTGCAATTACAGCCTGGATAATCTTTCGCTGCTGGCGCTGACCATTTCCACGGGCTTCGTCGTGGATGACGCGATTGTCGTCATCGAAAACGTGTCGCGCCACCTGGAAAAAGGCCTGACAGCAATGCAGGCGGCGTTGATCGGCGCGCGCGAAGTCGGTTTCACCGTGCTCTCCATGAGCCTTTCGCTCGTGGCGGTTTTCATTCCGCTGTTGCTGATGGG
>JBEKZC010000054.1:0-26249 GCA_049510295.1 Verrucomicrobiota bacterium | reverse complement strand
TGGACAGTCATCGGCACCGTGACGGTGGGTGCCAGCGGTTCGTTGAATTTTACCGACACGAACGCGGCGAGTTTTTCGAGGCGCTTCTATCGCACACAAGGATGACCGTGAAATGATCTCCCAGGCAGGGAGCTTATTGCTGCGGCAGCATGGCAAGATCGCGAAACCGCTCCGGCTGTCTCCGGTCAGAAATCAACGGAAGTTAAAAATATGTCACTCTATCTCAGCCAAAAATGTTGGGGCCGATCATGCCTGCACTTGGCGGCGGCGATGCGCGCCGGCCACTGGCGCTGGCATTTCGCCGGCATCGGACGGGAGATTCATTTTACGAGGCCACCGACCCGCAAGGCCACGGCGAGCGGCTGATTATAAAAAAGCCGGCCAGCCGGCGGCGGTTGAAAACGGAAAGGAAAATGATGAAACTCAAAATACAGTTTGGCTCGGAAACCCGCTTTGACCAACCGATCCGATGTCTGACCCGAGCCGAGGCGCAGTGGTCGCCAGGCATCCGGGATTTGTGGCACGCATTGGCAATGGCCGTACGGCCGGAGCCAATCAAGCCCGATTGACCGGTGGAATTTTCCCGGAAGTCTCTAGCCCGCAGCCAGCTTTTCCTGCGGAATCAATCCGACCCGCAAAGCGAAACGCACCAGGCCCGGAACATCATGAATGTTCAAGCAGCCCATCAATTTCATGCGGTGGTATTCGATGGTCTTGGGACTGACTTTCAGGATTTCGGCGATGCCCTTGGTGTTCTGGCCTTCGGCAATCAGTTGGAGAATCTCGCGCTGGCGCCCCGTCAACTCTTCGAGCGGGCTTTTCCGGTCGGCAATTCCTTGCAAGGGAAACTTCTTGACGAGTCGCGTGGAGATTTCCCGGCTGAGATAAATATCCCCGTGAACCACCTGTTGCAAGGCGGTTTCCAGTTCGGCCGTCGCCGCTTTCTTTAGCAGGTAGCCGGCCGCGCCCGCCTTGAGCGCCCGCCAGGCATATTCTTCGTTGTTGTGCATGGAAAGAATGAGGACCCGCACGTCCGGAAATTCCCTGGCCATGCGTGCCGCCGCTTCCAGGCCATTCAGACCGGGCATGGAGATATCCATCAAAACCACATTTGGCCGGTGCAGCTTGACCAGATTCAGCACCTCGCGGCCATCGCCGGCTTCACCCACCACTTCCACCCCCGGCAACTTTTCCAGCAGCGCGCGAATGCCCGCGCGCACGAGTGTATGGTCATCGGCCAGCATGACGCGAACGGGTTTGAGGGGGAGGTTCATGGGGTTTCAGATTCGGACGGTGGAATTTGCCACTTCAGCGGGAACCAGGCGTGGACTTCGGTGCCTTGTCCCGGGATGGACTTGAATTCCAGCCCTCCACCCGCCAGCGACGCACGCTCTTCCATGCTCAACAAACCCAGACTGGCGCCACGCACAACTTGCTCCCGGACCGGGGCCACATCAAACCCAACACCGTCATCGCGCACGCGCAGGTGGAGTTGCCCATCTTCCTTGCGCAACTCAACCGTCACTGCTTTCGCCCGGGCATGGCGCACCACATTGGTCAAGGCTTCCTGCGCTATGCGGAAACACTCGGTTTCAATCATCGGATCCAGGCGTTGCTCCAGCGGATCGGCATGGAACTCGACTTTCAACTCGACCAGTGCCGCCTGCCGCTCGGTGTACCAACGCAAGGCCGGTTCCAATCCCAGATCGTCAAGGATTGATGGGCGCAAATCCAAAGAGATGTCATGCACTTGTTCCAGCACGCGCTCGACCACCGCGAGGCTTTCGTTCAAGCGCGGCGACACGACCTCCGTGCCGGGCGACAGCAACATCGCTTGCAGGTTCAATTGCATGACGGTGAGGGCCTGCCCGATTTCGTCGTGGAGTTCGCGCGCGATGTTCCGGCGTTCGGTCTCCTGCGCCTCCACCAGCCGGCGGGAAAGCACCTGAAGCTTGCGGCTGTATTCCTTGCGCTTTGCCTCGGCCTGCTTGCGCTCGGTGATGTTGCGAATATTGCATTGAATGACTCTTCCGCCGTTGACCTGATAAACGTTGCTGACAAACTCCACGTTGATGGACTTGCCAGCGCTGGTTTCCAGCGGCAGGTCGTCGTAACGGACATAAGCCTCACGCTGCAACTCCCGGAACTCCGCCTTGGACGCTTTAACGTCTTTGAAAGGGCCAATCTCCCAGAGTTTGTTTCCCAGCAACTGCTCGCGAGTATAGCCCAACAGATCGGTCAGGAACGGGTTGACATCATCAATCTGCCCGGTGTCCGCGTTGAGAATCAGAATCCCATCCTGGGCGGTTTCAAACAGCCGGCGGTAGCGCATTTCGGAAGCCTTCACCGCGTGATCCGCCGACTGGCGTTCCCCTTCGCGATGCTCCAGGGTTTGGGCCATGTGATCGAAGGCGTGGCTGAGTTGACCCAATTCATCTCCCCGATGGGACATGCCCGTGCGCGTGCTAAGATCGCCTGTGGCCAGCCGCGCGCTGGATTTCACCAGGGTCCGAACCGGGCGGAGGACCAACAGGTAGCTGCCGATCCAACCGAGCATGAAAGCAAAACAGGCGGCAATCCCCAACCCGGTCAGGTTTTCGGCCAGCCGGCGGTCCGCTTCGGCAAAGAGAACCTGCCTGGGGATGCTGCTGAGAATGGTGACCACGTCGTCGGGAACGAGCTGGCTGCGCATGGCGGCGAACGCATGATAACCGGGAATTCCATCCGCAGACGTCGCCTCCACCACGCCGTGATTCTGACTGAAGACAGTTTTCAAAAGCGATTTTTCCGGGAAAGGCTGGCCGATCCATTTTTCCGGCGAGGGATAACGAACCAGAATTCTTCCGGCGCGGTCAATCTCGGTCCACGTCGCTCCTTTGGGCAATTGCGCCGGCAGCGCGGACTCGAAACGGCTGACCCAGTCCAAATCCAGCGCGGCAAAGACCACCGCCTGGACCTGCCCGGTGGAATCGAAAACCGGACAACCGAAATTGACGGTGGGGTTGCCAACCGCCTGTCCGTCCGGGAAATCGCCAATCGCGAAGGCGCGCGTGGCGAGCGCGCGGCGGAAAAACTGACGGTTCGTTTGGTTGGCCGGTTCCACCATTGGATGCGCGCTGGCCAGAACCACTCCATTGGTCCCGACCACTCCCAAATTGGCATAACGCGGATAGCTGCCGAACAGCTCGTCCAGCAATTTCTTGCAGCCCCGCCGGCTGCCCGAGCGCACCGGAGACGACTCCGCCAGGACGAGCAGCAGTTGGCGCGTCTGGCCGATCACCCGCCCCTCTTCCCGCGTGGCCAATTCCATCATCTCCTGCGAACGCTGATTCCATTCCTTCACCAGTCGCCGACGCTCTTCCGACGCCGTGTGCAGCGTCAACCCCACCAACGGGGCGCACGCCAGCAACACCAGCAACAGCAGGCGCAATCGCAAACCGGAAACAAGCCGGCTGATGATTTTTTGCATACCACAATATTCCACGTCAAACTTGACGAATCCTGTACGGCACAGCGTGTCGGCGCTGGTCCGTACCCCCAAAAATGTCCCACTATGATTTTGGCCGCGGTCGGAACTCCGACCAGAGCAAGCCGGCCCACTGCGCGCCTTTCAAAAAGGTCTGCCACCATGAAGGTTTCTCGTCAGCGGGCGCGGACCTGGCACGCCGGCAGGACGCCAGACCCGCAATCAACGAGGCGGCGGCTGAAGCGAGGGAACTGATGCTTCTGGCACGGTCGGCGACCGAGCGAACTCCATCAGCCATCGTCTGCCATTCCTGAACCAGTTGGGCGCGGTTGAGTTCGCTTTCTGCGATCAACAATTGCTTCCGCGATTCCAGCGGATTCATTCGAGGGTTTTTTCCAAACATGCGCGGTCCTTTCTAAGTTGATCGAGCGAGGCGGAAAGCGTCTGCCAGTCACGCAGCCGTCTGGTGAGTCGCCGGCAAAGACAAACCCCGGCTGCTCCGTAGAGGCCGGTCAATGTCAGGAGGACGGCCACGGGTGAGTATTGCCACAGCAGAACCGCGATGGCGGCGGTCAACGCGATGGCGGCGAGCAGACCGAACGCCGCCACGCCGAGGACCAAAAGGAAGGCGTGCAGGAGACGTTCGCGCTCCTCCTGCACTTCCACCGTCAACAGTTCGAGGCGGTTTTCCCCGATGGTCAACAGCCGTTGCGCGAAACGCCGGGACGTCGTGGCAAGTTGCTTGAAGCCGCTGGTGGCTGTTTCCATATTATGATCAGTCGCAGTTGCGGGAACACCGGCGCGCGACGAGATAGCCGAGAATCGCACCGACACCGAGAGCGATGCCAATGGCTTGATAGGGATGCTCATGCACGGCCTCGTCGGCCGCCTTGGCGCCTTCGACCGCCTTTTCGCGAACGCGGCCATAGATTTCCTTGCCGCTTTCCAGCGCGGCGGCGAGACGCTTGCGGGCTTCCCCGACTTTTTCTCCGGCCACGTCGGCGGTGGCGGCCATCAAGGCGCGCGCATCTTCGGCGAGCGTGCCCATGTCATTGCTGTTTGCTTGTGTTTGTTTGTTCATGTTTTCTGTCGTTTCTATTTGTTTGCGTTTTTCAGTGGTAAATTTTCCGCGTCGGCGCGATGAGCTGCTTCCGGCGAACTGGCCACCTTCAAAATCGAGTTTCTCCCGCCGAACGGGTTGGGCACGGTTTCTCTGGCGAGCGGGTCGGGCATCCATTGGCCGTCCACTATGAGGCAGTATTCGTAGGTGCCGGGCGCCAAAGCCGTTTCCTTCCACCAGCGACCGCCTCCTGCGGGATGCAGAGTCTTGGCTTCGGGCTGCCACTGGTTGAAAGTTCCCGCAATGCAAACGGTGGTGGCTGTCGGATGAGTGAATTCAAAGCGAACGGGCACGAGTTGGGGACCGGCGCTGCGGACGTTGTCATGGTTATGGTTGTGTTTCATAATTGGTGATTCATCGGGATGGCGGACTCTTGATTTGGAAGAGTGTTCCATTTCCCACCGCCACAATGCACCCGAAGCCCTTGCGGGGGCTATGGGGTGTTACCCTACCAAACATTTATGAATCCAGCCCGGGCGGGCCGGCGGGGATGATCAGCGTGATTCTCAGAAGTCATTTCCAAATTGGAGCGCCGGTCTCCGACCCGGCGCGTTGGAGTGGCCTGCAGTTTCGTGCCGGGTCGGAGACCGGCGCTCCGTACCTGCGGCTTCATTCCGGAACTGATTTCTGAGAAATGCTCTAAAGAAATCGAATGGGGAATTTCGGGCCGGCCGCTGGCGGTGACACGGCGAAGATTCTGCGCAAGGCCAGGTGGGTGGGGAGAAAGAAGACGAGCCACAGCCCGCCCAGCCATAGGATGATATAAAGGTTTTGGTTGACCCAGTGTTGTGGCTGCTGGTCGTTGAAACCGTAAAGATAATTAATGTTGATGGGAAGGTTGGGGTTGGCCAGATGGGCGCCAGCGGGCGGAGTAAAAAAGTAACAGACGAACACCAACCCTGCGGCCAGGCCGGTCCAGGCAGTCAAAGCCCGTTTATCATAGCCAAGCCGGAGCAGGAGCCAGACGAGCAGCAAGGGCAGCCAGCCATGAAAAAGCGAAAGCCCGCGGGTGAAAAGCGGCAACTGGCGGTCGAACATATAATTGGTCAGGCCGATCAGGTGAAACCCCAGCAGGTTGCCGCCGCAGTCCACGAGCCAGAGGCATTGCGGAAGCAAAATGCCCACGGAGCACATGCTGATGAGCAGGGAGCTTTCCCACCACATGCCCGCCACCGTGAGAATGAGGGCGGCATCGCAGAACCATAAAAAATTGGCCGGCCCATAGGTGTGCAAATAAATCGGAACGAGGACGGCAAGGAAGGCGGTGCCGGCCACTTTGGCGGCCAGTGGAATTTTATGTGGTTGAACCACGACCGGTTCGCCGGCGATGACAGGAATAGCGGAGGCGACGGTCGCGGGAGCTTCAGATTTCATGGGCGGAACTTCTTTCAGCAGCTCATTCCGGTTTGGGCGGGGATGACTTCATATTCGTAAGCGCTCCCATAATGAACGGGGAAACCTTGCCGGCGCTATGGGGTGTTACCCTACCAAAGGCAACTCATCCTTTCGCCTTGTTTTTCCCAAGCGCGAATGGAAGAAAAGTCCCGCGAGTTTGCGGAGAAGGGAAACGAGATTTACGCGAATTGACGCGAATGCGCTGCTTGTCGCGCCGAAGTATGACGCAGGCGGAGCTGAATTGCCCTGACAGGGCAAAGGACAATTCGCCATGCACAGGCACACATTTTGTTTGAAGTGCGCGCTCCCAAATGGTGCACTTCGCATCGCTATGAAGAGTTTCTTCCGCTTTTTGCTCCAGGTTTTGTTCCGCTTTCGGGCTTACGACCCGGAGGCGCTGAAAACGCCCGGCCCGGTGCTTTTGGTTCCGAATCACCTCTCCTGGATCGACTGGCTGTTTCTCTGGGTCTGCCTGGATGAGGATTGGAAGTTCGTCACGTCGAGCATCTCGGCGCAGACGAGCTGGCTGCATCGGAAATTGATGATCAACCACTACACCTTGCCCATTGATACCAGTTCGCCTTACGCGGTGAAGCACATGGCGGAGTTTCTCGAAGGCGGCGGGCGGCTCGTGCTCTTTGCCGAAGGCCGCCTGTCGCGCACGGGCACCTTGATGAAGCTCTTCGATGGCACCGGCTTTTTAATCTTCAAAACCAGGGCGAAAGTCATCACGGCTTACCTGCGCGGCGCCGGATGCCTGCCGTTTTCCCCCAATCCGGGCTGGAAAAAATGTTTTCCCAAAGTGACCGCACATTTCAGCACCACGCTGGCTGCGCCCGAGTTAGGGGACATCAGCACCGGCCGCGCGCGGGCGCTGCTGACCAACTGGCTCCGCGACCAGATGGTGCGGCAGCAGTTCGAGGTCGAGATGACTTTCGGCGCGCAGAATGTCCTCTCGGCGGTCGCGGAGATCGCCAGCAAACATCCCGGCCATGTCATCCTTGAAGATACGACGCAGCAAAAGCTGACCTATCGGAAGCTCGTGGTTGGGGCGGACGTGCTGGCGCATGCCTTGCGCGGCGCAGTTACGGGCGGCGGGCGGGTTGGCCTGTTGATGCCCAATGTCAACGCCACACCGGTGGTCATCCTCGCGTTGTGGAGGCTGGGCAAAGTGCCCGCCGTGTTGAACTTCTCAATGGGCACACCCACCATGCTGGCGTGTGCGGAACTGGCCGGACTGAAGCAGATCGTCACGTCGCGCGCCTTTTTTGAACGTGCCAGGCTCAACGTGGACGATTTTGTGAAAGCAGGTGTCAGTCTGATTTACCTCGAAGACGTGCGCACCGGCATCAGCGGCTTCCGGAAATTCCTCACGCTGCTCCGGCACGTTTTCAATCCGCCATCCGCCCTCCGCAGTTCGCCATCGGCCGGCTCCACGGCCGTGATTGTTTTCACGAGCGGCTCCGAAGGCGTGCCCAAGGGTGTCGAACTGACGCATGGCAACATCCTCGCCAACATCCGCCAGATGCTGGCAGTCACCGATATAACCGACGGCGACCGTCTCTTCAACTGCCTGCCGCTCTTCCACAGCTTCGGTCTCACGGTGGGGACGTTCCTGCCGCTGATGCGCGGGATCTATGTCTTCCTCTATCCTTCGCCCTTGCATTACCGCAACGTGCCGGCCGCGCTCTACGAACATGACTGCACGGTGTTTATCAGCACCAACACCTTCCTGAACGGCTACGCGCGCAAGGCACATCCCTACGACTTCCGCAGCATCCGGTATCTGTTTGCCGCCGCGGAGAAGTTACAGGAAGCCACCGCGCAGACATGGTCGCAGAAATACGGCGTGCGCATCCTCGAAGGTTATGGCGCGACCGAGTGCGCTCCGTGCCTGAGTGTCAACACCCCGCTGGAGCCGCGTTACGGCTCCGTGGGCCGCCTGCTGCCCGGCATGGAATCCAAACTGGAGCCGGTAGAAGGTGTGGCCGAGGGCGGGCGGCTCTTCGTGCGCGGACCAAACGTGATGAAAGGCTACTTGAACGCGGAGGCGAACGCGAAGTTCCAGGCCCTCGGCGGCTGGTACGATACCGGCGACATCGTGAGCGTGGATGCCGAAGGCTACCTGCACATCCTCGGGCGGATGAAACGCTTTGCCAAGGTGAGCGGCGAGATGGTTAGTCTCACGGCGGTGGAGGACGCGCTGGCGGGGGCGTTTCCGCACTACGGCCTGCATTGCCAGATCGCCGTCATCACGCGCCCCGAAGAAAACAAAGGCGAAGCGCTCATCGCCGTGACCAACGAACCGAAGCTCACCCTGGACGAAATCCGCGACGCCATCAAAGCCAAGGGGTTGACGAACCTGAGCGTGCCGCGCGAGATAAAAGTGGTGAAGGAGATTCCGAAACTCGGCACCGGCAAGGTGAATCACCGCGAGCTTCAAGCGCTGATAGAATCGCCGTCGAATCCACCCGCTCCGCCCACACCGCCAGGCAAATAAATCAACTTCAGCCACTGCGAACGGAAGAAAAGTCCCGCGAGTTTGCGGAGAAGGGAACTGAAACCTTTTCGCCGACACCTTATAATTTCCATCCTTGCCACGGAAAGTGGTCAATCCCGCCCCTTCTGATCTCTGACGGCAAAAGTGTGGTTGTGCGGGGCTGGCCTCTTTCCGGTCAAAACCCTATCGACGAGTGGTAAGGTCACGAGGCGCTATTCCGACTGTAATTTGCAAACCGTCGCTTCAAAATATCCGTCCTTGTTTTGAAACTACCCTGATCGTTTGTGCTGCGGCTAGCGGCCTGGTAAGCGGCGAGGTCCGCGTCTACGTCTTTTTCTCCATTCTTAATTTTTAAGTTATTCCCCTCCAGTTCGCAGCGGAATTTTACTAAAAACTCGCGCACCAACTTGAGCTTTGCTTGGTCAACGCCTCTGATGAACCAGTAGTACACTGGGACAATTCCTTCGGAGCCAAGCAATGGATCTTTATCAATGAACACTTCGGACATTGCATCAAGATTGCTTGCCATTCGGTCTCGGGCTCGATCCTTTTTGGTTTTTGGTGCGGTTTCCCATACTTGCACCAACTCGTTGAGCTGTTTTCGTTTCGTGTCTACTGGCTTACCAAAGAATTCAAAACTCAGCAGCTTTGTTGCGGTATTCAAGTCCGCGCCACGCTTAACCTTGAATCGAATACACTTTACAAAAAACGTGTGGAAGACGGTGGCCCGCGAGATTGCGGGGACTTCGCCAACCATTGCGTTACGGATTTCAGCACCCGTTAGGGGCTTACTGTGGTTCAAACGCACGAACATCTCATTGATCTTGCTCTCGTCATCAGTCACCACGCGCATGACGGTAAAGCTGTAAGTTTCAATCTTCTCGGCTAGTTCAGGGTGATTGGATTGAAGGTCAGTGTAGCTTAGGCCGGCGAGCTTTAGCTTGGGATTCTCGTCGAAACGAAAGCCAGGGTTCAATACCACTTTATTGTCTAGGAAATCAAACACTGCTTCAAATCGCTGTTTTCCGTCAATAATCGCATACTTACGTTTCTTTCGGTTCAGCTTCTTGGCTGAAAAAAAGGAAAAGTCGGCTATGTAGATTTTGGGAATATCGTACTCATTCAGAATCGTGTCGATCAGGTAGGCCTTATCGACATCGCTCCAAATGTTGCCCCGTCGTTGATACGTTGGGCTCATGTCGATGTTTTTCCTCTGTGTCACCCACCATGACAGAGGCTTCGGCTCAAATGGCAGTACCTTGAACATAATCAGACCTCAAAATCGAAATAACGTTTCAATTCTTTCGCAAGACCAACGAAGTCAGGGAACACGACGGAGTCGGTAATTCCCACTTCGATAATTGCCCTTTTGAGTTGGGCCAGTTTCCGTTTCGGAAACTTGATTTTGACCAAGCAATCTTTTGGAAATTGACCGTCCTCATAGGCCGTTTCCATCGGTACCGTACTCTGGCCGAAGATCATGAATACACCTCTTTGTGCCACTATTCTCCCGCTGTTGTGCGTCCCGTACAAGGCAACCGGAAATTCTTTCATACCCTCGTAGTCCTTCCGATGGACGTATCCCTTGAGTTCGTCGTCAGCTACCGATAGAACTTCGCGCTTAAAATTTGTGTCTTTGAGCGCGTGCCGGTTCCACGTTACCGGATCTAAAATCCACACGGCCGCATCAGATGTGAACTTTTTTTGGTCGTTTTGCTTCGCTGCCATGACAGCAAAATAGAAGGCCATGAAAGGATTTTCCGACCAGTCGAGCAACCGGGTGGGAATGTCGTAGTGCTGCATGAAGAAAAGCGGCTCCCATTCTCCTGGCAGTGGAGGCGGCTCGAACGGATTGGCCCGTTGACGAAATCGTACAAGCAAGCGCGCTTCTAAATCTGCGAGTTGAGATGACGCCGTGAATTTCGGATGCCTGTACAAGGACGGTCGGAGTTCGTGGCGTTTGAAATCGCCGCAACCGCGATACCAAAGTGGACCTGCCGATTTCTTTCTCCGGGCCTGCACTAGTTTCGTAAACGCGTTCAGTGAATCGATGGTGATAACTGCCATTGGCATATTGAGAGCCGGGTTACAGATACCAAACTGAAGACACAAAGTCAATCAATCGTGCCCGACATAGGCGGTTCCGCCATTGCCACGCTTCGTTTTCAACGCGAGCACCAGCCAAAGCGCGCTGGCCACGATCAACGCCATGGGCAAAATCAAAACGGCCTTCTGCAAATTGCCGCCGAATGAATCCGCGAGCCGGCCGACGATCTCCGGCGACCACATGTCGCCGAAAAGGTGGATCGTGAAAATGGAAACCGCCATGGCGCTGGCGCGGAGATTCACGGGCGCGGTTTCCAGAATGAGCGTGTTGACCGGTCCGGTGGACAGAAAAAGGAAGAACATCGCCGCCGCCAGAAACGTCATGGACCAAAACGTCGAGCTGGCGAGGAACGCGCCAAACGCGAGCGGCACGGCGGCCAGCACCGAGAGTCCCAGCGTCCACGCGTAGCCCGCGCGATTGCGCTTCTGCCACGCGGTCGCCGCGAATCCGCCGATCAACGTGCCCACGAGTCCGGCGACTACGAGCACCGCGCCGAAAAATTCGCCCGCCTTGTCCACGGCCACACCGTGAGCGCGATGCAGGAACGTCGGCCCCCAATGCCCGAACGCACCCAGCGCGAACGTGTAGGCCGTGTAGCCCAACACCACGAGCACGTATTCCGGGATGCGAAAGAGATTCACGATGTCGCGGACGGAAGGTCTTTTTGCCGCTTCGACGGTCTTGCCCTCGGCCTGGCCGCGTTTGAGTTCGGCAAACGGCAGCATCACGAGCGCGAGGAGCAAACCTGGCGCGCCCGCCCAGATGAACGCGTGGCGCCAGCCCCATTTCGCGGCGATGAGTCCACCCATGATCGTGCCCAGCGCCGCGCCGACGGGAATCGCGACGTAGAAAATCGTCAGCGCGTTGTTCCGTTTCGCGGGGCCATAGCTGTCGGAAATCAGACCCGGACTGATGGTCGCATAGCTCGCTTCGCCCAGGCCGACGAGTACGCGAAACGCGAGCATCATCGCAAACGTCGCCGCAAAGCCCGTCAGGATTGTGCCCAGGCTCCACACCAAAATACCGGCGGCGATGAGCCATTTGCGCGCGCAACGGTCGCCCAGCCAGCCGAAGACTGGCGACGTGACGAAATAGCCGATCATGAATGCCGTCACGAGCCGTCCGGCCTGGCCGTCGTTGATGCCGAGATCTTTTTGCAACGGCGTCAACACCGCCGAGAGTACATAGCGGTCGAGGTAATTGAACAGGTTGAGGCCGGTGAGGATGAACAGAACCCAGGCGGGCGAGAGTTGCTTGCGCGGGGCGGTGACTATCATCGGTTGCAAAGCTAACCCTTGCCGCGCCGGAGTGTAAATCGAAGAACGTCGGCTGTTATCGAAAATTGAGCCGGAGCGATGCAGTTGGCGTGCGGTAGAAGCGACGCCTCGTCGCCTGGGGGTGGCGGCGACGCCCTCGTCGCCGGACTTCTGGAGACAAACTGTTTTGTGTGGTCGGACGGATGCGCCGGGGGCGGCTCATTCACCCTGCGGCGACGAGGCGTCGCCACCACCTTTGCCTGTGTCCGCCGAATCGGCGCAGCCCCACAAGCGGATCGAGTCACGTAACGGAGGCGACGGGCGCGGGAGCTTCAGTTTTCACGGGGCCAAATCCTTCGGTGGCTCTTCCGGTTTGGGATCGGGTGGCCTCATGGGCGTCAGCGCTGCCAAAATGGACTTTTGCACCGTCAGATTGGAAAGATTTCCCAGGTGACCGCCTTGCGCGAAGACCGTCAATTGTTCCGGGGCAAACGTGGCGTGGAGCCAGGCCAGGTCTTCGTCGGCCAGGAGAAAATCGTTTTGATTGACGATAATGCGGATGTCGGGGTTGGCGCGCAGCCCGGCATCATACGTCCGCAAATCGCCGGCTTTTTCCAGCGCTTCCGCCGTCGGTGAGGCAACGCCATGGGCCTGATAATACGGAGTCGCAAACTTCTCAAAATAATCCTGGTAGGAATACTGAAGGATTTCCTGATACAACGGCTCGCGCCTGAAATTCCGGATCCGGTGTTGCAGGACTCCCTGATTATTTCGCCGCTGACTGCTGAAAATAATATCCCGCAGCATGAATCGAAACGTCATTCCGATGAGAAACTTGGATTCGATGGCGCTGAACGGCAGGGAGGATCGCGGCGTGAGACTGAGTTTGCTCAAGGCGGCCACCTTCAAAAAGGTGTTTTCGATGTCGTCGGTTCGTTCCGCGCCCGGCCAGTCCAGGGGCGCCCGGTAAAATTCGTCCAGCTTGGAAATCCCATACGTCATTCGAACGGGTGTATTGATGGCGACGTAGCGGTCAAATTTAATCAACGGTCCGCCTTCGCCGAGGTTTCGGCGGACAGGCAACTGACTTGTCGCGCCGAAGTCAGACGGAGGCGGATTTGTCGGTTCAGAGGCTGCGACGAACAAAGATTGGAATGCACCCATGGAGTAGCCCATCAACGCCCGGTTGCCCAACCGATCCGGATACAGCACATGCAAGCGGCGATCAATTTCCGTCAACGCGACGTGCAAGTCGTGACCGTCCACCGGCAGATAAGCCGGCATCGCCGCCGTCGAAGCGTGTTCCATAAACTCGGAGTTGAAAGGGCTGCTGACGCACACGGCGGAGAAGCCGTTTTTGTAAACCAACTCGGCCAGCGCCAGGGAGGTTTCGGCCAGACGATGCGAACCCAGCCCGGGAACGATATAGACCACGTTCGCCTTTCCCGGTTGCAACCAGAACGTGAATTTTAATTTCCGGCCCGTTGCCGGAATCAAAGCCGACCGGGTCTTGCCGTGGCCCGGGAATTCAGGATCTTTGAAGGTGAAGAAGACGGATTCGAGGGTTTCCAGCGAGGCTTCGTCCTGTTTTCCCTTCACCTGGAAATCCGCCACCCGGTTCTCTCTCGCGAATGTCCAGGCATACTGAATCTCGGAATACGGATCCATTTCGGCCTGGCTGAAGCGCACATATTCGCCCACGGTGTCGGACAAATCGTTATACAGGATCACGTAACTGAGATAAGTGTAGGGGCCGAGATAGGTCAGCGGATCGTTCGCGACGAATTTGTAGGGAGCGATATAGATCAGTGGATTGGCCGCCGTGTCGGCGGCCAGGCCGACGGTATCCCGTTCGTTGCTCGGTCCATAAATCGGCAGCATCAAAAAGCACTGCGGCTTCCAGCCCCATTGGCCGAAAGTCTGGCCAAAATCCGCGTCCGATTTCGGGATTTTCCATTTGGTCGCCGGATCGAAGAAGCCGGCCACACCCACGGTGGTATTGCAAACGAACCGGTAGGATTCATCGCGGGCGCCGCTCCACTTTCCCTGGAGCAGATTGTTGATCAGTCGTCCCGGGTAAGTGAGGTTCCGGCCAAAATTTCCGATTCCGGTTCGGACCGGTTTCACGACGACAAACCGGTAGACCCGGCTGCTCGGCTTGATGACGCCGGTCATAAGCCCTTTGTTGAAGCCCCACATCACCCGATTGAACGGTTCGATGGGGTCGGGGACGGATTTGGGGAGAACAACGGTCTCCGCTACTGGCGGCCTCGTAAAGCCAACGGCCGGTTCCTGCCCGTGGGCGAACGGCGAGAGGCACAACGCCAGGACCACCAGGACCACCAGCCCCGAACTTCGAATTTTCCGATCCGGTTGGATTTTCAAGTCACTCGCCTTCCCGGCCTTGAGGCGAAAATCCTTTTGGGCTTCGGCGTTCAACGCAAGCTGCGCGTCGTGCCCTTGCCGCCGACCTGGTCCCGCGCCTGCGGGATTGATGCAGCAAACCGTCGTGGCCGCTTCGTAATAATGGTGCCGAATCTTAACAGTTGTGGCTTCCGCTTCCCTCCAATGGATTTCGATTCCGGTCCGGTTCAAGCCCGGCGCCGGCGCCGGCGGTGGTGCGGCGGTTGACTGCGGACTGCGGAGGAATCGTTGTTCTACCATGGCGAGATGTAAGCACGGAGAACCGGGCGGTCGCTATGGGGTGTTTACCCCATTGGAGTTGTCATGAATCAAAGCGTTCTCCGGGCGGGGGCCTGACGCTGGCCCGACAGAATTACTTGTCTGGCATTCGATTCATTCAACGGCCAATCCCTCTCGGCGAACAAACGTCCCCTATCCGGCTCAAATTCTGCCGATCAAAACGAGGACGAGCAGAATAACCACCAGCAACCCCAGACCGCCGCTCGGGTAATAGCCCCAATTCTTGCTGTGCGGCCAGGTAGGGAATGCGCCAACCAACATCAGAATGAGCAGAACGAGCAAAATAGTTCCTATTGACATGGTTTTCCTTTCAGTTTTCGAATTTGGTATGATCGTCCATTTTGGACGAGCCTTTTCACGACCTAACAATAAGCCCGGAAACCTTGCGGGCGCTATGGGGTGTTTTCCCCATCTGAGATTCTTTTTAATCCAACTCCCGACCTGGCGTGTCGCGGCGAACGTGGTCAGCGCGCGAAGGGAGGGGAAAAACCGGGAAACGGCCAGGTTGTGAACTCCGTCGGGTTTTTGTTGCCCTGTGACCCCGAAAAATTCGGGGCCGCAGGGCCGATTGGCAATTTAAAGGCGAGGTCACTACGAGCGGCCTCGAGGGCCGCCTCGGAGGAACGTGACACGCACCCAATTGCCAAAGTGTCTTGTTGTTGTTGGTTTCTGGTTTCCTGGCCGCCCGATCCGGTCGCGGCCACGAACCGGCGCAAATTTCACTGAATCTGCGGAACCCGGATGTCTCCACTGTGATTGAGAATGCCGAAGGCAAACAACAGCCACACGACGACGCAAATCACCACGACGCCGTTGAGAATTTTTTTGATCTTTCCGTCCATCGGAATATAGGTGTTGACCAGCCAGAGCAACACGCCGATGACGATCAGGGTGATGGCGAGAGAAATCAGTGACATATATTACCTCCACTGTGGCTGAGTGTTTTATTATTCATGCTGTGAATCTAAGCCGGAGAGCGGAGGGGTGCTATGGGGTGTTACCCTACCAGGAATTTCATGAAGCCAGCTTCCGACCCCGCCGCGTCAATTGTCAACCATTGAATGCCATACCTTCTTCCAATGCATTCGTTCGAGGTCATCACGCCGGAAGCCAATTGTCCGCGCTCTCGCCTTCAGCCAAAGCGGCACGGGGCTGCCTTGATTCAGAAAGTCTCGGTATTCTTTGTTGGCGACCCCGATGTCGTCGTGGCGAAGGTCAACCGCTTCAGCTTCGTGGGCCGGAGCTTCAAGCAGAGTGTTCATATCTTTGCTCCCGGGTTGAAGTCTTCAAGAAATTACAAAGCGATCGTGGCCTCGAAACTCAACCAGGCGCGCCTTGATGGCGAGCCGCACAATCCCTCTGGCCTTGTGTTTGCCGTGGGCGTCGTAAACGCTCGCGATGAACTCACCAAACGTCAGGGCCTTCTGCTTGTGATTGATCTTCATGGCATGAACATAGGGCAAGAAACCGCGCGGGCGCTATGGGGTGTTTACCTCATATGGGATTTCCGCGAATCCGACGTTCTCTGCGCGCGGCTGGGGCGCAGGCTGCGGGCTGAACCTGGAGCGAGAGAGAAAACCCCGATACGGCGTACCGCGCTAAACGATGGTCAACTGGACGCTGAACAGTGGAGCGGAATCATCATAGCCGTAAACCACCGGCTGATGGCTGGCTTCGCCAGTCTGGCGGCGACGCGATCTGTTCGCGGGCACTGTCGGGTACACGCAAGACCGCTTGTACCATTTGCAACAACCGATCCGGCGAGACGGGTTTTAGCAGCGCGCCGGAAAGGTCGAACCACGGATTCTGGTTTAACTCCTGCGGCGTCATTGTTCCCGAGGCCAGGATGACCGGCAGCGCCAGGTGCGCGTCACGCAGCCTCTTCACCAGCTTCAAGCCGGACAACCCTCGGCATATCAAGGTCGGTGATCAGAAGATCGTAGGTGTGGGTCAGAAGCGCTTTCCAGCCGGCGTTGTGGTCTTCGACGGCGTCAACCTGATAGCCGTGGCGAATCAACACCTCCGTTCCGAGTTGGCGGATGCCCGTGTCGTCATCCACCACGAGGATGCGCTGGGGCCGATGCGTTGCGTCTGGGATTGGGGCAGTGGCGACCTTGGTATTGCGAGTATTGAGAGGTTGATTCATAGGAATGAAAAATATTTGTCGGGAGCCGGCTCAAGAATCACAAAGCGATCGTGTCCGCGAAACTCAAGCAGGCGCGCATTGACGGCGAGCCGCACAATCCCTTCGGCTTTTTGCCGGCTACAGGCGTCGTAAACGGCCATGATGAACTCACCAAACGTCAGAGCCTTTTTCTTTTGATTGGCTTTCACGACACGAGATTAGGACGGGTAACCGCGCAGGCGCTATGGGGTGTTCATCCCATCTGCGTTTTCGTGGATTTAGCTCCGGCCACAAGTGTCCGCGCTGGAGGAGTGTCAACTGGATGCCGGACCGGGGATTGAAAGCATCATAGCCGCAAACCAACTGCTGACGGCTGGCTTTGCCAGTCTGGCGGCGGCGCGATCTGCCCGCGGGGACTATCGGTCGCGCGCAGGACGTTTTTCACCGTGTCCAGCAACACATCAACGGCAAAGGGTTTCAACAGCGTGGCCGCCAGTTGAAGCGACGGGTTTCGGGCCAGTTCGTACGTGGGCAATCTAACTGCGGCCAGGACGACCGGCACGGCCATGCGGGCGGAACGCAGCTTCCTGACGAGTTCAACGCCGGTCAGCTTGGGCAGGCTGTGCTCGGTGATCAGAAGATTGTAGTTGTTGGCCTGAAGCGCCTCCCAGCCGGCGGCGCCATCTTCGGCGGCGTCAACGTGGTAGCCGGGAAGAGCCAGCACATCGGCGTACAGCAGGCGAAGGTCGCTGTCTTCATCAACCACGAGAATCTGGTGGGGCGGATTCGCCTGGCATTGAACTGATGCGCCCGCCGGTTCTCCCGCTTGCAATAGTTCGTTACCTCTCATAGCATCATAAATATAAGGTGGAAACGCTTGCGGGCGCTATGGGGTGTTTACCCCATATGTTTTTTTGGATTCAGCCCCGGCACAAGTGTCCGGGCAGCGCTGCCAGCGTCAGTTCCACATCCCGCGGATCGTCTTCGACCAACAGGATGTTTTTGATGTTTCTAATTTCAGTGTTCATTCAGACCCCGATGGGTTGTTTGGGGATCGAAAAGTAAAATGTCGCGCCGCCGTCCACCACGCCTTTCGCCCATGCCCGGCCGCCATGCCGTTGAATGATCCGCTGGACGTTGGCCAGCCCGATGCCCGTGCCCTCGAACTCGTCGTAGCTGTGCAGGCGTTGAAACACGCCGAACAGTTTGCCGGCATAACGCGGATCGAAACCCGCGCCGTTGTCGCGAATGAAGATCACCGTCTCGCCGTCGCCGCCGGGCCTTCGCCGCGCCGTAGTGTGCTGCATCGGCTGTTGTGCTGGCATCGTGCCCGGTTGCGTTTGCTCGTCTGCGGCATTTGCTTCGGCCACGCAGGCGGGAGCACAACCGATTTCGATCTTGGCCTCGGCGCGGGCGCTGGTGAACTTCACCGCATTGGAAATCAGATTGACCAGCACCAGGCGCAACAGGGCACGGTCGCCCCGCACTGGTGGCAGCGGGTGGATTTTCCACACGATATTCCGCTCTTTTGTCTCCGCCTGAAAATCGCCCAATGTCTCCCGGACCAATTCGTCGAGATTGACGTCCGCCTTTTGCAATGCTGCACGCCCGACATGCGAGAACGCCAGCAGGTCATCAATCAAATCTCCCATCCGTTGTGCCGACCGGGAAATAGCGATCAGATGCCGGAGGTTTTTTTCTGAAAGCGACGGCCCGGCGTCTTGTTGCAGCAGTTCCACGAAGCCCGCGACCTGGCGCAGCGGCGCGCGCAAATCGTGGGAGACAGAATAACTGAACGCCTCCAGTTCCTGGTTGGCGGCTTGCAGTTGCGCCGTGCGTTCGACGACCCGTTGCTCCAGTTCTGCGTTGAGACGGTGTATTTCATCTTCCGCGTGTTTGCGTTCCGTGATGTCGCGGACGTTGCATTGGATCACGTTGCAGTCACCGGCTTGATACACGTTGCTGACAAACTCCACCGCAATGTGGCGGCCATCCCTCGTTTCCAGTGGCAGGTTTTCATAGCGGACATACCCATGCTGGTGCAGTTGCTTGAACCTGGCCTTGTTGGACACGATGTCCCTGAACGGGCCAAGTTCCCAGATGGGTGTGCCGACCAGTTCGTCGTGGGAAAAGCCCAGCATCTCGATCAAGAAAGGGTTCACATCGCTGATTCGCCCCGAGTCGGCTTCCAGAATCAGGATGCCATCCTTTGCCGCTTCGAACAGCCGGCGATAACTAAGTTCGGAGGTGCGGAGCGTCTGCTCCGCATGCGCCTCGTCGTCAGTCACGTTCTCAATTTGATGATTTGTCTTCATTCCACTTTCACCCAAATCACCGTTTGCCCCGGCATCATGGCGGCGATTTAACCAAACTCACGGCATTCAGAGATACTTCGGGAGCAGCGTCTCTTTGCAACCGTCGTTATTGTCGTCCGGGCGCAGGATTTTTTTTACCGCCTCCACCAAATCGTCATTGGAAAATGGCCGCTGTAGCGTGGCGTCGGGTTTTAGCCACGGCTTTCGGGCAAATTCATCCATGGGCAGATGGCCGGTGGCCATGATGACCGGGAGTGTCATGCGCGCGGAACGCAGCTTCTCGATCATTTCAATGCCGGTCATTCTGGGCATTTTGTTATCGGTGATGGTGAGGTCGTAGCTGCTGGCCTGAAGCGCCTCCCAGCCGGCGGCACCGTCTATGACCGCATCAACGTCGTAGCCGGAGCCAGCCAGTACATCGACGCTGAGTTGGCGGGTGTCACTGTCGTCATCAACCACGAGAATGCGGTGGGGCGGATTCGTCGGGCGTTGCCGTGGTGCGCCGGCTGGCTCTCCCGTTGGCGACATTTTGTTGTCCTTCATATCATGATGCTTAAACAGTTGGGAGCCGTCGGCCGCGCTATCCGCTTCGTGCAGGACCTTTTTCACCGTTCCCAACAATTCCGCGATGGTATAGGGCTTGAGCAGCGTGGCGGCGGGTTGGAGCCAGGGATATCGGGTGAATTCCTCCGTTGGCAATTCTCCTGTGGCCATGATGACCGGCAGGGCCATGCGGTTGGCATGCAGCTTCTTGAGCAACTCAACGCCGGTCAGCCTGGGCATGTTGTTGTCGGTGATCATAAGATCGTAGCTTTCAGTATTAAGCGCCTCCCAGCCGGCTGCGCCATCTTCGGCAGCGTCCACGTGGTAGCCGGAGTGAATCAACGCTCCGGTGTTGAGCTGGCGGATGTGCGGCTCGTCATCCACCAGGAGAATGCGACAGGGCGGAAGTGGCGCGCAGGTTGACTCTCCCGCTTGCGAGATTGTTTTATCTTTCATGACAGGACGAATAGTAAGCTGGCAAACCTTGCGGGTGCTATGGGGTGTTTTCCCCATGTTCACCCCGGCGGACATGGCACGCATCCGGGTGTTCTCTGCGCGCGGCCAATGCGCTCAAACGGGCGGTTGAAGGCCGCGCTTAATCACGGCCCCGATTCTTTCCGCAAACTCTCCATCCACGGAACAATCCGGTCGCGATGTGGGAGCGAAGACGCTCCCATCGCTGAAACGGGCCCGGTCTCCTGATTTTTTTGACGCTCCAATTCCAATCAGACCATTTCTCAATGACCACCGGAACAAATCTTGGTAGGGCGGGCAGTCCTTCCGCCTTCGCGGCGCGCCAAAGCGCCGCGAAGGCGCGACGGCGGCTGCCCGCCACTTGTCCGCACAACGATTGCGGTGTCCCGCAAAGCGGGAGAGTGACGCGCCCTGCCCATTGCACCGATTTCCACTGGGAATTGATATCAGACCATCTGGATTTGCATGGGGGAAACACCCCATAGATTTTTCAGGAGCACGGGTCCACAATATCCCTGTATTTATGTCAAAGCATGAAATGGTGAAAGCAGTTTTCGGCAGGTCAAGCCGAAGCGGCTTTCACTATTTCTTGACTTCGGTATTCCCCATGAATCATGCACCGACGGCCGGGTTTGACTTTTTGGGCGGAGTAATGGTTGTCAGCTTGACAGTGGGAGTGGTGCTTTTGATGCGTCTCCTTCTGGCGCATTGATTTGTCTGGTGTCCGCCCTGACTCGTCTTTCAGCCGCGCTCCAGATACAGTGTCCAACTGTACCCGTTGCATATTGAGCCTGTGTTTTGTGGTTCCTGTTCGCCTAATGAAATCTTGGACTGCGGCGGCCAGCGGAGCGCGACGCCGCTTTGGAAAAGGACGAGGCCCGGCTGGTTTGCATCCGAAAGCGCTGTCGCCGCTGTGCTCCAGTCTTCGCTGCGCTTCGCCTCGGCAGGCTGCCAGCGCAGTCCAAAAACTTCCGCCCAGGTTCCAGCGCATCCCGGTGACAAAATTAATTGTGCAGACACGCCCTAAACGATGGTCAACTGGACGCTGCTCTCGATGATTCCCGCGCTGATGGCGTAGCGGGTGAGTCCGGCGGTGTCGTGAACGTCGAGCTTGCTCATGACCTTCTCGCGATGTTTTTCGACGGTCTTGATGCTGATGCCCAGTTCCGCGGCCGTTTCCTTGTTGGCTTTGCCTTCGGCAATCAGTTGAAGCACTTCCATCTCGCGCGAAGTCAGGCGGGCGTTGCGTGACTGCGACCGTCCGGCTCGATCCGACGATTTGCCATCCAGTTGGTGAAGCCGCCGGGCAATCGTAGGGCCGTAAAACGTTTTTCCTTTTTGGACTTCCCGGATCGCATCGCATACCACATGAGAAGAGTTTTGTTTGAGCAGAAATCCCACCGCGCCGGACTCGACTGCATTTTTGACATACGCGTCATCACTGTGCGCGGAGAGAATGACCACTTTGGTGGCGGGGACGGCTTTGAGCACCTGGCGGGTGGCCTCCAAACCATTGAGCAGGGGCATCGCGATGTCCATCAACACCACGGCGGGACGAAGTTTTTTGGCCAGGGCGACCGCCTGGCGGCCGTTTTGCGCTTCGCCGACCACTTGAAGATCGTTTTCCAGCTCCAGCATCTTGCGAAAACCTTCGCGAACAATTGTGTGGTCTTCAGCCAGCAGAACAGTGATTCGTTTCATAGAGATTCAAGGTTTGGTTTTAGCCGGCTCCATCAGCGGGTTTTCCGCCCCCCCCGCGCCCGGCAGTTGGCGAGCGGAATCTGTGCCCGGACGGTGGTGCCCTTGCCCGGTGCGGATTCGACGCTAAAGTTGCCGCCGACCATCTCCAGCCGCTCGCGCATGCCGATCAGCCCCAAGCGTGTATTCCGTTTGGAGTGCATGACGCGTTGCGCCTGAAAGGATTTGCCGTTGTCTTTGATTTTCAGGCAAATGGCGTTGGGGAGTTTCTCGAAGTTCACTTCCACCCGGCTGGCCTGCGCATGCCGCGCCACATTGGTCAGCGCTTCCTGGGCGATGCGGTAGAACACCGTGCGCGTGGCATTGTTCAATTGTTCAATCTTGCCGGAAGAAAAGGTCGTGAAATGAATGTGGATGCCCGTCCGTCTCGTAAATCCTTTCATAAATGAGTGCAGGGCGGGAATCAGCCCCAGGTCGTCCAGCACCGTCGGGCGCAGTTCCCGGGCGAACCGATGCACGATGTCCACCGACTTCTCGACCATCCGTTGCGTGCGGGTGATCTTTTTCTGGAGGCCTTTGACGTTGACCATGGCCTCCGCTTTCAGTGTCGCCAGTTGGATATTGATGCCCGTCAAGGTCTGGGCAATTTGATCATGCAGTTCGCGGCTGATCATCTTGCGCTCTTCCTCCTGGGCCGACAGAAGCTGGCGGGACAGCAGCCGCAATTGTTCCTGCATGTGCCGCGATTGCGCCAGCAACTCGCTGTAGTGATGCTCGCTCTTTCTGAGGGACTCCTCCACCGATTTGCGCTGGAGGATCTCCTGTTGCAACTGCCGGTTCGAGGCAATCAGATCCACGCTGCGCTGGTGGAGCGCCTGATTCAGTTGAACCAATTGGTCATTGTCCTCCCGGGCCGCGCGATGCGTTTTCTCGATCGGGGTGATGACCTCGGCAAAGAATTTTCCCGCCCGCCGGACCATCGCTTCCCGGGTGCCGGGAGAGTAGCCCGGCAACACCAGTGTGATCAACGCCTGCTCGTGAAACCGGGCCAGATCCAGCGTCTCCAGCCCCAGGGCCATGGCCCGGCGTCCCAGTCCCTGCGCCGACTGCAAGGTCGTCGCCTGTGGACCTTGCTTCAGGTGTTGGCGCAGCGCCACGACATATCGTTGCGACAGCCCGTTAAGTTTGCGTGCCATTTTAGGTGCTACTTTACGTCCGATGGTGAATACCGAATTCACGAGCGAATCGTTTTATGCTTTTTACTGATTTATCCACCAACCGTTGCGTGCTGGCAATCTCTTTCTTGAGGCCGCTGGCGTCGATCGCGGCCGCCTTTTTCAACGTCAACAGGCGAACATTGATGCCCAGCAACGTCTGGGCAATCTCATCATGCAGTTCGCGGCTGATCCTCTTTCGTTTGTCCTCCTGCGCCGACAGAATCTGGTGGGTCAGGCGCTGCAAATGTTTCTGCAGGTCACGTGATTCCTTCAATAGTTTTCTGGTGTGTTCCCCGCTTTTTTTGAGGGCCTGCTCCACGGTCTTGCGTTGGACAATGTCCTGTTTCAGGGACCGGTTGGAGGCCGCCAGGTCCACTGTGCGCCGGCCCAGCGTCTGGCTGAGTCTGCTCAAGCGGACGTTGGCCTTGAGCGCGGCGTGATGCGTTTCCTCGATCGGGGTGATGGCCTCGGCAAAAAAAATCTCCGCCCGCTTGATGAGGCCGTTTCTGCTGCGGGAGGCTTCCAGCGTGGCGAGTGCGTCCTCGTGAATCCGGGCCACGTCCAACGTTTCCAAATCGAGGGCTGCGGCCTGGCATCCCAAATCATGCGCCGGCTGCAAGCTCGCCCCCGAGCCTTGCCGCAGATGCGTTTGCAACGCCGCCACATATCGTTGTGACAACCCGGTCAACTTTTGTTTCATGTTCGTTTCATGTTGTACATGTTGTATGCCGGATTCAGGCGCGATTCTCCGGGATGCGTGTTCCCTCGACGGCGCGCCACGAATCCAATGCAACTATCAGACGATTCCTTCAACTTGTATATGGGGTGAAAACCCCATGCGGTTTCTCGGTGGTTCTCCACGAGAGCCGCCATTCGTTGCCATTGGTGAGGATGCCCCAGGTGAGCACTTGCGCTTCGTTGAGATAGTCGCGGATTTGTTGATGCGGATAACGCTGCCGGCTCTTGCTGATCAGGGAAAGCGGGTGTCCGAATTTCTTCGCTTCAAGAATGGCTATGGCTGCGCGGTAGCGATGGCTTACATCTTTATTGAGAACAGCTTCCTTTTCCTCCTCGCTCGCGTAGAGCAGATAGTCGGGTTCAAGCTCCTGCCGGGTTTCCGGCAGACGGAGATTGTCAGACCAGGCGAACCCGAGTTTTTCGATAATTTTGTCGATGAACTCCTGCCGCACGCCCATCTCGTTGTCGTATTTCCGCAGGGCGAACGCGCGCCTTTCATAAAGTGCTTTGCAAAACTCCCAAATCGGCTGCGCCTCGGCATCGCCTGGCCACCAATCGTTTTTGCTCAGGCGGGCTTTGAGGTAGTGGTCGGAGAACAGGCCTTCCGTCTGCCAACGCTTTCAGACTTCCGGCATTCCCAGAAATTCGGGGTGGTCGGAAATCTTTCGCTTCGGCATGGAGATTTTCTACACGAAGCGCACCCGCGACGCAATCCTGCCGCCAAATCAGGACATTACCGCTGCGACGGGGACGGCGGCGGCCGCTTTCGGGGAGCACCAACAACAACGCCCGGTAGGGTTACACCCCATAGCGCCCGCAAGGCTTTCCCGTCTATTCTCCTATACGTGAGGAAAAGACGGCTCTTTTCAAATGCGAAGCCGGCCAGCGGCGACTGCAGACTTCAACCCAGCTTTACTGCTTCAAGGGAATGCGTCACGCCCGGAATCGGGAGCTGTGCGCTGCTGGTTTCTCACTGGGACGTGGCCACATTCAACGTGGAGGTGCGGCGGCGTGCAACGATCAGCCCCGCCCTGCGGGATCAGCGCCCGAAATTTGAACCGCCCGAACTCGTGGCCTCCCTGTCAAAAGACCCCGTCCCCTGCCAACCGCCAGAGTTTGGCGCTGGCCCGCCGATTTTTCCCTGGCTGTACTGTTACGGCGCAGCCGCGAACCCGAACCCCCACCGCAGCCACGGAACGCAATCCACTCTGCCAAACTAAACAGGAAAGACAAACAGGAAAGGAACAATCACCATGAATGAAATCATTGAGCAGCTCAAAGAAGCAGTCAGTCAATTCAGCCCCAATCTGTTGGGCGCCTTGGTGGTGCTGGTGGGCGGCTGGATCATTGCCCTCCTCGCCGCCGCGCTTACGAGGCGGCTGTTGCGCCGCACTCAGTTCGACAACAAGCTGGCGCAATGGATAGCCGGCAAGGAAGCCCCGCCCCATCTTCCGGTCGAGGCGTGGGCCGGCAGGGTCCTATTCTACGTTATCATGTTGCTTGTGCTCGTGGCGTTCTTTCAAGCCCTGAAACTACCGGTCCTTTCGGATCCGCTGAACCTCATCGTCACCAGCATCACCGGCTACCTGCCGCGCATTCTGGCGGCGGGCCTGCTGGTGCTCGCGGCCTGGGTGGTCGCCAACGTGTTCAAGCGCGTGATTGCGGGGGCAGCGCACGGATTCAAGCTGGACGAAAAGCTGGGCGATGCCGTCGGCGGTGAAGAAAAGGTGAAGACCTCGTTGAGCCAGACGCTTTCCGAGGCGGTCTATTGGCTGACCTTCCTGTTCTTCCTGCCGGCAATCCTGGGAACACTCGATATCAAGCCCCTGCTCGACCCAATCATGGTGATGTTTAACAAGTTCTTCGCGTATCTGCCGCAGATCATCGGTGCGGGCGCGATCCTCCTGATCGGCTGGCTGGTGGCGCGCATCGTGCAACGCCTCGTGGCCAGCCTGCTCGCCTCGGCGGGAACGGACACGGCGAGCGAGAAATGGGGGCTGGCGAAAAGCCTGGGCAAACTCAAGCTCTCGGGCTTGATCGCTCTGGTGGTTTATTACCTGATGCTTTTGCCGGTTGTAATTTCCGCCCTGAACGCGCTCCAGTTGGACGCCATCACCGCGCCCGCCAGCGCAATGCTCGGGAAGATCACCAATATGCTGCCGTCCATCTTTGGCGCCGTGCTGGTGGTGGGCATTGCCTGGGTCGTAGGCCGCCTGCTGGCCGGGATCGTGAGCAACGTGCTGGCCGGGGTCGGATTCAACAACGTGCTGGTCAGGCTGGGTCTGTCCAAACAAGGCCGGGAAGGCGAACACTCTCCGTCGGCGCTGGCCGGCAAACTCGTTCTCATTGTCGTGCTCTTGTTCGCCGGCATTGAAGCCGCAAATCTGTTGGGCTTCTCCATGTTGGCTGGATTAACCAAAGACTTTGTCGTCTGGGGCGGGCACGTCCTGCTCGGGCTGGTCATCTTTGGCTTCGGATTGCTGTTGGCCAACTGGGTGGCCGGCGTGGTGCGAGCCAGCGATTCTCCGCAGGCGCCGCTGCTGTCCCTGGCCGCGCGGGTCGCGATCCTCTTGCTGGCCGGCGCGATGGCGC
>JBEKZC010000053.1:0-26424 GCA_049510295.1 Verrucomicrobiota bacterium | reverse complement strand
TCATGGAGAAAATCAGCCGGGTGCGAAACCAGTTGGATAAAATTAAACCGGGCTGGGCGCTGCGAAAAAAACGGGGAAAAAGAAAATGAGCAGACTATGTATAGTCAATTACGGGACACAACACTAGGATACAATATCCCCGTGTTTAAGAATCTTGGTTTTGGCACAGATTCATTTGCGCCTCTGACAACCTGGATCCTGGCAATTATCGCAGCAATCGCATACGTAGTTTACACCTTCAGAGTGATCCCTTTTGTTCGGAGCATGCAACGCGAGATTTCGTTGTTTAAACTGTTAGGTATTGTGTCAGCAGTCGGCGGCGGTATTTTCGAAGAAGCCATTTTTCGCCGTTGGCTCATGGACTATCTGATGTATGGTGGCTTCGGACCCGTAATCCAAGTTGTGCTATCCGGAGTCGTTTTTGGTTTGGCTCATGGCAGTTGGCTACTCGCCAAAGGTGAGTTCAAGTTTGCACTTCCAGCAATTCTGTCAACAGCAGTTCTTGGTACTTTTCTAGCTGGCATCTACCTTTTGGGTGGACGGAATTTAGGGCCATGCATATTCGCCCATGTACTGATTAATATTGTGATTGAGCCGTGGCTGCTGCTATCTGCAGTTTCTGGAAGGTGGAAAGAGCTCCAATAGCAGAACAAAATCAATGAGCTTGACGGACGCCATCCGTTATCACAGACCGTGGCGCACCTAACAAATCACTCCAGCCAACAGCCGCCGCGCCGGGCAGTTGACCGATTATGGAAACTCGGACATCATCATTGCAGGCCACATCCCGCTCCGGCGGCTGTGGCTGAGTTCTGACGTTATACCAGTTTCAGCATGTAATTGCACTATTTCGCATTTTTTGCAGCGGCGTTCTGCGAGCGCCAGTGGAATCAATGGCGACGGTCGCAGACCGCCGCTATAGTGCAAAAGCAAACTGTAAATGGTGTTAGACGGCATCCAACGTTTTCAGCATGACGCGATTGCTGACCTCGAGGATTCCAAGCTTAAGAGTGGTTTGGCACATCGTGCCGACATCGACACTTGTCTCCGCCGCCAGGACGCTGAGGAGGGACGAGACCATGCCGTCTAATAAAATCGCTGGAGCCGGTCGGCGCCTTCCGCCTTTGCTCTTCGAGCGACGGTGGACAGGTCCGCCGTCGCTCAGAAGCTTCCGTCTTCGCGTGGCTACGACGAGACGAGTTGACGGGACAGGTCAGTTGGCCGGGAAGTCGCAGGCTGTCCTGAGTCCCCGGTCCGGCGTGATGCGCCATGCGTGGCACTTTTGCACATGCGGTTCGTCGGGATTGCGGCAACCATTGCGCTCGTTGGGACGACCCGCTATCATGCGTTCCCACAGATTAAGAGTGGCAGGGTGAGATTGCGCCAGCCATGAAGTGATAAGAAGCAGGGCCAAGCGGCCTTTCATGTCCAAAGATGACAACAATGTGGCCTGACAAGATCGGTCGAGCGAACTCCGATGAACAGCATCGGGCGGCGGCCGGCATGCAATTTATCGGAGTCACCCGCATCACGATAACGGCCCCAAGTTTAACCGTCCGCCCTTGACCCATTAAATCGTCGGTAAAAGGAAATAAAATGAATTCGTACCCCACACCAAAATCATCCCGTAGTTGCTCCCATCGTCCCTGGCTGAATGGTCCATCAAGGAAAAGGCGTCAGCCATCCCTGGTTGGTTGCGCTCTTCTTTTCCTTCTGCTTGGGTTGTTGTCCGGGCAGGCCCAACCTTCCGGCGGTCCTTATGGCCCGATCCAGCAAAGCTATGACCTGCCCAAGAATGCCGCCCACATTTACTATGTGGCGCCCGATGGACAGACCAATGCCGCGGGAACAACACTGGACCAACCCACCACCTTGGAATCGGCCATGGAGCGGGTGGTGACCGGCGACGCCATCATCCTGCGCGGAGGAATTTATCGCACCGGCGGTCTGACGTTCAACCAGGGGATCACCCTGCAACCTTATGCCGATGAGCATCCGGTTCTTAAAGGAACCATGGTGGCGACCAATTGGGAAGCCCAGAGCAACGGCTTGTGGCGGACTTCCTGGTCACATTTGTTCCCGGCCAAAGCCGCGGACTGGTGGCGGCGTCCCCGGAAAGGCACCAAAACGCCGCCCTGGCGTTTCAACAACGACATGGTGTTCGTTGATGGCGAGCTGTTGAAAGCGGTTGGCTGGGAGGGGGAAATTGACGCGCACTTGTATTACATTGATTACGATGCCGGCCAGGTTTACATCGGTGTCAATCCAGCGAACCACCTGGTAGAGATCACCGCTTACGACGGCGCGCTCACCCGGACGACCGGTCCCTGTCACGGAAAAACCTCGGACGGCAAGGGCCCGGTGATTCGAGGAATCACGTTCACCCAGTATGCCTACCGCGCGCTGGAAGTGGAGGGCAAGGAGCCCGTGGGCCTGTCCGATCCCACCATGTACGGAAAGGATGTCACCGGCACGACGCTGGAGAACGTGACGGTTTCCTATTGTTCCCGGGTGGCCGGTTATTTCCGGGGCGACCGATTGACCGTCCGGCACTGTCTCATCAGCGATACGAGGACGGAAGGCATCTACGTCATCGGCTCGGCCGATTGCCTGCTGGAGAAAAATATTTTCCGGCGGAACAACATCCAGCAAATCACCGGGTATTTTCCCGCCGCGGTGAAGATTTTCAATCAATGTTACCGCACGACCTGCCGGGACAACCTCGTGATTGACCAACCGTACTCGAACGGCATCTGGTATGACGTCGGCAACGTGGACGGCGTGTTCATCAACAACCGGGTCGAGAACGCCATTGATGGATTCTTCTTTGAGATTTCGAAGGGCGCGATCTGCGCCGGCAACGTGTTTGTCAATTGCGACCACGGTGTTCGCGTGCTCAACAGTTCAAACGTCCGGGTCTATCACAACACCCTGGTCAACAGCGTCGCCTCCTTTGAACGCACGGAAAGAAGCGCGGTCAACGATCACTTCGGCTGGCATCCCAGCACCGGTCCGGACGTGGACAAGCGCGAGGGGCACGTCTTTGCCGGCAATCTGCTGGCGGCGGATGCAGGGTTTGACAAACCCCTCCTGCGGTTCACGCAGACGAAAGCGTTGTGCGGACGGCTCACCCGGCCGCAGGTCACGCAGCTTGACGACAATGTTTATGTGCGAAGCGGCGACGCGGGTGCGCAGACCTTGATCGTGTGGAGTCCGGCGGAGGGCGATAATTGCACGACTGAGTTAAAGTCACTCGACGAACTGCGACAGTTGCACCCGGAATTCGAAGCGCACAGCCAGTATTTGAACAATTACTATGGTTCCGTCTTCAAGGGTCCGGAACTGGGCAATTATGAATCGATCCGTGCATTTCCGGAGCTGACGGCAGGAGATTCCCTGCCGGCTGAGGTCCGGCAGTTGCTGGACTGGTCAAAACAGGATGCACGCGCTCCCGGCGCCTACCCGTTCCACCCCTAAATCCGCTTTTCGGCCAGGTCAATCACCTCCACGAAGGCGTCCAGAAACCGCACAGGGTTTTCGGCGGCGACGTAATCCTCCAAGGATTCAGGAAACAGCATGGTCTGGGAGCGGTCCAGTCCGGTGCGATGGTTCATGCTTGTATTAGATATCCTTCGGGCGTAAAGGTTTCAAATCATGACTTGGTTTTCACACAGCCTCATCGGTCGAGTGAACCGCCGCCCCGCTTCTCCGCTCAACGCCGGGCGACAGTTCGAGAGTGCCTCGTGCGCTCCACCATCTCTGTCGGCGGCGGTCGCTCGCCTTTAGCGTTGGCCGGTGCATCCTGGCATGAAGCTGGAACTTATCACCGCAGAAGGGCCGGCGACGCTGTGGATGCGCAAGGGGCGGCTGATCAGGTTTCCTCAGTTGACCATGCCGCTCCTCGCGGCACTCACGCCCGGGGATGTGGAGATTCATCATACGGATGAAATCGTCAGCGAAGTAAGCTTCAGCCGCACCGTTGACCTGGTCGGCATCACGACGACCACCTGTTCCGCGCCTCACGCTTATGAGGTTGCGGATGAGTTTCGCCGGCGCGGTGTAGCGGTCGTTCTGGGCGGGCCGCATCCCACACTGCTGCCACACGAAGCCGTCCGGCATGCGAACAGCGTTCTGATCGGCGAAGCGGAGGGGGTTTGGCCCACTGTCATACGGGATTTCCAGGAAGGCCGGCTTAAACGCTTCTACCGGGCGGCGGTCCCACCGATGTTGGCAGGGTTGCCCTGGGCACGCCGGGAGCTCATCGAGCGCAGGGCCTATGGACGCGGAGTTCTCATTGCCACGCGGAGTTGTCCCAACGCATGTGGTTACTGTATGCTGCCTCACTTCTATCATCATCGTTATCGCTGCCGCCCCAGTGAAGAGGTGATTGCTGAAGCTGCCTCGATCCAGGAGAAAGCGCTGATCTTCTGGGACGACAATATCATCGGAAGCATAGACTACGCCCGCGAACTCTTTCGCCGCCTGATTCCGTTACGTAAACGGTGGACCAGCCAAGCCACATTCAACATCGTGGACCACGACGATCTCATCCATCTCACCGCAGCCAGCGGTTGCGAGGCGCTCTTCATCGGCCTGGAGTCCATCTCGGTGGCCAGCCTCCGGGAGACGGGCAAAGCATTCAACAAACCCCAGCGCTACCTGGACGGCATAAAAAAACTCCACGACGCCGGTATCGCCGTCTAGACCGGCCTGGTCTTCGGTTTTGACAACGACGACGTCACCGTTTTCGAACGCACGCTGGCGTTCCTTGAGCAGGCGGGAGTGGATGTTGCTTCGATTGGAAGTCTCACTCCATTTCCGGGAACTCCGATCTTTCGCAAGCTGGAGGAAGAAGACCGAATTCTCAGTTACGACTGGTCCAAATACAACGCGAGGATGGATGTCGTTTTTCGACCACGGCAAATGACCCCGGACCAACTGCAGGCGGGAGTCGAGTGGGTAACGAAACAGTTTTACTCATTGAGTTCCATCTCCCGGCGTCTTCTGGCCAGGTCCCGGACCGGTTTGTGGTGGAACATTCCCAGGAATTTGGGCTACAAAATTGCCTTCGATAAACTTGGAAGGCGGGGATACAATCCCGCCGGTCAACTCAGACACACTCCCAGCCGGCCAGGCGGGCCGCTTGCCAGCCTCGCTTCCGACATGTCTGTCCCCAGGTCTGGCAGCGTGTATTGCGATCCTTGAGTGAAGCCTTAAGAAGGCGGCATTGCTTTTCATGATCACGGAGACATCCCATGCACAGATTGATTCAGATTCCAAGTTTACTGGAATCATCAGCGCGGCAGCGCCGCCCTGCCATTGCGCCGGTTGTATCTGAGAGCCGAAACGCATGATTCCCGCACCCGCAGCGGAAACGCGCGCGTGCGTAGCGCAACGCGCAGCACCACCGCGAATTGCCTCGCGTCACGAACCGCACTTTCTTGGTTTTCTTGACGGCATCATGTGAGCGTTATTTTCGATTGATTGCATTTTGTTTGCACTTTCACTGTCACATGCAAACGCACGCAAACGCACGCACGCGACGTGCAAAAGTGGCCTATTCCATTGAAAATACTGGCGAAAGTGAGGATTTGCTTATGAACATTGGCGGAAGCCGAGACAGGCCGAAACAGGCCCAATTCAATATTGAACTTTGTCCGGCTTGTTTTTCCATTCCGCAAAAACTTTCAGCGCTTCGTTGCGGAACAGTTGTTTCATGGGAATTTTGCGGCGCGAAACCGGCCGGGCGGCTTCGCGGTAAAGAAAATCGTCATCGAAACCAATGGCCGCCGCGTCGCGCCGCGTGTTGGCGTAATAAATCTTCCGCAGCCGCGCCCAATAACCCGCCGCCAGACACATCGGACACGGCTCGCAACTCGCGTAAAGTTCGCAATCGTCGAGCCGGAACGTCTTGAGGCGGCGGCACGCTTCACGGATGGCGATGACTTCCGCGTGCGCCGTCGGGTCGTTGGCCGAAGCAACCTGATTCCACCCCCGCCCAATGATTTTGCCGCGACGTACCACGACGGCGCCAAACGGCCCGCCGTGATTGCCGCGCATTTTTTGGAGCGAGAGACGGATGGCCTCGCGCATGAATTTTGTTTTCATGGAAAAAGTTTAACCACAGATGGACACGGCGTAAAGCCGCGTGGCGGCCACGCCGCTATACGCGGATGAACACGGATAAATTTTCGTCTCACTGGCAATGCGCCACCGTTTGGTGTCCCGCCTTCAGGCGGCAAGTGATTGGAGTACGACGTGAGTTCCGCCTGAAGGCGGGACACCAAACCGGTTCAGCTGTGAAACAAGCCGGCGGGATTTTTCGTTACACCTAAAAATTTTCCGCGTTTCAACACGTTTGTCAGCCGGCCGCGCGTCCATTGGCGGAGCCGGTAAATGGTGGCGAAGGTAAAATCCGGTGCCGCGCCGCCCGGCCCGCCGACCCATTCCGCGCCGCGCCGCACGTTGTCCATCATCCACGCCGGCAACAGCGCGTGATACGGATTGCGCCGGACTTCGCCGATGTGAAACGCCAGCGCCGCCACGAGGTCGCCCACGTCCTCGACGCTCGATTCGACGAGCAGATTGGGATCGGTCATTTGCCCCCAAAATTCCGTTTCGACGACCTGGCACTCGAAACGGGCGGGCAACGTTTTAAGCGCATCCAGAACCAAAAAATGTGTGCCGATGTGCGTCGGGTGCCGGTCGTTTTCATGCGGAACAAAAATCGCGCGCGGCTGCTGTTCCGCCAGGATTTCGGCGACGATTTCCACCGCCGCCCGCCACGACGGGCGATTTTCCCGGCGCGCAACCGGATTGATATCCTCCCAATCCGCCACCGCCAGACCGAAGCCGAGGAAATCGCACGCGCCACGCAATTCACGCAACCGCTCCGTGCGCCGCGCGATTTTGCCGCCCAGCGTCACGGCAACGTTGATGACGTTCCACTTCGCTTCACGCAACAACCGCAGCGCCAGTCCGCCGACGATGCACTCGTCGTCCGGATGCGGCGAGAAAATCAATGCTTTCGGCGCGTGGTCCGGCACCTTTCGATGCCGCGGGAATTTTTGCGGACGACCCGGCGGCAACTTTTTTCCGCTTTGGAAAAGCCGCGCGTGTTCAGAAACAAATTTTCGAAACGGGTTCATCGTTCACCGTCTCCGACAATGCCTAAAAGAAACAAGCTAGGAAAACCAAAAAACGATCCCCTCACCCGTCCTGCCGGACACCCTCTCCCCGCCCAGCGGGGAGAGGGACAGGGCGAGGGGCGCGATTATTTCCGCATTCAATCCGCGTATCATCGGCGATTCAAGCATCCTGCTTGTGACCGCCGAAAAGCAATCGCAAACTGTTCATTACCACGACCACCGTGCTGCCTTCGTGGCCGACCACGCCAATCGTCAATGGAATTTTCCCGAGCAGCGCGAACGAAACCAGCACAACCACCGTGCCAAGTGAAAGGACGAGATTTTGGCGAATGATGAGGCGCGCACGCTGGCTCAGGCGAAACGCGGCGAGAAAATTTTCCAACCGGTCGTGCATCAGCACCACGTCCGCCTGCTCCAAAGCCGCGTCCGACCCGCGCGCGCCCATCGCCACGCCAATGTGGGCGGCAGCCAGACTCGGCGCGTCGTTCACGCCGTCGCCGATCATGGCGACCTTCCTCCCCTGCCCGCTCAACTCACGAACCGCCTCGACTTTTTGCTCCGGCTTTAATTCGGCGCGCACATCATCCAATTTCAATTTGTCGCGCAAATGTTCGGCGGTCGCCTGGCGGTCGCCGGTCAAGACCACGGTGCGCAAGCCTTCGTGGCGCAAGGCTTCCACGACCGATGCGGCTTGCGGACGGATGTCGTCGCGCAGGATGACGCGGCCCAGCAATTCATTTTCCTCGATCCAGACTTCGGAAAAACCGGCTTCGGTCGCGGTCACGCGCGCGATGGTGTCGGCGTGACGGCCTTGCGCAATCCAGCCGCGTCCGCCGAGCTGACACATCTTGCCGTTGTATTTCGCGCGCAACCCTTCACCGGTCACCGATTCAAACTGCTCGAAGGCGACCGGTTCCAGCTGCTGCTGTTTGCCGTGGCGTGTGATCGCGCGGGCGAGCGGGTGCGTGGAAAGTTTTTCGAGCGAGTAAGCCAGCCGCGCAATGTTGGCTTCGCGGCCGGCGGGGAAGCTTTCGACTTTTTCGACGCGCAATTCACCGGTCGTGAGCGTGCCGGTTTTGTCGAGCGCAACGACGTTGACCCCGGCAAGTTTTTCCACCGCCGCGCCGCCGCGGAACAGAATGCCGTGGCGCGCGCCCCAGGCGATGGCCGCGAGCACCGCCGATGGAATGGAAAGGACCAGCGCGCACGGCGACGCGACCACGAGCAGCGTCATGGTGCGGTAAAACGCGCTTTGCGATTCGATGACGGACTCAAACGGCGCGAGCCGGAAGCCAAGCCACCAGACAAAAAACATGGCGAACGAAAGTCCCAGGGCGGCGTAAGTGTAGTAAGTGCTGACTTTATCGGTGAACTGTTGAGCGGGCGCTTTTTGCTGCTGCGCGTCCTTGATGAGCGTGATGATTTTTTGCAGCGAGCTTTCGGCCGCGGGCCGCGCAACGACGACTTCGACCGCACCCCAAAGATTGATGGTGCCGGCGAGCGCGATGTCGCCGATGTTCTTTCCGACGGGCGTGGCTTCGCCGGTGAGATTCGATTCGTCCGCGGCGGTGCTGCCTTTGGCAATTTCACCGTCCACGGGAAACTGCGCGCCGGGCTTGATGAGCAAACGCATTCCGCGCGTGAGCTGCCCGACTTTGACCTCGCGCTCGTGTCCCTGGGCATCCAGCGCGGTGGCGACTTTCGGCGCGTCGCGGAAGAGCGAGCGGATTTCCTTTTGCGTCCGGCCGAGCGCGTAATGTTCGAGCGCGCCGGATAACGAAAACAAAAACAGCAGCGTCGCACCTTCGGCCCACGCACCGATGCCGGCAGCGCCGGCGGCGACGAAGATCATAAGAAAATGCACGTCGATGGTGCGTTTTTGGAGACGTTCCCAAACTTCTTTCGCCGGGTAAAAACCGCCCGCGAGATAGGCAAAAACGTAAGCCGCCACCGACCCATGGCCGGTCAACAGAAAATGCGCGGTCAACCCAAGAACGCCGCAAAGAATCGCGGCGGCAAATTGCGTTTTCCATTCATTGATATGCTCGTCTATGTGCTCGGCGCTTTCGAGAAACTCGACGTCGCGCTGGACGACCTTGGGAAACGGAATGTCGCGCCAGCGCCAGAATTTCGGCGCGGTCGGGCAGGTGACGCGGGCGATGGTGGTCGTCTGGCCTTCGTTTCGGATGGTGATTTTTTTCCGCTCGGTTTCGGACAATGGCCGGTCGCAACTCCGGCAATCGTCCTGGCCGGTGAGCAGGCTGCAATTGCGTCCGGCGGAGACGGATTGCGCCGCTTCAAATTCCCGCGTGATGCGCCCGGTCAGCCGGCCGATCCCGCCTTGCGGGACGCGGCCAAGCGTGGCGACGGAAATTTTCTGGCGCGCGCGATCAATCGTCACCGCTTCGAGCGCCGGTTCCTCGGCAAGCGTGTCCACGACCGAGCGCGCGAGGCACTGGCCGGCTTCGCCGCCGCGCCCGGAATGCTTTTTGAGCGATGAATTCATGCCTGAATCACAGTTAGCATACCGCCGGACGCGGCGCGACGCAAAAGACGGGGACTTGGCTTTGCGACAGGAACGCCGCATTCACGCGGCAGCGGACACGTGTGATGGGATCTCCTGCCGGATAAATCCGGCGTTCCTTCCAAAACGACACGGTGTTCCTGCCACAGTACACCGATGCGCTCAAAGGCAGAGCAAAAAGCAAATTTGGTCTGTTCAAACCGTCAGGCTTCTGGCAATTTCTCTGCCCATTATTTGGCATAAATGACGCACAATATGACGAGCACAATGGACACCGCACCGACTGCAAACCGAAGGGTTCTCACCTGGGTCAAGCAAATGGCCGAACTTTGCCGGCCGGAGCGCATTCACTGGTGTGACGGTTCGGACGCGGAAAATCAGGCGCTCTGCGACCTGATGGTGAAGAGCGGCACCTTCATTAAACTTGACGCCAAAAAACGTCCGGGCTGTTACCTTGCCCGCTCGCATCCCAGCGACGTGGCGCGCGTTGAAGACCGGACATTTATATGTTCCAAGACCAGGGACGAAGCCGGCCCCACGAACAATTGGGCTGACCCCGCCGAGATGAAGCAAAAACTTCTTGGCCTGTTCAACGGGTGCATGAAGGGACGGACCCTGTACGTGATTCCGTTTGCCATGGGACCCTTCGGCTCGCCCATTTGCAAAATCGGCATTGAAATTTCCGATTCACCTTATGTTGTCGTCAGCATGCGCATCATGACGCGCATGGGCCAGGCCGTGCTCGACAAGCTCGGCGCGAACGGTCCGTTCATTCCGTGCCTGCACTCCGTGGGAGCGCCGCTCAAGCCGGGCCAGGCCGACGTTTCGTGGCCATGCGAACCCGATCCCAAGAACAAATACATCATTCATTTCCCCGATGAGCCTTTGATCTGGTCTTACGGCTCCGGTTATGGCGGCAATGCGTTGCTCGGCAAAAAATGCCTCGCGCTCCGCATTGCCTCCACCATCGCCAAAAAAGAAGGCTGGATGGCGGAACACATGCTCATCCTTTGCCTCACGTCGCCGCAGGGCAAAAAGCATTACCTCGCCGCCGCATTCCCGAGCGCCTGCGGCAAAACCAATCTGGTGATGATGCAACCGACGTTGCCCGGCTGGAAAGTCACGGCGCTCGGCGACGACATCGCCTGGATTCGCGTCGGCAAGGACGGGCGGCTTTACGCGATGAATCCGGAAAGCGGCTTCTTCGGTGTCGCGCCCGGCACTTCGATGAAATCGAATCCAAACGCGATGATTACCGCCGCCAAAAACACCATTTTCACCAACGTCGCGCTGACACCGGACGGCGACGTTTGGTGGGAAGACATGGGCGTGCCCGCACCCGCAAAAGCGATTGATTGGGAGGGCCAGGAATGGACGCCGGATTCCGGACGCAAAGCCGCGCACCCGAACTCGCGCTTCACCGCGCCCGCGTCGCAATGCCCGGTCATTGATCCCGACTGGCAAAATCCCGAAGGCGTGCCGCTCTCGGCGATTCTATTCGGCGGACGCCGCCCCAGCACGATTCCGCTGGTGAACGAAGCGTTTGATTGGGAACATGGCGTGTTCATGGGTTCAGCCTGCGGTTCGGAAACCACCGCCGCCACGTTCGGCCAGGCCGGTGTGCTGCGCCACGATCCGTTCGCCATGCTGCCGTTCTGCGGTTACAACATGGGCGATTATTTCGCGCACTGGCTTTCGTTCGCGCAACGCACCGACCGCGCCAGGCTGCCCAAAATTTATTTTGTGAACTGGTTCCGCAAGAACGGCGGTGGCAAATGGCTTTGGCCCGGTTACGGCGAAAACGGCCGCGTGCTCAAATGGATTTGCGAACGCGCCGAAGGCACGGGCAAGGCGCAAAAAACACCCATCGGGAATCTGCCGACCGCCGACGCGCTTGATTTATCCGGACTGAACGTGTCCGCCGACAGCCTCAAGCAACTGCTCGCGGTGGACGTTGCGGGCTGGAAAAAAGAGGCTGAAGACGTGGCGGCGAATTACGCCCGGCTGGGCAGTCATTTGCCAAAAGCGCTGAACGACCAACTTGACGGCTTGCGGAAGCGGCTCGGCTGATCCGCACACCATCTCAAAACAAACAGTCCTCGTGCCCCAAGGCGCGAGGCTTTTCAATTTTGGGGATTAGTTGGACAAAATCTGGCTGCTTTTTCCGGTTTCAATCCTCTGTTTAAGTGCTAAGTTCAACATAAGAGTCCGAGAGTTATGAGCTTGATAATTTCGAGCGATTTGGAATGGGGCCTCGTGCAGGCGGCACAATGAATTTACGCGTCTCAAAATCCCGATGCATTTCACGACGCTTTCACAGTCATGGTGCGAAGTTGAATTTCAGGTTGGCCTTTGGATTGTTCACCGCCGCAGCGATGCTTTTCACTGCCCCGCTGCGCGCAGCAGACACAACCAATGCAACCATTTCGATCCTGGTCGTGGAACCGGGAGACAACCGGCCGACTTTTTCGGACTTCATGTCCCGGTTGCGCCAGGTTTTGACAACGAATCTGTCAAGCCACGTGGTGGTTTACCGGGAGAATTTGGATCTGGCGCGTTTTGAGGGAACCAGCTATCGCGCCGATCTCGAAGGCTGGCTTTGCAACAAATATCACGGGCGCAAGCTGGATGTTATCGTGGCTTCCGGCGAAACGTCCATTGATTTCATATTGAAGGTTCGCCTGAAACTGTGGCCGCAGGTGCCGGTGATCGCCATTGGGACCAAAGGCATGGAAACCACGCTGCTGGCCGGACAGACCAATGTAACCGGAGTCACGATTGATATTGATGTGCCGGACACTTTGAAAGTGGCGTTGCAACTATGCCCGGACACCCGGCGGATTGTATTCATTTCATCAGAAGAAAGTTATCTTCCGGAATTACACAGACAAGACCTCAAAAAGGTGGAGGATTTTTGCCGGAACCGGTTTGAGTTGATCAAACTCATCGGACTGACAATGGCTGAGACCAAGCAACGTCTGGCGGCTCTGCCGCCAAATACCATTGTGTTTTATGACGACATCTGGGTGGACGCATCCGGTCAGATCTTCATGCCGCGCGACGCGCTGGAGGAGTTGAGTGCGGTTTCGCGCGCCCCCATTTTCAGCTATGCGGACACTTATATCGGATTTGGGATGGTGGGGGGCTCGTGCCTTGCCTACCGGACACTGGCCACGGAGGCGGCCAGCCAGATTGCCGCCGTCTTCCGGGCCGGGAGCGCGAACGCCGTGCCGGTGATGCAAAGCGCGAGCAGTCAACTGGTGTTCGATGCGCGGCAGATGCAAAAATACGGTTTGAGCGAAAGTCTGATTCCACCGGGCAGCCAGGTGCGATTCCGCACGCCCACATTGTGGGAGGCGTATCACCAAATCGTGATCGTTATCGCGGTGGCACTGGTCGTGCAAACCAGCCTGATTGCGGTATTGCTGTTGCAACGCCGCCGCAAACAACAAGCCGAGGCAGAATTGTTCAATTCCCGGCAGATGCTCCGCACCGTGCTGGACACGATCCCGCAGTGCGTTTTCTGGAAGGACCGCAATTCAATTTTCCTCGGTTGCAACCAACCGATGGCCGAGGACTGCGGTTATTCCAGCCCCGGCGATCTCATCGGCAAAACCGACGACGCGACCACCGGGGCCACCATGGCCGAACGCTACCGCGCCGATGATCGTGAGGTGATGGAAACGAACCGGCCCAAACTCAATTACGAAAAACCTCAAAGAAAGAAGGATGGCAGCCGGCGGTGGCTGTTGTTGAACAAAGTGCCATTGCACGACAAGAACGGCCGTGTGATCGGCGTGCTGGGAACCTATGAAGAGATCACCGAACTGAAACGGACGGAGGAAGCGCTGCGGGAAAGCGAGCAACGGTTCCGCTCGTTGCTGGATAATGCGCCGGACGCGGTTTACGTGCAGACCAAGGAGCGCATCGCCTACGTGAACCGGGCAACCCTGCAGCTTTTGCGGGCCGAGCGCCAGGAGCAACTGCTCGGGCAATCCGTGCTGGAATTGGTGGCCCCGGAATGGCGGAAGATCGTCAGGGAACGGATGCAGCGGGTGAACACAAAAGACGGCCCGCTGCCGGCGATTGAAGAAGAATATCTGCGCGTGGACAAGAGCCGGGTGGCGGTGGAGGTCAGTGCCGTCCCCGTGGTTTTCCATGGCGATCGGGGCGCGCTCGTCTTCGTCCGTGACATCACCGAGCGCAAGCGGGCGGCAGAGACCATTGTATATGAACGCCAACTGCTCCGCACGCTGTTGGATTTGCTGCCCGATGGTGTTTATATCAAAGACTTGGACAGCCGCTTTCTGATGGCCAACGAAACCGCTGCCAAACGCTTTGGCAAAGACAGTCCTTCCCAAGTTCTCGGCCTGTCCGACAAGGATTTTTTTCCGGCGGAATTAGCGGCGGTTTTCCGCGCCGATGAGGAAAAGGTTTTTGCCGGCGAAACCATCAATGAGAAGGAGGAAACTGTTGTTTTCCCCAATGGCCAGAAACGCACGGTGCTGACCACCAAGGTGCCGTTCCGAAACAGCCAGGGACAGATTTGTGGCCTGGTGGGAACCGGGCGTGACGTCACTGAACGCAAGCAACTTGAGGAACAACTTCGCCAATCCCAAAAAATGGAGGCGTTTGGCCAGCTGGCTGGTGGTGTGGCTCACGATTTCAACAACCTCCTTACCGTCATCCAAGGCAACGTCGCCCTGCTCCAACTCCAGGAACCCTTGAATCCCGATCAAGCCGGGGGCTTGGTCGAAATCGCCAAAGCCGCCGAACGCGCTGCCAATCTCACCCGCCAACTGCTCACCTTCAGCCGACGCCAGCTCTTTCAGCCCAAACCGCTCGACCTTAATGAAGTCGTCGCCAACACCAGCAAAATGCTGCAGCGGCTCATTGGAGAACACATCAGCCTTGAAACCCATTTTGCCCCGGGCGGCGCTCCCATCAAGGCCGACCGCACCATGATGGAACAAATTCTCATCAATCTCGCCGTCAACTCGCGCGATGCCATGACCAAAGGCGGGCGCCTTGTCATTCAGACCGCCCCCGCCGTCCTCAGCAAAGCCGACGCACAGGCCAACCCGAAGGCCCGGCCCGGTCTTTTCATCCGTCTGAGCATTACCGACACCGGCTGCGGCATCGCGCCGAAGGAAATGGAGCGCATCTTTGAACCGTTTTTTACCACCAAGGAAGTCGGCAAAGGCACCGGCCTGGGTCTGGCCACCATATTTGGCATCGTGGCGCAGCATCACGGCTGGATCGAAGTCGAAAGCAAGGTCAACGCCGGCACCACGTTTCATATTTACCTGCCCCGCCTGGCGGAAAGCGAAAAATCTCAGACCGAATTTTCCCGCGCCCCTGAAGTCCGCGGCGGAAATGAAACCATTCTGCTGGTTGAAGACGAAGCTCCCGTGCGTGCACTGGCGCGAACTTTGCTGGAGCGCAAAGGGTATCACGTCATCGAGGCCGATTCCGGCCTGAGCGCCCTGCAAATCTGGCAGGAACAGCGCGACGCGATTGATCTTCTGCTCACCGACATGGTCATGCCCGAGGGCATTTCCGGCCGCGAACTGGCGGCGCGGCTGCTTGCGGAGAAGCCCGGTCTCAAGGTCATTTACTCCAGCGGTTACACTGACGACATGCTCGGCGAAAATTCACCCCTCCGCAACAACCCGAACTTTTTGGAAAAACCGTTCAGTTCCCATAAACTTCTGAAACAGGTCCGCGATTGCCTGGATGGAATGACCGGCAGTTGAAGGGGCTTGTTTCTGCTTGCCTTGGAAGGAAGATTTGTCCATTCAGTTTACAAAAACAATTCACCAACCATGAAAAATCAACTCTCAATTCTTGCTTCAGCAATTGTTTGCCTGGGACTCCTGCCGGCGTATTCGCAACCCGGCGCTCCGGGCGGACCGCATTTGGGCGGCGCCATGAGCAAACTATTTGGCGACAACCAGGCTTTTTCCGCCACGTTGGAAATGGGCGTCACCGACAAATCCGGCAAGCCAATGACCATGCCCGGCAAACTCTCCTATGACACGGGCAAGTCGCGCTTCGAGATCAACATGGCCGACATGAAGGGCGGCCAGATGCCCCCCAACGCTGCCGCGCAAATGAAATCCATGGGGATGGATCAAATGGTGACCATCGCGCGCCCGGACAAAAAAGCCGCCTACCTCGTTTATCCGGGAATGCAGAGTTACGCCGAAATTCAACTGTCGAATGCCGATAGCGCCCCGACCAACAGCGACTACAAGGTGGAAATCACCGAAATCGGCCAGGATACCATGGACGGGCACCCCTGCGTAAAAAACAAGTACATCGTCACCGACAACGAAGGCGTCAAGCATGAATCCACCGTCTGGAACGCGACGGATTTGAAAAAATTCCCGGTCAAAATCCAAACTACCGAGCAGGGCGACAATGTGACCATGCTGTTCAAAAACGTCTCGCTCGCCAAACCCGCCGCCAGCCTGTTTGATCCGCCCGCCGACTTTAAGAAATACGACAATGTACAGCAGTTGATGCAGCAGGAAATGATGAAACGCATGGGCGGTGGCATGGACATGCCCCTGCATTAACCGCGTCAGCCATCAACATTTCCGCCCTTGCCAGCCTCTCGTTTGGTCAGTCTTCGAAATTTTATTACAATTATTGAAATATCTATTACACCAATTGTACTGATATGAAAGCCTGCGCAAAATCAAATGACTGGCTCGGCCTGTTCCTGTGGGAGCTTGACATCCTCATGAATCCGAACTCGCAAACCCTTTTGGATTCGTTTGAATCTTGGAATTACCGAAATCGCCTGCGTCTCGATCTGCTACAACTTCGACGCAGTGGAATGGTCGAATGCCGGGGTGCGCGCGCCAGGTCGCAGTGGCGGCTCACGGAGCAGGGACGCCACGCAGCCATTGGAGGGATTGATCCCGTGTCGCGATGGTCGCGCAAGTGGGATGGTCGATGGCGATTGTTGTTGTTCGATCTTCCTGCGCGACAGCAACGACTACGCCTGATCCTATGGCGTTGGCTGCGGCGCCAGCATTTCGGTTATTTGCAGCAAAGCGTGTGGATTATTCCAGATACGATAAATGAGAACAGCATCCCATTGCGCCAGCTTAAACTTACACCGGAGTCGTTGACGGTCATCGAAGGTGCGCCCACACCACCTGACACGAATGAAGGCATTGTTCAAAGCGCATGGGACTTTGCTCTCATTAACCGCAATTACAAGACGGCCATTGAACTTGCGACCGCCGGGCGCAGATTTGTCCGTGGAGGCAAGCCGGTGGAAATGCGGATGTGGCTAGCTGATGAGCGCACAACCTGGATGGAAGCCATTGCCTGCGATCCGCTATTGCCGGAAGTGTTGTTGCCGAGGGATTATCTTGGACAAAGAGCCGTTCGCGAACGGCAAATCACCTTCTCCATCTTGAGCGGGGCTTTGCTCAAACAGAACAATAAATGAAATAGCTATTTCATTTATTGTATCACGTCCGCCAAAAGGATTTGGAGTGATTAAAGCAATTGACGGGCTTTGGCCAGCGCCTCGTCCAGCTTGCCCGCGTCCTTGCCGCCGCCGCGGGCGTTGTCGGGCTTGCCGCCGCCTTTGCCACCGACAATCGGCGCGATTTGCTGGATGATTTTTCCGGCCTGAACTTTCGCCGTGAAATCAGGCGAAACGGCAGCGACGAGCGCGACTGCGCCGTTCGCCACGCCACCGAGAACAATCACGCCTTTGAAACGGCCTTTCAGCGAGTCGGCGATGGATTGAAGGAAGTCGCCGTTGGCGGAACCGAGATTATGAATGATTGCGGGCACTCCGTTGATGGTCTTGATTTCTTCGAGCAGGAGGCTGGCGGCGTTTGAGGCTTCGCGCTGTTGCGCAATCTTGATCTGTTTCTCCATCGCCTTTTGGTGTTCCAGCAACGACTCGATCTTCTTTTCCAATTCATGCACGGGCGAGTTCACCTTGCCCGCCAGCAATTTGATGAGCGCAAGTTCGTCGGTGGCTTTGCGGTAGGCTTCGAGGCCGGCAACCGCTTCGATGCGTCGCACACCGGCGGCAATCGCGTTCTCACCCACAATGCGGAACAAACCAATCTCGCCCGTCGCGCGTGTGTGCGTGCCGCCGCACAATTCCATCGAATAGCCATCCAGCTTCGCGGCATGGCCGCTGATTTGGACGACGCGGACGGTGTCGCCGTATTTCTCGCCGAAGAATTGCATCACGTCCTTGCGCGATTTGACGTCGGCGTAGGGCACTTCCGTCCAGCTCACGCCGGTGTTTTCGAGGATGCGTTCGTTGACAAGCTTCTCGACGTCGGCCACCTGTTGCGGCGTAAGCGGCGCGCTGTTGAAGTCGAAGGTCAACTTGTCCGGGCCGACGAACGAACCCTTCTGCGAAGCGTCTCTGCTCACGACTTCGTGCAACGCCCAGTGCAGCAGGTGCGTGACCGTGTGATGGCGCTGGATGGCATTGCGACGGAGAGCATCAACCTGAAGAATGACTTTGTCGCCAATCGCGGGAAGGTTCTCGCCTGTCACGAAATGCAGCCAGGTATTGCCGGATTTCTGCGTGTTCGTGATTTGTAGTCGCCGGCTTGAGGCCTCTGTTCTTTCCGACGAGGGAAACGGAACATCCGAGGCCGGAATTATTTTTCCGGTATCGCCGACCTGGCCGCCCATCTCGGCATAGCACGCAGAGGTGTCGAGAATGACTGCGGTTTTGTCCTTCAAACCTACGACTTCCAAAACTCTGGCCTGAACCGCAAGGCTCTCAAAGCCGACGAACTTCGTGGGCGTGGTGGTTTCGATTTGCGAAAGCGAAATAACTTCCTTCTTCTGCGCGGCCCGGGCCCGGGCGCGCTGCTCTTCCATCAATTTTTCAAAACCCGCGGTGTCCACGGTCAAACCGCGTTCGCGTGCCATCAACTCAGTCAAGTCGAGCGGGAAGCCGTAGGTGTCGTAAAGTTCGAATGCAAAGCGGCCGGTAATTGTAGCTAGACCATCTTTGATTACGACTTTTTCGATTGTACCTCCCTTAGAATCAAAACCACTCATTTCCACGAGTTTGGGTGGAGTTATTTTGCCCAGTCTTTTCAGAGTTACATCGACTCGGAAAAACTCAGTTTCAAGCAATTCAATTCCTCGATCTAGCGTCTTGTTAAACGCCTCTTCCTCGGTGCGGATGACATCCTGCACGTTCTTTTTCCGGGCGCGGATTTCGGGGAAGACGTCGCCCATCGTGTCGGCGAGCACATCCACAAGTTTGTAAAAGAACGGTTCGTGGAAGCCGAGCGTGCGGCCGTAGCGCACGGCGCGGCGCAGGATGCGGCGCAGAACGTAGTTGCGGTCGTTGTTCCCGGGCTGGATGCCGTCGGCAATCGCAAAGCCCAGCGTGCGGATGTGGTCGGCGATGACGCGGAAGGCGATGTCAATGGACTGTTGAGAGTTGAGGGTTGAGGGTTGAGAGTCGGCCCTGGGAGCGCCGCCATCCCGGCGGCCAGTTTCAGAATCGGTAGGACCGAAACTCGCCGGCGAGACGCCGGCGCTCCCGGGGAGGGTTGAACCGTATTTCTTGCCGCTCAATTCCTCCAGCTCATCAAAAATCGGGCGGAAGATGTCGGTCTCGTAGTTCGAGATTTTCGCGTTGGCAAAGTCTTTGAAGTCTTTCGTGCACTGGAGGATGCCGGTGACGCGCTCGAAACCCATGCCGGTGTCCACGTTCTTTGCCGGAAGCGGGCTGAACGTACCGTCCGGGTTGGCATTGAACTGGATGAATACAAGGTTCCAGATTTCGATGCAGCGGGCGTCGCCTTTGTTGACGAGCGAGCCTTTGGTGTCGCCGGCGGGCGTGAGGTCAACGTGGATTTCAGAGCACGGGCCGCACGGACCGGTGTCGCCCATCATCCAGAAATTGTCCTGCTTGCCGCCGGTGCAGATGTGGACCTTGGGATCGAGACCGGCAGCGGTGAAAAGCCGCGCCCAATGGTCGTAGGCTTCCTGGTCGAACTCAGACGGCTCGCCAGGGCCGGGTTTATAGACGGTGGCATAAAGACGTTCCGGCGGAAACCCGAACCATTTCTTTGAGGTGACCAGTTCCCACGCCCATTCGATGGCTTCCTTCTTGAAATAATCCCCAAAACTCCAATTCCCCAGCATCTCGAAGAACGTGTGATGGTAGGTGTCGAGGCCGACGTCTTCGAGATCGTTGTGTTTGCCGCCGGCGCGGATGCATTTCTGGGTGTCGGCGGCGCGACCGGGTTTGTAGGGGCATTTGTTCTGGCCGAGGAAGATGGGCACGAACTGGTTCATGCCCGCGTTGGTGAACAGCAGGTTGGGGCTGTCTGGCATGAGGCTTGAAGACGGCACAATGGTGTGCTGCTTCGACTTGAAAAAGTCGAGAAAGTCCTTCCGGACCTGGCTACTCGGGCGGATTTGCGTGCTGGTCATCATCGTAAAATCAAACTCAGGTAGGGCGCGATGTCCTCATCGCGCCGCGGCGGGCTGGGACAGCCCGCCCTACCTTTGCGACGGTCATAGACCGCCGCTACAGTAAAATTCAGGGGGAGATTAGCCCCAAACCGCCGGTCAAGGCGAGTTGGAAGTTTCGCTTTGCCGCGGCGGGTTCGGCGGTATTGCCAGTGAATGGTTCTTGGCGAACGCGGGCGCCTAGCCCACTATATGTCAGCACAAGCAATTAGGCCCGTGCAGCCGGACAACGTTTCATGCAACAACCATCGGACATACGCAAAATTGCGTTCCTCGGCGATTACCTGCCGAGGAAATGCGGCATTGCCACGTTCACGACGGACTTGCGCTGCGCGGTGGCGGCGGAATTCCCGGCGATGCAGTGCCTGGTCGTGCCGGTCAATGACCTTGCGGGCGGCTACGATTACCCGGCGGAAGTGCGCTTTGAGATTGCGGAACAGGACCTGCCGTCCTACCTGCGCGCGGCGGATTTTCTGAACATCACGGACGTGGACGTGATTTGCGTGGAGCATGAGTTCGGCATTTTTGGCGGGCCGGCGGGCAGTCATGTGCTGGCGCTGCTGCGCGAACTGCAGATGCCCATCGTCACCACGCTGCACACGGTGCTGCGCGAGCCGAACACGGAGCAGCGACGCGTGATGCGCAACTTGATCCGTCTTTCGACGCGGCTGGTGGTGATGAGCGAACGGGGCCAGCAGTTCCTGCGCGAAGTTTATCAGGCGCCGGCGGCCAAAATTGACCTCATCCCGCACGGCATTCCCGACATGCCGTTCGCCGACCCAAATTATTTCAAGGACGAATTTGGCGTGGCGGGCAAGCAGGTGCTGCTCACGTTCGGCCTGCTCTCGCCGAACAAGGGCATCGAGTATGCGTTGCGCGCGTTGCCGGACATCATCCGGGAATTTCCCAATATCGTCTATATCGTGCTGGGCCAGACGCATCCGAATCTGCTGCGCGACGAGGGCGAAGCTTACCGCCTGAGCCTGGAGCGGCTGGCCAAAGACCTGGGCGTGCAGAAGCACGTCGTGTTCTTCAATCGCTTTGTCGAACTGGAGGAATTGATGCGGTTCATTGGCGCGGCGGACATTTACCTGACACCGTACCTGACCGAGGCGCAAATCACCTCGGGCACACTGGCGTATGCGTTTGGCAACGGCAACGCCGTGGTGTCCACGCCCTACTGGCACGCGGTGGAATTGCTGACCGCCGAACGCGGCAAACTGGTGCCGTTCCGCGACGCCAAGGCCATCGCCGTTGCCGTGGTGGAACTGCTGCGCGACGAGACGTTGCGCCACTCGATGCGCAAGAACGCCTACAAGCTGGGGCGCGACATGGTGTGGAGCCGCGTAGCGCAGCTTTATATGAAGTCCTTCGAGCAGGCGCGTCATGACCACAGCTTCGTGGGCAGAAAATCCTCGCCCATCAAGACGCTTGACGAACAGCCCGGCCAGTTGCCGGAGATGAAGCTCAATCATCTGTTTCGGATGAGTGATTCGACCGGTATTTTTCAGCACGCGAGCTTCACGGTGCCGAACTTCGCCGAAGGCTATTGCACGGACGACAACGCACGCGCGCTGGTGCTGGCGCTGATGTTGCAAAAGTTGGGCCTCGGCTCGCAGCGCCTCGGCGCGCAGGCCGCCACCTACGCCGCGTTCCTGAACCACGCCTTCGACCGCAAGCGCGGGCGCTTCCGCAACTTCATGAGTTTCGACCGGCACTGGCTGGAAGAGGTCGGCTCGGAGGATTGCCAGGGTCACGCGCTGTGGGCGCTGGGGCTGTGCGTGGCGCAGGCGGGCCAGGGCAGTTTTCAAATGCTGGCGGCGGAATTGTTCGAACAGGCCCTGCCCGTGGCCGCCGACTTCATGTCACCGCGCGCGTTGGCGTTCACGCTCATCGGCATTGACGAATACCTGCGGCGGTTCAGCGGTGACCGGCGCGCGAACCAGATTCGCGAATCGCTCACGGCGAAACTCATGCAACGCTACACCGACGCCGCCACCGACGAGTGGCAGTGGTTTGAAGAAGTGGTTTCTTATGCCAACGCCAAGCTGCCGCACGCGATGATTCTCAACGGACGCTGCATGAGCAACGGAACAATGCTGGAACTCGGCCTCAAGACCCTGCGGTGGCTGATAAAAATCCAGACTTCGGATGCCGGCTCTTTCCGGCCCATCGGCTCGAACGGATTTTATCCGCGCGGCAAGGAACGCGCACAGTTCGACCAGCAACCCATCGAAGCCCAGGTAACGATTTCCGCCTGCATCGAAGCGTATCAGGCGACGGGCGACATGTTCTGGGTCACGGAAGCGCGGCGCGCGTTCGAGTGGTTCCTCGGTCGAAACGACCTGGGCCTGGCACTCTACGATTCGACCACCGGCGGCTGCCGGGACGGCTTGCACGTGGACCGTTTGAGCCAGAACCAGGGCGCCGAGTCCACGCTGGCCTTCCTGCTGTCGCTGGCGGAAATGCAGGCGCTGCAGAACACCATCACCAGCTTCAAGGAACCCGCCGGCAAATGACCGGCACTGGTTGGAATCTCGCCGCAGAAAAAATATGACCACCCCCACCCCGTCACCCGTCCACGCCAAACGCATTGGACCCACCCTGGTTCCCAACCGGTCGCGCGTGCTCATGCGACCCTTTTATCCCAGCAGCGACGACATCGCGCGGAGGGTCGTCGCCCGCGTCATGGCCCTCCCGGACGAGGAAATCGCCCGGCTGCTGGGCCGGGTGCTGGGCGAGTTTGCGGACCGGCACGAACGTGTGGAACAATTTTTCCGCAAACGCTTCACGCAGGTGTGTCATTACCTGGGCGAGACGTGGGAGCCTTCGGCAGAACGGCAGGCGCTCATCGGCGCTCACTTCACGCACGAATACTCCCCGGAATCCGCGGCACTGTTCAATCCTTCCATCGTGCCGCATCCCGACCAGTCCGGACTGCCCCGGGGCGCGCTCCGCTTCATCTTGAGCCTGCGGGCCACGGGCGAAGGGCACATTTCCTCCATCACCTTCCGCATGGGCACCGCGAGCGCGCAGCATCGCATCACGCTTACGCCGCCCGTGCCGTTTGTGACCGAACCGGAGCATGTGCCCAACCCGGCTTACGACAAAAAGCTCTTTGCCAGCAAACTGCAGGAAGCGGGTGTGCAGAATGAATTCAGCCAGCGCGTGCTGGATCAACTCCCCGAGGCTTTCATCCTGGACGACCTGCACCATGTCCTGACCGTGAAGCGCCGGCAAACCGACCCGGCCGACGCCACGGCTGACCGTGCCGCGCGCGGCATCCTGCTGCTCGCCGAGTCGAATTACGAAGTGCGCTTTGCCCCCGGCAGCCAGGTTTCCCAGCGCGTCCTCTTTCCGTCCACGGCCAGCCAGAGCAACGGCATCGAGGATGCGCGCTTCGTCCGCTTCCAGAACGACGACGGCAGCTTTGCCTACTACGCGACCTACACCGCTTATGACGGCAAGATGATCCTGCCGCAGTTGCTGGAGACGCCGGATTTTCTCCATTTCAAGTTCAACACGCTCAACGGTCCCGCCGTGCAGAACAAGGGCATGGCGTTGTTCCCGCGCAAAATCAACGGCCACTACACCATGCTTTCGCGCCAGGACGACGAGAACATTTTGATCATGTTCTCCGATAACATCCATTTCTGGGCGGAGCCCAGGCTGCTGCTCTCACCCGCTCAGCCGTGGGAATTCATCAAGCTGGGCAACTGCGGTTCGCCAATTGAAACCGAAGCCGGCTGGCTGGTGTTAAGCCACGGTGTCGGCGCGATGCGGAAGTATTGCCTCGGCGCGTTTCTGCTCGATCTCGCCGACCCCACACGCGTCATCGGCCGCCTGCGAGAACCTTTGCTTTCTCCGAACGAATCGGAGCGCGAAGGTTATGTTCCGAACGTGGTGTACACCTGCGGCGCGCTGCTGCACGGGCACGAACTTATCATCCCCTACGCGATGAGCGACTCCGCCACCAGCTTCGCCACCGTGCCGCTCGATGAAGTGTTGGGAGCAATGGAATAGTCAAGCCGCCCATGCACAGACCAAAGCTTGTTTGCCAATCAATCGTCGGTCTCGTCAAACAGGTCTGGTGGTTTCCCCGATTGGGTCGCGAATGCCGTCAAGCAAAGACGGCGGCAGGTCGTTCTGAACGAACTTGAAGCCGAGCGGCTCGACTGGATACGCAACCCGTCGAAGTATCTTGGGAAGTGATTTTAACCTTCGTTGCTTTGTTTCTTTGTTGTTCAGCAAAATCAGGCGGGGAGGTCAGCCCCAACGCCCCGGTCAAGGCGGGTGGAAGTTTTTACGCCCCGGCCAGCCGCCTGGTTCGCTTTACGATTGCTCCAACCGCCGCCGCCCGATAGTTTCCGGCCCATTGCCAGTCCATGAATGTCGCCATTGAGACCTCCAACCTGACGCGCGATTTCGGGAAGTTCCGCGCGGTCAATGAATTGAACCTCCGCGTCGAATCCGGCCGCTTTTACGGTTTCCTTGGCCCCAACGGCGCGGGCAAATCCACCACCATCAAGATGCTCACGGGTCTGCTGGCGCCGACGGCCGGCACCATGCGCATCCTGGGCGAGGACGTGGGCGACCCACGCCGGGCGCTCGAAGTTAAACGCCGCATCGGCGTGGTGCCGGAGGATCTCGCGCTGTTCGACAACCTGACGGCGTCCGAATACCTCACGTTTATCGGCCGCATGTATCTGCTGCCGCGCGACACGGTGCGCGAACGTTGCACCGAGTTGCTCACGATGATGGACCTGGCGCACGAGGAGAAGAAGCTTACGCTCGAATTCTCGCATGGCATGAAGAAGAAACTCGCCCTGGCCGCCGCGTTGATTCCCAATCCGGAGCTCCTGTTTCTCGACGAACCGTTCGAGGGTGTGGATGCGGTGGCGTCGCGGGTGTTGCGCGATACGCTCAAGCAATGCGTCAGCCGCGGCGCAACGGTTTTCCTCACTTCGCATGTGCTGGAGATTGTGGAGAAACTTTGCTCGGACGTCGGCATCATCGCGCAGGGACGGCTGGTTCACCAGGGCACGATGGAGGATCTGCACCGGGACGGTTCGCTGGAGGACAAATTTCTCGCGGTGGTGGGCAGTGACGGGCACGAGGTTCAGAAGTTAAGCTGGCTGGAGGGTTGAATGAACTGGGAGCAACTCAAAACCGTCCTCTGGTTGCGCTGGCGGCTCACGCGCAATCAGTGGGCGCGCAGCGGCGGTCTGGGCGCAATCATCGCCGTGCTCGCCGGCCTCGGCGCAATCGTGATGGGCGGGTTGTGCTTCGTGGGGGCCTTGCTCGGTGCGGCCTTCGGCCTGCCCCAGGCATCGCCGCTGGTCATCATGGGAATCTGGTTTGGCGTCACCGCCGCGTTTCTTTTCTTCTGGCTGATCGGCCTGCTCGCCGAATTGCAGCGCTCCGAGAGCATAGATTTGCAGCGCCTCATGCACCTGCCGGTTGCGCTGGGCCAGATGTTCGTCGTCAATTACCTCGTGTCGCACTTTGCGTTGAGCATCATCGTGGGCGTCCCCATTATGCTGGGGCTGGGCATCGGACTCGTGTTCGCCCGCGGACTGGAGATGGTTTTGCTGATTCCACTCGCCTTGAGCATGGTCTTCATGATCACGGCGTGGACGTATTGCCTGCGCGGCTGGCTGGCGACGCTGATGACCAACCCGCGCCGCCGCCGCTCAATCATCATGGGCATCACCTTCGCCTTCATCCTGCTCAGCCAGGGACCCAACCTTTATTTCAACGTCATCCATCGGGAGGACTTTCATCCCAACCGGCAGTCCACCACCAGCCAGGAAGCGCGCCGGCCCGCCGAACGGGAAAAACTCAATCAACTGCTCGCCGCGCAGAAGTTCATCCCGCCGCTCTGGCTGCCGCTCGGCGCGCAGGGACTGGCAGAGGGACGCGTGTTGCCCGCGTTGCTCGGCACGCTCGGCTGTCTCGGCCTTGGCGCACTCGGCCTGCGTCGTGCGTATCGCAGCACGGTGCGCTTTTATTACGGTGAAACCGGCGGGATGGCCCCGGCGCAAATCAAGCCGGCCGGCAACACCGCCGCGGTGGCCGCACCGGCCAAAGGTGGCAGTCGTTTTCTCGAACTCCGCCTCCCCGCCGTGCCAGAACAGGCCGCCGCGCTGGCGCTGGCGACATTCCGTTCAATGCTCCGGGCTCCTGAGGTGAAAATTGCATTGGGAAGCTCGTTTTTGGTGACGGTGATTTTCGGCGTAATGTTCTTCCTTCGCTCTC
>JBEKZC010000052.1:0-26461 GCA_049510295.1 Verrucomicrobiota bacterium | reverse complement strand
ATACGCGCCAATCATAACGGCGCGAGGCTTAAAATTATGCCGCATTGCTGAAACAACCCGCTGAACAAAGGCGGGGAAATTAAAACTCAATGCGGCATAATCCGGCACGCGGCATAAGACCCATTCCTGCTGTTGCAGGAACCGCCAGACTATTATGACCATGACGATTACCCTTTGGACTGACAGCCGTTCATGGCCTGTAACCGCGCGACTGTTTTTTGGGGACTTCCGGGAAAATCAGGTGTGGCTTGATTTTTGGCTCCGTTGTTTCAGCCATGTGGCTTTCCGCCGGTGTCTGGACGGGTTGCTGGCGCGGCTCATTGGATTCAACCGTCATCTTGATCGTTTCAGTTTGCGCTTGCGCCTGACTTTGGTTTTGTCTCTGGCGCAGCTCGCGGAATTCTCTGGCGCGTTTGCTGTTGGTCATGGTGAGCGCCACCCGTTGCCCCCAACGTTGTTCAATCAGGCGGTAGAACGGATCATGTTTCCGGTAATGAGCTATCAGCGCATCCACCACCGACGGGCGATCCCCGCTGTGCGTGATGTTCTCGCGCAAATGCTCCTTGTCGGTGGTGAAAATATGAATCCCCTTCTTGCCGCGCGAAATGGTGACATACCATTGCTGTTGATTCGTCGCGGCCTTCGCCGCCGAATCCGAAAACAAAACATGATCCACCGACTTGCCTTGTGACGCATAGGACGTGATGGCATAGCCCCGGACAAACTGCCGGAAGTTTTTATCCAAGACCCGGCCATCCGCCAGCGCAATGCGGCCGTCCGGCTCGACGGCCTTGACCGTGACCAGTTCGCCATTGACCAGCTTGCGGTTTTCCACGCTGCGGCCATTCGCCTTGAGTTGCAGCTTGTCACCAGCGGCCAAAGCCAGTTCCTTGCGCTGGCAGGCCGTCAGCTTGTCCAACTGCTTGAACGAAATGGAAACCGTGCGCGTGTCCGTTTCCACCAGCAAATGCGTGTCGGTAATCAATTTCAACCGCGCCGATTCACCGGCCTTGAACCCGCGCACGTCACGATTGAACACCAGCACGGTGTTGGCATCGTAAGAGCGGGCGTCACGCTTTTGCGCTTCCGTCAAATCCACCGGCTGAAATGCCGTGACCGTGGTTTCCGTTTCGCCGACGAGCTTTTCATTTTTAAGCGCGGCGCGAATTGCGTCGTTGACCTGGTGAATCTCATTCCAGCTTTGCGAGACGACCACGGTGGATTGATGCTCTTTCACCAGTTCCAGATAACGCGCCGTCAATTTTTCATGCTTGTTGGCAAGTGTGCAGGACTCAATCGTCTTCAATTTGTCCAACCGCTCAAACGATTCAGTGAACTTGCCGTCACGCGCCTCCTCGACAGCCTGCCGGTATTCCTTGATATGCTTCCGCTCCTCGATGGACTTTGCCAGCGCCGGATTCTGGCGGCGGATGTTCGTCAGTTCCACTGGCCGGATGCCCGAATGTTTTTCAATCGCCCGCAGCGCGTCGCCCGCCTCGACCGCTCCATGCTGGCGCGTGTCGCCCGACAAAATCAGCCGGGCATTGCGCTCGGAAACCAGCCGGAGCAGTTCCAACATCGGTTTGCCCCCAATCTGGCCGGCCTCATCCACGATCACCACCGTTCCCGCGTTGAGTTCTTTCTTTTGCAGGAAGCTGGCAACCGTCAGCGGCGACGGGAAACCGTCCCGCTCCATGTCCAGCACTTGCTGGCGTTGCGGCGCGAGGACGACCACGCCGCGCCCGCCGTCGCGGATTTGCCCGACCAGCTCGCGCAGCACGAAACTTTTGCCCGTGCCAGCCCCGCCGCGAAAGACCGCGACCCGGTTACGATTGGAAACCAGCGCGGTGAGGGCTTCGCGCTGTTCCCCATCCAACATGGGATTGAACGGCTTCGGTTGCCAGACCAGCGGATGATATTCGCCAATGCCCGCTCTGGCCATCTGGACAATTTCCATTTCACGTTGAAGATGCTCCCGCGTGGACACCTTGCCGGGATGCTCGTCAAAGTGCAGGTAGCCGCGCTTTTGCGTGACGGCCTGAATGTCCGTCAGTGAAACGTCCTGCCCTCTGGCGCGTTCCAGCGCGTGCCGCCACAGTTCATGCTCATGGACGATGGAACGACGCTCAAATAAATGTTGCTCCGCCCACGTCACAGCTTGCTCGCAAATCTTCTCGCCGGAAACGGGCGCAATGGACGGCTTCGCCGTCAGCCCGTCCAGCGAAGCCTTTTCGCCCGCCGTCATTTGACCGTCCCACAGCGTTTGCAGCTTTTCCAAACCGATGTCCCGGATTTTCCGTGGCCGTTCCTTGTGCGCGATGTTCTCCCGGATTGCGGCGATGTTGTCAGCCGCCTTTTCCGGTTCACGCGCCAGCAGTTCCTTGGTTTTCCGGTCAATCTCCCGATGCCGCTTGGAAAACTTGTCAATCAGTTCCGGCGTGATGCCCTTGATCTCAAAATCGCCACGCGGCTGGTTTTCAATCTGATAACCGCATTTCACCAGTTCGCGCGTGAGTTCATGGTAATAAACATTCTCGACAAACTTTTGCGCCGCGAACATTTCATGGTTCTGCAATGCCTTCCATTGCTTTTCCACCGCGTCAAACGTGGCGTTGAATACGATGCAATGCGTATGCAAATGCGGGTCTAAAGCGCGGGAGGTGTCATGCCGGAACATCGCGGCCACAAGGTTGCCCGTATGCCGGTCCGTGCATTCATCGTTTTTTCGCACGCGCGTTGCCGCGAAGGTTTGCAACTGGTGCATGGCCAGCGTCACGGCCTGCTCATGCGCCTCGACAATTCGCGCATCGTTGCCGACCAGCGCGGCGATGGAAACAGACTTTGGCGGGGAAAAGGTGAAGTCGTAAAATACCCGGCGATTGGCGGCTTGCCGTTCTTCGCCATCAATCCCCTTTTCAATCCGTGTGGTTTTTTGCCGGAGCGTCAGCCTTTCGCCGGTTTGTGGATGAAGATTATCGCAGAGCCGAACAAACTCATCGGTGGTGGTCACGCCGGACAATCCCAAATCTGCCGCGCCCTTCCCGATCCATTGGCCGGGAACGGTCTGCCCTTCGGCGTAATAATCGCCGACTGCCAGGTGTTCCTTGAAATACTTTTTGGCGTCAACCGGGTTGTATTGGGCTTTCGGTGCCAGCATTGCCGTCAGCTTAAATCAACCGGCCTTGCCCGCGTTGGTGGGTAGTGGGCGAGTTGGTTGCGGTTAAGCCGAATAGTTCACTTTCCCACTGGCCGGGCATGACCATTTTGTTTTCCGGTTTTACGGGCGTTTTTATCCTGCCAGTGCTGCCCCAATGCCGCCGTTGCCCGTGACAGCCATTCCTCATCGTCCGCCCGTTCAAGAATCCTTGACCGCGCATAGTATTTATCGCTGTTGGGCATCGGGCGGCCTAACGGCTTGAGGAATCCGCGCGCGGTCAGCACCGGGATGTCATGCGGCTTGAAGCCGAGACAGGCGGCGGTTTGCGCGGTGTTCAAACGCGCTGGCAATCTGGCCAGATTCAAAATCGCCTTGAGATCATTGTTCAGCACATAAAGCGCGCTAGCCTTCTTTTCTTCTTTGGCGCGAATCTCTTTTTCCATCCGGCCAGCAAAGTTGTTTGGCGCAACATTATTCATACGTCACCTATGGTTTATTCATGTTTCCGTCGGACATTCTGGCAGAAATTCAGGTTCCGCTTGTGCAATCATTGCACAAAATGAATGTCCCCAACGGCTCTCACTCTGGCAGAATTTGGAGGCAATCTTGTGCGGGAAGCGCACAAGATGAAGCCACAACTTCTGCTATGCTGAATGATTTCCAGTTCGTTTTTTTGGTTGTCATTTTTCATGGCCGTCATTTACAAAATTTGACGGCTCAATTTATTTTCGACCGGCATTCTGACAGGGATTCAGGCCCGGTTTGTGTAATCATTACACAAAATGAATTTTTCTTTTCGGCGGCCCTGAACGGCTTTTTCTACTTCAAAGCTGAATGAATCCGGCCTTTTCTGCTCCGGCCCCCTTCTGGAAAGTTTTCCAAGTGACGCTTTATGGCTCCGATGCTAACTGCATCGGGCGGGGTGGAATTGCAGTTGCCGCAAAATGGCAGCCCCGCTTTTGCCCTCTCGCCTGACTTTTAATTCGCCTTTCATGGCGTCATTCTTTCAAACTTTGGAACGGCAAAAATCCAAACATTGATTAAAATAAAATTCACGGAACCATTCTAGCGGAAGCAAAAGCGGTGAAGGTGTCGCAACGACACAAAATGAAAGAAACTTTCAGCCCTGATTCCCGGCGGGATTCAACCGCGCATAACCCCTCCTTTCCTGTAACCCATCTCACGGCTGAAATTTAATCCACAAAACGCGGCGACGCCGTTTAGTGCGACCGTGCCAAGCACTTGTCAAAGTGAATTGTCACCTCGTAATTATCTGGCAGGCACCACAAGCATATTCAATGCGGATGAATGTGATGTAAAATGTGTGGCCGCTCCAACCCGTGCGCGAACATCAATTTCTCGTCGGCAAGCAATTCTACGGTGCAGCCATCGGCGATGATTTGCCCTTGATCCAAAATGATTGCCCGCGCGCAGAGTTCCACTGCCAATTCAAGATCGTGTGTGGCAATGAGCTTCGTTGCCGGAATCTCCCTCAACAACGCCTTGAATTCCCGCCGACCGCGCGGGTCGAGGTCGCTCGTCGGTTCATCCAAAACCAGCACCGCCGGCTCGCACGCCAACACGCCCGCCAGACAGGCGCGACGCTTCTCGCCGTGGCTCAAATGATGTGTCGAACGATGTTCAAATCCCGCAAGGCCGACTTGGGCCAGGGATTTTTTCACGCGTGCAGAAATATCTGCTTCACTCAAACCAAGTTGCTGCGGGCCAAACGCCACATCCTCCGCCACCGTCGGGCAAAACAACTGGTCGTCCGGGTCTTGAAAAACCAAACCGATCTGACGCCTGATTTTTCCCAGATTTTCCGGTGCGAGGGCCTCACCGGAAATTTTCACCGCGCCGCCACTGGAAAGTTTCTCCGGCAAGATGCCGTTCAAGTGGAGCAACAGCGTGGACTTGCCCGAACCGTTCGGACCGAGCAGCGCCACACATTCACCCGGCGCGATGCCAAAACTTATGCCCCGTAGCGCCTCCGTGCCGTCGTGGTAACGGTATTTCAGATCGGTGATTTCAATCGTGTTCATTTTATTTCCAGCCGCGCGCACACATGGCGTTGTAAATCCGTTCCGCGCGTTCTGATGCCCGCACGAATAATTGCCCCAGCACCGATGACAGTGCCAGCCATTGAAACCGTCGTCCGCGCGTAAACGTCCGGCTCGCGCGGGCGCGGCGCATCCGCTCCGCCTCGTCGCGCAGCACGAACAGATACCGGTGCATCAATGTCAGTGTGGTGACAAACACCCACGGCATCCGCAGCCGTTGCAATACGCGCAGCAGTTCTGCGAACGGCGTCGTGTTTGACAGCAGAATGGTCGTGAGCAGGCACAGGTTGGCCTTGAACATCACCAGCGCGAAAATCTTGCCGCCATCCGGCTGAAACCACATCAAGCCCGCCACCCCCAGCACCAGCGGTTCCAGCAGCAGCAACCGTTTCAGCAGAAACCAGAGCGGAATCTGGCTGACCGCCAGCAGTCCGCCGATGACGGCAGCCACCATCAATAATCCCGTCAACGCCGTGCGCGGCAGCAGCACGACCGTCAAAATCAAGAACAGCGCCCCGGCCAGTTTCCCGCCTGCCGGCAAATGCTGCAATGGGCCATGCTTGTGGCCGTCCCCGTGGTCGTGTGGATGCAAATGATGCCCGCCCATGATGCAAAAACGTGGTTCAACGTGTTGTTACTTTTTTATTTGACCGTAACACTAGAATTATTACCTTGTTTGCGATTCGTAACACTTAACGCAAACACATGGCCGGAGCAAGATTTTATGCACATTCCTGATGGTTTTCTCGACGCCAAGACGCTCGCCCTGACCGGCGCGCTGTCGGTGGGCGGCTTGGCCGTCGCCGCCCGGCAGGTCAACCGCACGCTGCCGCGCAACAAAATTCCGCTGATGGGGCTGGGCGCGGCGTTTGTGTTCGCGGCGCAGATGCTGAATTTCCCCGTCGCTGGCGGCACGTCGGGACATTTGCTTGGCGGCGTGTTGGCGGCGGCACTGCTCGGCCCGGGCGCAGCGGCGATTGTCATCGCGTGCGTGCTGATTGTGCAAGCGCTCCTGTTCAGCGACGGCGGCGTGCTGGCGCTGGGCGCAAACATTTTCAATATGTCGTTCATGGGCGCGGTGGTTGGCTATGCGATTTATCGTTCCGCGCGAAAATTCCTGCCCGGCCTGCGCGGACGCATTACGGCTATTTTCTTTGCGGCGTGGCTTTCGACCGTGCTGGCGTCCGTGACGTGCGCCGGAGAACTCGCCTTGTCCGGCACACTTCCACCTGGCGTGGTTTTCCCGGCAATGGTCAGCGTCCACATGCTCATCGGCATCGGTGAAGGAATCATCACCTCGCTGGTGATCCTGGCAATTGCACGGACACGACCGGATTTGCTCGACGCGGAAAACTCCCCGGCCACGCGCGGCACCGGCTGGGAATTTCTCGCGTTCGGTCTGGTCATCGCGTTGGGGCTGGCAATTTTTGTTTCGCCTTACGCCTGTGCTTGGCCGGACGGACTGGATAAAGTGGCGGAGAAATTTGGTTTTGCCGGCCACGCCGCCACGCTCATCAAAACGTGGATTCCCGATTACAAAATGCCCGGCATCAGTTCTGAAGGCATCGCCACCGCCATCGCCGGAGCCATCGGCACGCTCATCATGTTCGGCCTTGCGTGCGTCGTCGGCCGCGTGCTGGTGCGGGGAAACGACACACACAAACCCGCAGACTAGGCCAGTCGCATTTCACCTTTTCAGCCAACAGATTTTTTTAACCCAGCAAGTATTACGAAACTAGAATATAATAACACTGAAACAGTTTTGCCGCGCTCTGCCGGCGATCTAGCGTTCACGCTGATTGAATTGCTGGTGGTCATTGCCATCATTGCGATTCTGGCTGCGCTGTTATTGCCCGCCCTTGCCAGCGCCAAGGAACGAGCTAAACGTGCGGCTTGTGAAAACAACCTGCGTCAGATCGGGCTGGCCACGCAAATGTATGCCGACGACAACGGCATCTATCCGCTGACTTGGGTAAATTCCCAATCCCGTTGGATGGATTTGATTAAACCGTATATTGGCAAACCATCCACGAACCAAACCACCAGCGTTTATCTTTGTCCCGCCGACTTGAAGCAAATTCCCGTGACCTGGGATGCCAGCATCTTTTTGAGCTACGGCATGAACGTCTTTAACTTCGCCGGCAGCGCTTCTTGTTTTTGGTATGGCGTTAATCAAAGCAGTGTCCGCCATCCGTCGAGCACCATCATTTATGCCGATTGCACGCCGGGCGATTATTGGTGCGGGAGTGGCAGTTCGTTCATCAACCCGGTTCCTTATGTGAATTATCGGCATCCGAAAAACGGTTTTGTGGCCACCTACTGCGATGTCCACGTCGAATACAAGACAATCACCGCGAAGAATGAATGGGACGCTTCCCAATAAATCACAATGACACCATGAATACATCAAATATGAAATCATCAAAACAATGAAAAATAGAAACATTCATTCCCTCGGAATGGCGGTCGCGCTGCTGGCATTGAGCGGCAGCGTCGCATCCGCTCAATTCTCCATCCTCCACTCGTTCACTGGCGGCGCGGACGGAGCCAATCCTTACTATGACGCGCCGGTTGTTTCCAGTTCGACCCTTTACGGGACGGCGAACCAAGGAGCCGCCGGCGGCGGCGTGGTGTTCGCGGTGAACACGGATGGCACCGGCTTCAATGTTTTGCATACGTTCACCAACACCGCGCCCGACGGATACCAACCGCTCGGCTCCGTGGTGTTGAGCGGTTCAACTCTTTATGGAACGACCTACTATGGTGGCAGCGCTAATGGCACGGCTGGCTATGGCACCGTCTTTGCGGTTAATGTGGACGGTTCCGCCTATCAGACCTTGCACAGCTTCGTCACCACCACCAACGGCTACAAACCGTATGGCACTGTGACCGTGAACGGCTCAACCCTCTATGGAATGACTTACTACGGTAGCGGCACGGGCGTCGGTTCAATTTATTCGCTCAACACGAACGGCGGCAGTTTCACCAACCTGCACACTTTCGCGGGCGGCGTGTCCGATGGTTCCCGACCGCTGGGCGGCACGTTGACCTTGAGCGGTGGAACGCTTTACGGCACGACGGTGCATGGCGGAACGGGCAGCAGCATCGGCACTGGCAACGACGGCGTGGTGTTCGCCATCAACACCGACGGCAGTGGCTACACCAATCTGGTCAACTTCACCGGCGGCACGACGAACGGTGCCAATCCCTACGGCTCGCTGACGTTGGTGGGAACGACGCTCTACGGCACCACTCGCATTGGCGGCACCGCAAACTTGGGAACAATTTTTTCCGTCAACACCGACGGCACTGGATTCAGCACGCTGTTTAATTTCACCGGCGGCACGACCAATGGAGCCAATCCCAACGGCGCGCTCACATTCGTCGGTTCCTGTCTGGTCGGCACCACCAAAGCGGGCGGCAGCGCCAATGATGGCATCGTGTTCAAAATCAATCCCGATGGCAGCGGTTTTAGCATCCTTCATAACTTTACCGGCCCGGACGGAATCAACCCGGACGGCGATCTCGCTTTCACCAACAACACACTTTACGGCTGGACATCGTCTGGCGTTGGCAGCGTGAAAGGCACCGTGTTTGCAATGGGAGTGGGCGGCTACGCTTTTGGCGGGCTGGGAATCACCAATGTGCTCACCGGCAGCGTGGCCAACGGCGGCCTGTTCTGGACGAACATTCCGACTTGGCTCAATGTTCCGCCAAGCCTGCCCAACACTTATCAAGTCGCCGTCGCGCTTCCGTCCTGCGACCGCGTCGTTGCCAGCCGGCTCGTCATGACGCTTTGGGGCGGAACGCCGGATTACACCTGCCAGTTGACCGTGAATATCAACGGCACCAACCTGCCCGCCGCGAATCCGTTCGTGTTCGGCACGACGAGTGACTTTAATGCGATTTTCAGCGCGGATGCGCCGTGCGCTTACGGTTCGGGCTATGGCGTCTGGCTGGTGGCGCTGCCCGTGCCCGGCGGAATGCTTTACACCAACGGTTCACCCAACACGATCAGCGTGACCGAAACGACGCCGGACAGTTTTGACGGACGCATCCAGCACGTCACGCTGGAGGCGGTTTATCAAAACCGCGCGCTGACGAATAATTTTGATTACGCGCTGGCCGAGGGCAGCGGCGACATTTACGGCACGCCGACTTCGGCTGAAGTGGATCAGCGCACGGCGGTTTTTGGCGCGGTCAATCCGACCAACGCCACCGCCGCCACGCTCACCGCGCTCTACACCTACGGCGACACCGGCCAGAACGACCGGCTGTATTTCAACGGCACGCAGTTCGGCGGCGACGACGTTGCGCAGTGGAACACGAGCATCGCCAATTACGGTCCCAGCGTGGTGAGCTTCAATGTGCTGACCAATTTGACGGCGACCAACGCGGTGAGATTCTCGGTCGTTTCCGGCGAAGTTCCTGACCCGCGCGAAACCAGCTTGCGCCCGCAACTCGCCGTGCTCGCGGTGACGCGGCCAATCACTCCCCCAATTCTCGCCATCACAGTGCTGACCAATCAAGCCAACCTGACCATCACGGGCGAAACCAACCGCACTTACACCGTGCTGTCCTCGACCAATTTGCTCAACTGGACCACCAATGCCAGTTTCGTCAGCAGCAACACCGTCTCGCAATGGAGCGTGCCCGCGACCAACGCCACCCGCTTCTTCCGCGTAACCGCACAATAAAAAATCATGACTGCCGTTGACCAACTCCGCGAATTGTTTCATCACATTGCCGCCTTTCTCGTCTGGCCGGTGCTGCTCGGCTTGCTCGGCTTGCTGGCGGCCATCCTCGTTTCCGTCGGCGCGTTTTTGCGCGAGGCATGGGATCGCCGCGCGGGCCGGCGTTCCAGCTTGGAACGCGCACAGAAGGCGCTGGACGAAATTGCCGCCAAGCAAGCTGGCGAAGGACTCGACCTGCGTTTGGAGGAAATCCTGCAAAACACCGACCGCGAACGCTGGCGGGCGCTGGGCCGATTGCGCCTTGCCGTGCGCGTCGGCCCGTCGCTTGGCCTCATGGGCACGCTCATCCCGATGGCCGATGCGTTGCAAGGTTTGGCCGATGGCAATTTGCCCGCGCTCGCCAGCAACATGGTGACGGCCTTTGCCGCGACCGTCATTGGCTTGACCATCAGCGTGACCGCTTATCTCATCGCCGCCGCCCGCGAAAGCTGGGTGCGTGCGGATTCACAGGCGCTGGCGTTTCATGCTGAACGAGTCCTGCGTGCGGCGAAAGGAAAGGAATGACCATGCGCTTCGTTCATCGCCACCGTCTTTCCGCCCACGGGCCAGCACCCGGACAGGACGAAGACCCGCTCGCCGGCCTCGCCAATCTGTTTGATGTCAGCGTCGCCTTCATCGTCGCGCTGTTGATTGCGCTGTTTGCCTTGTTCTCGTCCGGCAAGCTGCTCGATAAAAACGCCAACGTCACGCTGGTCAAACAGACCGAGAACGGCGAAATGGAAATCATCACCAAACAGGGCGCGCAAATCAAAGTGCAGAAAGTCACCGACAAGACGCTCTCCGGTCAAGGCACGCGGCTTGGCACGGCGTATCGTCTCGCCAATGGTCAGGTGGTTTATGTGCCGGACGACGAGACCAAACCGAAATGAGCGTGGCGTGAAGTTCTTCGCTCCATTGCTCGTTTTCATCGCGTGTCTGCTTGGCACGCTGACTCATGCCGCGCCGGTGAAAGTCGCGCTGCTCACCGGCGACGCGCAATCCGCCGCCGCCATTGGCGCAATCACGGAACTGCGCCGCGACCCCGCGTTGAAGGACGTGACCGTTCGCTCCTTTCCGCGCATTGAATTGTCCGATGCTGACCGGCAGTTTGTGCGCGAAAGCGACATCATCATCGGCTACACCCGCTATGGTGCATTACTCCGAGCGCTTGCGCCGGAGATTCGTGCGGCGGCAGACCGGGGCAGTTTTGTCGCTGGCGTGGGTGGAACACTTGACCCGGAATTTGCCGATCTGGGTTTCAAACGCGACGCCGCACTCGCTGCGTATTTCGACGCCGGTGGTCAGGCGAACCTGGTGCAGATGGTGCGCGCCGTGCTTGCCCGAAAACATTTTCCCAACTTAAAATTCCTGTCGCCATCCGTTTTCCCTGAAATCGGTTTCTTCGATCCCACCAGCCGCCGGGCGTTTACACGGTTTGAAGATTATTCCGCCGCGTATCTCGCCGGCAAACCCGAACGCCGCGATTTTCCGTGGGTTGGCGTTTATTTCTCGCGTGACACGGCCACGTCCGGCCAGACCGAATTGCTTTCCACCATCAATGCCGCGTTGCAGGCGCGCGGATTCAACGTGCTTTTCGGCTTCGGCTATCCGGCAGACGCCGCTTTGCCGGTTTTGTTTCTCGATACGAACAGTAACAGCCGCGTCGAGGCTATCGTCGGGTTGACGCTGAAAATCGGGAATGTCCCGGCCAAACTCGCGCCGTTGCTGGCGCAACTGGATGTTCCCATCATCAACGCCATTGCGTTGAACAACCAGAACCGCGCCGAGTGGGAGCGCTCCGCCAGCGGACTCGACTTCATCGAGCGCTCCTGGCAAGTCGGCAGCGCGGAACTCGCGGGCGGGATTGCGCCGACGATTGTTGCCTCAAAAGAAAAGCTCGTGGACGTGGCCACCGGCGAAACTTATGTGATGACCATGCCCATTGCCGACCGCGTCGAACGGCTCGCCGACCGCGTGCAGGCGTGGGTGAAGTTGCGGCACGAACCGGCCAACGAACGCCGCGTCGCGATCATTTACTACAATTATCCGCCGGGCCGCGAGAGTATCGGAGCGTCATATCTGAATGTCCTGCCGCAATCTCTGCTGCAAATTCTCAACCGGCTTCGCGCCGATGGTTTTGCGGCGAACGGTGCGCCAACCAACGCCGATGAATTGTTCACTGCCATCCGCACGTTCGGAAACAATCCCATGCCGGGAACGAATGTCGCCGCCGAGTTGGATAAACTGGCGCGTTCCGGTCGCGTGCAACTCCTGCCCATTTCCGAGTATCGCGTGTGGTTCGATCAATTGCCTGAAAGTTTGCGCACTCAAATCATGGCTAAATGGGGCGAGCCGGAGCAGAGCAAAACGATGGTCTGGCGCGACGAAACCGGAAAGCCGTTCTTCGTTTTTCCCGCGCAGCGCTGGGGCAATCTGCTGTTTGCGCCGCAGCCGACGCGCGGCTGGGATCAGGACATTGAAGCCGTCTATCACGATGTTACGCTGCCGCCGCATCATCAGTATCTGGCGTTTTATCTTTGGCTGCAAAAAAACTTTCAGGCCGATGCGATGGTTCATGTCGGCACACACGCCACGCATGAATGGCTGCCCGGCAAGGAAGTCGGTTTCACAGCCGCCGACACGGGCGAAGTCATTGTCGGCGCAGTGCCGCAGTTGTATCCGTTCATCGTGGACGACATCGGCGAAGGCTTGCAGGCGAAGCGCCGCGCGATGGCGACCATCATCACGCATCTGCCGCCGCCGCTGGATCGCGCCACGCTCAATCCCGAACTGCGCGAAATTTCCGGCCTCATCAACGACTACCACGTCGCCCGCGAAAAAGGTTCGCTTGCCGGCAGCGACATGCTCCGCGAGATTGCGCGACGCTGCGAAAAAACCGGATTGTTCAAAGACCTCGGCATCACGCTTGCGCCGGAAGCGCAACTCAACGCCGAGCAGCTTGAAGCGATTGATGATTATATCGAAAAAATCGGCGAGCGGATGACGCCGTTTGGAATGCACACGTTTGGCGTTGCGCCGGACGAAGTGAAACGCGCCGCCACCGCCGAGGCGATTCTTTCGCTTGAACCGAATCTTTCGCCCGCCGAGCACGCGCAGCGTAAAGCGGAGTTGATGACGCGCATTGAAGCATCGGCGCACGCAGAACTCGACGCGCTTTCCGCTGGGCTATCCGGTCGTTATATCGCCGCCGGGCCGGGCAATGACCCGATTCGCAATCCTGACGCGCTGCCGACAGGAAAAGATTTTTACGGCTTCGATCCGTCGCGACTGCCCACAACCGCAACCTTCGCCGCTGGTTCACGGCTGGCGACGGATCTCGTCGCATCCTATCGCAAGCGGCATGACGGACAGTTTCCTGACCGCTTGGTTTTCAATCTTTGGGGCACGGAAACGAGCCGGCACGAAGGTGTGATGGAGGCGCAAATTCTCGCGCTCATGGGCGTGCACCCGAAGTGGGATGCGCGCGGTCGCGTGCAAGGCGTGGAGTTAATTCCGCAAACGGAACTTGGCAGGCCGCGCGTGGATGTCACTGTGATTCCGTCCGGCTTGTATCGCGACTTGTTTCCGAATCTGATGTTGTTGCTCGATCAGGCGGTGAATGTGGTGAAGACCGATACCAATGCCGACAATCCGCTGTTGCGGAACATCGCCGCCACACGCGCCGAACTTGAAGTCCAAGGCGTCGCGCCCGCCGAAGCCGAGCGATTTGCGTCAGTGCGGCTGTTCAGCGTGCCGTCGGGAACTTACGGTGCGGGATTGGATCACGCCATCCAGCAGGCGGATAGTTGGACGAATGAGCAGCAGGTCGCCGGCGTGTTCTTCAATCGCATGAGCCATTTGTTCGGGCAGGGATTTTGGGGCGCGCGCGTGGCGGCGGGCACGAACGCCGATCTTTCGCCGACGTTGCTGCGGCTGGCGTTGAAGGGTGCGAAAGCCGTGGTTCACAGTCGTTCCTCGAATGTCTATGGCGCGATAGACAGCGACGATTTCTACCAATACCTCGGCGGCACGGCGATGGCCGTGCGCGAGGTCAACGGCAAACCGGCGGATACGCTCGTCACGGATTTGAGCAACCCGAACGCCGGTGAAACCATGACACTCGAACGCTACATGGGCCGCGAAATGCGGGCGCGCTATCTCAATCCCAAGTGGATTGAAGCCATGCTCAATGAGGGCTATTCAGGCGCGCGGATGATACGCCAGGTGACGGACAATCTTTGGGGTTGGCAAGTCACCGTGCCCGATGCGGTGGGCGATGCGAAGTGGCAGGAGATGTTTGAAACCTATGTCCAAGACCGCCACGCGCTCGGCATCCGCGAGAAATTCAAAGCTGCTGAAAATCTTGCCGCCTACCAGGCGATGGTTGATCGGATGCTCACCGTCATCGAAAAAGGCTATTGGCAGGCATCACCGGAAACCGTCGCCCGTTTGAAGCAGGTGCAAACCGAACTCGTTCCCGCCGTCGCTGCGGAAAACGCAGCCGTCGCCAAACGCGCCGAAGCACAACTTGGCCCAGCGCCCAGCGCAATTCCGGTGGCAAGCGCGTCGCTATCGCCAGCCGCGAAACCGTCCGCTACTGCACAGATGGTGCGCGGTCGTGTGCTGGAAGAAAAGCCGCGCACCGAGACACTTGCACGCGCCAACGGCAAAAACTCGTCACTATTTTCGCTGTCAGCGGGACTCGCTTCACTCGCGTTGATGGCATTCGGTTGGTGGCGGGAGGGTGTTCGTTCTGACCCGTCACATCGTTGAGCCGTCAGGTGCAGCCTGCAACTGCTCGCTTGCGTTGTTGCGCCCGATGCAAATAATCTCATGTGCCATGAAAAAAGAAACCGCCACACGCTTTAGCGTTTCCTTGCCGCCGTCATTGTTGGAGCAACTCGACAGTATGACGCGCGAAAAAAGCTACGACAACCGCTCGTTGGCCATTGCCGACATGATCCGCGACCAACTCGTCGAGCATCGCCAGAAATTCGGCAACGAAGACATCGCCGGCACTATCACGCTCGTCTATGACCACCACAAGATGCACGTCCAAGAGACATTGACAGACATCCAGCACGACCACCACGAAGTGATCCTCTCGACCGTTCATGTTCATCTCGACCACCACAACTGCCTCGAAGTCTTGATCGTGCGCGGCAAGGCCAGCATCATCCGCAAGATTGCCGACGAACTAATCGCCGCCAAAGGTGTGAAACACGGCAAGCTTACCGTGACCACCACGGGCAAGGATTTGCCGTCGTAAATACGTCCAACTCTCGTGTTGATTTTCGCGCACTGAACAAAACTTGACTTGCGCCCGGCAAAAAAGGAGGGTTTCAGTGTGCTTGCCCGTTTCGGCAAATTTATTGTGGTGGTTGCGCTGATCACAACCACCGGCCTGCATTGGGCTGTGCTGCAATCGGTCGCGTGGACGACGATGCTGGCAGACAATCTGCGCACGCAATCGCTCACCGAAGCCGTGACGCACACGTTCGACGGCGAGCATCCCTGTTGTCTTTGCAAAGCCATTGCTGCTGGAAGAAAATCCGAGCAGAAAAAGGAGTTCACAGCGCCGCTGCAAAAACTTGAATTTCCGCCGGTCAAAGAAAACTTCGTTTTGATTGCCCCGTCGAGTTTTCAACTATTGCCGCTGGAAAATTCTTCCGCAAAATCTCTCGCCCAAAAACCGCTACTCCAACCGCCGCGCGGATTCTTCGTTTGATCCAATCGCAGCTTGGTTGCTCGCGCCGTGTTGGCGCGGGCAAAAATTGTTTCCATTTAACCTTGAGAGCGCCATTGCGTGTTCTCGCAATTTTGCAATTTGAATATGAAAAATAAAAAATTTAATTCAGCAGTGAAAATTAGCAGTAGTTTATTGGCGGGAATTTTGACGCCGGGCATCGTCCATGCATGCGCGTGTGGTTGCGGTGTTTTTGACGTGGGCACGAGTTCGATGTTTCCCGATGGCGCGGGTGGAACGGCGTTTTTGCAATTCGATTATCAAGACCAGAATCATAATTGGAGCGGCACTTCGCAGGCGCCTGACGCAAATAACGACGACAAAGAAATCAAAACGTATTTCACGACGTTCGGTTTTCAATATATGTTCAACTCCAGTTGGGGAGTTGAAGCGGAAGTGCCTTACGATTTCCGCACGTTCAAAACCGATGTCGGAGGAGGCGACATTGTGACGAAAAATTGGAACCAACTTGGTGACATTCGGGTTCAAGGCATTTACACGGGATTTTTTGCAGACCAGTCAGCGGGCGTGACGTTTGGAGTAAAATTACCGACGGGCAGTTATACTTTTGACTCTGATATTGTTGACCGCGACACGCAAATCGGCACGGGCAGCACGGACATTTTGCTCGGCGGCTTTTATCGCGGTAATCTGGACAGTAATCAAAAGTGGGACTGGTTCGCGCAAGGATTGTTGGACGTGCCGACACTGATTCAAGACCAATACCGGCCGGGTGTCGAACTGGACACGGCGGCGGGGATTGATTACAAGGGATTCTCAATCGGTCGCGTGCGGATTTCGCCAGTGGCGCAGGCCATTTTTTCCTACCGGAGCAGTGACAGCGGCGACGCAGCCAGTCCCGACAACTCCGGCTACGAACGCCTGATGCTTTCGCCAGGAATTGAATTTCACATCCATCCGGTGAAAATTTATGCCGATGTTGAAATTCCCGTCTTTCAAAATTTCACCGGCAATCAAGTGGCCGCGCCGGTGCTGTTCAAAGTGAGCATGAGCTATATGTTTTGATTTTAATCCAAACCAAAATTGAATATGAATAATCTAAAATTCATCCTCGCAATTATTCTGACTGTTACCATCGTCGCCGTCTCATTAACCAGCCGGGCCGAAGAACAAAAACCCAAACCGTATCCGCTCGACACCTGCCTCGTCTGCGGCATGAAGCTTGGCGATATGGGCAAGCCTTGTGTCTTTGTCTATAAAGGCCAAGAAATCAAGGTCTGCAATGAATCTGAAAGAAAAGACTTTGATAAAGACCCGGACAAATACATGAAGAAACTTGCCGCCGCCGAAGCCAAATTAAAAAAATAGATTGCATGTTCAGGAACGCCGACTCCAAACCACGCAAGCAACGAAATGACGAACGACTGTTTGCCATTGTCGCCATCGTCGGGTCTTTGGTGTTTGGAGCCGGCTTTTGCTTCCTGCTCTTCGCGATGAACAATCGCGAAAATAATCCTGCAAATGAAGCAGGACACGCAGTGGAAAATTCAAAATCGCGTCTCATTCCGCCCGACCATCCACGTCAATTGGTCAATTTTACACTGACTGACCGCACCGAGCGCACTGTAACTCGTTCGGATTTGGCCGGCAAAATTCTGGTCGTGGATTTTCTGTTCACGAGTTGCTCGCTGACGTGTCCGGCCGTGAACCGCCAGATGGCCCAAATCCAGCAACTGACGGCGAATCAACCGGACGTAAAATTGGTTTCGCTGACGGTTGATCCCCGCGACGACACGCCTGCCGTGCTCGAAAAATACGGCGAACGCTTTGGCGCGAATACCAATCGGTGGTTGTTTCTGACCGGCGATAAATCGCAATTGTATGATTTGATCGGAACAAGTTTTCTTGCAAAGGACTTGGACGATCCGTTCAGTTACATGCCTGGAAACTTTTCGCACACGGAGCGCATAGCCGTCGTGGATTCACATGGTCATCTGCGCGGATATTTTGACGGGCTGAACCAAAACACGGCGAGCGCCGTCGTCGAGGAAATCACAAAACTGCAAAATCAAACTTTATGAAAACAATTGCCATGAAAGGCTCAACCCTGTTCTGTATTTTGGTGTTTACCCATTCCGTTCTCGCCGCGCCAAGCGGTGATGATTCAGCCACAAAATCCTATTTTGCGCGCGGAATGATTGAAAAAATCGCGCCGAACTTGCGCCAAGTCACAATTCATCATCAGGCCATTCCCGGCTACATGATGGAAATGACGATGGATTTTAACGTGAAAAACACGAACGCGTTGAGCGGCATTTCGCCCAACGACGAAATCACCTTCACGCTGGTCGTGGATGAAAATGACGAATGGGTCGAAAACATCCATCGCGCTGGACAGTCCACTAAAGCAATGACCAACAAAATGTCCATGCAAATGGACATGGCTCACGGCCTGATGACGTCCGAACTCAAACCGGGCGACCTTTTGCCGGATTACGCATTGACGACAGAAGACGGGAAGCAAATTCACTTTTCGGATTTTCGTGGCAAGGCGTTGGCATTCACTTTCTTTTTCACTCGCTGTCCGCTGCCGGATTATTGCCCACGGATGAACAATAATTTTGAAGAGACACGGAAAATTCTTTTGACGGACACCAACGCGTCGACGAACTGGCAGTTTCTCTCGATTTCCTTTGACCCCGAATTTGACACACCAGCGGTGTTGTCGAATTACGCCAATGTTTATCGTGGCGATGATGCCAATCGTTGGTTATTTGCCGCCGCGGCAACAAATGTGCTTGCCGACGTTGCTCAGCGTCTCGATTTGATGGTCATGCGGCAGGGTAACAACATTTCGCACAATTTGCGGACGGTCGTGCTCGACCCGCAAGGACGCATCTACAAACAATTCGACAGTAATCAATGGACGCCGCAGCAACTTGCTGACGCAATAATGCAAACAGCGCGTTTGTCGGCGCAATGATGAATCTTACACTAGCGCTTTGACTGGCCGGCTTGCTTGCAGGTATTCAGCAACCGGCCAGACAAATCGCTACACCAAGCCGAACCTATCCGGCGGCGCACTCAATGGCCGTTTCTGAAACCGCGCTCCACTTCTCATCCGTTTCGTTCCGCTCCGTTTTCTGAAACGGTCATTCAGTGCGATGTGACCATGAAATTTCATGTAATCATACTGTCAATGAAGGCCGAAATGCACATTCGCATTTAACCAATGCTGACTCAATTTTGAGCCAATTGTTAGCCTCCTATTCGTCAGCTTAAAAGGTGGACGCCCCACCCCTACGAAAAATCGTAGGTTTTCGGCTGTGCGCCGGACGATATGAAAAATAGCGTTGAAAGGCGTTGATGAATGCAACGCGATTCAACACATTTCAACGTCACGGTTCAACAACGTTCAACAGGTTTCAACCCGGCGATTCAACGCCTTTCAACCATCAAAAAGGCTATCGCGTTTAACTCGCCCACTTTCCGGCTTAATCCGCCCACTACTCACTAACGCAACCGTCATCGGCTGGCCTAAACTGGTGGCGAATGGATTCGGAAACCAAAAATGAACGGCGTGGCGGCGGACGTGCTTATCGCAGCCGCCTCGAATCGTTCGCGGAGTTCATCCGCGAGCAACGCCAGCGGCGCAGGACGTGGCAGGAAATCGCCGCGTTGCTCCGCACTGAGAAGGGTTGCGCCATCACGTTTCAGGGTTTGCACCAGTTCTACCGGCGCTACTTGAAACGTCAGGCCCGGCCTCATTGGGAAAGCGAAGCGGTAATGGTGCAGCCAGCCACGGTGAAGCCGCAGACGCCAGCCCATAAGCCGGTGCTGGCGGCAACGCCGACGCCCCGTTCATTCCGGCAACCGAGTCCCGACAACATCAAACTTAACGATCCAACAAATATATGAATACAACCCGACGTATCCACCTCAACCCACAATCCAAAGGCAATCTCGGCAAAAGTTTTGAAGCCGAATTCCGCACCGCCTGGTTCGACAAGCTTGGCGTGCCGTGGAACGGCTCCGACCTCGACGACCGCCACCACACGTTTGCCAATCGGCATCCCCAAGCCGTTCGCTCGTATCAACTCGGCAACGAGCAGGAGAGCAAAACGGCCTTGTTAAGTTTGTTCCGCCGCGTGTTGAAAGACAGCGCGCCCGTTCACATCATTGACACCCGCGCCCAGGCCGACGCGCTGATCTTGGGTGCATTGGAGGAATTGCAAGTGCTGGATGTGTGCGCCGAACAAGGCGTCCGGCTGACATTCTTCTTATTCCCCACCGACGACACGGAGAGCATGACTAACGCGGGCAAACTTTTTTTCTATGCAGGCGACCGCGTGGATTATGTCATCGTCCACAATCCCGCAAAAGCCAGGGGCGACCTGTTCAAAGGCTCGCAACTGGAAAAGCAGTTGACGGAGTTTGGTGCCAAATCCGTGACGTTGCCAGCCGTCACGCCAACGACATTGATGGCGATTGAGAAAGCGGAGGCCATCGCCAAGCGCGGCTTGAGCTTCGCCGAATTGTCGCACGTCGAGGCCGGTCACTTGGAACGGCTGCTCGCCGGCGAAATCCAATGGGCGATGCAAAAACTGTTTCGCCAATACGACGGCATTGCCGATTTGCTATTGCCCACGGAGTTTGTTCCCAAGGAAAAATCCACGCCAGCGAAGGAAAAAGCGAAGGCCGAACCACAGCCACAATTGAACTTTGGAGAATGACGTATGGAGGACACTGATTTTGACCTGCTCTGCGCCGGGCTTTCCCCTGATGAAGCCAAACGGATGAGGAAAATTCTGGCGGAGTGGAATGACGGGGATGAAAACGGATTCCCGGTCCAACTGGCGATGCTGACACGGGCGCAATGGCGCGCAGCCGCGCTTGTGCCGCAGGCGGTCAACGACTCCCGTAAATTGATCGAACTGCATCTGGCCGAATACCAGCGGCAAACCTCTGCGCTGATCAGCAATCTTTCGGTCGTCGGTGAAGAACAGACCGATGAATTGAAAAAAATCGTCCAGGCCCACACCGAGGCTTTGAATCAAGCTTCCGGTTCATTTCGCAGCCAGTTAAAGGAGATCGGAGCCGCCGCCCAGGACATCAGAAGACATCTGGACGACGGGGTTTCCGCGCATCATCGCGTCAAAACCGACCTGAAATCCGGCAGCGAAAGGTTTCAAAAAACTTGCGAAGAACTGGATGCCCGAATCACCGGGCTGCAAATAAGACGGGACTGGTTGACTTTGCTCGGACTGATTTTCATCGGCATCGTAATCGGCGCATTTATTGTTCTTTTCATTCGTTTGAAATAGTTGGAATAACAAACCGAGCGTGCCCCGCGCTTCAATTATATGGCTCGCTAGCGCCGTCAATGTAGTGCGCCCTGCCGCCCCGCGCCTCCACATTGACTGCGCTCCCTTCGCCAAAAACGGATTGCGCTTAGGAATCACGCTCGGAGTCTGCATGTCTGGTTTCAAAACTCATCGGCAATTCCGAACAATTTTAGGATGTTGTTTGAGACAGAAAACTATCTGATTTTCACGGAAACGGTTTTGGCCTATGCTCGGTCTGCAATGCACTTGCCGATTAACATTGATGACGTTCTGCACGGACAAACCGTGGAGTGGGAGCGTTTGGAATTTAAGCAGGGCTGGAACCCGGAAGCCGTCCTGCACACGATGTGCGCCTTCGCCAATGATTTTCACAATTTGGGCGGTGGCTACATTCTCATCGGCGTGGCCGAAAATCAGGGGCAACCAGTGTTGCCACCGGCGGGATTGCTCGCCAGCAAACTGGACGCCATTCAAAAAGAGATTCTGGAAATCGGGCATCGGATGCAGCCTCAATACCATCCGGTGATTGCGCCTTACGTCGTCCAGCAAAAACACATTCTCGTGTTGTGGTGTCCCGGCGGGCAGACCCGGCCATACAAAGCACCCGTGTCACTGGCAAAAGGCAACCGCGAATTCGCCTACTACATTCGCAAAGGTTCGGCCACCGTCAGAGCCAGGCATCAAGAAGAAGTCGAGTTGGTCAGTCTGGCCGCCACCGTTCCTTTCGACGACCGCATCCATCACAATGCCTCTTTGAACGACCTCAAGCTTTCGCTGATTCAGAACTTTCTGCGCGAAGTAGGCAGCGACCTGTTGGCCGATTCCAGCACGATGGAGTTTGCCCAATTGTGCCGCCAGATGCGGATTGCCGATGGCCCCGCCGAAACGATGCACCCATTGAATGTCGGCCTGATGTTTTTCAACCCGGCACCACAAAAGTTTTTCCCTCAAACACAGATTGACGTGGTGCAGTTTCCCGATGGCCCCGGTGGCGACACTTTCACGGAGAAGACATTTGCCGGTCCATTGGACGTGATCCTCAAAGACGCGCTGACATTTTTGAAAAACGCCGTGATTGAGGAACGTGTGGTGAAACACGGCGACCGACCGGAAGCCGACCGCTTTTTCAATGTGCCCTATGCGGCGCTGGAGGAAGCCGTGGTCAATGCGGTTTATCACCGCAGCTACGAAATCCGGGAACCGATTGAAATCCGTGTTCTGCCAGATGAAATCACCGTGGCCAGCTATCCAGGTCTGGACCGCTCAGTCAGTATCAAGGAATTGCAATCCGGGCGCTTTGCAACGCGGCGGTATCGCAACCGGCGCATTGGTGAATTTCTGAAAGAACTCAGCCTCACCGAAGGTCGAGGCACTGGTATTCCTAAAATGTTGAAGGCGCTGCGGGTAAATGGTTCTCCGCAGCCCATGTTTGAGTCTGATGATGACCGGACTTATTTTCTGGTGCGCTTGCCGCTCCATCCTGAATTCATTAAAGAGGCCAGGGAACGAAAACTTCAAGCGACCGGACAAGTCACCGGACAAGTCACCGGACAAGTCACCGGACAGGTCGCGGCAAAGGTTCTCCAATTCTGCGAACAGGCTCGTAAGGCGAATGAAATCCAATTGTTAATTGGCGTGAAGCACCGCGAAACGTTCCAAGATAATTACCTCAAACCACTCATGGCCAAAGGCTGGCTGGCAATGACAATTCCAGATAAACCCCAAAGCCGGTTGCAGCGTTACCAGACCACGGAGGAAGGGAAAAAATGGTTGCAGAGCGGACACCAAACGGACACCAAAACGGACACCAACCGAGTTAAAAAAGGTATGGTTGGGTAAAGACGAATTTGCTTGAATAGCCAATGAAATCAGCTATATTTGAACTGCAAACGTGGGGATAAATGGCCGATTCCGACCCTCGCCTCCAGCCCTTTTGTTGGGATTTGTGAGGAAAAAAGCGGAAAAATGGCCGAGTTTCAGTGAAAGTTTCAGTAGCGAGATTACTCCGCTACAACTCAAAACGAACTCGCCCACTACTCGCTAACGGTGTCAGATCGAGTTGGTTCATAGTCATAAAATGAAAAATGACATGAAACAACGATACAGCGTATTCCTCCGGCCTTGGGGCGTCTTTTACTATGAAGACCACCAGACCGGCAAACAGGCAACCCTCAAGACCCGCGACAAGGACGAAGCCTTTCGGCTCGTCGCGGCCAAGAACGAAAACGAGGAAGCCCCGGCCTTCAGCCGCCATCTGGCGCGCGTCTATTGGAAGGCGGGCGATCCCACCGGAGCCACGCGGACATGGCAGCACGTCATGGACGAAATCCCCAAGCTCAAAACCGGCGAAACCCGCCACCGCTGGCTTACCGCCATCAAAGACAAGGCGTTTGATTCCATCCGCAACATGGTGGTGCTGGAAACCCAAGCCGAGCATTTTATGAAAGTGCTGGAAAGCGGTTCCGTCTCCACGAACATCTATTTGCGCCGGGTTTCCAACTTCGCTTTGGACATGAACTGGCTACCGTGGCCGGTGCTGCCCAAGAAACGCTGGCCAGCCTTCAAGTTCAAGGAAAAGCGCGGCATCACCTTGAAGGAACATCAAGCCATCGTTGCCCGCGAGTTGAACCTTGAACGCCGGGCGTTCTATCAACTGGCCTGGCACCTGGGCGCATCGCAATCCGATCTGGCGTTTATCGAAGCGGAAAATGTGGATTGGGAGAGCCACGTCATCAGCTACAAGCGCATGAAAACCGGCACGATTGCCATTATGCGCATGGATGAAGACATGGAGGAAATCTTGCGGGACTTGCCGGGCAATGGCCCGTTGTTTCCGTATCTGCGAAGCGTCCGCGCAGGCGACCGCGCCACCGAGTTCAAGCAACGCTGCGTCGGACTTGGCATCAAAGGCGTATCGTTGCACAGCTACCGCTACGCATGGGCGGAACGGGCGAAGACCGCCGGTTATCCCGAACGGTTCGCGCAGGAAGCCCTTGGCCACAACAGCAAGGCCGTCCATCGCGCCTATTCGCGCAAGGCCAAGGTGGAGTTGCCATCGCTGGGCGAATACGAACGGCAACGCGCACAATTCAAAGCCACGCCGGTTGAAACTCCGGCAATCGCCGCTGCCGTGTAAAAGCACAAGGCGCGGGCGGATGATGCTCCGCCCGCGCCATTTATTTTATCCCCTCAATCTTCCGAACCTGCGTTTTGGGTTTGCAGTCGGGACGGTTGCCGTTTGTCCGTCGGGTCTTGCTTCCGGGCATTTTTGCTCCGCCAGTATTCCTGAAGCGCGTCGGATACCTTGCCGTGCCATTTTTCGTCACGTCGCAAGTCATCCAGTGTCGCCGTTAAAAAATGTTTGGGGCCATTGGGCGCTGGATGCCCCAACGGCTTCAATAATCCTCTGGCTACCAGAATGGGAATTTCATGCGGGGAAAGACCGAGCCTGCCCGCCGCCTCTTCTGCCGTCAGCCGTTGCGGAGGATTTCTTAAATTCAAAAGACGTTCGATGTCTTCATTCATACGTCCTCCTTAAATGCTCATGCCCCGGTTGTGGCCTTGCTTGTTTGAATTTGAATGCCCCTCCGATGGCGTCTGCGAAATCGTTTCCTCATCCGAGACCGCCAACCGGCAACGCTCCGAAATCGCCGCCACCAAACGCGCCGGGCGATGCTCTTGAAATTGTCCCCAAATCACCCGCTGCGCCGTGGCAACCTCGTTGCTCGCCATGAATTCCAGCGTGTGTCTCGCATTGGCATTGAATGCCGCCGCCAGTTCGAGCGGATCATTTCTTTCCAGCAAAATCTCCGCGATGCCGTTGGCTTTGGCGTAAGGCACGTTGTCGCGGAATCGTTCAATCACCGCAAAGTCATTTTGCTTCTGGCAAAGCAAAATGTTGCTTGGGCCGAGGTTCAACAAAGTTGAACGCACCTGCCAGACGCCAAGTTGCGACGTGCAGATTTCCTTTTCGGGCGAAGGAATGACCTTGGCAGGTTTTTCCAACTGCTTTCTCAATTCCCCCAATGATTCAAATTCATTGGCAATGACGCTGAAAGCCGCGCGGTAGCCCTTCATCTCGGAATCGGTGAAACGCCGGAAATCACCACCCGGCACATTGTATTCCTGATGTTCACCCTCGCGCATCAATCCGCCATAAGGTTCTCGTTTGATGCCCAAGCGGGCGTCAGGCAAAACCGTTTCCGGTTTGTCTGGTGGAATGGCCAGCGAATAAATTGACAGTTTTGAGAGCCGTTCCAGTTCGCTGATTGGAATGGCCATTTCACCCGACCACAGCCTTGCGGCGATGATGTCGCCAGCCTGAATGCGCGAGAGCAGGCTGAATTCGTGAACGCCCAAGGCGGACGCGCTTTTACCAATCGTCAGAGCGTCAGACTCCGCCACGTCATTTTTTATTTGCATAGTTTTCCTTTGGCTTTTTAGACCAAGCATAGCCGAAACCGGAAATGAAGGTTGTAATGAATTCATTACAACTTTCGATTTCATTTCATTGCCAGCGGGATGTCCCCTGCCGTCAGGCGGCGTCAGCCGTCTCCTGCAATTTATTTCCATGCTCATCCGTGTCAACCGGCAATTGCTTCCCGGCAGGGAAGCCCTATGTGTCAGACAAGATGATGCCAAATTTATTCGAGCGAATTGCGCCATCCTGGGCGCAATCAAAAATGACGATGACGCTTTCATCCGGCAAGTCTGACAGAAAAAACGGCGGGGTTTGTGCAATGGATTGCACAAAATGAAAATGACGGCGAAAAGTGCAAATGTCGTCCGCCGCGACCAACGTGCGTTCCGCTGCGGCTTCACGCACGCTCGTCGCGGACGGAAATAGAAAACGCAGCCGCGTTGTGCTTCCGTCAGCGGCACGGCGGCGGTCGTTGCGTTCCGGCTCCGTTCCAGCCGTCTCTCCGCCTGCACTTCACTTTGCCGCTCGCCGAACCGCTGACCGAAGCAGTCTGTTATTTTTCACCATGAAGCCAAGCGACGGAAACTTTCAAACATTTGGCAATGGCCGAAACTTCGTAATCCATCAAATAGCGATCCTGACGCTCAATGCGGGAAATGGCGGTTTGGTCGAGAACGACGCCCTTGGCAGCCAAGCGGCCAGCCAAATCGTCTTGCGAAATCGGCGGCTTGCATTTCAGGCGCGCTTCCCGAATCCGTCGGCCAATGATGTTTCTGCGCGGCAATTGATGCGTTTTTTTCAAAATATGTGAACTATGCGAAATTCACATATTGACATTTACCGGAAAAACGTGTTTTAATTATGTGAACTTCACATAACGCAATGAGCGGGATAAAAAATGGCCGAAGGCCAAAAGCGAAAATTCTGGTGGTGGACGACCAAATGGCCGTGGCACTGATGATCGTGTGTTTGTTGACGCGAGCCGGTTGTGAAGCGGAAGCGGCTTTGGATGCCAAGAAAGCCTTGCGACTGGCTCAAA
>JBEKZC010000051.1:0-26484 GCA_049510295.1 Verrucomicrobiota bacterium | reverse complement strand
GTTCATCATCCGGCTCAAAAACGCGCCGTCGGATTCCGCCCTGGCCGCGATGAACGAAGACTTCGCCGACATCATCAATGGCGAACCCATCAAACGCATCAAACCGACGCCGGAAGAAGTTGAAGGCCGGGACAGCCTGGACCTGGCGCGCATCGCCTTCGGCTTCAACCGTCACGATTATGGACGTTTACGCCAGTTGATTGACGTGTTAAACGGGTTGTGACGATAGGGCGCGCAGTCCTCTGCGCGCCGTGGTTGGCCGGCATTCGCCCGGGCGGCGCGCAGGGGACTGCGCGTCCTACCTTTGGCTTTTCTCGTTCGTGTTGAGGTGCTAAACCCATGGCATGGATTTGCCCGTCCGCAAAAAGATTCCCCACACCGTGCCACAGTGGGTTTTGGACGACAGTTGGTTTTTCATCACCATCAAATGCGTTCCGCCCGGCAGAAACCAACTTTGCCAGGCTGGTGTTGGCGAAGGGATATTGGCGGCGATGGCACATAATCATGAAAAACTCGTCTGGCATTGCCGGTTGTGTTTGCTGATGCCGGATCATCTGCACGGCATCATCGCTTTTCCGCGTGAACCGGGCATGGCAATGACCATCCGAAACTGGAAAAAATTCACGACCATAAAACATGGCATTGAGTGGCAACGAGATTTCTTCGACCATCGCCTGCGCGACCGGCACGAACTTGAAGAAAAGACTTCTTACATCCTGATGAATCCCGTGCGAAAGGCGTTATGCGAACGGATGGAAGATTGGATTTGGGCGTATCGCCCGGCGGATCGTCCATCAGCATCGTTGGGATAAACGGACTCTGGTCGGGCGCGCAGTCCTCTGCGCGCTGTGGTTGGCCGGCATTCGCCCGGGCGGCGCGCAGGGGACTGCGCGCCCTACCAAATCGCCCGCACTCGACACTTCGCCTTCTGATTGTTAGGGTTCGGTCATGAATTTTCTGGTCACCGGCGGCGCGGGGTTCATCGGTTCGCACGTTTGCGAACGGCTCCTGCGCGACGGGCACGCGGTCTGGACATTCGATGACCTCAATAATTTCTACGACCCGCAACTCAAACGCCGGAACCTCCGCGACATCCAGTCGCTCGCCAAACCGTTTGGATTTGTCCACGGCGATCTGACCAACCGTGCCGCGCTCGACAATCTATTTGACAGTGTAAAGTTCGACCAGGTCATCCATCTCGCGGCGCGCGCCGGCGTGCGGCCCAGCCTCGAAGTACCGGCGCTTTACCAGCGCGTCAACGTCGAAGGCACGGTCAACGTCCTCGAAGCGGCGCGGAACCATCGCGTCAAAAAAATCATCATTGCCTCGTCGTCGTCGGTCTATGGCGTGAATTCCAAGGTGCCGTTCAGCGAGAGCGACCCGATTTTTTCCGCCATTTCGCCCTATGCCGCGAGCAAGCTCGCCTGCGAGTCGCTCGGCCACGTTTATCATCACGTTTACGGGATGGACGTGGCGATGCTCCGCCTGTTCACCGTTTATGGTCCGCGCCAGCGGCCCGACCTGGCCATCCGCAAGTTTGCGACGCTCATTCACGCCGGCAAACCGATTCCGGTCTTTGGCGATGGCAGCATGGCGCGCGATTACACCTACATCACCGACACGCTCGACGGCATCATCGCCTGCACACAAATGGAATTCGGCTTTGAAATTTTCAACCTCGGCGAATCACAAACCGTGAAGCTGGGCCGCCTCATCGAACTGCTCGAAGCCGCGCTCGGCCGGAAAGCCGTCATTGACCGCCAGCCGCAGCAACCCGGCGACGTACCGGTCACGTTCGCCGACATTACGAAGGCGCGCGCCAGGCTTGGCTATAATCCGCAGGTCAAAATCGAGCCGGGCATCAAATTATTTATAGATTGGTTTCGGAAAACTGTTTAGAATCCCGGCATGAAATCGGAAGCGCCGTTTACACGCCCCTCGTTGAAGGAAGCTCTCGACGCCTGGAAGAAGCTGCTCGCCGAACGCGGTTTCGCAACGGACATCATCTGGATTTTCGCGGAAAATCTTTGCGTTGAAAAATCGCGCGCCGAGCAAGGCGGTTTTCATTTTGGTTTTCAAACCCGGTTCACCCCGGCGCCCGAGGATGCGCTCGACATCGCGTTCGCCCATTTTTCTGAATCCAACAAACCGGTGGTTTTTTACCGGCTCGGCGAACGTCCGGGCAAGTCCGTCTGCGCTTTGTTGTGCGATTCGTGGTTTGAGCGCCGGAACGATGCCGACGGATTTTTGCACCGCGACGAATGGCGGGTTTTATTTTATCCCGGCCAAAAGGATGAAATCGAGGAAGTCACCGATCTGACCCGCTGGTTGCGGCGCGTCAAACGCGACCGCGCGTTTCATGATCTGGATTTTTGCATGGCGCTGGAGGCGGTTGACGAAATCAAAATTTACGGTCGTGTGCTCGCGCCTTACGAGCGCCTGGCCGCAGCCATGCTTGGCCGCCTCCGCCGGTTTTTGGGACAGCCGGCTTGACACCGGGCGCCCCGGCGCGTTTTTTTGCTGTCAAATCCCGGGACAAATTCTGTCTTGCGCGCCTTTTCCGCGTCATCTTTTTGTTCATCCTTCGCCGGCATCCGGTGGTCCGGTCCATGCTCGATTGCAGGGCATGACTAGAATTGCTTACAACGTGAGCAGGAAGAGCCATATTTTTAATACTGCGCTCGTCCCGGCCAACCACTCGGAAGAGGCACGGTTTGGCCCGATTGATGGGGCAGTCATTCTCTTCTTTCTCCTCTGTGTCGCGGGATTCATCTGTTTCCTCGTGGCCTGAAGGCTTCGGTTTGGGGTGAGTTCGCGGAAGGTGCTTGCTTCGGCCTGAAAAATGGCCGCCGGCGGCCTCACAAAAAACTGTCCTTTCATCGCTGCGTCGCTACACAATTCCCGTAATGAAGCGCGAGCAAGCCAAAACCCATCACGGCTGACTCATCGGCGAAATCCGGCAGCAAAACTGCTTGGCAAAATACGACGGCAGAAACGGGTTGAGAGAATCCTCCCTAATTACTCAAAATGAAACCAGGAAAATTTATCCGGCATGGTTGGCAACGATTGATTTTCGGCGCGGCGGTTCTGTTGATGACCGGCGTCGGCGCGGCGGAGACTAATTCCATCCGTCTCGCCATCGGCCCTTTTTTCGCGCCTGCCGGAAACATGTCACTGGAAAAAGCCGCATCGGAATTGCCCGACCTGCTGACGGCCTCGTTGTCGCAACAAAACCGGTTTCAACTGGTTGAGCGGGAAAAGGTCAATGCGATCTGGAACGAGATGCACCTGGCCGAAGCCGGGCTGATGTCGGCGGATACCGTCGGAAAACTGGGACGGATTTTGTCCTGCGACTGGCTGGTCAGCGGTTCATTCGTCCAGACCGGCTCCGGCACGCAAATCTGGGTCAAGGTCATCAACACTCAAGACAGCGTCGTGTTGGACCTGCAGGCCGTGCCATATAATGGAACCAATTTTTCCGCCACCGCTGACGCCATCGCCAAATTTCTGGCCCAAACGGGGTCACGTTCGCGACCCCGTGAATTCATGGCGATGGGGAAATTTGAGGACATGAGCCTTTCTTCCACGCGTGAGGATTGGTCACCGCGATTGGCGGCATTGATTGAAAAGCATTTTCTCGCCGCAGGTTATGGGATTGTTGAACGCGAAGCAATGGGGCCGATTTTTGCGGAATACCAGTTGCAGACAGCCGGCTTGACTGGCGATTCGACCAATCAGGTCAAGCTCAAGCCGGCGTTCTGGATCGTGGATGGCAAATGCAAGTGGATTTATGATACGCAGGATAAATTGAGCGTGACCATCCGCATCCAGAAGGTGGGTGGTGGCGAACAAGAATTCAGTTTCACCCAGCCGCCGGGCGATGACTTGGAAAAGGCCGTTGTGGAAGCCATTCAATCGGCATTGACGAACGCAAACTCGATGACCTTGGAGCAGGCGCAAAAAGAGGAGGGAAAAATCCGCAGTGGCCATGTGGGAGAACTGGTGAAAGGCCGTGGCGAGACGCCACCGTTGCGCTATTCCACCAACCAAACGTTCATCACGGTCACGGATGCGTATGGCGGGAAACGGCAGTTGACGGTGGACCCAGCCTTTCTGGCGCAGCGGGAAAGTCACGCGCGCGAAATGCTCAAGACGCTCCAGCAGGCAATATTGCTCAACCCAAAAGATATGCGTTCCAAGTGGGCCCTCCGAATGTCTTTGTATTGCATGAATGATCCAGTGGAAAAACAGCAGGGTCAGGAACTGTTGGAGGAAGTGGCGGCATCGGATGACGTGACCAATGCGACGAAAGCCAAAAACTGGCTGGCGGATTTCAAGTCCGGCCGGCTGACATTGGAGCCCGACCGGTTGGGAAATCTTGCAATCGTCACTCACGGCCAGCCGGCTTCGATCCCCCAAGCCTCCGGTCTTTCGCCGGAGCGAACTGCCCAGCTCCAGGCCCAGGCCGCCAAGCGCATGGAAATAACCAATGTGGCCGTCAGGTCAGAACATCCTGTGCCGATAACGCAAAATCCGGAGGTAATTGCCTATCTTGATGATGGTCCAATAACAGCTTATTCTGAGGGGGGCAGGGCATTGGGGAAGGGACCGCTTCTCGTTGCCTGCGGCATGACCTTGAAAAGTTTTAATTGGACAGGCATTTTTGGTTTTGGTTCGGGCACTGATTTTGAAAAAGTTGATCTGCCTTTGAAGATGGAACACGCCATTACAGCCATCACGTTGGACAAGTCAGATGTGTGGCTTGGAACCGATGGCGGAGGCTTGATAAAAATACCGCAATCTGGAGGCACCCCCACTATTTTTGGCGAGAAAGATGGATTCCCAATGTCATCAATAAGGTCTTTGGCGCGGGTCCCAGGGCGGCTGTTTATCGGATTTGGACGCGGCAAGGACGGTGCCTTGGGTTACCTGGATACAACCACACTAAAATTTACAGGAATGATGTCGCCGGTCACCACTTTCAAAACTGGAGAGGAAGCGTTACAACCTCCCCCTCGGCATTCAGTCTGGCAAATAAAGAGCCCTGATGAGACGAACACTTATTGGATTGCTTCCGATCCGGCCTTGTATCGCCTCAAGTTTGATTCCCAGCAATGGAGTCTGCAATTGCCCACGCATGACCAGCCGGATTACCCGCGAGTTGGGGGTTTCAGAACACTCTCCACTTCGAGCAATTTTGTCGCCACCATCATTTCAACTGGCGGGGTTGGGATTTGCAAGTTGCCAGAAGACCAATGGACTCATTTGAACCTGTCAACAAATCAGGCTGAGAACCATGTTACCACCCTCGCCATGGATTCTGATAAGCCAAATTATCTATGGCTGGGCAGTCGCGGGAAAATCACAATCTTGGACATGAACACACAAGAAATTGTGTGCCAATGTAGAATACCCAGGCCCGGGGCCATTGAATTTATGATTATATATTCCGGCGACATCTTTTTTATCGGGGACGACCAAATCTCCGGATCGTATGAATTATATCACATGAAGAAACCGAAGTTTTGAAAGATGTCTGTATGGCAGATGTAATCCCAAAGTTGGGAGGACCGGAAGAAATAATGCGACGCGGCAACACGGCTTCACCTTGCTTTTCTTTTTAACTGCCTACGGCTAAGCTTTTCCCCGTGACACCGGTCGAAGCCAAAAAACGCCACGCCCAGCTCGTGGAGGAAATCCGCCGCCACGACCGCGCCTATTACGTCGAAGGCCAACAGTTGATCGCAGGCTTAGACTATAAACAACTCACAGAGCATCTCGTTCGCGAATTGCGCGAATTGGAAAAAGAATTCCCCGAATTGCTTACTTCTGGCTCGCCCGCGGAGACAGCTTCAAAAAGAAGATCCGAGGCATTCAAGGCGGAAATAAAAAAATTGCGGTCCGAGATTGATCACCACAGGAAGCTTTATTATAGCGGATCAGCTGAGATTTCAGATTATGAATTTGATCAGTTAGAGGAGCGATTGAAGAAATTAGAAAGGCGTAGCAAAACTAAAGATCCAATTTCTCGTCGCCTTCAAGAAGAGCTGCCAATTGCCGATTCTCCAACCGAACAAGTTGGTGGCGTGCTAAGCGAAGGCTTTGCTCGTTTTACGCATCTTGTCCCGATGCTCTCACTCGACAAGGTCAAAGCTGCCGATCATCCCACCAAGGATGAAGAGCCTGACCGCAACAAGCGTAATCGCGCGCAGGACGAAAACACTTTGGCTGAACTTCGTGCGTTTGATGCAACAATTCGGAAACAATTGGGTCGCGACAAAATTCAATATATCATGGAACCAAAGGTGGATGGCACATCCATTAGTGTTCACTACCGTCACGGTAAGCTTGCGCTTGGCGTTACGAAAGGTCCCACCGGCGGCACAGAAGGCGATGACATAACTGCCAATATAAAAACCATCTCATCAATTCCTCACAGTTTGAATCTGAAAAAACCGCCCGCATTGCTCGAAGTGCGCGGCGAGGCTTACATTTCCATCAAGGAATTTGACGCGCTTAACGCCAAGCTCGCCGCCGCCGGTGAAAAACCTTTTCCCAACGCTCGCAACGTCACTTCTGGCGCGCTCAAGCAGCTTGACCCAAAGCTCGTCGCGCAACGTCCCATTCGCGCCGTGTTCTACGCGGTCGGCGCGCTCGACGGGATCAAGTTCAAGACACATTCCGAAATGCTCGAAAAACTCGCCCGATTTGGCTTGCCCACACAAAAGCTCTGGTGGATTTGCGACGGCATTGACGAGGTTCTGAAAATTTACCGAGAGAAAGTTGTCGCGCATTACGATGAAGACCGCGATCTGCGCCGGCAGTTGCCTTACGAGATCGACGGCATCGTGCTCAAGGTGAACACGCTCGCTGACTGGTCGCGCATTCCCGGACGCAGCCGCGCGCCCGGTTATGCCATCGTCCACAAACCCGTGCCGTGGATTACACCGGCGGAAACCGTCTTGAAGGCCATCACCGTGCAGGTCGGGCGCACCGGCGTGCTCACGCCCGTGGCCGAACTCGAACCCGTCTTCGTGCAAGGTTCCACGATTTCGCGCGCCACGCTCCACAACGAGGATGAAATCCGCCGCAAAGACATTCGCATCGGCGACACCGTGGTCATCCGCAAGGCCGGCATGGTCATCCCGGAAATTTTAGAAGTGATAAAAACCAAACGTCCGCCCGGCGCGAAGGAATTTGACCTGTTCAAACACGTCGGCGGCAAATGCCCGGCGTGCGGCGGGCCGATTGCGAAAGATAAAGTAGGACAGGCGTCACGCCTGTCTCAAACTTCAAAAATTGAATTGAATTTAGATGGAGACAGGCTGGAAGCCTGTCCTACGGAAGAGGAAGTCGCCTGGCGTTGCCAGAATATTGCAGGTTGTCCGGCACAACAAACTCGGCGCGTCGAGTATTTTGCCCAGCGCAAGGCACTCGACATCGAATCGCTCGGCGGCATCGTTGCCGAAAAACTCGTCGAACGCGGCCTCGTGAAGGAACCACTCGACCTGTTCAACCTGAAACTCGAACAACTGGGAAAATTGAATCTCGGCACGGACGAGGAACCGCGGGTTTTCGGCGAGAAAAACGCGACCAAGATTTTGGAAGCGCTTCAGCGCGCTAAAACTGCGCCGCTCTCCCGCTGGATTCAAGCACTGGCGATTAACGACGTGGGTGAGGCCACCGCCAAACAGCTTGCCGCCACGCACGAGTCGCTCGGAGCGCTCGCGCACTCGGAAGTTCTGCGCGACATCCGCGACCTCGGTGCGAAGGAAACCGAGCGCGCCGAAATCAGCCCGCGTTCACGCAAGAATCCGCCGAAGACCGAAGCTGAAAAAGCCGCGCGCGAGCAACGTGATGCTGCACTCAAATTGGAAATCGGCGAAATTGAATCACGGCTGGACGCGGGTGGTTTGAAAGCGAAATTGGTGGAAGTCGGCCCGGTGGCGGCTGCCAGCGTGCTGGATTATTTCTCGTCACCCGCCGGGAAAAAAGTTCTGGCCCGCATCCGCGAATTGAAAATCAAACCGGAAGCCGAAGTCGTCAAAGCCGCTGCCGCCTCAACGCCGGGAATTTTTGCCGGAAAAACGTTTGTCCTCACCGGCACACTGCCGACGCTGACGCGCGAGGAAGCCAAGGCAAAGATTGAATCGCTCGGCGGCAAAGTCACCGGGAGCGTGAGCAAGAAAACGGATTTTGTTCTGGCTGGCGAAGAAGCCGGTTCCAAACTCGACAAGGCGCAACAGCTCGGCGTGAAGATCATTAGCGAGGCGGAGTTCTTGAAAATAGTTGGTGTTTAGAAGCCGGTCAAAAACTGGCGTAGCGGCTGAAGATGTGGACTGTTCAAATCAAACACTTTTGCTCTGGCTCCAGGTCCTAAACGAGGATCTTCGTCGTTTTTCAAAGCCAAAAGTGCCCCTATTAGTCCTTTGTCCGGACTTTGCGGTTTCACATTGCTGGCATGCATACAAGTAACGAAATCTTGAATACATTTCTTTTGTCCAGCGTTGTCAGGATTTGAACTCCATGATTGCCAGACCAGCGTTTCGATTTCTCCTTTTGCACCGGCTCCGGGAACAATCATCAGACCGATTTTAGGAATTCCTTGCGTCCATTTTCCTTCTGACACGGCTTGGCCTGTCAAATTTGAGAGCAGATTTTCTAAAGATTGCCGTGTTGCATCGTGGCTTTCATCTGCATCGAACACGAAAGCAATCGCTGTTTTTCGGGCCAATAGAGCAGGAGTTACAAAAGCTTCAAGTTTGCGATTCAAGCCAGATTTACCACCCAGTTCTTTGATGAAAACTTGTTCGTGCTTGCCCACCGTCTCCAAAACTTCCGCATAAAACAACAAGTCGCTGTAACCTTCTACGACTAATTCTCCGGGATAATTTTCACTCTTTCTTTCCTTTGCAGCCATAAATCATCTCAAATCAATATCGCCCGCAATGGCTGCTTCGATGTGCTGCTTGTCCAGCACCCGACCTTGCACTCCAGATTTTACGCGGAACAACTGGATAACGCTGAAATCATAATTCGGACGGTCCTGAAAGGCGGCGTTGGCAGCGCGGAGACATTCGCCACTGTGCGTGGTTGCAAAGATTTGAACATTCAACTTTTCGGCGGCTTCCGCCAATCCTGCCCAAATTTGCTGATGCACCGAGTGATGAAGACCATTCTCAATTTCATCTATCAGCAACACGTCAGGACTTTCTCCAATGATGTCGGCCAAGATGCTCATCAAGCGGTTGACGCCCTGCCCGGTTTGAGCCAACGGCATCAATTCGCTCAAGCCAATGTCCACAATAACTTGGTTCCCATCTTGGTTTCCGTCAGTGCCGGGATCTACGCGGATTTTTTTGATTCTTGGATCAACCTTGGCAAGCAAGTTTTGAAGCGTCTCTTCGCCGTCACCTTTGCGTTGCGCCCGGCCTACCAACGCTACCAAAGCTCTGTGGTCATGCTGCTGCTGGAAGACGGAAATACTCCGACAGTTGAGTTGACGATTGCTCATTGACATCCAAATCGAAAAATTTGTTGATGAGTATGGAGATTGGAGCATCTCATTGGAAAACCCCGCTGGGCGTATTTCGGAAACCGTAGGCGTTCCAAAGAGAACCAAATTTCTCCTGTCACCAATCGAACATTGCAAATTTCCAATTTTGTCCTGCGTGCCATCACGAAGTAGCCAACGAAAATAACGCAAGTTGGTATCCCCTTGGCTTGGGCGGAATTGATGCGGGAGATTATGAGGTTTGCTGGCGTCGCAAAGCAGCGAGATGGCTTCCAACAATGAAGTCTTGCCGGCATTGTTCTCGCCAACAATGAGATTAACGCGCTTGAGGCTTGGCAATACGAGCGAAGTAAAGCCACGGAAATTCTCGATTTTTATTTCATCAATCATAGTTCCGCAATGGGAAGATTGTAACAATTTGCCGCCATTGTCGTCAATCAGGCGATACATTTTGATTTTATGCCGTATAAGGATACGCCCACCTCATTTCCGTCTCGGAGAGACGAGCCGAAAATAGCCCGGCGTTTCAACGCCGGGAGCCAGGCGTAAAGCCACCAAAGTCCCGCAGGGACGACCGATTTCTGCGGTGTGGGTTCAGCCGTCCCTCCAGGACTCGGTCAATCGTGAAGACATCCCGGCTTTGAAATGCCGGCTATTTTCAAATGTCCCGCCGGGACAATTCATGTGGAGTCCGGCACGCGTGTCGGGTTCACGTCCCAAAACGAAATCCGTCCCTCGCGGGGCGCAAAATCATTTTGCATGATGGTTCCAGCCCCAAAGGTTTTCGGGGCTGGCTAATATCCGTCGCCGCTCTGCGGCAGAATCATCCCAACCTTTGCCGGAATTCGACACAGGCCCTGGCCACATCCGGCGCGTGAGAGGGAAATCGAACTGCGCCTTTATTTTTCCAACGACGCCACGAATTGCGCGGGGGTCAGCACCGGCACTTTGCCCGCCACGGATTTTGGGAAATGCCGGAGATTGCCGGTGACCAGCGGGACACCCGCCGTTCGGGCACATTCCAGAAATGGCGCGTCGTCCGGGTCCGGCAGTCCACCTGCCCTCTGACCGGCGGCGGCTTCAACCCAGAACGCCCGGGCGCGAATGGCCGCCAACACGATGTCCACCTCGACGGCGGGCAGTTGAAAAATCGGACGGGCCAGCACCTCTGCGTATTCGGCGGCAATCCGGTCGTCCAGCACCGCCTGCACGCCGCCCGAACGCAGCCACTCGACGATCCGGCCGGGCGGCCCGGCGGGCGAGAGGAAACCGGACACGACGACGTTGGTGTCGAAGACCGCGCGGTTCATCGGCGGGTTTTGTGCGTCTTGCGCGCGGCGGCGATTTCGCGGTCAATCTGTTCCGGCGTGAACCGGGACGCGCCGGAGCGGCGGGCCGTCTCCCGGATGCGGCTCAGCGCCAGCCGGCTGCGCGAATCACGGATGGACTGAAGGATGCTCTCCGGGTCCTCCGCGTTGTCCACGTTGACGAGCACAGCCACGGGCCGCCCGTCGCTGGTCAGCAGCAATTCCTTTTCGGCCTGCAACCGCTCTTTCAACCGGCGCGGTTGTTTCAAATCCTTGATGGCTATCAGATTCATAATAATGACCTTATAATCACTTTTTAAGGTGATGTCAAGGTGCAAAAAACGGCGTGAAGATTATTGATCAAAAGGAATTCCTAAAACTTTGCACGGAATAAACCCGAACTCCGAAGTTGGGGAGCACACCCGCCCCGGGTGTTGCTGGACGCGCCTCGCGTCCAGCCTCTTGCGTGTGTGACGGATACAGCAGTTTCGGAAACTTCGACGCGACCGATGTTTTCCGCGAGGGCGCGTCCCGCAGAGCGGGATGCACCCGAGGCGGGTGCGCTCCCCATCAACTTCGGAATTCAGGATAAATTTTGACGCAGGCGTGTAACTTAACAGCCTCTCATTCCGTCCAGTAGGCAATATGAATACAAAACATCTGAAATCAGCCGCAAAAGCTGCGGTTTTTGTCACCATTCTGGCCTGTGGCGTGAACCTTCGCGCCGCGACACCAGCAACCACGCAAACGTTGAACGGCTCCGTTGCCGTTCAGAACCAATTCCAAACCGTGGCGTTCAGCGACTCGGCAGAGGCTGGAATGCTGCAGAACGCCTACCTCATTCTGGCCACCGGCGACCATGATTACAAAGGCCATCGGGTAAAAGCCATGAAACAGATTGAGGCCGCCGCCAAGTTGCTGGGCGTGACTCTCAGCGGTGATGCCAAAGACAAGCAACCGCAGCCGTTGTCGGACGCCAAGCTGCGCGAAGCCCAGGGATTGCTTCAAAACGTGCTGGGCGCCGCCGAGGTCAAAAACCAAGAGCGCATCACCAAACACATTACCAACGCCATCAATCAAATCAACACCGCCCTGTCCATTCGTTAACGAGAACCACAGTAATTTCCAACAACCGGATTCTCACCAAAGTTGGCGCAACCAGTTTGCGCCAGCTTTTTATTTTGCAGTGATGCCATCCAGCAGCGGTGAGTTGCGAATGACAATATTTTTGACCGAATCAAACTTTGCCGGCGGCACACCGGGAGCGAGTTGCGCTTTGAAGTTGTCAATTTCCAGTCCATCCACATCCACACATTCGATGGCCGGCCTCAAGTCTTCTGTCTCGAAGCTCGCGCGGATGTTCACCAGTTCCAGGTCGCGGACGTGACGGGCGAAAAGTCCATAGGCGGGCATTACGCCGAGCCGGCCGGGTTCGGGATAGCCGGTGCCGAGTTCGGGCGGCACGCGCGCGGCTTGTGCTTTTGTTCCACCGCCCTTGAAAAGGAGCCGGATGTTTTCAAGCCGCACGCCTTCGATGGGATGTCCGGGAACTCCGGTAACCTGGATGCCGCTCATGGGATCAACCTCGCTGGCAATGATGTTGGAAATGAAAATGTTCCGCATCCGGCCCGGCGTGGTCACGTCCGGGCCGCGCCGGCGTTCGCCGGTGGTGAGGTAAATGGGGTATCCGACGACGTCCATCATCGTAATATTGTTGATGGAAATGTTTTCCATGACGCCACCGTCCACCTCCTCCAGCGCCAGTCCGTGGCAGTTACGGAAGGTGCAGTTGGCAATGGTCACGTTGCGGAAACCGCCGCTGGCTTCGGTCCCGAATTTGATCCGGCCCGTTCCGCGTCCCGGTTTCATCGCGCCGTCGAGCAGCGTGCCTTCCTTAAAACCGGACACCTGGCAGTTCACAATCGTCAGGTTTTCGGTGGGAACATTCCGGCCCAGCGCATAGGTGCTTTTGGGACACAAGCCGTCGTCGCCCGGCGAATTGATCCGGCAATTGGAAACCATCGTGTTGCGGCAGCAATCAATGTCAATGCCGTCGCGGTCGGTGTCCATCGTCACGTTGTCCACGGTCAGGTTGTCGCAGCCGGTGACGAGGACGGCAAAATGTCCGCCGTGGAAGATCGTGATGTCGCGCAGCAGCACGTTGCGGCACAGTTTGAGCGCGATAGCCTTGTTGCCGAGCCGAACGGGCGGAAGATTCGTTTCAATCTGCGGCGTGCGGTTGTTCGGACTCCAGCTTGAAAACCCGCACATCTCGTCGAGCAACTTGTCGTCGCGCACCAGCCCGCCGCCGTTGATCATGCCGGTGCCGGTGATGGAAACATTCGTGAGATTTTCACCCCAGATGAGACTGTTGTGAAAATACGTGTGTCCGCCGTCCTGATACGCCTGACTGTGCCAGGCTTCCGTCGGATCGTAAGCATTCATCGCCTGCGGCGCGCCGAGAATCACCGCGCCGGCGTCCAGATACAAATGGATGTTATTGGTTAGATGAATGCTGCCGCACAGATACGTGCCCGCCGGAACAAAAACTGTTCCGCCGCCCGCAGCGGAGGCGGCTTGAATCGCCTGGTCAATGGCAGGGCTGTCCAGATGCTTTCCATTGCCAATGGCGCCAAAGTTGCGAACGTTGAAAATCGTTTTGTCGTCCGGTGAGGCAATCGCCGACAAGAGAAAAGAAAAGGAAATATAAATGGCGAATGTGCGTGTTTTCATTTTTCGATTCTGGCCCATTCGTCCAACGCTGGCAACCATTGATGAAATTCGCGCAGGCTTTGCCATGTCCGGCGCGCGAGAAGGGAATTGAACCGCGCCATTATTTTTCCAGCGACGCCACGAATCGCGCGGGGGTCAGCACCGGCACCTTGCCCGCCACGGATTTTGGGAAATGACGGAGGTTGCCGGTGACCAGCGGCACGCCCGCTGTCCGCGCTCCTATCTCAGCCGCCGCCGAAATTCCGCGCAGGCTTTCACCACATTGGTTGCGTTCAGAATTGCCGACACCACACAAATACGCTTTGCGCCGGCCGACAAAACGCTGTCGAGATTTTCCAGATTGATGCCGCCAATGGCGAACCACGGAATGTTTACCCCGCTTTGCGGGGCCACCGCCCAGCGGACGTATTCCAGCGTCACCGGTTTCGCCATTGGTTTCGTGCTCGTTGCATAAACCGGCCCGATGGCAATGTAATCCGGCCCGGCCGCCAGCGCGCGTTTTGCCTGCTCCGGTGAGTGGGTGCTTAAACCGATCTTGAGTTGAGGGTTAAGGGTTGAGAGTTGAGAGACGTGGGTATGGCCGGCGTCAAAAAAATCCTCCTGCCCGAGGTGACAAAGTTCCGCGCCGGTTTCGCGCGCAATGTCCAGATGATCGTTGATGACCAGCCCGACGTTCGCGCGTCGCGTGACGGGCAGAATCGCTTCGGCCATGCGGCGGATTTCGTCCGGCGTGGATTTTTTGGCGCGGAGTTGGATCAAATCCGCGCCGCCGTCGCAGAGCTGTTGCGCCACGAGTTCCGGCACGCGGCCCTGGAGGTAGGCCGTGTCAATAAAAGCGTAAAGCCGGCAGTCCGCGAGCGGTTTCATCTTTTGTTCCTGTAGCGGCGCTCTATGAGCGTCACGTTTGTAAATTATCCGGCGGTCGCAGACCGCCGCTACAAAAATCTTACCTTGTCCGTTCAAACGCCATCCGCCAGAACCAGTCGCTGCGCGCGGCGAACCTGACCAGCACATTTTGAAGCGACGGCGTCAGCACGAACCGTTGCAGCCATTTTGCCCAGGCGAGCCGCCGGGCAAACGCGGCGTCGCAACGGCGGGCGATTCGCGGTTGGGTTTCGGCCCAGGAAATTTCCCCGCGACTCCACGCGACCAGCGGTTCGATAGCGAGTTCCGCCGATTCGAAGGCCATGGACATGCCGTTGCCGGTAACGGGCGGGATCATCGTGATGGCGTCGCCGATGCAGCAATCCGCGCGCGCGACCGCCCGGTATGGCCGCAACGAAAGGCCGGCGACGGCACAAAACGAGTTTTCATCAAATTCAGCCGAAGCCAGCCGCTGGTACAACGGCGAACCGGTTGGTCCGCGCAATAATTCGCGCCGGTTTTGCGGCCCGACACTTTCTCCGGCGCACCGGCGGAACAATCCGCAGACGTTCACCATGCCACCGTTGACCCGGCATAAACCGACGTAGCCTCGCGGTGAAACATGCATTTCGAGGCCGGCCGTGAGCGGAACGTTGCTTGCGTGCGCTTTCAATCCAAACCAGCGCGCACCGCCCTCCTCCGTCTGCAAGCGCCGGCCCGTGGCGCGAACGACACCTTCGCCGGCATCTTCGTCGCTCCGGCGTTTGCCTTCCCACAATTCACCGCCGAGTTCGTGAAATTTTTCCGCCAGCGTGGCGTCCAGGGTGAAACGCGAAAGGCAAATGGCCCGTGAAGGCAGCGGTCGCGGCCCGGTGGATTGGGTTGCGGAAAAGAAGGCCGCCGTGTCCGCGCCCACCGCGCCCGCGCGTTCGAGCCAATCGCGCAAACCCAGCCGCGCCAGCGTTTCCTGGCCGCGCCCGCAGATGAACTCGCCGCAAACACGATGGCGCGGATAATGCCCGGCCTCCCACAAGGCCGCCGGCACACCGCGTTGACGCAGCCCGATGCCGAGCGTCAACCCCGCGAGTCCGCCACCGACGATCGTAATGGATTTCATGGCCGCCATATTCTATCCGGTCCACCGCGCGATGAACAAATGGCTAAACCAACTGACGCGCTGCTCGGTCAGTTGCCAGTTTCTTTTGTCAGGCCAGAGCGCGGAGAGTTCTTCACAGACAAAACCCGCGCGCACGCTCACCGTCGCGTCGTGCCGCGTGACAGAATTGCAGTTAATCGCCCAAAGCAGCCGGCTGCAAAACAACGGCCAGGGCGCGCGGCGCGGCTCGATGGCGATGAACAAGCGCGTGCGACCGGCAATCACGCGAAACAACCCGGCCAGACGCGCGTCGTCGAAATGGTGTAGAACTTCATTTACGATGACGATTTCCGCCGGGACCGGTGTTTGCAGCCAGTCAAAAACGTCCGCGACGACCGCTTCCGCGCGCCAGCCGAGCGCTGCGAAAGCCGCCAGCGTTTGCGGCGTCACGACTTTTTGGCGGTCGAGCAGCGTCACGTTCACTTCATTCCATGCGCCCGTTGCCCGGAGTCCCGGCTTTGGCCGGTTTGGGCCGTCCGGCGAAGTGCGGGCCGGAACTTCAAGCGATGAGAGCCGCCGCGCCACGCGCAGCAGGAAATCGCCGTCGCCCGCGCCGAGTTCGACGATGTGTCCCGGCGCGCGGCCGTTCACGGCGGTTTGCAGCGCGTTCGCCATGATGGCGTGGTTGCGCATCCAGGCGTTGAGCCGGCGCAAATCGCGGCGTGAGCCGGCGGCGCGCGGGTCGCCGGGCGGCAGCGTGTCGAGCAATTCCGGTTCGATGATGCGTTTCATTGTAGCCGCGTTTGTGAAAACGCGGAAAGCCACCGCGCTTTCACAAGCGCGGCTACAGATTCATTTCACCTCCAGCAGTGCGCCGTGGCAACTGAATCCCGCGCCGAACGCCGACATCCACCAGAGGCCGTCAGGCACGGTGTCATGCAACGCACGTTCGAGCACGAAAAAAACGGTCGGGCTGCTCAGGTTGCCGAATTCGCGCAGCACGGCGGCACTGTGGCGAATGTCGGACTCGCTCAAGCCAAGCTTGTCCCGCAACGCGAGCAACACGTCGCGTCCGCCGGTGTGCAAAATCCAGCCGGCGATGCGGTCGCGTTTCACGCCGGCAGCGGCGAGCGATTCGGCAAAAAGTTTCGCGGCTTCGTCACCGGCGATTTGCGGGATTTGCGGTGACAAAATGTTTCGCAGCATCCCGTTTTTCTGTTCGAACCGCAACGTGTCGCGTTTGTCGGGCGCGAGACACGACGAACCCCATTTCCATTCGACGCGGCGGCGGTCCGGTCGCGGTTTGTTCGCGAGCACCGCCGCGCCCGCGCCGTCGCCGAACAGACAGGCGCTGATGAGCACGCCGGGATCGTCGTCGAGATAAAACGCCGCGCTGCAAACTTCGACGCAGATGGACAGGACCTTTCTGGCGCGGCCGGCGGCAAGCAAAGCTTCCGCCGTGCGCAAATTCGGCAGCGCCGCGCCGCAGCCCTGGCCGACGAGATCGAGTGTGAACACATCCGGACGCAGGCCAAGCCGTTCGCTGACGTAGCTGGTGAGACCGGGACACAAATAGCCGGTGCAGGTGCTGATGAGCACGGCGTCAATTTCGCCGGGTTTGCCGTTCGCGTCCTTCAACGCGAGTTGCGCGGCCCTGGCGGCCAGTGCGGGCGCGTGTCGGGCGAAGCGGGTGTGGAGCGCGTCGGGCATCAAATTGAAAACTTCGGAAATCGGTTCCAGCGCCAGGTGACGGGTGGCGATGCCGTTGTCGCCGCAGAGCACTTTTTGGAGAATGGCGCGCGACCGCGGCGCCAGCCGGGCGAAGGGCGCGGATTTTTGCAGCGCGTCCCAGCATTCGCGCTGGGTGTAGCGTTGTGGCGGGGCGGTAATTCCGAGTCCGATAATGAACATAATTCAGCCTGGTGCGCCTTTTGTTGGCGCGCCATTTCCATGGTAGGATGCCGGAAAAAATGACTTGTTCCAGATTGATTTGACGAAATAAAAACGGCGGCGGGAAAATTTTCCCGCCGCCGGGTGCGTTCGTAAAACCTTACTTCACGCCAACGAGATAACCGAAACGCTCGCGGAACTGATCGGGCGTCATGGAAACAACGCCAGCGAGCCGGGAGAGCTGTTTCGCATCTTCGAAGTCTTCGCGTTCCAATCGGATCATGTAATGGCAGGCGCATTCGTAGGCTTCACCGTCCACATTGACCGGGCGCGTTTGCATGCGGCCGGTCTTCGGATTGAGCATTTTGTCGAACGGCAGCGGAATCATTTTGCCATCCACGAAGCTGATGATGGCGCCGTATTTTTCGGCTTCGGGCGAAAGCAAAAATTTCACCGCGGCATAACCGAGGTCGCGCGTGTATTCGGCGTCGAACGGAATCGGGTCGGCGCAGCGGAGTTCGTAGCCGAGGTCCTTGTCAATGAACGCCATTTTAATGCCGAGCTTTTCGAGACGCGCGGTCAGCAGCTCTTTTATCAGGCGGCCAAATTCAATTTCACCGAGACGCAAATGGCCGTGGTCGTCGCAAACGACTTTGCCGAAACGTTCCAAATGTCCGTCGGGCAGCGCCTTGACCAGGCCCTGTTCACCCATCGCTTCGATGAGGCCTTCGGCGAGGACAACAATGCCGTATTGCGAACCATCGGCGCGGCGTTTGATGATGGAACCGATGATGATGTCGCACACTTCATCAATCGTGACCTGCCGTCCGCGGAATTCCTCCGGGATGATGGCGAGCGTGGCCGCGGCAGCCTTGGCGATGCCGAGCGCGAGATGCCCCGCCGCGCGTCCCATGCTGATGATGAGATACCAGCGCGAAGTGGTGCGCGCGTCCTCGGCGAGATTGCGGACAATGTGAACGCCGTAGTGCCGTGCCGTTTCAAATCCAAACGTCGGCGTCGAACCGGGCAGCGGCAGATCGTTGTCAATCGTCTTGGGCACGTGGGCGACGCGGATTTTGCCGTTGCTGCGCTTGGCAACGTGGCTGGCGGAAAACGCCGTGTCATCGCCGCCGATGGTGACCAGCGCGGTGATGCCCAGCTTTTCAAAAACGCTGAAGACATTTTTCATCTGCGTTTCCGACTTCGTGGGATTGGTGCGGGCGGTTCCCAAGATGGAGCCGCCGCGCAGATGGATTTCCCTCACGTCGCGGATCGCCAGCGGCCGGCAATACTGCACCTCGCCCTGCGCGAGCCACTTGAAACCGTCCCGGAAGCCAATGACTTCAAAACCCTGGTTGACGCCTTCGATGGTGGCCGCCGCGATGACGCCGTTGATGCCCGGCGCCGGGCCGCCGCCGACCAAAATTCCCAATCTGCCTTTGCTCATTAAATTAGTTTGTTGATTGTAAAAGCCAGAACTGCCACAGGATGCGCAAGCGCCGGAAAGATTTCAATTCCATTCTTGCCATAATCAAACCACTATTCGCTGGAGCGTGCGGACAGCTTGTTCCTGTTGGAGTTCAAGCTTCAGCTTGCATTATACCAACAAGCTAAAGCTTGAACTCCAGCGCGTTGAATTCACAATCACAAAAATGAAACCGGCTGTTTTTCTCGACCGCGACGGGGTGTTGATTGAGGAAAGGAATTATCTGCACCGCGTCGAGGACGTCGTCTTCCTCCCCGGGGTGGCGGCGGCGCTGAAGCGTCTCTCGGACGCCGGGTTCATACTGTTCATCGTCTCCAACCAGTCCGGCGTCGGGCGCGGCTACTTCACGCTTGCGGACGTGGAGCGCGTGAACGAGCATTTGCTCGGCGAACTGGCCCGGGCCGGCGTGCGCTTTGAAAAAATTTACATCGCGCCCGAAGCGCCCGGCCAGCCAGGCCGCGGCCGCAAGCCGTCGCCGCAATTTTTGTTCGACGCGCGCGATGAACTCGGCGTGGATCTGGCGCAAAGTTTCATGATCGGCGACAAGCTGATTGATTTGGAATGCGGCTGGAACGCCGGCGTCAAAAAAAGCATCCTGGTCCGCACCGGCTACGGCGCAAAACTTGAACGGAAATCGCCGGAACCACTCAAACTGGCGGTGATTGTGGACGATTTGAACGGCGCGGCGGACTGGATTTTGAACTGTAGCGGCGGTCTATGACCGTTGCCAAATAAACCGGCGCTCACAGAGCGCCGCTACAAATTTATGTGCGGTATCATTGGATACGTCGGTAAAAAGGCGGTTTCGCCCATCCTCCTCGAAGGATTGCGGCGGCTGGAATATCGCGGCTATGACAGCGCGGGCGTGGCCGTGCTGGACGGCGACGAACTGCTCGTGCGCAAGAAAAAGGGGAAAATCAGTGAAGGCCTCGCCCGCCTTTTGAAATCCCAACCGGTCGCGGGAAATCTCGGCATCGGCCACACCCGCTGGGCCACGCACGGCCCGCCGTCGGATATCAATTCCCATCCGCACCTCGACCAATCCGGCCGGATCGCCGTCGTCCATAACGGCGTCGTCGAAAATTACGACGCGCTCCGGCAAAAACTGCTCGCCACCGGCCACAAATTCAAATCTGGCACCGACACCGAGGTGCTCGCGCATTTGATCGGCGACTATTACGCAAAATGCCGCAGCCGCCGATGTGAATCGGCGGATGGTCCGCGCTTTGACAAGCGCGGCTACAAGACTAACGGAAACGACCTCACCCAGGCGGTCTGCGATGCGCTGCGCGAAGTCATCGGCACCTACGGCATTGCAGTGATTTGCGCCGACCAGCCCGACACCATCGTCGGTGCGCGCCGCGGTTCGCCGCTCATCATCGGCATCGGCACCGGCGAGAATTTTCTCGCCAGCGATGCCAACGCCATCGTCGCCCACACCAAAAAGGTTGTTTATCTCAATGACTACGACGTGGCGACCGTGACGAGCGCGCGCTTCGACGTGTTGAACCTCGGCACCGACACCGCCAACGTCCAGGTGAGCAACCTGGAGTTCAGCCAGGAGGACGCCGTGCGCGGAAAATACGAACATTTCATGCTCAAGGAAATTTTCGAGCAACCGCGCACGGTGGAAAACGCCCTGCGCGGACGCGTGGACAACGAGGGCGCCACCGCCAAGTTTGGCGGCCTGAACCTGACGTCCGCCGAGTTGCGTTCGATCGACCGCATCGTCATCGCCGCCAGCGGCACGAGCTGGCACGCGGCGCTGGTGGGCGAGTATTTGATTGAGGAACTGGCGCAAATTCCGGTGGAGGTCGAGTTCGCGCACGAATTTTGTTACCGCAACGCGCCGCTTGAAAAAAACACCGTGCTGCTGGTCATTTCGCAATCCGGCGAGACCGCGGACACGCTCGCCGCGCTGCGCGAGGCCAAGCGCCGCGGCCATCGCGCGCTTGCCATCGTCAACGTCGTCGGCAGCACCGTCGCGCGGGAATCCGACGGCGGCATTTACATGCATGCCGGCCCGGAAATCGGTGTGGCGTCCACCAAGGCGTTTGTATCCACGCTGACAATTTTGGCGCTGCTGGCCGTGCATCTGGGCCGGATGCGAAATCTTTCCGCCCGTCGCGCGCTGGAAATTCTGCACGCGCTGGAGGCCGTGCCCAAACAGCTCGAAGCCATCCTTGCACAAAGCAACGCGTTCAAGAAGCTCGCAAAGAAATATGCGAAGGCCGACGATTTCTTTTTCCTCAGTCGCGGTTACACGTTCCCGATTGCGCTGGAAGGTGCGCTCAAGCTCAAGGAAATTTCCTACATCCACGCCGAGGGTTATTCGGCGGCGGAGATGAAACACGGCCCGATTGCGTTGATTGACCCGCAGACGCCGACGGTCTTTCTCGTGCCGCAGGATTCGATGTATGACAAGACCATGGCGAACCTGGCGATGATTCGTGCGCGCAAAGGCCCCATCATCGCGCTGGCGACCGAAGGCGACAAGCAAATCGGGAAGGTGGCCAACGACGTGATATACCTGCCCAAGGCGTTGGAACTGATTTATCCGATTCTGGCCACCGTGCCGCTGCAGTTGTTCGCCTATCATATCGCCGTCGTGCGCGGCTGCGACGTGGACAAGCCGCGCAACCTGGCCAAGAGCGTGACGGTGGAGTGAAAAAGAAGCTTCCTGGCTGCCCTAACGACGATGGAGTGATCGTCCGCTCTTTCCGTATCGAAGATTACGACGCGGTCATCACCTTGTGGCGGCGCACCGAAGGCGTGGGGCTGAACGAATCCGACACGCGCCGCGCCATCGCCGCGTATCTGCGACGCAACCCGAATCTCAGTTTCGTTGCGGAAAAAGATGGGCGAATCATTGGTGCAGTGCTGTGCGGTCACGACGGACGGCGTGGCTATCTGCATCACCTGGCGGTGTCAAAACGCCACCGGCGTCGCGGTATCGGCCGGCAGCTTGCGAACACTTGTCTGGCAAAACTCCGCAAGGCCGGCATTCAAAAATGCAATATCTTTATCTTCGCCAACAATGCGGCAGGCATGAGGTTTTGGACGCACACCGGTTGGAGCCTGCGAACGGAATTGCGGCTGATGCAAATTCGTCTGGATGACGGACGCCGCGCGAGACGGGATTGCCCGTGCTGAATGATCCGGGCGACGTGGACAAGCCTCGAAATCTGGCCAAAAGCGTGATGGTGGAGTGAATAGCACAAGACATTGGCTGCTCTTTGCTTGATGAGAATCCGCCGAGTAGAATTTCAACCGTTGATTGGGGTGCCGGCCCGTAACGCTATGGATGCGGTTTCACGAATGGCGACCAGTCAGGACCCGCGACTTCCCCGGAGTAATACACAAAATTCGTATCGTGTGCCTTCGCGGCTTCCAGCAGTTCCGCTAAGTTCGATAAATTCCGGGCCCACATGGCCTTCCACGCGCAAGTCAGCGGATTATAGACATGCGTGACGGGCGGCTTGAACTTCAGGCAGTCAACCTGGGCCGGGAGCCTGCGCGCAGCGGCGATGAGTTGTTCGCTTGGGTTAGCAGAGTTGGGCATCGGGCGGTGGCGGGGAATTTCACTCACGAAAGCTTTCGGAGTTGAACACAGGTGCGCGACAACCCGGCTTGAAGTTTATTTCTTCAAACGGTATATGAACCGGCATGAAACCCCGGATTCTTGCCGTCTCGCTGATTGCCGCCCTGTTCGCACCCGTCCTGAATTTGCCGGCTGAAACCGGTTACGACGCCTGGCTGCGCTGCGAGCAGATTGATGATCCGCATGTGGCGCACAGGTATGATTCGTTGCCCGCGGTGGTCGTCACGCTGGACGATTCCGCCGTTGTTAAAACGGCACAAACCGAATTGATACGCGGTGTGCGCGGCATGCTGGGCCGAACGTTGAGGATCGAAAACAAGTTGCCGGGGGAAAACACCATCATCATCGGCACCTTTGACGCCGTCAAAAAGGTCCTGCCGGCATTCACCGCCCCGACGAATGTCATCGAAGACGGATTTTATTTGCGGGCCATGGCCGCCGGCGGCCATGAATATCTGGTCATCACCGGGCCGAACGAACGCGGCGTGCTCTACGGCACCTTCGCCTTGCTGCGCAAAATCGCGCTGCACGAATCCATTGCCAGGCTCGATGAAAAGGAAAACCCTTACGCGCCCATCCGCGCCATCAATCAATGGGACAGTCCCAACGGCGCCGTCGAGCGCGGTTACGCCGGACGTTCGATTTTTTGGGCGGACGACCACATTGTCAAAGACCTGACCCGCGTCCGCGATTATGCGCGCCTCCTCGCCTCGACCGGCATCAACGGCTGTTCCATCAACAACGTCAACGCGGACCCGCGGGTCATCGGGACGGATTATGTGCCGGAACTCGCGCGTGTGGCGGAAGCCTTTCGTCCGTATGGCGTGAAACTCTTTGTCTCCGTTAATTTCGGCAGCCCGAAAACCATCGGCGGCCTGGACACGTTTGATCCGCTCGATCCGCGCGTCATTGACTTCTGGCAGAAGAAGGTGGATGAAATTTACGCGGCCATTCCCGACTTCGGCGGATTCATCATGAAGGCAGATTCGGAGGGCGAACTTGGCCCGTCGGCATACGGTCGCAGCCACGCGGACGCGGCCAATGTGGTGGCCCGCCCGCTGAAGGCGCACGGCGGAATAGTTTTCTATCGCGGCTTCGTTTATGACCATCACGCGAACTGGCGCAATTTGAAGAACGACCGCGCCAGGGCCGCCTACGACAATTTCCACAAGCTGGACGGGAAATTTGAGGACAACGCCATCGTTCAAATCAAAAACGGGCCGATTGATTTTCAGGTGCGCGAGCCGGCGTCGCCGTTGTTCGGCGGACTGGAAAAAACCGCCATGGCGATCGAACTGCAGATCACGCAGGAATATCTCGGCCAGCAACGACACCTGTGTTTTGAGGTGCCGATGTGGAAGGAAACGCTCGATTTCGATATGCACGCCAAAGGTTCCAACACGCCGGTCAAGGCGCTGGTCGCCGGAAAAGTCTTCAACCGGCCGACCGGCGGTTTCATCGGCGGCGCCAATGTGGGTCTGGACACGAACTGGCTCGGCCATCCTCTGGCCATGGCCAATCTCTATGGCTTTGCCCGGCTTGCCTGGAACCCCGATTTGAGCAGCCGGCAAATTGTGGAGGAATGGACCAGGCTGACGTTCGGCCACGACCGCCAGGTCGTCAAAACCATTTCCGACATGCAATTGAACTCGTGGCCCATGTACGAAAATTACACCGGCCCGCTCGGGGTGGGCGGACTGACGGACATCATCGAGGTCCATTACGGCCCGGGCATCGAATCCTCCGAACGCAACGGCTGGGGACAATGGCATCGCGGTGACGAGCACGGCATCGGCATGGACCGCACCGTGGCCACCGGCACCGGCTACACCGCCCAATATCATTCGCCGGTGTCGGACATGTATGAATCCTTGGTGACCTGTCCGGACAAATTGCTTCTGTTCTTCCATCACGTGCCGTACGATTACGTTCTGCACTCGGGCAAGACGGTGATCCAGCACATTTACGACACGCATTATGAAGGCGCGGAGCAGGCGCAAAAACTGGTGGACCAATGGAAATCGCTCAAGGGCAAAATTGACGAACTGCGTTACAACGAGGTCCTCGCCCGGCTCGAATATCAGGCGGGTCACGCCATCGTCTGGCGCGATGCCGTTTGCCAGTGGTTTCTTAAAATGTCCGGCATCCCCGACCAGCTCGACCGCGCCGGACACTATCCGAACCGGGTCGAGGCCGAATCCATGAACCTGACCGGGTACGAAGTTTTCGATGTAAAACCGTGGGAAACGGCCTCTGGCGGCAAAGCGGTTCAGTGCACCAGTCCCGACCGGCATGGCTCGGTCAGTTTCATCTACCATGGCAGGCCCGGCTGGTATGATCTCGCTGTTCAATATTTCGACCAAACGAACGGGATATCGCAGTTCACCCTCGTTGTCGGCAAACAACCGGTGGACCACTGGCTGGCGGACGACCTGCTGCCTTCCCGCAATGTTCCGTCCCTCCCCAACGGCCACACCTCCACGCGGCATACCGTGCGCGGCGTGGCTTTGCGTCCCGGCGACGAAATTCGCATCGAAGCCGTCGCCGACGGCGGCGAGAATGCGCCGATCGACTACGTGGAAATCAACCCGGCCACGAACTGAGTTCTGCCAAACCCAACCCCGCACCGTGCAAACGGATCATGCGCCGGGAAATGGCGCCAAAGATTCCGCTCCTCACGGTGCGGGGCGGTAGGCGAGGGCGGAGATTTGAACACTGTCACGCGGATCAAAAAGAACCTTCGGGCAACTCCTTTTTCCGGTATTCGTCAATGTAGATCGTCATCGGCTCGGCCATCAAGTCGCGATATAATCCCATCTTGAAATAAAACCGGCTGGGATGGGTGTAGCCGGTCTGCTCGTTTTCGGGATAAGCGTTCACACCCGTATAATCAACCACCTGTTTGCCGTTGAGCCACGCCTTGACACGCCCGGTTTCGTTGGTCGAGAAACGGGTTTGAATTTTGAAATCGAGCCATTGGCCCCGCGCTTCATCCTTCGTTTCAAAAAGCGTCGTTTGGTGGCGACCGATCTGATGCGTGATTTTAAGCACACCGGAAACGTAGCGGATGGCCACCACGGGGCTGTCGTCCGAACAATTGTCGTTGCCGCCGCAGTTCTGTTTCCATTGCGCGATGACCAGCCGCGTCGGCACGATGGGAAAATTTGTCGGGATGAACATGCTGAAGGAATATTCGTAAGCTGTGTTTTCCTTCGAGGTCAGCTTTTTGGCTTCCATCAATTCGTCCCGCTCGCTGTCCCGGCTGCCGTTGATTCCCGCTTCAAATGTATCACGGGCGTGAAGGGTTATTTTTGCCGCCCCGTGGCCGGCCCGAAAAATGTTCGTCTGCATCTCCACCGCGCCCGGAACGAATCGGCTGGTGTCCCAAACCTTGCTCAAGCTGGTCGTTTCAAAACCGTCGTAAACGTCTATAGCCGGGGCGGAAGCATTGGTCTCCTGGGCAGGCGCAGCACCACCTGACAAAAGCAACCAGCCCGCCACAGACACAACCATGAGTTTAAGTTTGAGCATAAACGCCTTTCTGACTTTGCCGCGCCCTTCAAACGCAGCGTATGCAATCGAATGAACTTCCGCGCGTGTTTTGTCAAACAAGTTTCTGATTTGCGGTGTAGCGTTCGGCCTGTGGCCAAATCAAGCGAGAGATTGAAAAGATTGATTCCCTCGCTCCGCAGAGCGGGGAGAGGGACAGGTGAGAATTCCCCGAACGAATTCGCACTTTGAACCCCTGAACCGGGGCACAGTTCCTGGGAGCGCTGGCGTCTCGCCGGCGAGTTCGGTTTTCGGCTTCCGACTGGTCGGCGGGACGCCAGCGCTCCTAGGAGGTTCATGGGGAGATTTGAGAAAACGCGCCACGGCACGGGGCATAGACATCGTTGACACATGAGGGCATAGACATGGTTGACAGTTTTCATTTTGGTTCGAGGCTGCTCTACGGTTTGAATGCCGTGGAAAATCCTTTCTGCTGTCGGAGAG
>JBEKZC010000050.1:0-26898 GCA_049510295.1 Verrucomicrobiota bacterium | reverse complement strand
AGGGTCATGGGTTCCTTGACGGTGACAGTGTGTTCCCGGCGCACCATGCCGATGAGGACACAAAAAACCAGCGACGCCAGCGCATTGAACACATAGACCAGCGCGGCGGGAGAAGCCGTATGCCGGGACATCGCGGCGATGATGGCGCCGGCCGTCGCCGGCCCGACGATGCAGGACAGTTGAAACATGGCGGCATTCCAGTTCACCGCCCGCGGGAAATCCTTCCGATCCACCAGCGCCGGCAAAAAGGCGGCGTTGGCCGCCCACGAAAACGTGCGCGCCGTGCCGCTGATGAACAGGCAGACGTAAATCCAGTAAATCGGCGCCTGGAGCGCCGAAATCGCGGCTATCCCGAAACTCGCCGCCGCCATGACCGCTGTCATCAGCACGATGATTCGTTTGCGGTTGTAGTTGTCTGCGATGTGCCCGGCCGGCAACGTGAACAAAAACATCGGGACCATCAGTGTCAGCCCCACGAGGCCCAGCGCCAGGGCGGAATAGGGAGTCTGGCAAGTCCGCTCATAAATTTCCCAGCCGAGGGCCATGGTGAACATCTGCTGGCCGAGCACCGCGACGAGGCGGCCAATAAGATAAAGTTTGAAATCCCGGTTCCGGAAAATGGCATACGGATGCTTGTCACCGGTTTTCACTGGTGGCGACGGCAGATCTTCTGGCGATTCGGCTTCGTGCATGGGCGCGATGATGGTCAATGTATCGCAAAATTCGTGCGGGTCGAGCCGTTTGGAGTTCTGCGTTTACGCGGCAAGGAAAACAAGGCTGGTCAGACCGTCCCGCCGGGCGGGACGGGACACCGGACGGAAAGAACCGGCTCCGCCTTGATTTGCGGTGGCCGCCGGCCGCCGCTACAATCATTCGCATGAACGGACAAAACGAAAATCCACCACGCTATCACTGGCCGTGGTTTGTGCTGGCGGCGTTTTTGCTGGGCGTAGCGCTGGCGATTGTGTGGATGAGCTTTGCCGTCCATCGGGAAAAACAGGAACGCGATCTTAACGCCCCTTTGCCGGGCAGCACGGTGCATTAAGGGCATCGCGATTGGAGTTCAATCCCGCGCGGCGGGATTGCCTGGATGGAACACCTGAAGCGTGAACTCCAACGATGGGCGCGTTAATTGGCTTTCAAAAGACGCTCGATCTTTTTGATTACATCAGGATTTTTACCTGCGACGTTGTTGGTTTCGCCCGGATCAGTTTTGAGATTGTAAAGTTCCAGCGGCGCATCGGCTTTTGAACGCATAACCTTCCAATCTCCCATGCGAACGGCCTGGGCCTCATCGCGACTTTGGAGCTTCCAATGAAACGACTCATGCCGGTTGGTTTGGATTTGGTTAAACAGCGTCGTCAACATGGAAATGCCGTCAATGTTCGTCGGCGATTGGATCAAGGCGATGTCCGTCGCCGTCGGCAGAAAATCCCACGCCGCGCAGGGAAAATCACTGACCTGGCCGGCGGGAATTTTACCCGGCCAATGCGCAATCATTGGCACCCGCAGGCCGCCTTCGTAAAGATCGCCGCGGACGCCGCGAAACGGCCCGGCGCTCCGGAAAAATTTCGGGTCAATGCCACCGTTCATTTGCGGCCCGGTATCGCTGGTGAAAAAAATCACCGTGTTGTTTGTCATGCCGAGCTTTTGCAATTGTTCGAGCAGTTGCCCGATGTAACCGTCGAGCCGCGCAATCATGGCGGCTTTGTTTTTTTCCGGCTGCGGCCACGATTCGCCGGAGAACGGCGCATCGGTCGGCACTTGCATTCCATTGCCGGTGCGCGCCTTTTCGGCGGTGTTCGCACGCAGTGTCGTGTAATTCACCAGCAGGAAAAATGGCCGGTAGTGGTTGAATCGGTCCGGTTGGTTGTTTTTGACGAAGTTTATCGCTGCCGTCGTGAATATGTCGGGAATGTATTGGCCTTTTTTTCCGCCGGTGTTCGGATACAGCATTTCCCTGCCGTGAAAACCGGTCGTGGGATCATGCCGCCAGATATAGTCGGCGTAATAATTTTCCGACTCGCCGGCGTCAAAATAACCGGCGAATTCATCAAAACCCTTGTTCCATGGCGCGCCACTCGTGCCGTCACCACCCAAATCCCATTCGCCAATCAAACCCGTATGATAGCCGGATTGCTTGAGCACTTGCGCGACGGTGATGTCGTCCGCCGTCAGCGACACGTCCACGTCGGCGCGCTGTTTCAAGTGGCCCGAATCCTTGCCCAGCATTAATGCCGCGCGTGACGGTGAACTCACCGCGTCGCCCGCATAGTAACTCGTGAAGCGAATGCCCCCGCCGGCGAGCCTGTCGAGATTCGGCGTCTGAAATTTTGTCTGGCCGTAACAACTCAAATCGCCGTAGCCAAGGCCGTCGGCCACAATCAAAATGATGCTCGGGCGGCGCGGCATGGCGGCGGGCCTGGAGTTGGTGAAGACGAACGACAATTCCGCGCGGGCGCCCGGTGAAAATCCAAACAGCGCCGCGCCCGACAGCAACGCCAGGATGAGCGTCCGGCAGGAACAGTTGAAACAGGTTGATTTCATTATGAACTTGGATTTTGGAAAGGCCGGTGCGTTCAAAGCAATTCTTTTCGGCGGGATGTTTTGAACAACACAGCAACAAAAAACGAAGTTTTAATTCCCTGGAGCTTTGTGCCTTTGTTTCTTCGTTGTTCAATTCCTTTTCCCAAACTCCGCGTCGGGTGGAATCCGCTCAAATCCTGTCAGGCATATCCAGCCGGTAGAGGCGGAGCCGTAGAGGCGATTGATAGCAGGGGGTTGAGCCGGATCGGGTGGCGGCAAAAATGGTCATGAATTCGATCTGCAAACCCGTCAAATTGCGCCATCCGTCCGGGGAGTTCAGCAAGACGAAAGACGCCTTGTCTCGGATCAGCGGCGACAACAAGAATCCACTTCGCGCCATGCCGGGGACTATTTTAAAAATAAACCGGCGGCCATCCTGCAGGGAAACCGCCAGCTTCAAGACCGGCGGTTTGTAAAGAGTTGCAACCACGGCCCCCAAAAATGTTTGATTGATCTCCAGCTCGGCCCAAAGAGGGCCGTTGTTTGTGACAACCGTCACCAACTCGCCCAAACGAACCGGCCCATCGGCAAGGGACGTTAAATGATATTCCCTCGGTCGGGAGGAGTGTTTTAAGATTACAAATTGGTCTGTAACATCCTTGACATCGTATTGGGTCAACAATTCCGGCCACGAAAGGCCATCCTCCAGAGAGGGAAAGTTGTTATTTAACGGATTGATGTCGAACAATATGTTGTCCGGGGCATGAGCGCTCCGCAAGTGGGCGGCATTCAACTCCGCCAGTTCCGGGGCGTAGACGGAATAACTTTGGATGACCGGCCGCGGATCATACTGCAAGTCATGCGCAAAAAGCACGGCTTGGTTCCACGGATAGACATCCACCCCCCCCTCAATCGGCGGCAGTGGAAATTTTATTCGAACTTCGGCGAGATTTTTCTCGTAGATTTTTCGCAAAAGGGCTGGATGGCGAAGCAATTTTGCCGGGGCCAGAATGTTTTTGATGTTCAACGTCCGGGCAAAATCCACCCACAGCCGTTCTTCCGGCCGGGGGGGGTCCCGGTAGCCACGGTTGAACATGGACGAACAAAACAAACCCATGCCACCCAGTGCGAGAAAGTAGGCCGGCCAAACCCACCACCTGTTTTTTCGCCAGACCGGCCAGGTCACCGCCAGACACGCCAGGGTGACGAGCAAAAGCTCCAGCGCGCCGGTGACTTTATGGACTTGATCGTACCGTACATGGACGTGTTTGAAGTTGAGGAACAGGATTGCCCCGAGACCAATTACAGGAAAAATCCCGAAAAATCGGCGCCGCACCCAGGCCGCATAACCTGTCACTGCGATGAGCGTCATGGCTGCCAGCAGCAACCATCCCGGATTTTCAATTTCTCCCGCGGTCTTACACATCATCGCTTCGGTGTAACTGCTCGTGAGCATCAACGAATAGCGGAGAAACGGCCAAAACAGAGACGGGCTTTGCCCGGCGACAATCCAGAAAAACAGAATGCTGGCAGCAAAGAGAAGCACGATCCAGGGAAACCGCCGTCTTCGAAAAACATTGTCCGCGGCAATAACAACGACAACGGCAGTCATGCCGATCAAACCGGTGAACTTGGCCAAAACCAGCATTCCCGATGAAACGACCAGCAAAACCTGCCGGGCGCTGATGGGGCGATCCTCCACAAAGAAATACAGAAACAACAACAACAGGATCCAGCCAACCATCCGAACGTCGAAATACTGATTGACATGCATGCCCGCTATTCCAGCGAAGCTGACGAACCAGAACCAGGCGAGGAGTTTGTTGGCTGAGAAGTGACAAGCCACCCGCCATCCCGCCCACCAAAATACAAACGCAAGCACGGTCCACACCATTACCGCGATGGGAAACGTTGGCGGGTAGTATCCGCGATACAAAAACCCCCAAGGACCGAAGGTAAAGACCAGGTCCCGGCCAAATTGTAAATGATGTTCAAAGGCCGCGTGCAAAGCCAATTCCCATGAATCGTCGATCTGGAGCGGCGGACCTGATATCCAGGGGAAAAACAGTGAAAACAGATAAATGAACGCACTCGATGGAAGCAGCCATTTCCAGGCTTTTAACCAATTAGCGGAGCGAAAATCCAAAGCCATGGTTCAATCAGTTTTCTTTCCGAAATTAGAATCCAAGGGAACCCGCCGCGCAACCAGGAAACTCGGAATGGTTGCCAGCAGCACCCACACGAAAAAATGCGGATAACCGATGTGTTCCTGCAGCCAGCCGCTCCACATGCCCGGCAGCATCATGCCCAGGGCCATGAAACCGGTGCAGATCGCATAGTGCGCGGTTTGGTGTTCGCCGCGCGCGATGTAAATCATGTAAAGCATGAAGGCCGTGAAACCAAAGCCGTAGCCGAATTGCTCCACGGCGACGCCCGTGCCAATCGCCCAAAAATTGTCCGGTTGCGCGTAAGCCAGCCAGATGAACACCGCGTCCGGCAGATGAATCGCCAGCAACATCGGCCACAGCCAGAATTTCAATCCGTGGCGTGACACGACAAAGCCGCCAAGCAACGCGCCGGCCATGAACGCCACGACACCGGCCGTGCCGTAAATCAGGCTGATTTTCTCGAGGGCCAGTCCCAGCCCGCCCTTTGCCGGCGGCGCGTGCAGAAAAATCGGGATGATTTTCACTAGTTGCGCCTCGCCGAGCCGGTAAAGCAGCAGAAAAAGCAGAAGCACGATGATTTTCGGCTTTTGAAAAAATGTTTCAAACGTTTTGAAAAATTCGGCGGTGAAATTTTCTGACAAACCGACGTTTTGGGGTTGGTCCACTGGCGGTCTTGGCAAAATGAAACGATGATACGCACCCAGGCCAAAAAAGATTCCGGCGGCAAGGGCAAATGCGGTTGACCAAGCAAACGTAGGATTGCCGGTGTATTTTGCGAGTTTGCCCGCGAGATACACCAGTGCGCCTTGCGCGAAAATTTTGCCCGCGTTGAAAAACACGCTGCGAAAGCCGATGAAGAACGATTGCTCGCGTTCCGTCGCCGCCAGCATGTAAAAGCCGTCTGCCGCAATGTCGTGCGTCGCGGAGCTGAATGCCAGCAGCCCAAAAAAGACAATCGTCCATTGAATGAAATGGGGCGCGGGAATCATCAGCGCCACCCCTGCCAACCCCGCGCCGAGGAGCAGTTGCATCGTCCAAATCCACAGCCGCCGCGTTTTGAGCAGGTCCACGACCGGACTCCACAGCGGTTTGATGACCCACGGCAAGTAAAGCAGGCTGGTGAAAAATGCCGCCGCCGCGTTCGACACGCCGAGGTCGTTGTAAAGCATTACCGACACCGTTGCCACGAGCGCATTGGGCATCCCCTCGGCAAAATAAACGGTGGGAATCCAAACCCACGGATTACGCGGAGGCTTGGCCCCGGGGGCTTGGGCCGTGGCCGGCGGACAGGTGTGGGGCGTCATGTTAAATGTGGGACGGCTCTTAGCAGTAAAGATTCTCTCCGGGCAAGCAGAAACGCCGACAGGCTGCAGTCAAGGAGGGACGGTTTCAGTTTCAACTGGACTCGCGAAAGGGGTTTTGAGAATAACGAGTCGTGCGCCGCACCCGTTCGCCTGCCAATCCCTTCAACCCGCCAACCCCCTCAAAACCAGCCGTGCGGGAGTTGCTGGCGCTGTTTGCGGTCTGGCTGGTCGTTGCGTTGGTGGTGTCCAGTTTTGCGACCCGGGAATTGTCCGTTCCGGGACTATACTATGACGAAGCGGTTTTCGCCGGGCAGGCCAAGGACTTTCTGAACGGAAGGTCCCACGGCGACCATATGCCCGGCATCATGGACGTTAATTGGTTGGGCCGCCCTTTCCCGGTTTTTGTCCAAAGCTATCTTGGCGCCCTGAAAAGCTGGCTGCTCATCCCGGTTTTTGCGGTGTTCGGTCCCAGTGTCCCGGTACTGCGACTCACGACCTTGGGCTGGGGTTTGATCGGCCTGTTCCTTTTCATGCTGTGGATCCGGAGGCTGTTGGGGCTGCCGGCGGCATTGATCGCCGGACCATTGCTGGGGCTGGACCCTTCCTATTTTTTCATGACGGTGCACGATTGGGGTTCGGTGGCGCTGAGTTTTCTCTGTCGCTTTGCCGGGTTCGGTTTGCTGCTTCTTTGGTGGCGAAGGCGAAAATGGCATCAGCTCTTTCTCGCAACGTTTTTTTTCGGGCTGGGCTTTTTTAACAAGGTTGATTTTATCGTAATCCTTTTGGGCTGTGGCCTGGCGTTGCTGTTCACTCACCGGAAGGAAGTGGTTTCAGCCATCAAGGCGGCCCCCGGCAGGTTTGCTCTGGGCGGCTCGGGTTTCCTGCTGGTCGCAGTTCCCATGATGGCACTGGCGGGCGGCCTGATTCTACAGCAGGCGAGAGACACCCGCGGGGACACCGGGCTGGCGGAAAAAGCCAGGATTGCCCTGGCCATGTATGACGGCTCGTACTTTTGGCGTCTCATGGACGTGGGCGGGCGCTTCGAAAAAATATTTGAAGTCTCATCCGCGGTATGGGGGCCGTTCGGTCTTGTCTTCCTGCTGGCGTCAGTGTTCCTGGTTGTGGAGGTGACAAGGCATTTCCGGACCGATTCACGGTGCCGGCTTCTGGCCTGGTTGTTGCTAAGCGCCCTTTTTGAGACCGTGGGGTTCCTGTTGCTGCCGGGCGCAAACCGCATTCATCACGCCATGCTGGTTTATCCTTTTCCACAGTTGATCATCACTGCCGCGCTGGTTCGGCTCTGGCCGGGAAAGCCGGCGACAACGACGGACGGTTCGATCCGACGCATTCTCGTTGTCGGAACCGGTTTGATGCTGATCGCGGGCCATCTGTTCGCCATCCAAAGAACGGGGCGCTTGATCCAGGAAACCGGCGGCCGTGGCTGGTGGTCGAAGGCGCTGGACGAGTTCTGTAATGATGTCAAAGGACGCACCGATCTGACCGTCGTCAGCCTCGACTGGGGTTTTAACGAACAACTCCTGTTTCTAACCGACGGCCCGCGCTTGTCGGAGCCTTTCTGGGATCTGGCGCCCAACGAAAAACTGGAGTTCACCTTGTCTCCCGATACCATATACCTCATCCATCCGCCGGAGTATGCTCTTTTCCCTTTTGCCACGCAAATTTTGAATTATCTCCAGCCAACGGATGATTCCCGAAAAATATGGACCCATGCCTACTTGGACCGGGAAAACCAGGTGGCATTTTATGCCATTCGATTCGTGCCTAAATGATGTTCCTTCGGCGGTCCCCGTTTGAGCCACCGCCCCGGGACCGTCCCGGCAAAGATTTTCCGGCTTGCACTTTGGCCGCGCCCCGCGTTGAGTCAGCGTGTGACCGGCGCATTTCTCAACGCAATGGGCATTTTGATCGGCGGATTGTTGGGGTTGGCGATGCTCCAACCGCTGTCCTTACGCACGCAGATTTTCTTTCGTTCGGCCCTCGGCGCATTCACCGTTTTTTTTGGCCTGCGGCTCGTTTGGTTGAGTATCCACGGAATTTTTTTATCCGGGTTGAAGCAAATGTTCATCGCCGCGCTCGCCGTAACCTTGGGTTTTTGGATTGGCAAACTGCTGCATCTGCAAAAATTATCGAATCGGCTTGGCCGTTACGCGGGCGGTTTGATCGCGTCGGCACAAACGGACGCGCCGCGCAAAATCGGCGGCGGCTTCATCGCCTGCACAATTTTATTTTGCGCCGCGCCGCTGGGTTTGCTGGGAGCCGTAACCGATGGCTTGCCACCGACGGAAAGTCCGTTCGGCTACTTCTGGCTGCTGGCGGTCAAAGCTGTGATGGACGGTCTGGCCATGACCGGTTTCGTGAAACTATTCGGCTGGCCGTCCGCCCTGTCGGCGTTTCCGGCCTTCATTTTTCTCAGCGCCATCACGTCCGCCTGCCAGTTTTACGCGAAACCGTTTCTCGCAGCGCACGGGTTGGTTGATCCGGTCAATGCCGTCGCCGGCCTGATCGCGTGCGCCATTGCGTTGATGATTTTTGAGGTCCGCCGGGTCGAACTGGCAAATTTTCTGCCGGCACTCGCCGTCGCGCCGCTGCTCGCGTGGTGGCTGAAATAAATTGTCCGAATCCGCGTTCTGCGGCCATATATGGATGATGAGCGATGACATGACGTTGGTGCGGGGTTCGCCGCCAATCAATCCGAGCCGGCGTTTGCCGCGCTCGTGGAACGGCACATCGGCCTCGTCCACTCGGCGGCGCTGCGGCAGGTGGGCGACGCGCATCTGGCGGAGGAAATCACCCAGGCCGTGTTCATCATCCTTGCGCGCAAAGCCGCGACGCTCGGGCCGAAGACCGTGCTCTCCGCGTGGTTGTATCGCACCACGCGCTACGCGGCGGCGGATGCGCTCAGAGCCAGACGCCGACGCCAGGCCCGCGAACAGGAGGCGCACATGCAATCCATCTTGAACCAGCCGGACGCCGACGCCTGGGCGCAACTCGCGCCGCTGCTCGATGACGCCCTGGCCGAACTGGGCGAAACCGACCGCACCGCGCTGGTGCTGCGGTTCTTTGAGGGAAAAACCGCCCGCGAAATCGCCGGGGTCTTGCGGATGGAGGAAGCGGCGGCGCAGAAACGCGTGGCGCGGGCGCTGGAAAAACTGCGCGCCATTTTTGTGAAACGCGGCGTGACGCTGACGGCCACGGTCATCGCTGGAGCGGTGGCGGCGAACTCGGTGCAGGCCGCCCCGGCGGGTTTGGCGGTGACCGCCACAGCAGTGGCAGCGAAAGGTGCGGCGGTTGGCGGTTCAACCTTAATTCTTGTCAAAGGAGCAATGAATTTGATGGCTTGGGCGAAAGTTAAAACGGCAGCTTTAATCGGCACAAGCATACTGGTTGCCGTTGGTGTAACGGCTTACGTGTGGGAAGTGAATCCCGATGCTTCTTCTACGCAAGCGACTATGGACAGACTTTTCGGCGTGCTCAACGATACGCCTCAACAAGTTAAGATCGTGCTGACCAGATTTCCCAATTCGCATGGAGGTGGAGTCGGTGCAGATGAACGAGCGCTGGGAATTTCTATGTCGATGAAAGCACTCATTCAGACCGCTTACGGTCATGTGGATGATCTTCGCACAATTATTTCCGCCAAACTGCCGGAGGGGAAATATGACTATATCGCAAACTTGCGGGAGGGTTCTGGGAAAGCTCTGCAACAAGAAATAAAAAAACAGTTTGGTATCGTCGGACGATTTGAATCGCAACCAAAAGATGTGCTCGTTCTCAAGGTGAAAGACGCAAGCGCGTTAAAACTCATACCGAGACCGAACAAGTTTCCATACGGAAAAGCAGGAGAGTGGTCTGAAGGAAACCAATTTCATTGGGGTGGCCAGCCTACCAGCGGGCTGGCAAATTGGCTGGAAGGATGTTTTCAAATTCCTGTCGTTGATCAAACAGGCATGACAAATGACAGCGGTTACGATTTTGTTCTCGATTGGGATGTTATGAGCCGTGATTCAGAAAAGTTGAAACAGGCTCTCAATCAAGTTGGGTTAGAATTGATTCCCACCAATCAACCCATTCCGATGCTCGTTGTCGAAAAGGTGAAATAGTTTCGTGCAGCGTAGCGGCTTTCGGGAGAAAGCCGCTATCTGAAAAACTCCCGTTTATTTGCGACGCTCTGCCGAGCCGTCGCTACGCCCGGCTCAATCCCAACGTGATTTTTCTGCCGTAGGAGACGAGGTGACGAGTCTCCAACCATAAAAATGAATCACTTATTTGTCGGGATGTTTGAGACTCCCCACGTCGTCTCCTACAGGATCAACGGGCGTGAATCATGCTCGCCACCACCCGCCGTCCTCCGTATCCTCGCGGCATGAACTGCATTGTCACCGCCGGACCGACTTACGAACCGCTGGACGACGTGCGGCGGCTCACGAATTTCTCGACCGGCCGCCTCGGCACGGAGCTGGCCAATTTTCTCGCGGCGCGCGGTCACAAGGTGATCCTGCTCATCGGCACCATGGCCACGCATGGCGGCGAACGGCGCGCGCAACGAGTGGAGACTTTCACCACGACGGCCGACCTGCGCGAAAAGCTGAAAGCGGTGTCATCCAAAAAAGTGGACGCGATTTTTCACGCGGCGGCGGTCGGCGATTTCGCGTTCGGAAGAATTTTCACGCCCAACGAATCCGGCAAACTCGCCGAAATCAAGGCGGTCAATAAAATTCCCACCCGGCAAAGCAAGTTGCTCGTCGAGCTGGTGGCGACGCCAAAAATCATTGCCGAGCTGCGCGGCTGGTTTCCGCGAACGCGAATCGTGGGATGGAAATTCGAGGCGGACGGCGGGCGTGCCGACGCCATCAGCGCCGCCAAAGAGCAAATCACCGGGTGTTCAACCGATTTGTGCATTGCGAACGGTCCGGCTTACGGTGAGGGCTTTGGTTGGGTGGCGCGGGATGGCCGGGTGGTGCATCTGGCCAGTGCGCCGTTGTTGTTTGAAGCGCTGGACAAATTTTTGCAGCCGCAACGCACAACTCCGACCTTCAAGTCGCGTTCTTGAAATACGGGGTGCGACCTGCCGGCGGCGACGGCCGCATTTTCACGCCTCGAAATTTTTCGATTGTTGCAACCCAAATCTCAGGGGCAGCCAGCCGATGCAAACGGACAGCAGCACAAAGCCGATAATGCCTTCCGCCGCCCAGCTTTCGCGCGAGTGCAGGCCGGCCGCGCCAAACACCAGCAACAACACGGATGCCAGGATGTAAAACGAACTCAGCACAAAGCAGAGCGTGCCCCCAAAACCGCTGACGATTTTGTTCAGGTTGGCCTCCTTCAGGTTGGGATAAAGGACACCCAGTCCGATGGCGAGACCATTGAGTGCGAAGGTCATCACGGTAATCACCGCGCCAAAAAACAGCACGCGGTCCCAACTCATCTTGAGCAGATAACAGGACAGCATGATGAGGCCGGACGTGACAAACAGCGACGAGATGCTGGCCAGCCAGAACTTGGTTTTGACCACGCGTGCCATGCCCATCGGCGCCATGCCGATGATCCACAGCCGCCGGCCTTCGAGCGAAAATTGCGGGAACACAAACCGCGTCGTCACCGAGGCGAGATTCAGCGAGCAGACGCCGAGATTCAGGAATGCGACCAGGTTGACCCAAAACGGGCTGCTCAACTGGTGCGTGAAGTTGCGCAGGTTGATGACATAAACGCCCAGCAGGCCGAACAGCATCACCGACTGGCCCCATTGCGTGGTGTCGCGCCAGAACATCCGCAGGTCTTTGACGGCCAGCGCGCGCGTGTCGCGGTCGAGCCAGAATAATTTCGCGGCGATTTTTTCGAGCAGGCCGGTGGAGTGCCGGCGATTCTGACCGGAGCGAAACCAAATCCGCCTGCCGCCCGCGCGGCTTTGCACCGCCGATGCCGTGCGGTAAAACACGTTGCCAAACTGCGTGAACGCAATCCCGCCGAAAAACAGCGTGTAGCTTAACAGCACCAGCGTGAAAAATGCCGCGCCGCGCAGGACGCCCTCGGCCCATTGCAACACCGACGATGACAACCAGTAGCTCGGCAGAAACGGGAACATGGTGAATCGCGTCTTGGCGAGCAGTTGATCGAGCGCTTCGAGGGTGCGCTTGTCGAGCAACTCATCGTCAACCGGCTGGGCCTTCCACCAAAACGCCGCCACCGCCAGCAAAACGATGGCCGTTCCGATCATGGCGATTTGAAAACTGCGCCGGTCCAAAAATCTCCCCACCCAAACTGCCAGAACCGCGCCCAGCACACCCGGAAGCACAATAAACAGCGCGATGAGCACCAGCGTCACCGGATAGAAATGCCAGGGCACTCCGCGCAACAAACCAAACGCTGCGAGCAACGGCGCAATCAAAAAAACAAACGCCCACGACGCCAGCACTGTGGATTCGATGAATTTCCAGCGGAAAATGGTCTGGGTCGGAACCGGCAGCGTCAGCAGAAACGCCGTCTCCCGATTGCGGAACAAATTTGTGTAGCCGATGATGAGGTTGCTCAACAGCAGCAGCGCGAACAAAAATGCGAACAACACATACATCAGCCGCTCCGTAAGCACCGCGCCCAAGCCCGGAAATTTCGCTATAAATTTCAGCCCGTGATAGAACAGCCCGAATGACGCGACGAGATAACCGGCCATGAACAACCCGATGATGCCGGTAAGCAACCGCGATTGATCGCGCACGGACAAGAGCCGCCGCCAGCTTTGCAGCGCGTTGACACGCACGAGCAACCATAATGGCGCAGGCTTTGATTGAACGGAATCAGCGGGCACGGCATCAAACTAGCGCTGAAGGACGCCGGACGCAATTCTTGCAGCATGCTGGACTTCGGTTTTAGGGTGGTTTTGGAGTTGCCAATGAAATTTAGCAAAATCAGCCGCCGCCAGTTTATTCTGGCCACATTGCTTTTGACTCCGTGCGCGGTGGTGGCTGATGCCGGGTGGATCGAGCCGCAATGGGTGAAAATTCGGCGGCTCCGGTTGAGTCAGGACAAGCCAACTCATCGCTTCGTTCATTTCAGTGATTTGCATCACAAAGGCGACCGCGCACATACACAATCCGTCGTGGACATGATCAATTCGTTGTCGCCGGATTTTGTGTGTTTCACCGGCGACATCATGGAAGAGGGAAAGTTCCTGCCGGAAGCCCTCGAAATTTTATCCGGCGTCAAATCGCCCATGTATGGCGTTCCGGGAAACCACGATTATTGGAGCCGCGTGCCGTTCAACGACATCATTAAATGTTTTGCCGCGACCGGTGGAGCCTGGTTGGTTGACCAACAGCAGGTGATTGCGGGCGGAAAGATCAATCTCGTGGGCATGGCCCGTCTTGGCGCCGGACATCCGTTGCCTTCCGCCGATCCCGGAATGAAAAATATTCTGTTGATGCACTATCCCGCGTGGGTCAAGCGATTGGCGGGTCAAAAATTTGATTTGATGCTGGCGGGACATTCGCATGGCGGACAGGTGCGCATCCCTTTTTACGGTCCGGTTATTGTTCCATTTGGTGTGGACGAATATGATCTGGGCTTGTTCCAAACCGAAGCAGGCCCGTTGTATGTGACCTCCGGCATCGGTTGGTTTCCTGTACCCATTCGTTTTAATTGCCGGCCGGAAATCACAGTCATAGAAATTTGACCTGGTGCGAACGGAGCGTGGACAGCCTGTCCGCGTGGATCTACACCGAACTCGCGGACAGGCTGTCCGCGCTCCTTTCCCGTTGAAGCGGCGGTAAACGGTTTGTATCGTGCGGGCAATGTCGCCGCCGGAAACCAAAATTCCTCCACTCGCCGCTCCGGTGGGTTCGCTCTGGGGTGTCGGCGCGGAACGCGCGGCTCAACTTGCGCGCCTCGACATCCACACCGTCGAGGATTTGTTGTTGCACCGCCCGCGGCGTTATGAAGACCGCCGCCATTTCCGCAGCATTGCCGGGTTGACCCGGGACGAAGCAGCGACGGCGCGCGGTACGATTGTCGCGCTTGGTCTCAGGCGTTTTCGCGGCGGCAGCAAATCCGTTTTTGAAATCATCCTCGACGATGGCACGGCGCGGCTGCATTGCCGCTGGTGGAACCTGCCGTTCATGCAGAAATATTTTGCCATGGGCGACGAGGTTTTTGTTTACGGCAAATTGAGCGAAACCAAACCGCGCGTGATGACTCATCCCGAAACCGAAGTCATCGAGGGCGGCGAGGAAAGTTTCATCCACCTCAACCGCATCGCGCCGGTGTATCCGCTCACTGAGGGCTTGCCGCAACGCTGGCTGCGTGGGCTGATCTGGCGCACGCTGGAAAGGTTCGTAGCCGCGCCTCGTGAGAGCGCGGCACATTTTCCCGAATGGCGGGCGGCCGATGAAAAATTGGCCGCGCTCTCACGAGGCGCGGCTACGTTGTCTTCGCGCGCCAATGCGGTTCGGATGATTCATTTCCCGGAAGAATTGACTGACGTGGAAATTGCGCGGCAACGGCTGGCGTTGGATGAATTCATCGAGTTGCAGGTTCAAATCCGAACCCGGCGGAAAAATTTTGAATCGCACGCAATGGCGTTGCCGTGCGGCGGCGACAATCATCTCATCAAACCGTTTCTTGCCCGGCTCGGCTTCAAGCTTACCGGTGCGCAAACAAAAGTGCTGCGCGAAATCCGCAAGGACATGGGCGGCGCGCATCCGATGCGGCGGTTGCTGCAAGGCGATGTCGGTTCGGGCAAAACCGCCGTGGCTGCCTGCACGGCGCTGATGGCACTGGAAAGCGGCTTCAACGTCGCGCTCATGGCCCCGACGGAGATTCTGGCGGGACAGCATTTCCAAAATTTTGAAAAATGGTTTGGCCCGCTCGGCGTGAAGGTGGAATTGCAAACGGGGAATCGGAAAACATCCAACATCCAACATCCAACATCCAACATCCCAAGATCAGCCGGCGACAATGCTGGATCACGCATCACGCATCACGCATCACTTTTCATTGGCACTCACGCCCTGCTCACGTCCGGTTTTGATCTGCCGAAGCTGGGCCTGGTTATCATTGACGAGCAGCACAAGTTTGGTGTGGCCCAGCGCGAACAGCTTGTGCGCAAAGGTCGTTATCCGCATTTGCTCGTGATGACGGCGACGCCGATTCCGCGCACGCTCGGCCTCACGCTTTACGGCGATCTCGATGTTTCGGTGATTGATGAGCTGCCCGGTGGCCGAGGCCAAATCAAAACGTTCATCCGCACGGCCAATCCCGCCGGGGCGGGACCGAAGGTCTGGGAGTTTATCCGCGAAAAACTCGCCGCCGGGCGACAGGCTTATGTGGTTTATCCCCGCGTCGAAGAATCGGGCGGGAAAGGCTTGAAAGCGGTGACGAAAGAATTTGAAAATTTGAAAACTTTGCTTGCGCCATTTCGCGTCGGATTGCTGCACGGGCGATTAAAGAGCCGCGAAAAAGATGCGGTAATGACGGAATTTCGTGCCGGCGGAGTGAACGCATTGCTCGCGACTTCGCTCATCGAGGTCGGCGTGGATGTGCCGAACGCCACGGTCATGCTCGTCGAAAACGCCGAGGCGTTCGGGCTGGCACAACTTCACCAGTTGCGCGGGCGCATCGGCCGCGGCGCGCACGAGTCGTATTGCATTTTGGTTTCCGATGCGAAAACTGCCGGGGCGGACGAACGCTTGAAAGTACTGGAAGAAACAAACGACGGTTTTCGCATCGCGGAGACGGACTTGAAATTGCGCGGGCCGGGCGAGTTGCTCGGTCAGCAGCAAAGCGGTTTGCCGAAATTCCGTTTCGGCAATCTGGCTGACGATCTCGATTTGATCCGGCAGGCGCGGGAATTGGCGGCGAAAATGGTATAGGGTTTGCCCAGTCCAAGTTCGGCTTGGATTTTTGGCGGTTTGGGTTAAGTTACCGGCATGAAACCGTCCTTCTTGATTTCGGTTGCGGTCGGATTGCTTCTGGCCGGTTGTGGCAAAAACAATTCCAATTCTCATCGCCAGGGCACCAACACAACCAGCAGCGCCCAACCCGCTCCGTCGTCGGCGGATTATCTGGGCACGTTGATGCGGGCGGACCAACACGCCGTCAAGACGATTGACGTATCGTATCTCAACGAGAAAATCCAGCTGTTCAACGCTCAGGAAGGACGTTTGCCCAAGGACTTGAATGAATTGGTGCCGAATTATGTGGGCAAACTGCCGGCGACGCCTTACGGAACGAAACTCGACTACGACCCGAACACCGGCCTGGTCAAAGTGGTGCCGCAGTAAATTTCGCGTCGCATTCGCGAAAATTGCCCAAGCCAGCAGGCCAAAATCGGCTGGCGCTTTGTTTTTTGTCTCGCCAAAGCTTCCCACGACGGGCAAACAATTTGTGTCTATTTGAGTCAACCATGGAACAGATAGTTATTTTGGATTTCGGGTCGCAATACACGCAGGTGATTGCGCGGCGCATCCGCGAATGCAACGTATATTCCGTCATTCTGTGCCACGACACTCCGGCGGTGGAAATCGCCGCGCTGGCACCCAGTGGCATCATTTTGTCCGGCGGTCCGTCCAGCGTGTATGCAAAAGATGCGCCGTTGCCGGACAGGAATATTTTCGCGCTCGGCGTGCCCGTGCTCGGCATCTGCTACGGCGTGCAATTGTTCGCGCAGTTTCTCGGCGGCAGGGTCGAGAAAGGCCTCAAACGCGAATACGGCAAAGGTGTGCTCACAGTGAAGGACGCGTCGTGCGCGCTGTTCCGCAATCTGCCGGAAATGTTGCAGGTCTGGAATTCGCACGGCGACAAGCTCACGAAATTGCCGCGCGACTTCAAATCAGTCGCCGTCACCGAAAACTCCGAATACGCCGCCATCGAAAACCGCGCGCGGAAATTTTTCGGCCTGCAATTTCATCCCGAAGTCGTCCACACGCCGCGCGGCAGGGAAATCATTGCCAATTTCGTCCACGGCATTTGCGGTTGCGGCAAAAACTGGACGATGCGGAATTACGTTGAGCGGGCCGTCGAGGAAATCCGCACCCAGGTTGGGACGGAAAAAGTGATTCTCGGTTTGAGTGGCGGTGTGGATTCGAGCGTGGCGGCGGCGTTGCTGCACAAAGCCATCGGCGGCCAGTTGACCTGCATTTTCGTCAATAACGGACTGTTGCGCGGACGCGAGGCGGAAGTCGTGCGGGAAGTTTTCGGGCGCAATTTCAAAATCAAACTCCAATACGAAGACGCCGCGAGGCTGTTTTTGAAACGGCTCAAAGGTGTGACCGAACCCGAACGCAAACGGAAGATCATCGGCCGGACGTTCATCGAGGTTTTTCAGAATGCGGCCCGGCGCGCGGGCAGGGCGAAATTTCTCGCGCAAGGAACGCTCTATCCCGACGTGATCGAGTCCGTGCCGATTGACGGCAATCCCGCCGCGCTCATCAAGAGCCATCACAATGTCGGCGGGCTGCCGAAGAAAATGAAATTCGCGCTCGTTGAGCCGCTGAAATGCCTGTTCAAGGACGAGGTGCGCCAACTCGGACTCGAACTCGGTTTGCCGAAGGAAATTGTTTTGCGCCAGCCGTTTCCCGGACCGGGACTGGCCGTGCGCATTCTTGGCGAAGTGACGCCGGAACGCTGCGCGATTTTGCGGAACGCCGACGCCATCGTCGTTGAGGAAATGAAGTCGAATGGGCTTTACTACAAAATCTGGCAGAGCTTCGCGGTATTACTGCCCGTGCGCAGCGTGGGCGTGATGGGCGACGAACGGACTTATGATTACACCATCGCCATCCGCGCGGTGGAATCGCAGGACGGCATGACGGCGGACTGGGTGAAACTGCCCTACGCATTGCTGGAGAAGCTCGCCAGCCGCATCATCAACGAGGTCAAGGGTGTGAACCGTTGCGTCTTCGACATCACCAGCAAGCCGCCGGGGACGATTGAGTGGGAGTAGAACGGCGCGATTTTTTTCTGGTTTGCGAGGCGGGGCGGGTTTAATCTGGACCTACAGTCAACCTATGCCGGCTTATGGATATAGTTTTTAATTGCCCTCATTGCGAACAGGAACTGGCGGTGGACAACTCCGGCGCTGGCTCGGAAATCCAGTGCCCATCGTGTGGCGAGAAAATCATGATTCCGGCGGAAGCAACGCCGCCCGCTCCTGAATCCGCTCCGGCGGGAGCGGTTGGTGGCGGCTCTCAAGCCAGCCACACCATCGCCTCGTCCGCCGCCGCCAAAATCGAGATGCACCTCAAGGTGCCCGTGCGTGACAAGCCGGGCGAGGTTCTCATTGCCAAACCGAAACCGCCGTTGGAGGCGGTGGCCAGGGGCGCCGACAAAAAAGTCCGGGTCCGGACGATTCGCCACGCCAATTGCATTGAAGCGGGCCATGACAAGTTTGATGAAAAGGCTGCGGAATTTTTGAATGAAATCGGCGAGGCCAACCTCGTTGGCATTCACATGGTTGGCTACACACACTTTGACGTCGGCACACAAAAGATAGTGGAGGATTACGGCATTTTAGTTGTTTACCGGGGATGAATCCACTTGTGCCTGCCTTGACTTGCTGATTTCAGGTCGTTACTGTCGCCGCATGAACCGCCCGTTTGGTTGCCTGCTCTTCGTCATCGCGTGCGTGGTGTTGGTGCCATTTCGCGCGCCCGCGCCGTTGTTTTATGTGCCGGGTGAAGGCTGGTATTACGAGTTGTATGGCCAGAACGCCAGGTGGCAGCGCCCTCGTGCCAAGGAACAATTGGACGTTGCGGAGCAGGCTTTCGCCAAGGAAGACTACAACACCACGCTCCATGCCGCGCACCGCATCTTGCGCGTGTGGCCATTGTCAGACTACGCGCCGGACGCGGAATATCTCATTGGCCGCTGCCTCGAGACGACCGGCAAAGATGAAGCCGCGTTCAAAGCCTACCAAAACATCATCGAAAAATATCCGCGCAGCAGCCGCTATGATGAAGTGCTCTGGCGGCAGTATGAAATCGCCAATCGTTTCCTCGGCGGCCAGTGGTTCTGGCTCTGGGGTTATATCCCTTATCCCTCGATGGATCAAACGGCGCAAATGTTCGACAAAATCGTCAACAACGGTCCTTACAGCAACGTCGCCCCGCACGCGCAATTGCGCATCGGCGCCGCGCGCGAAAAACAGAAAAATTATCCCGATGCGGTGAAGGCTTACGCAACCGCCGCTGATCGTTACTACAACCAGCCGACCATTGCCTCCGACGCGCTGTTCCGTGAAGGCGTTTCGTATGCGAGGCAGGCGGCGAAGGCCGAATACGATCAAAACACCGCGGTGGAGGCGATTGCGACGTTCACTGATTTCATCACGCTTTATCCCAACGACCGGCGGGTGCCGCAGGCGCAACACGCCATCGCCTGGCTCAAGGCCGAACAGGTGCGCGGCAATTTTGAAATCGCGCAATTCTACGAAAAGAGCAGGAAGTGGAACGGCGCGCTGGTTTATTACAACGAAGTGCTGCAACTGGATCCAAACTCGCCTTACGCCGCGTCCGCGCGCCAGCGCATTGAAGTCCTCAAACCGCGCGTTCAAGCGTCAACCGCCAACTGAAATGCGTCTGCTGGAAATTTTTGCCGTTTTCGCGGTGGCGACGTTGCTCGCCGGTTGCGCCGGCTACCATCTCGGCCCGGTCAACGGCGCGGTCGCGGGTGAAAAGTCGGTTGAAGTTTTGCCGTTCAACAACCAGACGCTTCAACCGCGGCTCGGCGACGCGGTCACCCAGGCGTTGCGTGAACGGCTCCAAACCGACGGCACTTACCACCTCGCCACGCACGGTCCCGGTGACGTCGTCGTCAGTGGTGTGATTACGCGCTACAATCGTGAAGGGTTGAGTTATTTGAACAATGACGTCACGACGACGGAGAATTATCGGGTTGGCATCACCGCACGCGTCATCGCGCGCGAACGCGCCACGGACAAAGTGTTGTTCGATAAAAACGTGAACGGTTACACGCTGATTCACGTCGGCACGGATTTGGCGGACTCGGAGCGCCAGTCGCTGCCGCTGCTGGCGGAAGATCTGGCGCGAAACGTCACGGAATTGCTGACCGAAGGCGTGTGGTAAAAACACTTGAATTGGTTGAGACCAATTCGTATGCTGCCTCGTTTTTCGTAACGAACAACTGGACAAACCATCAACCATTATGAAAAAAAATATCTCTAAAATCGCAGTTCTGAGCCTTTTTGCCGCAGCTCTCGTCGCAATGCCAGCTGTGTCGCGCGCGGAAGGCTCCAGCACAAACGCACCGGCGTCGTCCGATCAAACCCCCGCCAAGCCCAAGAAACATGAAGGCCTTGTGTTCCGGGGCACGGTCAGCGCGATTGACGCGAAAGCGATGACACTGACGGTGGAGACGCGTACGTTTGCCGTTACCTCCGACACCAAGATCATCAAGGACGGCAAGTCGGCCACACTGGCTGACGGCGTGGTGGGAGAGCAGGTCAGTGGCACTTACAAGAAAACTGACGATGGCAAACTCAATGCCACCAGCATCCACTTCGGCGCCAAAAAGAAGGAAACGTCGGGCACCGGTGGCACCAATTAATGGTCCGGAGTCTTTTTTGAATCTTCAAGGCGGGCGGCAACGCCCGCCTTTTTTATGCCCGCTTCCACCAACTGGTGAGACTTTTGGCCTTTTGCGCCTGCGGCAATTGATTTTGCATCACGAACAACTGGCTGCGCGCCGCCGTCAGCGCCATGATGAATTCGTCATAGCTCAGGAAACGTTCCGCGGGATTTTTTGCCATTGCCTTTACCAGCGCATCGCTGGTGGGCTGCGTAATTTCAGGCACGACCAGATTCGGCGGCGTCAGGGGCGTTTGCACCTGGGCAATGATTACTTCCTCGACCGTCGGTGCTTCAAACGGCACATGACCGGTCATCGCATGATAAAGCGTGGCGCCGAGGCTGTACATATCGGACAGAAAAGTTTCCGGCTCGCGCTTGATTTTTTCGGGCGCGACGTAATACGGCGTGCCCCACGTCACGTCCTCCACTTCGTGTTCCACGTCGGCTTTGCGGGCGAGGCCGAAGTCAATCAGCTTTGGTTCGTGGTCCGCGTTGAATAAAATATTGCCCGGCTTGATGTCGCGGTGGAGCAAGTCGTACTTGAGCGCCATGTCGAGCGCAGAGGCGATTTTGACGCCGATGTCGAGCATGTCCAATTCCGGCAGCAGGCGTAGTTTCTCAATGCGCGCGTCCAGGCTGCCATGATCGGCCAGCTCCATCACGAGATACTGTTGGCCCTCCCATTCATCAAAGGAGTAAATGTGAACGATGTTCGTATGGTTGAGCCGGGCACAGGCGCGGGCTTCGCGATAAAAACTTTCCAGGGCCTTCTGATCGTCAAGCAATTCCTTCCGCATCAACTTCACCGCCACCATGCGCTCCAGTGTCGTATCCCAGGCACGATAGACCGTGCCCATGCCACCCGAACCGACAACGCCCCGCAACTCGAATTGCCGGATCATCATGGGCATCATGATGGGATGCCCGCATTTGCTGCACGGCACCGTGCCCAACGGCGCCAGGTCGCCCGGGATGAAGACCTTCGTCTCACACCACCCGCAGGTGACCATTCGTAATTGTTCGCTCATGCTTGAACCAATTTAACACCACTTCTCCATCCGACAAGCCTTGAGAAAGGCTGCTTTTCAAAATAAAAAACCTTTTGACAAACGCGCCCAAATGGTGTTTCTTCCTGCCGGTTGAATATGAAAAACACGTTTGCTCCAACGCTGAAGCACGCGCAGACCAACGGACGCATGTCCATTTGGACGCGCGGCTGCCGGCGTTTTGGCATCGTGGGGGTGAAGTTCTGATTTAAAAGGACAAATTTTTAAAAACCCGCGATTGCCAGTCAATCGCGGGTTTTTCGCTTTTTAACCCAAACCAAACGAAAGGAAAAAACATGAACAAAAATGAAACCCGGGTGCCGGCCAGGTTCGGCCCCGAAACGCGGTTCGAGCTGCGACCGGCTCCGCCGGCGCCGTTTCGCGCCACGCAGGAAACCGAGTTCGAACGGCTCAAAAGCCGTTTGCTCGCGCGGCAATTGGCCGAAGCGCCGACGCCGGAGTTGAACCCTCCGTTGCGGCGCGCGGCCAACGAGGCGGCGGCGCTGGCATGGGCGACACTTTACCCCCTGCTGGTGTTCCCGGTGCTGTTCGAGGAAAAAACCCAGGCCGCTCTTCGCCAGGCTGAACGCCAGGCGCGCATTTTCGAGAGCAGCCGCGAACTGCTCGCCGTATGAAATCGCGCCAGCTTGAAGTGGGGACGCCGGCCTGCCGCGTCGAAGCAGTTCGTCCGCGAAGACGGGCGTGTGCGGGAAGCTGTTGGCACGGGCGAAAAATCTGACGCTCGCGCCCACAGCTTCCCGCCACGCTTTTTGCTTTAGTGGGGAAAAACCGGGGCGCGGACAGCTTGTCCGCAAGTTGGAGTTCAAGCTTCAGCTTGATGCGACACTGTCCGCGCTTCTATGCCGCGGAAGAATTGTGTCAATACTTGGGACTGACTCCTTTACAAGACCAAAGCCATCCATCGTGGCTACAGGTATCACGAACTTGAAAAGCTCAGCGCTGCCGCGGGAAATATTCCGTCGTTCCGCTGTCAAAGCGAGAAAACCACCCGTGCGCTTTTCAAAAAAAGGGACTGGAAAATGGGCTTGAAAATCTGTGGAGCAGGAAGATAATCACGAAAAGGCCCACGCTGGTCGTGGGCAAGAAACCAAATGGGAAATTCTAAGTCATAAGTAAATCAACCGGAAAGTAACATATGATAAGTGACGCGAAGACACAATATAATTATAGGTTATCATTTCTAACGATGGTGTTGCTCGGTCTGTTAATTACACAACTGACCGGGTGCGGATCCGTGCCCGAGCAGGGTCCGGCCGATATGAAACAGCGGGCATTGAGTTTTACGCCCCCACCAGGAAAGGCCTACGTCTACGTCATCCGCCCCCGCCACTTTGGTGAGGACAATGTTTATGTTCATGTCGATCTTGATCTAGAGAAGATTGGCAAGTTGGGGAAAGGCTTCTATCTCTTTGCGGCAGTGGCCCCTGGCAAACACGGTCTCCAAGGATCCTCCCTGTTCAGTCAGGGTCTTTTTTTGGGAATAAAGAACGTTATTGGAGAGCCCTTCAAGTTTACCGCCGAAGCTGACAAAAACTACTACTTCAAGGTCAGTCTTCCATTATTCAACCAGGACAACGTCGGACCAGAGGTTGAACAGATTTCCGAGACTGATGGTAAAGCCTACGTTCAGAGCTTAAAACTAGGCGCTGCAACTTCCTTTGGGTCAGAATAATACTCGTTCAAACCAACCCGACACAACTCGACCTGCACCATCAAAACACGCCCAGCGCCATCGTAGCGCGAAGTTTCCTGATTAATATCATGAAATGTAAGTGTAATGTAAGGGCCAAGTAAATTGCAGTCTGCAAAATTCATTTTTCCTCGACTCGCTCAATCCGCGCGCCAAGCTTTCGCAGCTTCGCGTCCATGCTTTCGTAGCCGCGATCCAGATGGTAAATGCGGTTGACCTGCGTCGTGCCTTTGGCCGCCAGACCGGCTATCACCAGCGCCGCCGACGCGCGCAAGTCGCTCGCCATCACCGGCGCGCCGCTCAACGGTTTGCCGCCTTTGACAATCGCGCTCGGTCCCTCAATCTCGATGTCCGCGCCGAGTCTTCCCAGTTCGCTCACGTGCATGAAACGCGACTCAAAAATCCGCTCCGTGATGATGCTGATGCCCGGCGCGAGCGCGAACAGCGACATCATCTGCGCCTGCACGTCCGTTGGAAAACCGGAATAGGGCAGCGTCGTCACGTCCGCCGGCTTGAGCCGGCCGCTTCGATGCACGAGCAAATTTGCGCCACGCCGTTCCACCACCACGCCCGATTCGTTCAATTTATCAATCACCGCGCGCAGGTGGTCGGCGCGCGCGCCCTTGAGCGTGACTTCGCCGTTCGTCGCGGCGGCGGCAATCGCGTAAGTTGCCGCTTCAATCCGGTCGGGAATGACTTTGTGCTCCGCGCCGTGCAACTTTTTGACACCGGTAATCGTAATCGTCGGGCTGCCCGCGCCTGAAATTTTTGCGCCCATCGCATTCAGGAAATTTGCCAAGTCCACCACTTCCGGTTCGCACGCCGCACTTTCGATGACCGTCACGCCTTCGGCCAGCGTCGCCGCCATCATCACATTCGCCGTGCCCAGCACGGTCGAGCCTGCGCGTCCACCGAGAAACATCGGCACACCGGTGAGTTGTTTCGCCGCGGCGCTAACATAACCGCCTTCAATCATGATTTTCGCGCCGAGTGATTCGAATCCTTTCAAGTGCAAATTGATGGGGCGGGCGCCGATGATGCAACCGCCGGGCAGCGACACACGCGCTTTTTTCAGACGGCCCAGCAGCGGCCCCATGATGCAAATCGAGCCGCGCATCTTGCGGACGAGTTCGTAATCGGCGTAGCCGCGGATTTTTTGCGCGCGGATCGTCAGCGTGCCGCGCTCGAATTTCACCGTCGCGCCCAGCGATTTGAGGATCTGCACCATGAACCGCGTGTCGCTGAGGTCGGGCACGCGCCGGACGATGCACGGCTCGCCGGTCAGCAACGCCGCCGCCATGATGGGCAGCGCGGCGTTTTTGCCGCCGCTGATGGTCACTTCGCCGTGCAATGGCACGCCGCCTTTGATCAAAAAGCTTTCCATGAAATAATTATTTTTGACAGGGACGCGCTGCCGCACGTCCCTGATTTTGGGCGGCGCAGCAACGCCGCCCTGCCTGATTTAATTACGCCGTGCGATTAAAATTCTTTCGTGCTGACTGTAATCCTCCTTCACCGCTTCGACAATCCACTTTTCCGCTTCAAAAATTTTCCGGATGGCGGCGGCCTGGCCGTCGCCAAATTCCAGCATGATTTTCCCGTCCAGTTTCAGGAGCGGTTTCGATTCCACCGCCAGCTTTCGGTAAAAATCCAGGCCATCCGCGCCGCCGTCCAGCGCCGTGCGCGGGTCAAAATCGCGCACCTCCGGCTGGAGCATGGCGATTTCGGCGGACGGAATGTAGGGCGGATTGCTGACGATAAGATCGAATTCCATTTTTCGGAGGGGCGGGCTCCGCGAGCCCCATTCTTCCTTGGGAGAGTCAGGGCGGCGCGGCGCTCCGCCCTCCGATTCATTCTGTAGTGCGGCGAAGCCGTCGCTTTGCAGAAATTCAATCCGTTCGGCGGCGTTATGACGCACGGCATTTTCCCTGGCCAGCGCGAGTGCATCCGGCGAAACGTCCGTCGCCACGACTTTTGCGGACGGACATTTTACGGCCAGTGCAATGGCGATGCAGCCGGTGCCGGTGCCGAAGTCCAAAGCGGTTGAGGGTTGAGGGTTGAAAGTTGAGAGAAAGTTCCAGCCGGATTCAGCGAGGAGTTCGGTTTCTGGTCGCGGAACCAGCGCTTGGCGGCTCACGGCGATTTCCAATCCGCAAAAGGAAGTTGAGCCGGTGATGTGCTGGAGCGGTTCGCGCCGGCCACGGCGCTTGATGAATTCGCGAAGGCCGTCCACTTCCACCGGGGCAAGCGTGCGCTCGAAATTTAGATACAACTTCATGCGCGGCAGCTTGAGCAAATGCGCGAGCAGCAGCTCGGTTTGCAGGCGCGGCGACTCGACGCCTTTTTGGGCGAGAAATTCCGTGCTCTTCTGAATCGCTTCGAGAACCGTCATGCGATGCTTCACTTATCGGCTGGCACACACACTGTCCATAACGAACCGAAAATTATTTTTCTTCCACGCCTTTGAGGTAGGTAAAAATGAGTTCGGGCAGGTCGCGGCTGTAACCGCCTTCCAGCAGACTGAACATCGGCACGCCGAGCGCGCGCAGCGACTGGCCGAGCCAGTAAAAATCGTCCGCCACCAGCACGCCCTGCACCAGCGGGTCGCGCACGTAGGCATCGAACCCGGCGGACACGGCGACGAGGTCGGGCCGGAATTTTTTCAAATCATCCAGCGCACGGGCGAGCGTGGCGCGGTAGTCCTGGCGCGGCAAGCCCGGCTCGACGGGATAATTGAAACAGTTATTGCCGGCATTCGCGCTGCCGGTGCCAGGATAGAATGGATACAAATGGATTGAAAAAAACGCGACGCCGGGCCGGTTGAGCAAAATGGTTTCGGTGCCGTTGCCGTGATGCACGTCGAAATCGAAAACCGCAACCCGCTTTGCGCCTGTGGCTGCGGCTTCGAGCACGGCGATGGCAATGTTGTTCAAGTAACAAAAGCCCATTGCCCGGTCGCGGGTGGCGTGATGGCCGGGCGGTCGCATCAAACTGAAAACGCTTTCGCCATTGCGCGCGGCGGTCAGCGCAGCGAGTGCAGCGGCGGCGGATGCGCGGGCGAAATCAGCGATGTTTTCGTAAAACGGCGTGTCGGCGTCAAAATCCTCCGGCTCGTTCAAGCGCGCAAGATGTTCAGCCGAATGGGCACGAAGAATTTGTGCGTCACTCACCCGGCCCGGTTCGGCCCATTCAACCGGCAGTTCGGTCTGGTGGCGCAGGAGTTCGAGTGTGGCGAGGATGCGCAGCGGGCGTTCGGGATGGCCGGGATAGGAATAGCCGGCGCAGCGTTCATCGGTGATGATTTTCACACAAAAATTTAACCACGAACGAACATAAATAAACACGAATTTTGGTCGGGTGAGGCGAGGCGGGCGCAACCTGGCACCCGCGCCATTTTTCTCCCTCTCCTCCCTCAAGGAGGAGAGGGCCGGGGTGGGCACGGGGCATAGACATGGTTGACACGGAGGGCATAGACATGGTTGACACATTTAAGAGTTCAAGTTTTGAGGCGACGAGGTTTGGAAGGGCGAATGCCACCGGCATCAC
>JBEKZC010000005.1:0-90036 GCA_049510295.1 Verrucomicrobiota bacterium | reverse complement strand
GTGGCGGTGCCCCCACTGACATGTACTTCAATAATGTGGAGCTATCGACCACTCCCTTCGCTGTGCCGGAGCCGACAACCGGTGCTTTGGTCCTGGCCGGTGGGGCAATCGCGCTCTTGTTGGCGCGCCGCCGTGCCAAATAAACCGCTTAAAGAACGGGAGAAAACAAACTCTCTTTCCCAAGCCCCGCAAATTCTTGCGGGGTTTTTTGTTGGCAATGCCTTCCCTTGCCCTAAACTTCCCGCCCACGAAAAGCTTCGCTTACAACATCGCCAGCACTTCTTCCGCGTGTTCGTCCGGCTTCACCTGCGGCCAGATTTTTTTGATGCGGCCGTCCGGCCCGATGAGAAAGGTCACGCGATGCGTGCCCAGGTATTTCCGGCCCATAAAGTTTTTCTCACCCCAAACGCCGTAAGCCTGGACGATCTTTTTGTCCTCATCGGCCAGCAGCGTGAACGGCAGCTTGAACTTCTTGACAAATTTATCGTGCGACTTCACCGGGTCGGTGCTGACGCCGAAGACGACCGCACCCTTCTTCCTGAACCCGGCGAAATGGTCGCGGAACGCGCACGCCTCCTTCGTGCAACCCGGCGAGTCATCCTTCGGATAAAAATACAGCACGACGTTTTTGCCTTTGAAATCGGCAAGTGAAACTTTTCCGCCGCCGCTGGTCGCCGCCGAAAACTCCGGCGCGACATCACCTGCTTTCAATTTGAGTTCGATTCCCCTGGCCATAATTAAACGATGGAATGATGGAGTGTTGGGATTCAAGGTGCGCCGCTTTTTTCTTTCATCACTCCATCACTCCAATACTCCATTACTTTCTTTCCCCGCTTTTCACCGTTGGCGAACTTGCCGGATGCGAGCCGAGCTGTTTCACGCCATCCCAGATGTAAAGCAACCCCGACACGCCCGTGCATATCGCCGTGCCAAACATCCAGACCTTGAGCCAGCGCGCATTCAAATCGCGATCCCAGTCCAGCAAAATCCAGAGGACCACGATCATTTGCAACACTGTCGCGATTTTTCCCATGATGCGCGGGCGCACGATCACCTTGCCGACAGTAAGGCGGATGACGGCGATGCCGACGAGCAGCAGCAAATCGCGTCCGAGGATGATGCCGGTGAGCCAGAGCGGGATTTGCCCGATGTACGACGCATGGTTGAAACTCAACGTGACAATGCCCGACACGAGCAACATTTTGTCCGCGAGCGGATCGAGAATCGCGCCCAGCTCGCTTTTTTGGTTGTAACGCCGCGCGATGTAACCGTCCACACCGTCCAGAATCGCCGTGACCGCAAACGAAAGGATTGCCAGCAGCCGGTGAACTTCGTTGCCGGTTTGGAGGTAATAAATCAATTCGACGACAAAAAACGGAATCAGCAGGATGCGCAGGATCGTGATTTTGTTGGCGGTCGTCATGGCCGGAGACACCAGAGTATGACACGAATCCCGCGGATTTGCACCAATTCAATTCGGATGACTTTCGGTTTTAAATCCGCTAGACTCTCCGTGAATGAAAATGACTGAAACCAAACCTTTGGTCGGAATTCTCATGGGCAGCGACTCCGACTGGCCAACGATGAAAGCCGCCGCCGACGTGTGCGCGCAGTTCGGCATCGCCAGCGAAGCGAAAGTCATTTCGGCCCATCGCACGCCTAAGGATTTGGAGCAATACGCCGACAAAGCGCACGAACGCGGCCTGCGCGTCATCATCGCCGGCGCTGGTGGCGCGGCGCATCTGCCGGGCGTGGCGGCGGCGTTCACCACCCTGCCCGTCATCGGCGTGCCCATCGAAAGCAGATCGCTCAAGGGCCTCGACTCGTTGCTCTCCATCGTGCAAATGCCGCCGGGCGTGCCGGTCGCAACCGTCGGGATTGGCGCGGCGAAAAACGCCGGGCTGCTGGCGGTTCAAATTTTGAGCGTGGGCAGCGAGCGATTGCAAAAGGCGCTGGTGGAATTCAAACAAAAGCTCGCCGAGGAATCGCGCGCAAAAAATCAAAACCTCAAGATCTGACGCTGCGCCGGATTAATTTCAGGGCAGCGTGTCATTTGGAAAAGTGGAATTTACGTTCCAACCATCATGTCCAAATCGCACGCATGATTCTGTAAAGAACCAAGACACCCAAAACGGAAAATCTCTTCGATCGTCGCTAATGCGCCAGAAATTATCTCGTTATGTAAAAATCCAAGACACTAATGGAACACTAATGTAATGAACCGGGACATGATAATAAAATAAGAAGGCTGGCATCAGCTTCCTGTCGAAACCGTGCTGCTGCATATTTTGCTTTGCAACACGAGCGCTTTTCATTCGTTCTGCCCGTTTGATGTTGGCGATTCGATGCGGACCAAGTTTCGAAAAGGCAGTTAATCGTCGTTCCGTCGAGACCCCATTTTATTTTCAACTGGTTTGGTGGATTTGCTTCCGCCGCAATGGGTTTCACACTGGAATCGTTTTCCGGAAATAAATAGCAACTGTCCATCGCGCCGATGGTGGCACATAAGCTGCAATGAGCCACCGCGACTGGAAACACCATTTTTTATGCTATGACCGGATATCTTGTAAGACGCACGGGCAAGCTGCTGTTCCCGCATCTGGCGCGCGACCAGCGCAATCAGCAACTGCTTGTCATCCTGCTCGTCTTGGCGACCAGCCTGTCCGCCGCCGCGGGACTGGCAATGTGGATGATGTCCGGCCGGCACTGATGGCTTCGTTGTATATGACAGAATATTTCTCTAAACGTTTGGGAAAGCTGCTGTTCCCGCATTTGGCGCGCGATCAGCGCAAAAATCAGATGTTCACCATCGTTCTCGTTCTAATGGTCAGCCTTGTTGTCGCTGGAGCCATGGCGATGGTAATGCTCCGCAACGGCAGACGGTAGATGTTTAATGCCACATCCCACGGCTGCCGCCGTGGGCCACCTTCTTCAACCGCGCCGCGGCTTTTTACCGTCGTTGGACAATTGCTCATTGGTTTGTTAGTCTGCGCATGACAAATGAGCAATCCGAACACCGAAAATCCGCCGCCGCCTGCCGCTCCGTCTGATTTCATCCGCGACATCGTCGAGAAACACGTCGCCGAGAAGAAATATCCACGCATTCACACCCGCTTTCCGCCCGAACCGAACGGCTACCTGCACATCGGCCACGCCAAAAGCATCTGCCTCAACTTCGGCATCGCCCGCGAATTCGGCGGCGTCTGCAACCTGCGCATGGACGACACCAACCCGACCAAGGAAGACGTCGAATACGTGGACTCCATCATCGAGGACGTGAACTGGCTTATCGCCGGTTGGGCCGATGACAAGCTCGGCCTGAAACCCAAAGGCAAAACACCCGAAACCGTCACCAGCAACAGCAAGGCGGACTTTTATCTTCCCGCCGTTGTCGGTAGGGCGGGCAGTCCTCTGCCCGCCGCTCTCTCAGGTACCACCGGCGCGCACGGAGTGACGCGCCCTACCCTTGAACCCTTCTACGCCTCCGATTATTTCGATCAAATCTATGAATACGCCGTCATGCTTATCAAGAAGGGCAAGGCCTACGTCTGCGACCTGACACCGGACCAGACGGACGAATACCGCCGCAATGCCAAGGAAAGCCCGTTCCGCAACCGCAGCGTCGAGGAAAACCTCGACCTGTTCACCCGGATGAAGAACGGCGAGTTCCCCGACGGCATGCGCACGCTCCGCGCGAAGATTGACGTCGCGGCGCCAAACATTTGGATGCGCGACCCGCTCATCTACCGCATCCGTCACGCCGAACATCATCACACCGGCAGCAAATGGTGTGTTTATCCCATGTATGATTTCGCGCATTGCCTGAGCGATTACATCGAAGGCATCACGCACAGCATTTGCACGCTCGAATTCGAGGTGCACCGCCCGCTGTACGACTGGATTCTGGAGAGCCTCGACCTGCCGCGTCCCCTGCCCCATCAATACGAATTCGCCCGGCTCAGCGTCGGTTACACCGTGATGAGCAAACGCAAGCTGATGCAGCTCGTGAATGAAAAACTCGTCAGCGGCTGGGACGACCCGCGCATGCCCACCATCTCCGGCATCCGGCGACGCGGCGTCACCGCGGAAGCCCTGCGCGCGTTCGCCTACAACATCGGCATCACCAAATACAACGGCCTCACCGACGTGGCCGTGCTCGAACACGCCATCCGCGAAGATTTGAACAAACGCGCCCTGCGCCGGCTCGCCGTGTTGCGGCCCATCAAGGTCGTCATCACCAATTATCCCGAAGGCAAAACCGAGGAACTGGATGCGGTGAACAATCCCGAGGACGAAAGGGCGGGCAAACGGAAGATTCCATTCAGCCGCGAACTATTCATTGAGCAGGATGATTTCAAGGAAGTTGCCGTGCCGAAATTTTTCCGGTTGAAACCCGGCGGCGAAGTCCGGCTGAAATACGCCTGCATCATCAAATGCGACGAAGTGGTGAAGGACGCCGCCGGAAAGATTGTGGAGTTGCGCTGCACCGCCGACCTCGATTCCAAATTTGTAGCCGCCGACGCGAGTCGGCGCAAAGAAATGGAAGTGCGCGGACTAACGTCCGCGGCTACGGGGCCGAATAGGAAAGTCAAGGGCACGATTCATTGGGTGAGCGCCGCGCACGCCATTGACGCCGAAGTCCGGTTGTATGACCGCCTGTTCACCGAAGCCGAACCTGAGAAGGACGGCTCCGCCTCCGCTGAAAGCTCCGGCGAGACGAAGCGTGATTTCAAATCCGTGCTCAACCCGCACAGTCTGGAAGTGGTTACGGCGAAATGCGAGCCGAGCCTGAAAGACGCAAAGCCGGAGCTGCGCTATCAATTCGAGCGCCTCGCCTATTTTACCCTCGACAAAGACTCTCAACACTCAATCAACAACCCTCAACTGGTTTTCAATCGAACGATTACGCTCAAAGACACTTGGGCAAAAGAGGCAAAAAAAATAGGAATGAGAGGCAAATTATGATCCTTCCGGTACAAATCATCAATGAACATGGCCAGCAGGTTGCGGCAAATTTGAACGCTACTCCCGATAAGTGCGCAGTTTGTGGCCAACACGGCGAATCCAGATTTATCGCAGGTTGTCTTACACCCAACACGGGAACAGTATATGCAGCGTTTCGATGCCCGGTAGCAAAATGCCGGGGTCTTTACATTGGGGTTTATAGTGGTTGGACAATGCACAGTAATACCGTCATTCTGACGACGACCTTATTAGCACGCCATACTCAAACTAAAGAGTTCCAAAAAAATATCGTTACGATCTCGCCTGTTTTCTGTGAAATTTTTCAACAAGCTGCCCTTGCCGAAGAAAATGGGCTGAAACATATCTGCGGCCCCGGTTACCGGAAAGCATTGGAATTTTTAATTAAGGACTTTTTAATTCTCCACAAATTCAAAGATGATCTCAAAACACAGGATGAAATTAAACGAACGTTTCTCGGACCTGTCATTGAAAAGTTTGTGGATGACAATCGGGTAAAACAGTGTGCTAAGCGAGCAACGTGGCTTGGCAACGACGAAACCCATTACACGCGGCGGTGGGAAGACAAAGATTTGAAAGATCTCAAATCGTTGATTATGCTCACTGTCAACTTTACAGATTCGAGCATTGAAGCAGACCGCTACTTGAATGATATGGCTGACGCGAAACCGGTTTGAGCAAAAGGTAGTCAGACCAACATGAACTCGAATTTAGATCGCTACAAAAAAGGACCTTGAATCCTTGATCGTAAAGGGCGAAGGTTTTCCCGGCGTGATTTCGCCTAACGTATCCGTCGCATGGCGTCGGCTACGATTTTGTCTGTCTCGGAATCACACAACCTCATCAAATGATCAAATTCGCCACTGAACCATTTCGATCCGAGCATTGCGTCATTTATATTCTTTTCTGAAACATCCGGGTCAAATGGAGTTTTTGGATGCATAATTCTGTTTCGGAGTTCGTAGGTGAGGCAAAGAGCATCAAAACCCGCATCGCAATTTAGCGAATATTGGAGCCCGTGAACTTTCGCGAACAGTTCGAATGATTTTGCTAGATTTGTTCGAAATTTGGGAAATGGCCAGATTCTGTCCTCAGCAAAGTCCAACTCTTTATTTGATAATTGAATTTCTGATACGGATGCGATTTTCGGTGCAATGTTTTTCATATTCCACAAAACAGCTTCCAGCAATGCTAGGAGGCACCTGATTACAGTCCTCCGCCAGAATTGATTTGATTTGTCGTTTTCCCAGCAATTGCTTGCGAATCTCAAGTCGGAATTGAGAGGGGATACCGTTAACACCATAGAACGCACAAGTTTCAATACAGCCGAATGTGCTTCTCGGAGTCGGGCCAGTTCTTTTCTTGTCATAGACCTGAAATCGTAGGCAAAAGTGTTAACCCGGTCAAATTTGGCAGCCGATATAAGTTGCAGTCGGCCTGCGGCTCGCACGAGTGGGGCCTCGACTTACAGCCAAATTGATGGCTATGGCCGACAACCTATTCAAAGAATGTGTCCCCGGCCCGTTGAGCGCATTGCCGGAGTTGCGGTCCCGTCCCGGCAGGGACACCGGAAATTAGCCCGGCACGCCGTGCCGGGTTTATCGCCAAAGTAAAATTCCGTCCTGCCGCCGTCGCGCCGTAGCGGCGCTTTGGCGCGCCGCGAAGGCGGAAGGGACGGCGGAAATACAAAAACTTTTTCCACCGTCCCGCCGGGACGTAACCCATTCTTCGCGGCACCGGGGACGTTGTCCCCGGCTAATATCCGTCGCCGCTCCGCGGCATTTGCAACTTTGCGTCTTGGCGTCGCCTGCTCGCGCGCCAGCGGAGTTGCGTTAAATCCTTCCCCATGTGTCAAAGTTATTGACGCCATTCGCGCCGGCGACCTGCCGGGCGCTTGGCCCGAGTTGTGCTGATTTATTACACGCGGAGGCACGATGACCAGGGAAAAAACATGCCAGAACAGCGACTTTGCGGATTTGCGCCCCGGCGCCAAATCCTTTCTCCTGGTGCGGGGTGGACCGGTCATTTCGATCAAAGCTGAAACCGGAAATATCGCATCTCTGCCCCGCATGCAAAACCAGATTGACATCGTCCGCGACATTTCCGAGCGGCTGGACGCGGTGGACATCGGCTACATGCTCACCGGCTCGATGGCGCTGAACGGCTACGACCTGCCGTGCGTGCCCCACAATCTTGACTTCGTCGTCACCCTGCGCCCCGCCGACGCCGAGGTCATGGTCCGTTTGTTCAGTCCTGACTACGACACTTCCCGCGAAGCCGTGGACGCTGCCATTGCTCAACGGTCATTCTTCAACCTCTTCCACCGGAAAAGCCGCCTCAAGGTGAATTGCATCGTCTGCCAGCAAATCAATTATCGCCTCATGGAATTCAGCCGCCGTCAGCGCGTCAAATTTGAAAACTTCAATACCTGGATCGTGAGCAAGGAAGATCTTATCATTTCGAAACTGCATTGGGCCCGGAAATCGCGTTCCCCGCGGCACCTGCGTGACGTGAAGAACCTCGCCGCCACCGGCTGCGACACAACCTACATCGAACGCTGGACCCGGGCGCTCGGAATTTTCATGTTGTGGCAGGAATGTTCGCAAGGCTGACACTTCAACCCATCCAAAGTCCCCCCGGCCGGCCTGAGCCGCCAAATTGACACCCGGGCAAAGGAAGCGCAGAAAGCACGATGAATTTCTCGGCTGGAAGATTGCTTTGTCCTTGCACCGGCGACTTGGCTGCACCAGCTTGGTTCTAATTCATGTCAGGAACATCATGCCATAAAAGCGAAAGGATTTGTCATGGAACCACCAACCTCTGATTCCGTTCCGGCACCTTCATCCTCTTCTTCTCTTGGACTCGCGATTGCCAGTCTGATGCTTGGTGTTCTTTCTTTGGTGCTAAGTTTCCTGGTGGTAAGCGGCATCCTGGGATTGATTGGACTGGCTTTGGGCGTGGCGCATCTGGTGAAGAAAAGACGGCCGGCTGGCATGGCCCGCTGGGGAGTGGCGCTTTCAGTTCTCGGCCTCATCGCCAGCATCGGATTCGCCATCCTGTACTATTCCGCCTATCAGAAGTTTACCAAACTCATGCAATCCGCATCTCAGAGCGCGGAAGTCGATTTCACGAAATGGGAGGGAGTGATCGCTCCCGACATTTCGATTACGACCCTCGATGGCCGGCCCATCAAGCTGAGCGAATTGAAGGGGAAGCGGGTCGTGTTGGATTTTTGGGCGACTTGGTGCCCACCGTGCCGGCGGGAAATTCCGCATTTCATCCAACTCTTCAGCCAAACGTCACGGGATGACCTAGTCATCGTCGGCATTTCGGATGAGGACGCGAAAACATTGACGGAATTCGTCAAGAAACAGGGGGTAAACTACCCCATCGCTTCCGCCAAAAATCTGCCATCGCCCTATGCCGACATCCAATCCATCCCCACAACTTTCTTCATTGACCGCAAGGGCGTCATTCAATTGGTTGCGGTCGGCTACCATAAATACAACGACCTGAAGCGCGATGCGCTGGCAACGGATTTTCCGGGCGAACCCAAGCCGGCGCCGGCGGGTCCACCCACCCTCCCCGACGCGAGCCAGATGCTGAAACCATCAGTCCTGTGGTCAACAAATATTCCGGGCGCGCAGGCATTGTGCGCGGGCGATTGGGAGAACGACGGAGTCCCTCGCGTGCTGGTTGCCGCCGGGTCAACACTGCACGTGCTTGATTTGACCGGAGCGGAAACGTCATCCGTGCCTCTGCCCGGCCGGTTTACCCTGATCGAATGCGGACGAAACAAGGAAAAAGGGGCGCGCCTGCTGGGTTACAGCAACTGGGGCCACGATGTGACGGTCACGGATCATTCCGGAAAGAAATTATGGAGCGTCAGCGCTTCCGCCGGGGTTGATGGCGCACATTGGGGCGATCTAAATGGCGACGGGACCGATGAAATGATTGTGGGCATGAACGGAGGTGGAGGTCTCCAGGCGTGGTCGGCTGATGGCAACAAGCTATGGTCGGCAGACCTTGGCAATGTCTGGAACCAGGCCATCGTCTCCGCAGCCCAAGATCAACCGACGCGGGTGTTTGCCACCGAGGCTGGAGGGTCGGTCAGAATGTTTGATGCCCAAGGGAAGCTGCAGGCAACATTGCGCCCGAACGGCGGATATTACGCGCAAATGGCCGCCTGCCGGACCGCCGACAAAACCATTCAAGTCGCCGCGATCAACGGTGACCACACAGTGGTCTTTGACGAGACCGGAAAAGTCGCCTGGACGACCTCCGCGATTGGCAATCACGCGGGCTGGCGTACGAGCAGTTTCGCCGTCGGCGATCTTAAAGGCGATGGAACTCAGGAGTGGGCCTTCATTGACGGATCGGGAAATCTCGTCATTGCCACCCTAACCGGACAAAAAATCTCGTCCATTGCCCATGCAAAAGAGTTTGCAAGTTTTGCCATCGCATCGCATTCAGGCCAGAGCGGTGTTTTGGTTACCTTGGCCAACGGAACCGTTCAGGCCTACGCTTTCCAGCCGTAAAAATGCCGCTACGCTGGAGCCGTAAGAGCGCGGAAATCCTGACTCGACATTCGCACCGGGAGGCTTCAGGGTAAGTAGCCATAAGCCTATGGCAAAATGCGGTTATTGCGGGTCAATGATTATAATGGGCGGCTTGAGTTCCGGCACCCAGCGCTTCTGCAACAAAAAATGCCTCACCAACGCTTATGTCCTCAGCCTTGCCCAAAAAGTCCCGCCGGACGTGATTGACCGGCAGGTGGAGGAAATTTTCCGGGGCAACTGTCCCAAGTGCCGTGGACTCGGCCCCATTGACGTTCACAAAGTCCATCGGGTCTGGTCGGCCCTGGTGCTGACGCGGTGGACCACCACGCCGCAGGTCTCCTGCCGTTCCTGCGCGACCAAAAACCAGTTGGGCGGTGTGCTGTTCTCGGCCGTGCTCGGCTGGTGGGGATTTCCCTGGGGGCTCATCCTGACCCCGGTCCAGATTACGCGGAACATCGCCGGCATGTGTAAAGGGCCGGACCCCTCAAAACCGTCCGACAATTTGCGGAAGCTCGTTCTGGTCAAAATCGGCAAACAGGCGTTGCAGAAGAGCCAACAGAACGCCCCGCCGCCACTTGCAAAATGAAAAACACCTGAGCAAAGGAAGCGAAGCCGGAGTTGCACTACCAATTCAAGCGCCTCGCCTACTTCGCGTTGGATAAAGACAGCGCGCCCGGCAAGCTGGTGCTTAATCGGACGATTACATTGAAAGACACTTGGGCGAAAATGGAAAAAAAGGAAAGCTGATGCGCTCTTAAGCATTGACCTCATTTGCCAAACAATCTTCTAAATTTCATGGCTTGTGAAAAAGGCGATTGAATTAGCCGATACGACTTTTCGAGCCTACAAAAAGAAGAACGGCGCGATAGCTCTTCATTTAAGAACTCATTTAATTGTTTACGCTGATGCTGATTTTCGCGCAAAATTACGGAATTCACGGCCCTCGTTGAAGTTGGGTGAGCCGATGAAACCCTTCGGGCTTTCAGCTTTCCTCAAGGAGCGTCCTCGCTGTTGGATTCAGCTTCCAGCCAGAAAGCCATATGAATGCGAATTGAGCTACAGTTGCTTTCCCGAAAGGCGCTCAATTGAACGCCCAGCAGGAGGTATTTGGGTTACTTATGATTTTGAAGACATCACAGATGAAGAATGCGTGCTGTTCTTTTTTTTGGCACAATTGACTATCGGTGACAAAAAAATCGAGAGGTTGAGCATTGCGGATATGAAGTTAGTATTTCACACCAATTTCCCCGGACGCGCCTCGAATGAAAAAATCGTCATACGAAGAAAAATTCCGATAGTAAAACGCGGACGCGGTTGGTGATATGCCTGACGACTCCTTCAAAGAATTTGTTCTCGACCAGTTGAGGCGTTGCCGGAGGTGCGGGCCAGAATCCCAACGGGATTCCATCTCTCAGCCCAGGGTTGTGCGGAACGCGCTACCCTGGGTCATCCGTTCCAAAATCATTTCCAACCCCATCGGGGTTGCATCCCTTTATTTCACAGGTTGATTCAACCCTGTCAGGGTTGATTCCGTTTTGATCCGTGAACCCAACGTAGCCCCGAAAGCATTCGGGGCAACGTTGGGCTGAATGACGCAACCCCATTGGGGTTAACGACTCCTTCAAAGAATTTTCCCTCGACCAGTTGGGCGCGTTGTGCCGAAGGTTTGGCTAGAGGCGCAAGCGATCGGAATTTGAAATGGCCGCCAATTCAAGCGGCACATCGCTCACACTCGGGCGGAAGATTTGCTGAATGGCGTCCAGCAGTTCGGGTATCCTGACCGGTTTTTGGAAGTAGTCCACTGCGCCGGCGGCCAGACAGCGATCCCTGATTTCCCCCGGTTCAGCCCCGGACATGACGAATACGGGGGTGCGGCTGGCTTGGGGTCCGCCCATGCGTTGGAGCCAGTGCATAATCTGAAACGCATCCCAAGTGTTGCCACTCTGGAAGATATCGGGCGGAAAGAAAATATCGAGCAGGATGAGGTCCGGCTGTTCCTGAAGCACGACCGTGAAGGCTGCGGGACCGTCAACGGCGGCAAACACCTCGTAGCCTCCGGCTTTAAGGGCCGACGACAAGACGTTCAGGATTATCTGATTATCATCAACAACCAGAATTTTTTTGGTGGGAACACTTGACACCATAACAACGGCCTCAGCATGACAAATACTCCAGAAAAAAAGAAGGCAAATTATTGCCAATTTGCCCCCGCCCCGTTGAGCGCATTGCCACCGGATGTTTGGCTAAAGGCGCAGGCTGTCGGAATTTGAAATGGCCGCCAATTCAAGAGGCACTTCGCTCACAGCCGGGCAGAAGATTTGCTGAATGGCGTCCAGCAACTCGGGCATCTGGATCGGTTTTTGGAAGTAGTCCAGCGCGCCGGCGGCCAGACAACGATCCTTGATTTCCCCCGGGTCAGCGCCGGACATGATGATTACGGAGATGTGCCTGGCTTGGGGTCCGCCCATGCGTTGGAGCCAGTTCATAATCTTAAACGCATCCCAAGTGTTGCCGCTTTGGAAAAGATCCGGCGGAAAGAAAATATCGAGCAAAATGAGGTCCGGCTGTTCCCGGCTCACGATGATGAAGGCCTCGGGACCGTCAACGGCGGCAAACACCTCGTAGCCTCTGGCTTTGAAGGCCGAAGACAAGACCTTCAGGATTATCGGATTGTCATCAACAACCAGGATTTTTTGAGTTGGAACATTTAATATCATAACAACTGTCTAAGTATAGGACATGTTCCAGAAAAAGACAAGGCGAATTATTGGCAATTTGCGTAACTTCCTGTATTCCTTCAGGTAATACATATTTTTTAACCATGGCGCACACCTCTGGAGAAGCCAACCAGTCGCACCGAAGCTTCAGAGCAAAGGCTGATATCCCGACCAGCTTTAAGGCAACCGACAAACAACTCCACCCGCTGCAATGGCAATGTTCCCAGAGTTACCGCAATTGCTTTTTGGCTTGCACCTTCCACCTTCGCTTCCGGCTACGGCGTGACAGGTCGCGTTCTTTGCGTTAAATCTTCTCCCACGTTTGCATTATGCCTGACGACTCCTTCAAAGAATTTGTGCTCGACCAGTTAAGCGCGCTGCCGGACGTGCATGCCAAGGCGATGTTCGGCGCGCATGGGTTATATTCCGGCGGGCGGTTCTTCGGGATTTTGGACGAGGGCCGGCTGTTTTTCAAAACGGACGCGCAGTCGCAGGCGGATTACACGGCGCGTGGGATGCCGCCGTTCACCTACGAGATGAAGGGGCGCGTGATGACGATGGGTTATCACGAAGTGCCGCCGGACGTGCTGGAAAACCGGGAAGAACTGGTGGCATGGGCGCACCGTGCGATTCAAATCGCCGCCCACAGCAAGAAGTCTCAAAAATCGTCCCGGCCAAATCGCGTCCCGCGCAAGTCCGTGAGGTTGTGATCTGTTTTTGATTTGGGAGCACGGCCGCCTGCTGTTGGAATTTAGGCGCGTCGCCGGAGGTGATCGTTCTTTTGTAGCGGCGGTCTATGACCGTCGCCATATTCCGGCGCTCACAGAGCGCCGCTATATCTTACTTTTTGTAATAGCAGATGTAGGCCACGTCGGCGGTGGCCTCGACATCAAAAGAGGCCTGCGCGGGAACGACAAAGAACTGGCCCCTGACAAACGCCTGCCACGTGGCGCCTGGAAGCTTCGACTTCAACGTGCCGGCGACGATGTGCATGTGTTCTTCCGAGTCGGTCTTGAAGGTGTATTTGCCCGGCTCGATGACGCCCACCGTGGCTGGGCCTTCCGATGTGTTCACAGCCAGACTCTGAACTTTTCCGTCGAAATACGAATTGTGTTTCATGGGCAAACAGTGTTGCCGGTTCAGGCGCAAATGGCAATCCAGCACCCGGTGTCCTAATTTTGTTGTAGTGTCGGCGCTTTGCGCCGATTTGGTCGAGACGCCGGCTCGACGCTACACGAAATTTAGGACACTAGCACCCGGCGGCGGACTTGTGTTTCACTGACGGTACGCGTAAAACACTGCGCACATGACGACAAATGACAAAACCTCCGGTCCCCATTCGTCCTTCAAGCGGAGTGCGCAGCTCAGGATGATCGGCATCATCGTGCTGGTGCTGGGCCTTGGCAGCGCGGGCCTGGTTTATTGGCTGGGGACGCGTTCTCCTGATGTGTCGGATGACCTCTCCATGCTGGGATACAACAAGGCCCAGACGCGGCAGATGGGCATGCTTTACGGCAAAATGGGCCCGGTAATTGAGGAGTGGTTCGATGACCTGAAACAGCCCGGCACACAGGCGGAAATCATCGTGGCGGTTTCAATCCTCATCGCGGCCGGCTGCTTTTACTTCGCCCGATTGTTGGACCATGACGACAAACCACGCTGACAGAGTTGCGCGCCAGGGCGATGCGCAGTGATTTCGGGGAGGTGCGGTTTGTGTCTGCTGGAAATCTATACGCTGGGCCGCACCGGCGTGCCGCCATTCATGGCTGGCGCTTGTTCGACTGGGGCAGTGGCTTTTGCCACGTCATTCTTGCTCATGAGTTCAGTATAACTTTGCTGCTCCACTTCGGCTTCCTCGATGTTCTTTCTGAGGGATTCCAGCTCACTTGAGAGGGTGGTTTGCTCATTGGCCAGATGCTCGGCCAGTTGCGCGATATACACCGGCAACTTTTGGCCCCTCGGATCGCGCGCCATGAAGTCACCCAGGTCCTTCACGTGTTCGCGTATCAGGGCGCCGACATGGACGATATTGGCGATTTTGGATTGCTTCACCTGGTCGGAAACCAGGTTGGCGGAAACATCGGCGCTCTTGAGCATATTGCCCACGTTATGCAGCACCCCGGCGGCTATTTCCACCATCCCCGCCTGGCGGGAAGCGGCGAGCAATTCCTTGTGCGTCTTCTCGACCTCCGCCTCCATTCGTTTGCGTCCGTCAATTTCCGATTGCAGCTCCTCGATGGCCCGGCTCAGATACGCCGTTTTCTTTTTGACTTCAGATTCCAATTCGGCCCGCAAACGCTGTTCCTCGCGCTCCATCCGCAAACGCTCTTTGAGCAAGGTTTCGATGTGGACCAAGCCGGTCAGCAGCAGCAGCGAAATGAGCGAATACATCACCTCAATCTCAACCCCCAACGGTGCGCCGGAATTGAACGACGCAATGGATTGAAACAAGTGGAGCACTGCCAGAAGCGCAAAGGCCCAGAACAGCGACCAGCCCACGCGTGCGGTCCCGAATATCCGGTTTAGTCGCAGGGCATAAGCGGCGACGATGAATTGCAGCGCGCCGGTGATGAATTCCATGACTTGTGGGAAACTGAAACTCATGCAAACCCCTTTTGTGAGATGGCGACAGTGCTGCCTTCTGAAGCCCGGCCATGTCCAGAATTTAGACGTGGCCTGCCTTCATCTTGTTCAAATCGCCTCTTATCGTCGGTTCGCATAATAAGCTCAACTGAGATAAAGCATTTGGAAAGCCAAGAGTGAACTACTGACGCGGGCGCTTCGGAGTTGTAGCGTCGGGGCTGTGCGCCGATTTTATCTGAACGATTTATCGAGCCACTGGCTCGATGCTACAACCTCATGTTTTTTGCTTTTCTTCCGCGAAGGCCGGTAGGATTATCGCGCCGCCATGAAACGAATTTTTATTTCCCTCGCGCTGGTTTGCGCCGCCGGTGCGCGGGCCGATCTGGTCACGCAACAGCAAATTGTCACCCCGAACTACAACGGGGTGGCCGCAATAAAGATCAAGGGCACCAAGATCCGCATGGACATGTATGCCGGCCAGCCGCAGGCCTTGAGTACTATCATGGATTTGAACACGGGCGAAACCATCACGCTGTTGCACACCCAGAAGCTGTATTTAAAATCGCCCGGCCAGCCGATGAAGCAAGCCAGGTCGTCGGGTACCGCCTCCCGGGCGCCCGTCCCACGCACCACGGGTAAAACCCAGAAAGTGGGCGACTACGATACGGAACTTTATACGTGGTCGAATTCCCGTGGCATAACCGGGACGGTCTGGGTGGCCAAAAATTATCCGGATTACGCCCGGATCCGGGCCGACTACGCCGTGCTGGACAAAACTCCCGGCGCGGACACGGATATGACTCCCGCGTTGAGCGCGTTGCCGGGCATGGTGGTAAGGTCACAAGTTACCGGCGGCGGCCGGACGATCACTCTGGCCCTGATTTCGGCCAAGGAAGGGCCGCTGGACGCCTCGATGTTTGGAATCCCGCGCGACTACAAGGAAATGCCCCGGCCAACGCCGCTCAAACCGGTCGTTACCCAGCCTGCCCCCCCAAAGGCGTCCGGCAGTTCCACCCCAACAGCGCCAGCCACTTCCACCAAAACTACCACCCAAAAGTTGCCCAGCTGGTAGGCAACCGGCTAATTCCCCCAAGAATTCGCGCTTCATCGGCCGCGTTGAAACGGCATTGAGTGTTTGTCCCGCTGCGGTATAGTTCGCGGTGATGCCAGTTCAAAACCGCATTGTCAAAGTCCAGAAGCGAAACCGGGCGCTGGTCAAATTCGATTCGGACCGCATCCGCAAGGTCATTTTGCACGCTGCGGAATCCATCGGCGGTTTTCAGACGGATTTTTTGCCGGGCGTGAACGGCAAGATTTTCAGCGCGCAGGGTTCGGATGAAAACATCGCGGGCTTTCTGGCGGACGCGGCCATTGTCTGTCTCAACTCCGACCCGCATCACCTGATTTCGAATTTTCCGCCGCCGATCGAGACCATCCAGGACGAGGTGTTGCACGCGCTGCGCAGCTATGGTTTCCAAAACACCGCCGACGCCTACGAGTGTTATCGCTGGGGGCGGCATTGGCTGCGTGAAGGAGCGCTGACGCCGGAAAAATTCTCCGGCAACGGTTTTCCCTGCGAGCGCATGAAGCAAATCCTCGACTGGAACCGCCGGAATGGCGTGGACACGGTGGCCGGTCTGAACGAGGCGGTTCTCAGCGGGCGCATCAAGGAGGTGATCGCCGCGTCGCTGGCGGTTTATGAGGAGTCGCTGGACGAGGCCGCACGGAAGGTTTTGTCCCGCTTGAACAACGGTGGCAACCGTCTGCGGATGATATGGGTGAGCGGTCCGAGTTCCTCCGGCAAGACCACCACCACGGTCAAGCTGACACAGCGGCTCGAAAAACAGGGCCTGCGTTTTTTAATGCTCAATCTCGACGACTATTTCTGGTCGCTGGTCGAGCATCCGACCGACTGGATCAACGACCGGAATTACGAGACGCCGGAAGCGCTGGACATCCAGTTGTTAAATCAGCACCTCCGGGGGCTCCTCGACGGGCAGACGATTGAAAAACCGATTTACAGTTTCAAGGAAGGCCGGCGCATGGGCGCCAAGACGGTCAAGCTGGAGCCGGACCAGATTCTGTTGCTGGATTGTCTGCACGGATTTTATCCGCCCATTACCGAAGGCATTGACGCCTCCACGCAATTCCGTCTCTACATCGAAACGCTGAACGTTTTGTACGAAGGCGACGGGAGCACGAACCGGCTCACGCAGCTCACCGACGTGCGCCTCATCCGGCGCATGTTGCGTGACGCGCGCCACCGCAACCACAGCGCGCTGCGCACGATTTTGCACTGGCATTACGTGCGCTACGGCGAACTGTTCAGCATCATCCCGCTCATGGGACTGGGCGATTGCATTATCAACGGCGGGCTCCCCTTCGATTTGCCCGCGCTCAAACCGTTCTTCATCGGGGAAGGCGGTCTGCTGCCCAAGCCGGAGGATTTCGCGCCTTACGCGGGTTTTCTCGACGCGCGCATCCGTTACGACCGGGTAAAGACGCTGCTCGAATCGGTGGAAGGTTTCACGAAGAAACAACTTTCAACCTGTGACCTCATCCCGGGCGACGCCGTGATCCGGGAATTCATCGGCGGAAGCACGATCCAGATTCCGCACAACGAATAGCCGGTTCGGACGCCGGCGGAGTTGACTTCTGTTCAAAGTCTTCATTTAGCTGGCAACCCCAATGTTACAATTTGTGTAATAGCTATTTCAATAATTGTAACACCCGACGGAAGCTTTGTACCGGCGTTCTATGAGCGTCGCAGTTTTTGATTGGTGGCGGTCACAGACCCAAAAGCTTTCGGGACAGACCATCGCTGCAGAGTACAATCTACTTCAACATTTCATCCAGCGCCGGTTCCATGGCTTCGGCCCAGATTCGGTAGCCGTGTTCGTTGGGATGCAGCAAGTCCGGCATAATGCTCTTGGGAAGCGTCCCGTCGGCTTCCAGGAATTCCGGGCCAATGTCGAGGAACTTCACCATCCTGCCGTCGTCGAGCTTGGCAATGACGGTGTTAATCAAGGCAACCTGGGTGCGTTGCGGATTGTCCAGGGTGCTGCGCGGAAAAATAGCCAGGAGTAAAATTTTGCTGTCCGGCAGTTTCACGCGCAATTCTTTGACGACCGCCTGCACGCCCTCAATGGTTTCGGGGATGGTGTTGCGGATTTTTCCGGTGTCGTTTTCCTTGCCGGTGTTGTTGGTGCCGATCATGAGCACGACGACCTTGGGCTTGATGCCGTCGAGTTCGCCGTGGTCCATGCGCCAGAGGACGTGCTGGGTGCGGTCGCCGCCAATGCCAAAGTCGGCGGCGTGTCGCGGCGCGTAATACTTGTTCCAGACGTTCGAACCTGTGTTGCGCCATCCGTCCGTGATGGAATCTCCAAGGAATAAAATATTAATGCCGCCCTTTCGGGCCTCCTGCACAAAACCTTCGTGTCGGGCCACCCAATCAGCCGGGCTGATGCGCAGCTCAGGGATAATGGCGGTGTTTTGGACGACTTCATTCGTGTTTTGGGCAAATGACGCCGGTGCGGCCCAAAAGGCGAACGCCGCGACAACGGGAAACAATAACGAGGGAATTCTTTTCATGGCCGGAAAATAAATATTCGCCGGGGAAAATCAATCCCTACTCTGATTTGGTGGGGCGAGCGTCCTCGCGAGCCGCAAGCATTTTGACTTCTCTCCGACTCGTCGGGAGCCTCGCCCCACCCTTGCATTCCAAGGCGTGTTTTCAAAATCCATTTGTAGGTGCGGAGCAGCGACCGATAGCAGCCCACGGTGAAACCACCGCAAACCGTCCAAGCCCCGGAACGGGGCGAAAGAAACGTTTTACGCCGGTTTTCTGCCGCCCCTGCCGGGGCTTGATCTTTTCGACGACCAAACCCACGGTTTCACCGTGGGCTACTTGCTCGCGCGTCTCCGGCGCTGACACATCAAACCGATTTTTAAGACACGCCCTACGTGCTCGCGCTGGTATAGCGGCGGATGGAGAAACGCCAGAACCATTCGGAAATGAGCGCCCAGGTGACGCCCAGTCCCAACAGCACCAGCCACGCGGAAGGCGAAGTCAATTTGTCCGCCAGCACGCGCACGAGCACGTTGGACACGAGCAGCACGGGCAGCGCGAAGGTGAACACAGCTTTGAACGCGCCGCGAAACGCCTCGTCCGGCATCCGCGCGATGTTGAACAGATTGTAGTAGCCCCACACAATGCCTTGCGCGCGCACCGTCCAAAAGCTCACCGAGGCCAGCATGAACATGAGCGAGTAATGCACCAAAAGCCCGATGACACACAATGCGCCAAAGCCGAGCAGTTGTCCGGCAGTCGGGTGCAAATGCAATTTTCCCGCCGCGTAAGTCATCACGCAAACGGCAAACGCGGCGTTGGCAAATGACGGGATGTTCACCTGCCGCATGGAAACCAAAAAGCGCGTGTTGACCGGCAGCAACAGCAGGAAATCCATCTTGCCGGTGCGGACGAGTTCGGAAAGGTTCGTGCAGTTCACGAGGAAGAACGCCTGGTAGATTTCCTGGATGAAATTGCTCGTGCCGGTGAGCAACACCACCTGCCACACCGTCCACGTGCCGACGGTGGTGGTCTGGCTGAAAATCACGCCAACGAAGGCAAGTTGCAGTCCGAACCAGGCCAGTTCGACGACAATCCAAAGGAGGAAGTTGCCCTTGAACGACATTTCGCGCGTCACAGACGTCTTCCACAACGCCGCGTAAATCGTCAGGTAACGCGTGACGAGTGACGGGTGACGGGTGACGTCCACTTCAGCCTTCAGCCTTTTGCCTTCAGCCTTCATTTCGTCATCCTCCAAACGCGGCGTATTTCCTGATGCCGCGCCGCCACGCGAACCGTGCGAGGCAATAGGCGAGCAGCAACCATGACAATTGCCCCAACAATCCGAACCAGATGCCGGCCCCGGCGATTTTGCCCATGTAAATGGCAATAGGAACGTAAAGCATGGACGGAAACGGCGTGAAAAAAAGCGCGTGGCCGATCACGGGCGGCAACAGGTCGAGCGGGAACAAATGGCCGCTGGCCAGGAATTCGAAGGCGAACAGAATGAAAATGAACGTTGAAATTTCCAGCAGCCAGAACGCCAGCATGGCCATCGTGTAGGAAATAAAGAATTGCAGCAGCGCCGTCAGCACGAGCGAAATCACAAAGGCGGGCAGCGCCGCCCCGCTGGCCGGCCAGACTGCATAATCCCGGAAGCAGAAAATAAAAACCGCCAGCGGCACGCACGCCATGGAGATGAACGCGATGCGCCCGGAAAAAAACAGGCACAGCCGGTACCACAGATAATCAATCGGCTTGAGCAGGAACTGGCTGATGTTGCCTTCGCGGATGTCCGCGGCGATCTGCCAGTCATCCTCGTTCACCGCCGTCAGCACGTCCACCACGGCCACGAGCAGGTAGTAAAAAATCATCTGCGCCTGGGTGTAACCGCCGAGCGCGCTCCCCTGCCCTTTCCCCGCGTAAATCGTGCGCCAAAGCGACAGCATGGCAAACAGCGGGATGAAACTGAACAGCGTTCGCGTCAGGTAATTGACGCGATACGTCAGGTTGTTTTGAATCCCGATGCCGATGACATGCCAGTATTTTTTCATTCCTTTGCGAACGCGCTGGAAATCTAGCCGCGTTCGGCCAATTTGCGAATGGAAATTTTCCCTAGTTGGTTGAAACTTGAGTCAATACCCAGGACCCGTTTAGGGTCATTTTGGTGGGGCGAGCGTGCTCGCGAGCCGGCTCGTCGGTAGCCTCGCCCCACCCGGAAATACAAACTGGCCCATTACCGCAATGCCAGCCGGCTTGCAATCGCCAGGGCAAGTTTCGTACGATCCAATACCGGACAGCCATCATGAAACGTATTGCTCTGATTCTGCACCTCTGCCTCGCCACCCTGCTGGTCAGCAACATCGCCCGGCCCTGTACCACCTTTGTGCTGCAGGGTGGCGGACGCATCTACTTCGGCCGCAACCTGGATTGGGATTGGGATAACGCCCTCATCATCGTCAATCAACGTGGCGTCAAAAAAACTTCGTTCGTCCAGCCGGGAGATACGCCTGTGTCATGGACCTCCGGATACGGCAGCGTCACTTTCAACCAGTTCGGCCAGGAAATGCCCTTCGGCGGCATGAATGAAGCGGGTCTGGTGGTCGAGAACATGAGCCTGGATGAAACCCAATACCCGGCCAAGGACTCCCGGCCGGCCGTCAACCTGCTGCAATGGATGCAATATCAGCTCGATAACTGCCGCACCGTGGATGAGGTGATCGCCACCGACGCGAAGATTCGCCTGGAAGCGCCTCCGGTCTTCGCCCGCATCCATTATCTGGTGTGTGATGCCAGTGGCGGCTGCGCCAGCGTCGAGTGCCTGGATGGCAAACTGGTCTGTCATCGCGGCAACGACCTTCCCTTGCACGCCCTGGCCAACGAAACCTATGAACATTCACTCGCCTATGCCCACGATCATCCCAACCCCGGAACCATTTCCGCGCCGTTGAAAGACCCGACGTCCGACGCGCGCTTTTGCCGCGCCGCCGCCCGCGCGGTCAGATTTCAGCCCGGCACTCCCAAGGCCGATGTGGAATACGCCTTTGACACGTTGCAACAGGTTAGCCACCAGGACACCGTCTGGCAGATGGTCTATGACGTATCGGCGCGCCAGATCCATTATCGCACCCAAACCAATCCGCAGGAGCGCACCATCAACCTGAAGACGTTGGGCTTCTCGTGCGGCCATCCGGTGCAATACACGGACATCGAGGCCAAACCCTCCGCCACCGGCGTCGTGGAGTTCAAGGACCTGACCGAGGCAGTTCAGCGCGCGTATCTCCAGGGCTTTTGCTCGCAGCCCAGTTTGAAAAAGCAATTCGGGGATCTCTCCCTGCAAGCCGAGGGCCTGATGCAGCTTTTGCGCACCTACACGTGCGCCGACAAATAAGCGGGAATATCGCCCGCCCCTCTCAACTCCGCGAAGCGTCACGCCTCAGCACACCAAAGGTGGATCAGCCCTCAACCTCAACTCTCAACCATCAACGCCTTGGTCGACTCTCGCTGCGCTGGATGCGACGTTTCGCGATGCCATTGCGGCGGCAGCCAATGGCGGGCAACAGAACATGCGCCCCCGTGCTGCGAGGTGTCGGTTTGACGAATTGGGATTCAATTTTTATTTGCCGAACCACGCGCCCGCAATTAGTGTCAGCACTGTTGGCCGGCCGTTGTGCCGGCCAGTGCAACATTTAGGACCAAAGACGTATGACAAGGAAACCTCTCGCGGGCGCGGAACTGAACGGGCTGGTTGCGGGCTTGAACAAGTTGTCCCGCAATTTATGGTGGAGCTGGGATCAGGAGGCCCAGGATTTATTCCAGGAACTCTCGCCGCGCAGCTGGCAAAATCTTTATCACAACGCCGCCGCCATTTTGCGCGAAGTCTCGGAATACGAACTGCGCGTGCGACTGCAAGACGCCGACTTTGAGCATCGCGCCCTGACCGTGCTGCTCAATTTCGAGTCGTATCTCCAGAGCAAAACCACCTGGGGACACGTGAACGCGCCACAATTGCTCCAAAATCCCGTCGCGTATTTTTCCGCCGAATTTGGTTTTCACGAGTCGCTGCCGATTTCGGCGGGCGGCCTCGGCATCCTGGCCGGCGACCATGCGAAATCCGCCAGCGACCTCGGCCTCGGCTTCGTCGGCGTTGGTTTGTTTTACCGCGAAGGTTATTTTCAACAGGCCATAGACTCGAACAACTGGCAGACCGAATTCTACAATCTGGTGGACCCGCAAAACGTGCCGCTCGAACCCGTGCTGGACGCCAACGGCCAGAAGCTCGTGTGCGACGTGGAAATTGACATGAACCGCGTCTTCTTTCAGGCCTGGCGCGTGAACGTCGGGCGCGTGCCGGTCTATCTGCTGGACGCCAACCGCCCGGAAAACGCCCAGCATTTTTGTGATTTGACCGCGCGCGCTTATGGTGGCGACGGCACGATGCGCATCATGCAGGAAATCCTGCTCGGCATCGGCGGGGTCCGCCTGCTGCGCAAGCTCGGCGTGCAACCGTCGGTCTTTCACATGAACGAGGGTCACGCGGCCTTCCTGACGCTGGAATTGATCCGTGAAAAAATGGCCGCCGGACAAAATTTTGCCGACGCGGTCGCCGCGACCCGGGCGCAATGTATTTTTACCACCCACACGCCAGTTGAAGCCGGACATGACCGCTTCGCTCCCGAATTGATGGACTACGCGTTCCTGCTTTACCAGCAGCAATTGCCCGTGCCGTTTCAGGACATCCTGCCGCTGGGCCGCGTGCATCCCGAAGACGCGCACGAGCCATTTTGCATGACCGTGCTCGCGCTCAAAGTGTCGCGCGCCGCCAACGGCGTGAGTGAACTGCACGGCGATGTCAGCCGTCACATGTGGCAATCCCTTTATCCCGGCACGCCCGTCGAAAAAGTTCCCATCGGCCACATCACCAACGGCATTCACCTGCTTGGCTGGATGAAAGGTTCGGTGCGCCAGTTCTGGCGGGAAAAAATGAAGGACAAGAAAGAGGGCGTGGTCAAGATGTGGGACGAAAAATATGGACACGATTGGGCTTCAGCGATTCACCACCATGAATTCTGGGAAAAAATGGCCGACGCGTCGTTCGTTTCCGACGAGGAGCTTTGGGCGTTGCGCTACAAACTGCGGCGCGAGATGATTGAATTCGTCCGCCGCCGGCTGTTGCACCAAACCCAGCGCATCACGCCCGGCGATTACATCCGTTTCGAACATTTGCTCAACGTGGACGCGCTGACCATCGGCTTCGCGCGCCGCTTCGCCACTTACAAACGCGCGCCGCTGATTTTCCAGCAGTTCGACAACATCGTGAAACTCGCGCACGACAAACAGCGTCCGGTGCAGTTTATTTTCGCCGGCAAGGCGCATCCGCGTGACGACGAAGGAAAACGCTTCATCCAGCAAATCATTCACCTCAGCAAACAGGGTGAATTGGCGGGCAGTGTGGTGTTTGTCGAAAACTACGACGTTCATATCGCGCGGCAGATGGTTTCCGGCTGCGACGTCTGGCTGAACAACCCGCGCCGCCCGCTGGAAGCCTCCGGCACCAGCGGCATGAAGGCCGGCTGCAATGGCTGCCTGAATTTCAGCATCCTCGACGGCTGGTGGCGCGAAGGTTACGACGGCACCAACGGTTTTGCCATCAGCGGCGATTCCAACCCAAATAATGTCGAGGAACAGGATCGAGTGGACAGCGCCAATCTTTACCAGACGCTCACCGAACAGGTCATTCCGATGTTCTTCGACCGCGACGAACAAGGCATTCCGCGCCAATGGATTCAGCGCATTCGCCGCGCGATGGTCACGCTCGTGCCGCATTTCACCACCGACCGCATGGTCAAGGAATACACGCGGAAGTATTATCTGACGAAGTGAGGTAATGACTTGTAGCAGCCGATGTGAGTCGGCTCTGACTTTCGCCGGATGTGAATGAGCGGACTCACGTCCGCTGCTACATCAATACCTGAATTTGTTCACGGCCTCCCTCATCCCGGCCTTCTCCCCACCCGCCTACGCCGGGCTACGGCGCAGTTCAAATTTATAGTCGCGTCGAAGCGAAGCGAAGACGGAAGGAGAAGGAGAATCATTCGCCGTCTCATTGAAAGACCTGCGACTGGATTGGCCGAACGGTTATTCGTAAAACAGAAATTCATCATCGGCATGTCCTCTCCCGGGGGAGAGGAAACAGGTGAGGGCGGGTGTTAAAACAAATTTCCTTTCTTGCGCTCCCCCGCCCCGTTCGTAATCTTTCCGCGTTTTAAATTATGAACTACAAAATTTCCAAACGCGCCGCTTCGTTGTCACCGTCGCTCACCCTGGCCATTGACGCGAAGGCCAAGGCCATGAAGGCCGCGGGCGAGGACGTTGTCGGCTTCGGCGCCGGTGAACCGGATTTCGACACGCCGCAACACATCAAGGACGCCGCCGCCAAGGCGCTCGCCGCCGGGTTCACCAAATACACGCCGTCCAGCGGCATCCCGGAATTGCGCCAGGCCATCGCCGACAAGTTCAAGCGCGAGAACGGCCTCACTTACAAGCCGTCGCAAATCATTGTTTCCTGCGGCGGCAAACATTCGTGTAACAACGCCATTCTGGCGACGTGCCAGGAAGGCGATGAAGTGCTTATTCCCGCGCCCTATTGGTTGAGCTATCCGGAAATGGTGAAGCTCGCGAGCGCGAAACCGGTGATCCTGCCAACCACCGACAAGACCGAATTCAAAGTCACCCCCGCGCAACTCCGCGCCGCCATCACGCCCAACACACGGCTTTTCATCCTGAACTCGCCGAGCAACCCGACCGGCAGCGTTTATACGCCGGAAGAAATCAAGGCGCTGGGCGACGTTTGCGTGGAAAAGGGCGTGCTCATCATGAGCGACGAAATTTACGAGCACCTGCTTTACGACGGCGCGGTGCACAAGAGCGTTGCCAGCTTCTCGCCGGCGCACCAGGAGCACACCATCATCGTTCACGGATTTGCCAAGGCTTGGAGCATGACCGGCTGGCGTTTGGGATTTCTCGCCGCGCCGGAGCCGATTGCGAAAGCAATTGACGCCGTGCAAAGCCACAGCACAAGCAACCCGACGTCGTTCGCGCAGAAGGGTGCGCTGGCCGCAATCACCGGTTCAATGGATCATTTGAAAGCCTGGCTGGTGGAATTCGACAAACGCCGCCGTTTCGCGCACCAGAAATTGAACAGCATACCGGGTGTTTCGTGCGTCAACGCGAAGGGCGCATTTTACCTGTTCCCGAACATTTCCAAGACCGGTCTTAAGTCCACCGAATTCTGCGCGAAGCTGCTCGAAGCGGAGAAGGTCGCCGCCGTGCCCGGCATCGCGTTCGGTGCGGACGATTACATCCGCATCAGCTACGCCACCAGCATGGCAAACCTTGAGAAGGGATTGGAGCGCATCGAGCGGTTCTGTAAAAGCCTTTCAAAGTAGGACAGTGCTTCCAGCCTGTTCTCAAAAGCGCTTTGCTGTGACCGTGACTCGCCAGCGGACCGCTGCCGCCGCAGAGTTCGAACAAAATGTAGTGTCATCAAGCACACCGGTGGTCGGCAACGGCAGAATCACTTGCTCCTGCCGGTTTCTTCTTGCCCCTCCAGCCAGTCGGGGTTCAATTTGGGTCAAACAGACAGTCCGACATATGTTGTGGTTCAAACCGTCATTCAAAAAAAAGTTCGGCCAAATCAAGGGAGGTTGGAGCCCCTCCCAGGTGTTGGAACTGCTAGGCGGGCCGGCGGAAATGGAGGATTCAGAAGTGCCCTTGGGTTCGGATTGGGGCAGCCAGCCCGGCATGACGTTCCGGATGAAAGCCGGGGACCCGGTGCAGCAGTGGATGTTTGAAGACAATGGTGAGTTTTATTACCTCTGGTTTGCCAAGGTGAGCTACGCCGACGACGATCCCTGGCGGGTGACACTCACAAAAAAAATGTCCCGCAGGATATTGGCCTAGGCCAATCCCATTGGCAGATGCGGCAAGTGTCCAACGTTTCGCCTGAAATGTTTCCGTACCCCAATGAATGCGACCGCCATGCCCCGCCGTCCTGCCGACGGGCTTTACATTCAAAGCGAACTGATTATTTTGCGGTCCATGCATTCCTCTGGATTTATTTTTGACAACTCCTTTTGGCTCTTTATTGCTGCCGTGCCCTTTATCATCGCCGGACAGGTATATTTTCTGGTTCGGAAAATGAGTGAACCGGAGAACATGATGCATTCGCTTCCCGGCGGTTTGAGTGCAGATAAACAACAAATACTGTCAGGCTATCAGGATTGGCTGAATGCGAACGACCTCCAGCATCTGACCAGCTTTCAGTTCGGCTCGATCCAAGTGGCCACCTTCCGACAAAGGGATGCTCAGCGATTTTTCTCCTTCTATTTTCATCAAAAAGTGACTTTCTCCATCGAAACCTACTTTGACGACACCAACTTTACCTGCCTGGATACCAGCACCAGCGGGAGCATCGGCATGTTTCCTCAACGTCCAAACCAGTATCAGCAAAGTTTTCCCAATGTCTCGCCGGACGAAGCCTGGCGACGGCACCTGGAAGCTGAAGCGTATCTCGTGAATAAATTTGGCCTTAAATGGAAGGCACTGACCATGCCTTACGAACAGGTTTTGCTCAACGCCATACGCCTGCGGATGCAATTTGTCCGTTCGATTCCGCTTTATCCGTTTCGGGCGTTGTACTGGTATGCGGTTATGCGCGGTCGCATGGCCAATCGCTCCATCCAGCAGCAGTATCCGTAAGTTACTTCAGGAAATCACCCTGAAGCGTCTGCATCAAATCACGATAGGTTGTCATCAGTTTACCGGGCAATCCGGCTGACGCTTTTCCGCCGGATAAATCAACTGGCTCGCTCATGGCCCGTTCGTAGCGATGACTCAACGCGAGTTGCCCGTCACCCGAACCCGCGGGGCGCAATAGTTCACAAACTTTTTCCACCTGACGTTTGGCTTGGGCAATCGTTTCCAACGCCATATCTGCGTCAAGCTCACCAGCCTGAACGCGCTTCAACAAACCACATTCAAATGTCCGGCAACGCACGGGACGCTCCGCATAAACCCGGCAAAGCCTGCCATCGAAACAGGCGCACGGCTGCGCGAAAGCCCGTTGGCGGCCTTTTTTCTCCAACGACAACCCAAGTTCAGCCAGTCGTTGGGCGTCATCGCCTTTTCGCAATTCCGCGTCGGCAAACAAAACGCTGTTGCAGCATAGCCCGCACTTCGGGCAAAGCCGTGAAACAAAATCGGTTGAAGATTTTTTATTCATCGCGGGTTATCAATCATCACCCCTCTCCCGGCCAGCGGCCACCCTCTTCCCGCTGGGCGGGGAGAGGGACGGGGCGAGGGGTTCGTTCACTTCGTATATTTAATCCCTAATTTCATCGCCACAGGTGTTTCGGATATTTCCGCTGCAACTCGGATTTGATGCGCGGATAGTGCTCACGCCAGAAACTGGTCAGGTCCTGTGTAATCTGGATCGGCTTCATGCCCGGGGTCAGAATGTGGACCAGCACCGGCACGCGCCCCAGCGCAATCTTCGGCGTCTGGGTCACGTCGTAAAGCTCCTGGATGCGCAACGAAATATGCGGCAAGCCGGTTGCCTCGTAAGCGACCTTCGGCGTGCGGCCGTTTGGCAGCGTCAACCGCTCCGGCGCGTGCTTGTCCAGCAACCCGCGCTGCGCCTCGGACAGCCACGACATCACGACCGGTTTTACTTCACGTTCCTTGATGTCCTTGTAGCTCACCGCGCCGTGGCAAAGCTGCCCGATGATGTGCTTGCGGTCATCTTCGGTGATGGGCGGAAGCTGGAGCTCGGGACAATGCTGGCAAAGCAGGCGCAGCCGCAACAGCCATTGCTCGACACTGTGATCCCAATTCGGCAACGGCAATCGTCCGGCAATTATCTCATCGGCCAGCAATCGTGCCGCCATGTCGGCCGGCGGCGGTTCAACGCGTTTGGCCGACAACGCCAAGCCGCGAAACTTCAACAATTCCGCAGCTTGCACCCGTTTTGCCGTTGAATCGAATTGGACATGCAAATCCGACTCCATGTCTTCGGGGAACAGTTCGCGCAACCAGTCCACTTCAATGGCGGTGGCCAGGGAAAGAATGGTGTTCACTTCCCTGCCCTCGACTTCGCGGACTTCGGCGGCAACGAACAAGGGACTGTGTTGCACGGCGCTTTCACGCGCCAGCACACCGCGACGATTATGAACCAATTCACAACGGAGTGTGCCCTGGTCGAGCCGGCGCGCCACGCGGTCGGAAAACCCGATGAGAATGCACTTTTGCAAAGCATCATCTTTCACTTCCCGTGCTTTTACATCGAGACCTTCATCTTTGGCGATGCGAAGGAACTGTTCGAACAACGGCCCGACCTGCCGCGCGGTCACGGCGTGGATGCCAAGCCGGCGGCAGGCGTCGAGGCGGAATTGGTTTTTGGCCGCATAAGTCCACGCGCGCATGAGAATCCAGAAGTCGGACGACGGCTTGTCGCCGAGCAAATCCTCACGGAACGAATTCGTGTCGCGGTCCACATTCCGCAAAAGCAAATCGCGCCCCTGCGTGAGCGCGGCAACGAGGCAGGCTTGATGAACGCAGCCGTATTCCTGCGCCGCGAGCAACATGCGCGAGTAGCGCGGATGTAGCGGAAAGGCGAGCATCTTGCAGCCGATGGAGGTTATTAACGTAGGACAGGCTTCCAGCCTGTCTCCAACTTTCTGTTGCGCTTGAGCGGGAAATTGATTGGAGACAGGCGGGACGCCTGTCCTACGTTGGAGCGCACCCAAATCCAGCAACAATTCCTCCGCATGGGTGAGCGAAATTTCGTCCGGCTTTTCGAGCCAGCGGAATTTCCGCAAATCTTCGACCCCGGCGGCTTTGAGCGTGAGCACCACTTCGGCCAGATCAAGCCGCTTGATTTCGGGCAGTTCCTGAACCAGCCGATGTCCATGTTCCTCCCGCGACCAAAGCCTCATGCAAACACCCGGCACGGTGCGACCCGCCCGACCCGTGCGCTGGTCGGCGGACGATTGGCTGATCTTTTCGATGAGCAGCGTATTGATGCCGCGATACGGATCGTAACGCGGAATGCGCGCCAGCCCGCTGTCAATCACCAGCCGGATGCCGTCAATGGTCAGCGAGGTCTCGGCGACATTGGTGGAAACGACCACTTTACGCTGACCGTAACGCGCCACTGCGGCGTCCTGGTCTTTGGGCGAAAGTTCACCGTGCAACGGAAGCAAAATAAAACCTTTCGACTCCGAAGTGTGCCGGATGGCCTCGATGGTCTGCGAAATCTCATAACCTCCCGGCATGAACACCAGCACGTCCCCTTCCCCACCGGAGCCGACGTAGTGGCTGAAGGCCTCGGCAGCCTGTTCCCAAACCGGGCGTTTGCCCGTGTAACCCGGCTCCGCGGCATATTTGATTTCAACCGGGAACACCCGGCCTTCAGAGGAAAGGATGGAGCAGCGAAAATTATTTGTAGCAGCCGACGTGAGTCGGCTCTGACTTTCCGCCGAAGAAGAATGAGCGGACTCACGTCCGCTGCTACATTGGGAAAGATAATCCTCCAGCAACTCTGCATCGAGCGTGGCGGACATGACGATGAGATTCAGGTCGGGCCGGTGCTGCTCCTGCAAATCCAGTGCGCGCGCCAGCGTGATGTCGCCGTAAAGATGCCGCTCGTGAAATTCGTCGAAGATCAAGACGGCAACGCCGCGCAGCTTTGGATCGTCAATCATCTGCCGCAACAAAACGCCTTCCGTCACAAAACGGATTTTCGTCTGCGGCGACGTGACATTTTCGAAGCGGATTTGGTAGCCGATTTCGTTGCCAAGCTGGACGCCGAGTTCCTGCGCCACGCGCGACGCGAGCAACCGCGTAGCCAGCCGGCGCGGCTGAAGAATCACCACCTGCCCGTCGCCGAGCAGTCCGTGCCGGAGCAGCATCTGCGGCACCTGCGTGGATTTGCCGGAACCGGTCGGCGCGGACAAAATCAGCCGCCGGCCGGCTTTCAGCCGGACGACGATGTCGCGCTCGATTTCGTAAATGGGCAAACGGTCAGCCATGTGTGACGCATTTCTCGACTCAAGCAAGAACCCAGCTAGGTTTGATTTCCTCGTCGAAGGTTGAAGCCGGAATTTGATGCGCCAATTTTCGTTCGGCCAGTATGCCGATCATCGCCGCGTTGTCGGTGCAAAGACTTTTTTCCGCGAGACGCAGCGTTAAACCTTCACGCTCGCACGCGCGCGCCAGTTCGCGACGCAAGGCGCGATTGCAGGTAACGCCTCCGGAGGCAGTCACACAACGGACGTGGTTTCGCTTCGCCGCGCGGATGGTTTTTTTCACGAGCACCTCGACAATCGCCGCCTGGATGCTGGCGCACAAATCGCGCACCCGTTGCGCGTCATCCAAAATCCCCGGATGATCGCGGAGAAAATAGCGCACGGAGGTTTTCAAGCCACTGAAGCTGAAGTCGTCACCGGGGTCATTAAGCAAAGGTCGCGGAAAATGATACGCCTTGGGATTCCCCTGCTCTGCCAGCCGGTCAATTTCCGGTCCGGCGGGATATGGCAGCCCCATGAGCTTGCCGGTTTTGTCGAAACATTCGCCCGCTGCGTCGTCCACCGTCGAACCGAGCACGCGATGTTTCAATTCGGATTCCACCCGCACGAGCATCGTGTGCCCGCCGCTGACAATGAGCGAAACGTTTGGTTGAAAGGCGGCAAAGTCGGCAAAGAAAATTCCGCGCATTGAGTCCCTGAACCGTAGCCGCCGACATGAGTCGGCGCTGACTTTCATTGAACTTAAAGTGCGCGGACTGACGTCCGCGGCTACAGGGAGTGGCACTGGTTGTTGAGAAATCCAGGGTGAATACAAATGCGCTTCGTGATGGTTGATGCCCATGAATGGCTTCCGCAAGGCAAACGCGACGGCTTGCGCCGCTTTGAATCCGACGAGCAAGGCCATCGGCAAACCCGGTCCTTGCGTGGCAGCAACAGCGTCGAGTTGTCCCGGCGGCACACCCGCATCGCGTAACGCGGTTTGCACGACGGGAATCAAATTCCGCAGATGTTCGCGGGCGGCAAGTTCCGGCACGACGCCGCCGTATTCGGCGTGCAACTTGATTTGCGAGGAAACGGTGCTGGACAAAACCCTGCCGTCGCGCACAACGGCGGCGCTGGTTTCGTCACAGGAAGTTTCAAGGGCAAGAACCGTCATGTTTATCGTAGCGGCGTGTCGGCAGACCGCCGTATTTATTCGGAAAATTGAATTGGCCGGCTTTCTGCCGAAAGCCGCTACGCCCGTTTTGCAGAGGTCTCATTTTATTTCGCGGCCATTTTTTCCGCCTTATCCGCGCGTTCGCTGTACAGCATAATGCCCTTGAGCAAATCCCGGGCGCGTTCGAGCTGGATGTCATGAACGTTTTCGATGCTGACGCGATTGGTTTCGCTGAGGGATGCCATCCCGCCCGGCGCGCGTTTCAGCAACAAAGCCGCTTCCTGTTCCTCGGTCATGGGCACTTCGATGTCCGGCGTGATGCCATGCTGGTGAATGACCTTGTGACTGGGCGTGTAATATTTGGCGGTTGTGAGTTTCAGCGCCGAGCCGTCATCGAGCGGAAAAATGCTTTGCACCGAGCCTTTGCCGAAGGTTTTTTCGCCGAGAATGACCGCGCGGTGCAAATCCTGCAAACAGCCGGTGACGATTTCCGCCGCGCTCGCGCTGCCGAGATTGACCAGCACGACCATCGGCTTGGGGGAACCATCCTTGCTGGCAAATTCATCGCCGCTGCCACCGGCACGGCGGACGGAATTCTGGCTGGGATCGCGTCCTTCGGTGGTGACGACCAGCTGGCCGCGAGGCAGAAATTTCCCGCAAACTTCCACTGCCTCATCCAGCAAGCCGCCGGGATTCCAGCGCAAATCAATAATCAATGCCTTCATCCCCTCCGCTTTCAGTTTGTTCAAGGCGGCTTCGAGTTCTTCACCGGCTTTGTCGCCGAATTCCGTGATGCGGACATAGCCAATTTTGTCATCACCGAGCGGGAATTCCTTTTTGCCATTGATGTCCTTGACCATGTCCATCTTGATGATGGCGCGCGTGAGCGTGAAATCCTTGACCAGACCCGACGACGGACGCTGAATGGTCACCGTCACCTTCGTGTCCGGATCGCCACGAAGCAGTTTCACCGCTTCCGGCAACGACATTTTTTCAGCGCTCTTGCCGTCAATCTTGATGATGCGGTCGTCGGGCAAAATTCCCGCGCGAAATCCAGGCGTGTCCTCCATTGGCGCAACGACGGTCACATAATTGTCCCTCATCGAAACGACGAGGCCGAGTCCGCCGAAGCGTCCTTCCGTGTCGTTCTGCAATTGCTGGTAATCATTCACGTCCATGAATTCGCTGTGAGGATCCAGCGAGCCGACCATGCCCTTGAGCGACGAGTAAACCAAGTCATGATACGTCAGATTCTGGCCGTCCACATATTCCTTGCGCACCTTTTCAAGCACGTCGGCGAACAACTCCAGATTCGGATACACCGCGTCCTGCTTGCCCGCCGCGTGCGCCGACCCCAGATAAATCCGCGCGCCAATCGCCAGATTCAACACCAGCGCCACAATCACCAAACCATAAATCAAACGTCGTCTCATAAACGGGGGAAAACTACCACAAAGGCGTCCGAACACCAAGTATTTGGGAATGGGGTGGTGGGTTATTTTGATTCAAACCGATGGGGCGAGGGTGTCTCCGTGAAACGCGCATCTCCAGGGAATGACGAATGACCAAACCAAGCCGCTTCGCGGAATGACTAATTCCCAAACCATAATGACGAAAGAAACCCAAAGTCCGAAGCTCGAATGCGCGGTGGAGGTGGGCCGGTTTGGCCACCTGGTTGTTTGAGCATTCTTTAGTCATTATGGTTTGGGGTTTGGGGTTTTGCTTGTGATTTCGTCTCCATCCGTCCACCAGCTTTCATCAAATTGACTCACTACTGGAACAGCCGGGGTGCGGGGCGTTCCGGATCAAACGCCGCCTTTCAACAACGTCTCAATGAACGATAAATCGCCCGGCACCGTGACTTTCGGATTCGGCGCCACGCTGGACACCAGCCGAACCGGCTGGCCAATCAATTCACACGCCGACGTGTCGTCGGTGAAAATCAATTTGCGACGGCGCGCTTCCGCCAGCGCCCGGCGAATCACCTCGACCCGAAATGTCTGGGGCGTTTGCACCGTCCAAAGCCGTGACCGGTCGAGCGTGCGCTGAATGAATCTGCCGTCATCGGATTTCTTGATGGTGTCCGTTACCGGTTTTGCCGCCACCGCGGCGCCGCTTTCATCCGCCGCCTTGACTGTTGCGGCAATCAACTCCCCGCTCGTGCAGGGGCGCGCCGCATCCTGAATGGCCACAATTTCCGCCGTCACCGACAACGCCTCCAGACCGTTCCAGACCGAATCCTGCCGTTCCGTCCCGCCAACGACGACACGAAATGGTTTTTGAAAATGAAATTTTGCCGCAAGTTCCAGGAAGTTTTTTTCCATCCCGTCGCGAACGACGAGAATAATTTCACCGATGCACTTCGCGCCATCGAACCGCTGCCAGGTGTGCGCGACGACCGGGCGTCCGGCCACTTCGAGAAACAATTTGTCCACATCCGCGCCCATGCGGATGCCTCTGCCGGCGGCGACAAGAATGGCGGCGTTCATGCAGTAAAAGCTGTTGCTGGCCGCTTGCAGACGCAAGCCCGGCCGCAATGAAATTTCCCCCGTCAATTCAGCCCAATCGCCAGACGATGCGTGCCTTGTTTAAATCGTACTGCGACATTTCCATTTTCACACGGTCGCCCGCGGTGAGACGGACAAATCGTTTGCGCATCTTGCCGGAAATTGTCGCGAGGACCTGGTGTTTATTGTCCAGTTCGACGCGAAACATCGTTCCGGCCAACACCGTCAAAATGCGTCCCTCGATTTGTATGTGTTCTTCCATGAATGAAAGCGAATCTTATCCAACTCGGCACCGTTAAAGCCAATAAAAAATCCGCGCCATAAAATGACACGGGGCAACGCCCGTCAAGAACGTCGCCCCGGCCAAAGCTGCTTGCGGCGATGATTAATAACGATCCCGGCGTCCGCCACCGCCACCGCCACCGAAGTCACGGCGCGGGCCGCGGTCACTGCGGGGACGCTCTTCTTTCGGACGGGCGATATTAACCGTCAATTGACGCTCGCCCAGCGTCGCGCCGTTCATGGCGGCAATCGCCTTTTGCGCTTCCTCGGGTGTGGACATGGTGACGAAGGCAAAGCCGCGCGAGCGGCCGCTCATCCGGTCCATCATGAGGTTGGCTTCGACGACCGTGCCGTGGGCGGCAAACGCTTCCTGCAGGTCATTTTCAGTAGTGTTGAAGGAAAGATTTCCGACAAACAGTTTCGTGCTCATTTAATGATTTGCTGTTCAAGACCAACCGTTTTTCCAGACTGTTCCCGACCATCGGGTCTCAAATCATCACTGAACCACGTTCACTTGAAGATTTTCCATGCCTCGAAAGGACAAGTTGTCCAACAGACGGGGCAAATTTAGCCATTCCCGAAATAATTGCAAGTAATTTCTAAAATACTTCACGCCGCCGGACGCACCCTGGCACAACCACCAACCAACGGGCTGAGTCGTTTGGCGGCGGTGCCCGGTTGCGCCCTACGCTACCCGCCAATCGAGCACTTTTAATTGCACCATGCGGCGGCCGTTGAATTCATTGGCCTGCGGCGCGAACGCCAGGTCAAATTTTCCGACCGGCAACGACTGGTCGCCGCCATTCCACCAAACCGCCTCGTGCGTCACCACGCCGTCCGTCACCCAAAGTTTGACGTGTTGTTTCTCCTTGCCCATGCGCTGGAGAGGACGCTGGTGCGTGACGCTGCGCGCGCAAAATTGCACCGGCGGGTTCCCCTGCCCGGTCGGCTTCAAACACACCAGCTCGCCCAACATTTCCAGCGTCATTTCGTCCAAACCCACTTCCGCATCGAGGCGCAATGACGGTTGCAAATCGTCCGGCTTCAAAGCGCGCCGCGCCAGTTCATTCAACCGCTCCCGGAGCGCGTCCACCTTATCCGGTTGCAGGCTCAAGCCCGCCGCCATCGCGTGACCGCCGTGCCGCACGAGCAAATCGCCGCACTCGCGCAAAGCAGCGGCCAGATCAAATCCCGCAATACTGCGGCCCGAACCGCGCCATTCACCGCCTTCACCGCCGAGAATGATCGTGGGGCGGTAAAATTGTTGCAGCACGCGCGACGCGACGATGCCGACCACGCCGATGTGCCAGAGCAATCGCCCCTCGACGATGACGAAATCAGTCTGCGGATCAAATTTTGATTTAACGACCCCAATGACTTCTTCGACGATGCCGCGTTCAATCTTCTGGCGTTCGCGGTTTCGCGAGTCGAGGCTTTGGGCGATGGGCATGGCCCCGGCCAAATCGCGCGCGAGCAGCAAATGCAGCGATTCCTCCGCGGTTTCGAGCCGGCCGGCGGCATTCAGGCGCGGGGCCAGTTGAAAACCCACTTCGTAAGCGCCGAGTGTTGGCGGGCACTGCGCGACCTGCTTGAGCGCAATCAAACCGGGCCGCTGCGTCAGGTTAAGGCGTTGCAAACCGGCGGAAATGAGAATCCGATTTTCACCGGTCAATGGCACCAGGTCGGCAATGGTGCCGAGCGCGACCAAATCGAGGAGTGGTCGCAAATCAAATTCCGCCGCGCCCGGCAGGCCAATTTCGCGTCCGCGTTTGACCAACGCATGAGCCAGTTTGAAGGCCAAACCGACCGAGCACAGTTCGGTAAAGACGGTTGAGGGTTGAGGGTTGAGAGTTGAGAGTTGCGGATTGACCAATGCCACTGCGTCAGGCGCGGGATTTGAAACCTGGTGATGGTCGAGCACAATAACTTCCACACCGTTATCGCGCAGCTTTTGAACGGTTGCGACCGCGGTCGAACCGCAGTCCACCGCGAGCAGCAATTTTGCCGGATATTTCTTCAGGCAATTTTCGACGCCATCGGCGCTAAGGCCGTAGCCTTCGTCCATGCGGTTCGGCAGATAAAAATCCACCTTCCAGCCAAGCGGACGCAGCACTTCGACGAGGAGCGCGGTCGAGGTCACGCCGTCCACGTCATAATCGCCAAAGATGATCAGCGATTCATTTTGTTCGCGGGCGCGGAGCAATCGCCCGACGGCGACGGCCATGTTCGGGAGCAAAAAAGGGTCGGCAAGGTTCTTGAGGCGCGGCGAGAGAAAATTTTCAATGGCGGACGGCTCGCTGAAACCGCGATTGAGCAGGCATTGCGCGAGCAACGGCGGGATTTTGAGCTGCGGCGCCAGTTGACCGGCAAGAAGCGGTTGCGGCGGCGCGAGCGACCAGCGGAATTTCATTGGGCTTACGTTTTTGACGAATTGCCCACCCCGGTGCGTTTCTCCCGCTCCGCGACCATGACGGACAGCACGATGGCAATCACAATAATCGTAGCAACGGTCATCAACGAAACGCCCGTCGGGATTTCGACCTGAAACCCTTTCGGTTCCTGGCCGTGCGGATCGAGGAGCATTTTTACGCCGACAAAGGCGAGCACGACCGACAAGCCGATTTTCAAATAGCGAAAATAACCGAGCGCACCGGCCAGCAGGAAATAAAGCGAGCGCAGGCCAAGAATGGCGAAGATGTTCGACGTGAAGACAATGAAAGCGTTGCGGGTGACGGAGAAAACCGCCGGCACGGAATCCAGGGCAAAAATCAAATCAGTTGTTTCGATGAGCAGCAGCACCACCGCCAGCGGGGTGAGCGCAAGGCGGCCGTCGAGCCGGGTGAAAAATCTTTGGCCGTCAAGGTCCGGCGCAACGGCAAATAATTTTCGTGCGAGCCGCAGCGCAAGGTTTTTTTCCGGCTGCACGGTTTCCTGGCCGGAAAAAGGCATTTTGATGCCGGTGAAAACGAGAAACGCGCCGAAAACATAAAGCACCCAGTCGAATTGATGGATCAGTTCCACGCCGGCGGCAATCATCGTGCCGCGCATGACGAGCGCGCCGAGAATGCCCCAAAACAGCAGACGATGCTGAAATTTCACCGGGATGTGAAACCAGGCAAAAATGAGCGCGATGACAAGAATGTTGTCGAGCGACAGTGAAAGTTCGATGAGATAGCCGGTGGTGAATTGAACCGCCTCTTCTCGTCCGCGCCAATGTGCCATGGCCCCGGCAAAAGCCATGGCCAGCGCAAACCAAACCGCGCTCCAGGCGGCCGCCTCCTTGAATTTGACGACCCGCGCGTGGCGATGAAACAGGCCGAGATCGAGCGCGAGAAAAATCAGCACGCAAAGGATGAAACCCGCCCAGTGCCATGGCGTGATTTCAACAAAGCCGGGCATGATTGTGTATCGTCAGACGCGCGGCGCCGTCGTGTTTTGCATCGTCACCTGCGAACCGCCGATGGCCGGACGTTCGCCTTTGTGCAACCACAACACCAGCGCGCTGGCGATGTAGATGCTCGAATACGTGCCGGTGAGAATGCCGATGAGGAAGGTGAATGCGAAGTCGTTGATGACGCCACCGCCAAAAACGTAAAGCGCCGTTGTGGCCAGAAACACCGTGCCCGAGGTGATCAGTGTCCGGCTCAAGGTTTGATTGAGCGCCTGGTTGATGATTTCCTTGAACGAGCCGCGCACGCCGAGCTTCAGATCTTCCCGGATACGGTCAAAAATCACGATGGTGTCGTTGGTGGAGAAGCCAATGATGGTCAGAATTGCCGCGACGACGGTGGCATTAAATTCGCGGCCCGAAACGCCGTTGGCAATGCAATAACAGCCAATCGTCATCAATACATCATGAATGACCGCGACGACCGCGCCGACGGCGAAGTAAAATTCGTAACGGAACGCCACATAAATCAGAATGCCAAACAACGACAACAGCGAAGCTATGATGGCCGAGCGTTTGATTTCGTCACCCACCACCGCGCCGACGCGTTGCTGGCCGATGGTTTTGAACTGCGCTTGCGGGAATTGACCGGCGAGCGCCTGCTCGACTTTGTCGGCGGAGCCGGTTGAAGTTGTCACGCGGAGCGTTTCCGTGCCGCCGCCCACGTCTTTTTGATATTGGATTTGAGAATCCTTTTCGCCGATTTGCGTCAGCGCGGCGCGGATTTGCTCCACATCCACTCTTTGATGAAAGCTGAACGTCGTGCTGTCGCCGCCGGCGAAATCCACGCCGAACAATTTCGAGCCGCGATCAAAAATCCCGTAACCCAAACCGATTAGAATGATCGTCCAGGTCAAAATGAACGCCGGCTTGGCAAGTTTCATAAAGTCGAGTTTGGTGGCGCGAATGAGGTGAAACATCGGCAGCGATTTGATCCAGTTGCGGTCGAGCAGGAAATTGAAGATCAGCCGCGTCACCACCAGCGCGGTAAACAGGCTGGCGGCCACGCCAATGGTCAGCGTGACGCCGAAACCCTTGATTTCACCCGTGCCCATGAAAATCAAAATGATCGAGGAAATCAGCGTCGTGACATGCGAATCGAAAATCGTGCCGAAGGCGCGGGCGTAACCGGCGGCTATGGCACCGCGCAGCGACTTGCCCTTGGCCAACTCCTCGCGGATGCGCTCGTAAATCAGCACGTTCGCGTCCACCGCCATGCCGACGGTGAGCACCACGCCTGCGATGCCCGGCAACGTGAGCGTTGTGCCGATGGAGCACATCACGCCGAGCAGGATGATGATGTTAATGACCAGCGCGACATTTGCCACGATGCCCGCCAGCAGATAATAACCCAGCATGAACAGGGAAACAAAAATGATCGCCAGGACGGACGCATGGATGCCGCTGCGAATCGAGTCTCTGCCGAGTGTCGGGTCAACGTCATAGGAAGAATCAATTGTGAGCGGCGCCCGCAGCGGATTTTGCAGGACATTGGCCAGTTCCTGGGCCTGCTCAACGGTGAAATGACCTGTAATTTGTCCACTACCCGTTTCAATCGCACTTTGGATTACTGGCGCGGAATACAATTCGCCGTCCAAAATAATGGCCAGCCGTTGCCCGATATTGTTTCGGGTCACCTCACCAAACCGTTTGGCGCCTTCACTGTTCAGCCGGAAATCAATTTGCGGTTCTCCCAGGTTGCCGCGCACGGCCATGGCGTTTTCGATGATGTCGCCGGCCAATCCGTTTTCCGGTTTTTTCTTCACGATGACCTGCTCGATGACCGGCGGGCCATTGGGTTGTGGTTCAACGCGCTTGAGCAATACGTAGCCGGGCGGGATCGGCTCGTTGTTTTTGATGATCTCGTCGCTGTCATCCTTCACCATCCGGAATTCCAAATACGCGGCTTTTTGAATTTGCTTTTCGGCGCTTACCTTCGCTTCGTGAGACAGCCCGGGCAACTGAATCAAAATGCAGTTGCCGCCCGCCGGCTGAATGATTGGCTCGGCCACGCCGAAAGCATCCACGCGCTTGCGCAACACTTCAACCGCCTGCGATAATGCGCCTTCCGTCCTGGCCACGTTCGTAATCACCTCGATTGCGCCTGAACCATTCGTAACCGTCTCAACGTAGACCAGGCGGTTGGTGTCCATTCTCACGAGGAATGACGTGCCACCCTGCAAATCCAGTCCGAGTTTGATTTTACCCAACGCATCGCGTTGAAGCTGATTCAGGATGAAAGTGTTCGGATTCAACTCATTCTTGGCATTAAAGAACGGGAAATACGGCGAGATGTTGTTCGTGCCGATGGCCTCCTGCAAATTGCCAAACTCGCTGTTGGTTCCCGCCTGTTGCAACGGCTGAAGTCGCTGTACAATACCCGTAAAGTTTGTGTCCCGGTTCACCGCCCGGGTTTCAAACTCCTGCACCAGGCTGCGCGACGTCGGCGGGTACATTTCGTAAAACGACCAGCAGACGATCAGAACAACAAAAAGAAATATCCAGGGATTGTTTCGGCTCATGGTTGGCTCAGGATTCTGCGGCATCGCCGCCTTCAAGGATTTCCGTGACCGAAGATTTGGTGACTTCCATTTTGGCGTCAGCCGAACGAAGTGAAACGGTCCGGTCTTTCACCGAGGTGACGACGCCGACTATGCCGCTGGACGTGACGACCTTGTCGCCCGATTTGAGGCTGGCAATCAATTTAACCTGCTGCTTGGCGCGCTGCTGCTGCGGACGAATCAAAATGAAGTAAAACACGATGACCAGCAGAATCATCGGGGCAAACGTCATCCAAACGGGCTGCTGCGGTTGGCCCGTTTGCGGCGCAGTTGCCTGGGCCAAAATTCCGTTTGCGCGATATAGGTCCATAAATTGAAAAGTGGCCGGAAACTTTAACGCAGTGCGCGCATTTGGCAAGCGTTATTGGCCGCGGGTCATGGGCCACTTTTGGAGGAATACAAGGAAAATTCACCTTGCTTAAGCACTAATAATAACATATATTCAAAGTTATCCTAGGGACAGCATGGCTTATGAACTCTGCGCGACTTAGAACGGTTGCTCTTCTGGCAATTCCCGTTATTGCCATTGGAGGGTTTGTTTTGGATCTGGCCAGTCCCCTGGGAATTTCCGACTGGGTTTGGTATTTCATTCCCCTGCTGTTATCGGTTTATGTCGGCGGCCGGCTTTTACCCATTTTGCTCGCCGCCGTTTTCTCGTTGCTGATGCTGGCGGGGTTCTTTCTTTCTCCGCCGGGGATTGATCCCCATTTGGTAATGTTCAACCGTTTGATGGGCGTCAGCGTGTTGTGGCTGATGGCCTTCGTGATTTGGCAGTGCAAGCGGGCGGATGAAGAGGTCCGCAAGTTGTCGCGCGCCGTCGAACACAGCCCGGTTTCCATCGTCATCACCGACAAGGCCGGCAACATCGAATATGTGAACCCGAAGTTCACGGAAGTGACGGGCTATTCCTTCAAGGAGGCGGTCGGTAAAAATCCGCGCATTTTGAAGTCGGGCGAAATGCCGCCCGAAAATTACCAGCGGCTGTGGGAGACGATCGCCGCCGGCGGAGAGTGGCGCGGGGAATTTCACAACCGGAAGAAGAGCGGGGAACTGTATTGGGAATCGGCCTCCATCTCCGCGATTACCGGCCCAAACGGCGAAATCACCCACTACCTGGCGGTCAAGGAGGACATCACCGAACGCAAGCGGGCGGAACAGCAATTGACCGAGACACTCGACTTTAATCAAAAAATCATCTCGGACGCCTCGGCAGGAATCCTTGTTTTCAAGGCATCCGGCCAGTGTGTGCTGGTCAACGAGTTCGCCGCGCGGACGATCCACGGCCCGACGTCCCGGATTTTGGAGCAGAATTTCAGGCAACTCGAATCCTGGCGCGCTTGCGGCATGCTCAAAGCCGCAGAAGAAGCCCTGGCCACGGGAAAGCCGCAGCAATGCGAGTCCCACTTCGTCAGCACGTTTGGCAAGGAAGTCTGGCTGGTGTGCCACTTTACTCCCTTCACCCGGGGCGATGAACCTCACCTGCTGCTGCTTTTCAACGACATCACCCAGCGCAGGCAGGCCGAGGAACATGTTCGCGAACAGGCCGCCTTGCTGGACAAGGCGCGGGACGCCATTCTGGTCCTGGATTTGGATGATCGGATCGTCTATTGGAACACCAGCGCGGAGCGGATTTATGGTTGGAGCGCAGCCGAAGCCGTCGGGAAAAAACCCGTGGACCTGTTTCTGGGCGGGGTCATTTCACCGCGACATGCGGAGGCCATCAAGGCTGTCAAGGAACGCGGCGAGTGGAGCGGCGAATTGCAGGAAAGCACCAAGGATGGCAAAACCGTCACGGTCCAGGGGCGATGCAATCTCATTCGCGACGAGCAGGGCCGTCCGAAATCCCGGCTCATTATCAATACCGACATCACTGAAAAGAAAAATCTCGAATCCCAGTTTCTGCGTTCCCAACGCATGGAAGGGATTGGCGCCCTGGCGGGCGGCATCGCCCACGACCTCAACAACGTGCTGACACCGCTCCTCGTCACGGTGCAGGTGTTAAAGGAAAAAATCACCGATGACGACGGGCAACAACTGCTGGGCGTTCTGGAAACCAACGTCCAGCGCGGTGCGAGCCTCGTGAAACAGGTGCTGGCTTTCGGGCGCGGGGTCACCGGCGAGCGCATCTTGGTTTATCCCGCTCACATCGTCCACGAAATCAAACAGATTGTCCATGAAACCTTTCCTAAATCAGTGAAGTTTGAATTCCATTCGCCCGACGACCTCTGGACCATCATCGGCGACCCGACCCAAATCCACCAGGTCCTGTTGAATCTCTGCGTCAACGCGCGCGACGCCATGCCCAAGGGCGGCACCCTGGCCATCCACATGGGAAATGTGACTTTCGACGAAGTCTATGCCGGCATGAATCTGGAGGCCCGGCCCGGTCCGTACGTGTGCATCAAAGTGGAGGACACCGGCACGGGAATTCCGAAGACGATACAGGACAAGATATTTGATCCTTTCTTTACCACCAAAGCCCTCGGCAAAGGCACCGGGCTGGGCCTGTCCACCACTTTGGCCATCGTCAAGAGTCACGGCGGGTTCATCAACTATCACAGCACGCCGGGCAAGGGCACGGCATTCAAAGTCTATTTTCCAGCCAACACCACGCTGGATGACGAGGATGACGCGGCAATGGAAGAATCCAAACTGCCGCGCGGCCATGATGAACTGGTGCTGGTCGTGGATGATGAGGAGCCGGTTCGCAACCTTGCGCAAAAAGTGCTGACCCGTTTTGGCTACCGCGTCCTGCTCGCGGCGGATGGCGCTGAAGCCGTCTCGCTTTACGCGCCCCGGCAAAAGGAAATTGACGTGGTCATCACCGACATGGCCATGCCCATCATGGATGGCCCGGCCACCATTGTTGCCCTCAAAGCCATCAATTCGGAAGTCAGGATCGTCAGTTCAACCGGCCTGGCCTCCGCCGGTGGCATGGCCATGGCCAAGAACGTCGGCATCCAGCATTTTATTCCCAAGCCCTACACCGCCGAGACCATGCTTAATACGCTGCATGAAGTTCTTCATGGGAATTCTGAAAACGGCCATTCCTGAAAAATTTCCCCTTCCGAACGTCTGAATTTTATTTGAAGATTACCCCCGCTTACGTTTCCGGCTCCATCCACTTGTTGTGTTCCTTGATGAGGTCCACCAGACGGTCCACGGCCTCGGTTTCGGGGATGTTGAATTTGATGGCTTGCTTGCCAACGTAAAGATTGATCTTGCCCGGCGCGCCGCCCACGTAGCCGAAATCCGCGTCGGCCATCTCGCCCGGGCCGTTCACGATGCAACCCATGATCGCGATCTTCACGCCCTTGAGATGTTCCGTGCGCGATTTGATGCGCGCGGTGACGGTCTGAAGATTGAACAGCGTCCGCCCACATGACGGACACGCCACGTAATCGGTCTTGAACGAACGGCAACCCGCCGCCTGCAAAATGTTGTAAGCCAGCCGCAGTGATTGTCCGCCACCGGCCTCGCCGCGAATCAAAATTGCGTCGCCAACGCCATCCGCCAGCAACGAACCAATGACCACCGATGCCCGCAGCAGAGCGATTTTCGGTTCAAGAACTTCGTCGCCGACGAAGTCAGTCGGCGCACCTTCCTTCGCGGGTGAGTTTTGCGCCGACTCACGGCGGCGGCTACCAAACTCCAGGCAGTCCTTCAGCAAAATCGGATTGTTGCGTCCGAGCCGCTTCAGTTTCAAAGCCAGCAAACGAAACGCTGTGATGGCCGGCAGGTTTACGCCGTCCTTCACGGTGACAAGTTGCGTCTCACAGTTGATTTCAAAATCCTTGGTGGGGTCAATCTCGGCAATGTTCAGGTCTTCATAGACCGCTTCCGGTTTCACGTCATCCTTGGGCCGAATCTTCGGAGCCACCTTGTCCCACGTGGCGCGGGTGACGACCACGCGGATGAGCTGTTCGCCGCCGCATTTCACGCCGTCAACCAGCTCAATTTCCGGTGTTTTGCGACGCTCGAAGTGGAACGGGTCGAACGGAAAAGAGTTCGGAGGGGCGAGTTCCGCGAGCCCCAAACTTTTTTCGCATTTTGAATTGGGGGCTCGTGGAACTCGCCCTTCCGAAAGTGTGAGATGGGGAATCTGCGCCAGCAAATCGGTGCAGACTTCGATTTCACGCGGCGAATCCTCCGTGAGCGAGACGCGAATCGTGTCGCCCAGGCCGTCGCACAACAGCGAACCGATGCCGATGGCGCTCTTGATGCGACCATCCTCGCCCTCGCCTGCTTCGGTGACGCCGAGATGAATCGGATAATTCCAATCCGGCCCTTCCTGTTCCAGCCGCGCCACCAACAGCCGGTAGCACTCGATCATCACTTTCGGATTCGACGACTTCAACGAGAACTTGAAATTGTGGAAGTTGTGCTGGCGGCAGATGCGGGCGAATTCCAGCGCGCTCTCCACCATGCCGAGCGGCGTGTCGCCATAGCGATTCATGATGCGGTCGCTCAACGAGCCGTGGTTGGTGCCGATGCGCAGGCAGCGTTTCAGGCGGATGCATTCCAGCACGAGCGGCGCGAATTTTTCCTCAATGCGCTTCAACTCGGCGGCATATTGCTCGTTCGTGTATTCCTTGATGGCAAATTTCTTTGAGTCGGCGTAATTGCCGGGATTGACGCGCACGACCTCAACCCACTTAACCGCTTCCATCGCCGCTTCCGGCTTGAAATGGATGTCCGCCACAATCGGCACGAAACAGCCGCGTTTATGCAGCTCGGCAACAATGTTCTGCAGGTTCGCCGCGTCCTTCACGGTTGGCGCGGTGATGCGGACGAGCTGGCAGCCGACGGCAACGAGATCGAGCGTCTGTTTGACGGATTCGGCGGTATCCATCGTGTCGCAGGTGAGCATGGACTGCTTCACGACGGGATGGTCGCCCCCGATGATGACCCCGCCACGCGCCGGATCACCGATGACGACTTCGCGGGTCTTTCGCCGGTGATGGAAAAACGGGGATTCGCAGTAACGCATGAATTATTTGGGCTGGGCCGGCGCGGTTTCCGCTGGCTGCGCCGATTGCTGAATTTGCACGTCGCTTTTGAACATCGCGCGGAACAGCGAAAACCGCTTGATGTCAAAAAAAGTCACGTAAAGCATGAACGAAATCAGCAACACCGCGAAGCCGGTCGTGGTGTATTCAACGAATTTGATGCTCAACGGCCGGCGGCGAATTTTTTCAATGATCGCCATCAGAATGTGTCCGCCGTCGAGCACAGGAATCGGCAGCAAATTGATGATCGCGAGGTTGATGTTGAGCAACACCAGAAAACTCAAAGCCAGGCGATAGTCACTATTCACCGCATTGGCGAGAATGGCGAGGATGCCGACCGGCCCGGACAAATCTTTTGCGCCCACGCCCGTTTCCCGTGAATGAATGAGCGCGCCGATGGTCGCGAATGTTTTATCCATCACGTCGCGCACTTGTTCCAACGGCGTCGGCCCCGGCTTCTGGACAATGTAAACCTGTGTCGAATCCGTGCCGAGCATGACGCCGATTCTCCCGCCTTTGGTCGTCGGATCAACCGTCGGCGTGATGTTAAGCGCCACTTTTTGCGCGCCGCGATCAATCCGCATTTCGGTGGGTTGTCCGCCGCGTTTGTGAATAATGTCAATCAGTTGTTCGCGGCTGGCAATGGGCACACCAGCTAATGAGATGATGTGGTCGCCTTGCTTCAAGCCAGCCCTTTCCGCCGCACTGCCGGAAACAACCTCCATTACTTCGGGATGGTCACGCGGATCGAGATTGAGCAGCTTCAGGCCGATGGCGTTGTCGGCCGTTGCCTGGAGTTGATACGTGCTTTCCTTGCCGTCATGTTCAATGACCACCGGCAGAAGGTTCGTGCGCGCCACCACCGTATCCAGCACCACGTCCTGCCAGGATTTCACCTTCTCGCCATTCACCGACACGATGCGATCGCCTTCATGAATGCCGAGTTTGGCTTCCACCGACCCCGGTTCGACATAGCCGATGATGGCTGGATTTACCGGAATGGGCAGGCCGACAAAATAAATGACCGTAGCGATGGCGAATGCAAAGACAACATTCATGAACGGTCCGGCGAAGGCGACGAGAATTTTGTGCCCGGGCGGCGCCGGCGGAACTTCTTCCACCGACTGGCCTTCGAGCGCCTCGGAGGTAATCATCTGTGGCAACTTCACAAAACCGCCAGCCGGAATCCAACGGATTGAGTATTCAATGCCATCGCGCTTCCAACTGTAAATTTTCGGGCCAAAACCGACGGCGAATTCCTCGACCTTCATGCCCAGCTTCCGCGCGACCCAGAAATGGCCGAACTCATGGATGAAAATGGCCGCGCCAAACAAAGCCAACACGGCGGCAATAACGTAAATGACATTCAAAATGGTCATGTAAAAAAATCCGCCCCTTACGAAGGGACGCCCTGAATATATCAGGGAAAACTTTGCCCGCAATCACGGAACGCAAGTTACCGCCACCAGCCGTTTTTCAGGTAGAAAAAACGCCGCAACAAAAAAAGGCGAGCGTTGAATTCCTGAACCGTAGCCGCCGACATCAGTCGGCGCAAACTTCCCGGTTTGGAAGTCTTTTCCCAGAATTATTTTGGCGCGGACTGACGTCCGCGGCTACGAGATTCAGGGTGAGGTGGCGCGTTGAACCAAAATCATTCTGGACAGCCACGGACGACGGAAATAGGGTTGGCACATGAAACTGGATAGGCTGTCCCGACTTTGCGGGCATCCGTCCATTATCTGGTATACCGCTGTACGTGTTTATGTCATCGTCACTCCAAGACGAAGCGAATCGCGCCACTGAAATGTTGCGCGGCAAAGTCGTGAAACGAATCTGGAGACATCGAGACGGAGCGCTTGGCATTGAGTTTGAGGACGGAGCACGTTTGTTTGCCGACGTGACCCAGACTGGTTTGGAGTTGAGCGTCACAGGAGTCAATGATGAGAGTGTCCGCAAATCGTCGCCTAACATCAGGACAAGCTGCACCGCCGAAGTTTCAAATCGGTGAGGGAAGGAGCCGTCTATTTCGCCACCTGCCGCGCGCAATCGGCCTCGTTCTTTGTTCTCGTTCTCGTCCTCGACTCTTGTTTTTCGATTACGAGGACGAGGACGATTTTTTTATTTTGCCGCTTCGCACCGCGCCCAGGCATCAGCCTCCAAAATTTGTTCCAGCGCCGGGTGCAACACAACTTTGTGCGCATCCATCGTGCAACGCACGATTTCCGTGATTTGCGGGAAATTAATTTTGCGATTCACAAACGCTTCGACCGCCACCTCGTTCGCCGCGTTCAACACCGCCGGCAACGTGCCGCCCACCTCCCCTGCCCGGCGCGCGAGTTTCAGCGCCGGAAAACGTTCCTCATCCGGTTCTTCAAACGTCAGATTGCCGAGTTTTGCGAAATTGGTCTGCACCCGCTCACTCGGCGCGCGATCGGGATACGTCAATGCGTATTGAATCGGCAGACACATGTCCGGCGTCGAAAGCTGCGCGAGCAGCGCTCCATCCACAAATTCCACCATGGAATGAACGATGCTTTGCGGATGCACCAGCACGCCCACACGTTCCAGGCCGATGTCAAACAGCCAGCGCGCTTCAATCATTTCCAGCCCCTTGTTGAACAGCGTCGCCGAATCAATGGTGATTTTTTTGCCCATGACCCACGACGGATGTTTGAGCGCGCGCTCAACGGTGATGTCTGGAAATTCCTCCTTCGGCGTGTTGCGAAACGGTCCGCCGGACGCCGTCAGCCAGAGTTTGCGGACGGAATTGGACGGCTTGCCATCGAGACACTGAAAAATTGCCGAATGTTCGCTGTCCACGGCGAGCACGCGAACGCCGTGTTTGCGCGCCTCGCTCATCACGATTTCGCCGGCCATCACAAGAATTTCCTTCGACGCGATGGCAATATCCTTGCCCGCACGAATAGCGGCGAGCGCGGGCTTTAATCCCGCCGTGCCGACGATGGCAATGAGCACGATGTCCGCCGCCGGCAGCGTGGCAAGTTTGATCAGGCCTTCGTCGCCCGAATAAACCTGTGTCGCCGCCCCGAAGAATTTTCCCAGGTCGCGGGCTTTTTCGGGATGGTTGATTGAAATCGCCTCGGGCCGGTGTTTGCGCGCCTGTTTGAGCAACAGTTCGGCGTTGTTCCCGGCGGCCAGGCCGACCAGCCGGATGCGGTCCGGCAAATCCTCGGCCACCTTGACGGTGCTGGTGCCGATGGAGCCGGTCGAACCGAGTAAAACAACGTTCTTCATTTACGATTTACGATATACGATTGACGCGTCCATTTGATGTTCGCGCGGTTTTCGCCGAAGAGACGATGATGGCCAGAATTTCATCAGCCTCCTTCATCAGGCCACCAAGTCGGGACAGCTTGATGAGATTGTTGTCCACCAGCAGTTCCATCCAAAAAAGCGATTCGTCACATTCCTCCTCGACAATACGAAGCTTGTTGATGAAATCCGGGTTGGATTTGGCGCGGCAGACGGCGCGATGGTTTGCCCCCACCGAAGTTCCACTGCGGAGAAGTTGCTTGCCCAATGTTTGCGCGACCCAATTATTCGGCAGCGCTGCACAAACGCGAACGATGCGATTCGCATATTCCTTCGTCCGAGATTTCATTTCTTCACGAGTCATAGCAGTTCAGTCTTTGAATGTTTAATCATCATGGTCTGCCAACACGGGCGTAAATCGTATATCGTAAATCGTAAATCCCCATCATGGATGCGTGAGGATATGGCGCAAATAAAGATACATGATCGGCGCATTGAACAGCAAACTGTCCAGCAAGTCGAGAATGCCGCCGATGCCGGGAAACAGTCCGCCGGAATCTTTCACGCCCGCCTCGCGTTTGAAGAGCGATTCAATCAAGTCACCGATAACTGCCGCCGAACCCAGCAAAACACCCAGCCCCATCGCGTGCCGCCAGTTCATGCCGGCCATTTTATCGCCAAAAAAATGCGCAAAGACGAGGCTCGCCACGGTCGAAAGAAAAATTGCGCCGCCCAAGCCCTCCCACGTTTTGGCGGGGCTGATGCGTGGAATCATTTTATGTTTGCCGATGAGCGAGCCGACGGCATACGCGCCGGTGTCGCTGAATTTCGTCACGAGGACGAAGTAAAGGACGTAGAACTTGCCGTCCACCCCGGGGAAAAAATTGATTTTCTGGATGAAGTTCAACAGCCACGGCACATACATCAGGCCAAACAAGGTCGTGGAGATCGCCAGAATGCCCGCCGTGTTGCTGCGCGAAAGAAATTGCCGCACGCACAAACCGAGCACGAACAGGATGAGGAAACCCGTTTCAAAATCATTCGCGCGCGACGGCGAATCGTAAATGCCGAGATGTCCGGTCAGATGCAAAAACGTGCCCACCAGGAGCAGCACACCACCGGACAGACCACACCATTTGAAGCAGACAAGGTTGCGCCTTTCAACGAGTCCGTAAAATTCCGCAAGTCCGGCCGTCGCGAGAAATATCATGATGAGGATGAAAACGCCGCCGGAAATCAGCCGGCTGCTGGAGAACAAAGCCGCGAGAATCACCGTCCAGAGAATCACCGTGGTGATCAGCCGGCGGAGAAACACTCGTGCCTTCGAGGGCGTTTGGGCCACAACAGCCGTGTCGGACATGCGCCCGGAAAATAGCAAGGGCGACAGGAATTGCCAACACCGACTTCAGTCGCGTGTTCCCGGTTGGTGATAAGCGGCGAGTTGCCGTGGGGCTGACGCATCCGAGCACCGGCACGGCAGAGGAATCACGCGGCTGGAAGCCGCCAGTTTGATGTCTGGGTGCCAAAATACGCCCGTTGCGTTCACAAACCAGTTGCGCCCGGCGATCATTTTGGCGAAGCTATTGGCGGCTGACGTGGATGGGGTCGTAGCTCAGTTGGCAGAGCGTCTCGTTCGCAATGAGAAGGTCGCAGGTTCGATTCCTGTCGGCTCCACCAGCCTTCGCCCGCAGCGGAGCGAGGACGAAGGCTGCCGCGCCGAAGCGCATAGCGCGTAGGCGGGCTGGTACGACGCACTACCAGCGGGCTACGGCTCGGCAAGCCAGTTCTTCAGTAGCGGATACGGGGATTACAAATGTAATTTCACCACGTTTACATTCTTCAAAGTGAATCTGCTACTGAACACTTTTACGCCGGAAGCACTGAAGGCCTTTGTGCCCGGCTTCAAAACACAACGCCGGAGAAGTTCCGCACACATCCAAATTCCGGCCGTGGCGAATCAAGACAGCGATTGCTTTTATCGATCGCGAACAGGCTGCCAAGTTTGAACATTATTTAAAAACCGCCTCAGGACGCGCTTTTGCCAAAAAACGGCTTTGAATTTCAAAACGCAACCGCGCCATTTGGAGGGCATTCGTTTTTCACAAGGTCCACTCTTTCGGATGTTGTCGCGGTCGTCATTGGCTGCCCGTGCGTCTTGGTTTTTTATTCGACAAACTGTCGAATAGATTCAAACTTTGAAGCGAGGTTGACGGAAGAACAAATAATTCGTCTGAATAAATTCATCAAGCCATGAAAACGGTGTTGAAAGACAAATGGGTTTTAATCACCGGCGCGTCGAGTGGATTCGGCGCGGCGGCGGCACGGGCGTTCGGCGCGGAAGGCGCCAGACTTTTGCTCGGCGCACGGCGCACCGACCGCCTGGAAAAGGTCGCCACCGAGGCGCGCCAAGCCGGCGCCCGGGAGGCGCATTTTCACGTTTTGGACGTGACCAAAACGCCGAGCGTGGAAACGTTCGTCGCCTGGGCAAAATCCAAAATCCAAGACCCCGGATGCCAGACGCCAGACCCGACGCGCTTGCACGTTTTGATCAACAACGCCGGCGGCGCGCACGGCCAAGACAGCGTCGCCGAGGGCAAGGATGCGGATTGGGAGACAATGTTGCAGACAAACGTGCTCGGTGTGTTGCGCATGACGCGCGCGGCGCTGCCGCTCATGCCGCATGACGCGGGCGCCAGCATCATCAACATCGGCTCGGTTGCCGGCCACACGGCTTACGAAGGCGGCGCGGTGTATTGTGCTGCCAAGGCGGGTGAGTTGCAAATCACCCGCGCCCTGCGAATGGAGTTAACCGGCACCGGCATTCGCGTCAGCACAGTTGATCCCGGCCTGGCGGAAACAGAATTTTCGCTCGTGCGCTTCAAAGGCGACGCCATGCGGGCGGAAAAAGTTTATGAAGGCATAAACGCCCTGACGGCGGAAGACATCGCGGAGATTTTGGTCTGGGTTGCCAGCCGCCCGCCGCACGTGAACATTGACGAGTTGCTCGTCAAACCGGTTGACCAGGCGGCGATACACAAAATTTACCGGCGCAAGGCAGGGTAATTTTTAAATTCCGCGGTTTGCGCGCCACAGCAGCACCGCGCCGACGGCTTGAAAGATAAAATTCGGCAGCCAGAGAATCAAATGCGGCACCAGCTCGGGCCGTACGGACAACTGTTCGCCGGCAATGATGAAGCTGTAATAAACCAGCACGAGCAAAAGCGCGATGGCGACGCCAACGTTCGTCTCACGCCGGTGCATGCGGATGCCGAGAGGAATCCCGACGAGCGTGAAGCCAAAACACGCAAACGAAAACGAAATCTCCCGGTTCATCTCCACGCGAATCGGCTCGGTCAAATCGTTTCGCTGGCTGGCAAGTTCCCGGGCTTGGGCGCGCAATTCATCAGATGTCAGGGCGGCTTCCGGCGGCAGGCCGATTTGTCGCTCCAAATCGCGCAGTTCGTCCCGCAATTGCCAGAACGTCATGTCGCTGATTTTGGGTTTGCCCGGCCGGTTCGTCGCCGTGTTCAGGTCGAAATTCAATGTCATTTCCGGGGATGCGGTGATTCCCACACGTGGTCCAGATAACGTCACGCTGCGAGCGTCGAACAAGTGCAAAATCAGTTGTTTGTTCGTCACGTCGGTTTCAAACCGCCCACGCGGCGCGCGCAAAGTTGTCTCCACGTTGGTCTCATTTTCGAGCTTGAAGATCATTACCCCTTGCAAATTGCCGCCGCGATTTTTTTCCGTGTAAAAAATATAGCCCGGAAAATCATGAATGAACCGGCCCTCAGGCAATTGGGCGTTCACCAGTTCAGCCCGGACCTGGAAAAGCAACTTCTTGTAGGCCACCCGGGAAAGCGGGCCGAGGTCCATGTTGATCCAGGCGCTGAACCCGCAGCAGCAAAGACTTAACAACAAAATGGGCGTGATGAGCGAAAGCAGGCTGACGCCGCTTGCGCGCGCGGCGGTGAGCTCCTGATCCGCGCTGAAACGGCCGAACACCAGCAGCATCGCCGTCAGCAAACCCATGGGCAGCGCAAAGACCCATACAAAAGGAATCAGCAGGCTGATGGCCTGGAAGATAATGCCGGGACGCGCCTGGCCGTTGATGAGCAGGCCCAAAATCTCCTTGATGACATCGCCGAGCAGCAACACAAAGGTGAACACTGCCACCGTCAGCACCAACGAGGCGAGCACCCGGCCGGTCAGATATTTGTGCAGCGTTTTCAAGCGTCTGGCAAAACTCTAGAGCCAAAATGCAAAATCCGAAACCCTAAAATTAAACTGGCCTGCCATCCGTAGCCCGGAATTCGTGGCAGGAAAGTCCTCGCTCCGAATGATTGGCTGGCTTGCCGAGCCGTAGCCCGCTGGCAGTCGTCTTACCAGCTCACCTACGCAACTCTGTGCTACGGCGCGGCAGCCTTCGTCCTCGCTACGCTGCGGGCGAAGGCTGGTGGCTGGGGGCGGAATTGAACCGCCGACACAAGGATTTTCAGACGTTGAAGGATTGGAAGTGTTTTGATTCGGACATCGGCAAAGATTTGGCCGTTGAGCTGCGCGAGTATTTCATCCCTGACTTTTCCAACTGGAAAGATCACGACGCCTTTGAAGCCGCCTTTGCCCGGCTGCAAAAAGACTTGAAAGAGGAAACAAAACGCACCCGGCGCGATTGAGCACAAGCCGCCGGACAGACGCCAGCCGCTGATTCAATTCAAAACCGCTTTTAGGTGGCTACGCCGCGTTGATGCTGAAATTGGTGCTCCGCTTCTGGACGCCGCGCTATCGCGCAAGCCTGAACCATATCAAAAAGTGGCCCAAAATTTATGCTTTTGACACCTTGGAATGATTCGTGAAAGCATTATTATGCAGCGGATTTAACTCAAAACCACTGGCAAGCATAATGAAATGTGTATTTAACCTGGCAGCGATTTTGTTCGTGCTGTTGAACCTTGTTGGCTGCGCGTCGCCGTCGGGTGTGGTAAAGAATGACAGCCCGGTTTTGATCAGCAAGCTGGTCTCAATGGACTTTATCTTCGTGGAATCCACCGGTTCTTTGGGTGATTTGGAAACTGAAAAACATCTGCTTGGTGACTTGATCGTTTCTGGTTTGAGGGAAAAACAATACTTCACGAGCGTGAGCGGGAATAAAGCGGACGTCAATTCAGGCAGCGGAATAAAGGTTGCAGCTGACATAAAGGAGATCAACAAGGTTTCCGACAATGCGCGATTATGGGCTGGGGCTTTGGCTGGCCAGGCGCGCATTTTGGTTCATGTGACTGTTTCTGATTTAAGTTCTGGAAATCAAATTGAGGTATTTGAAGCCGAAGGGTAAGTCCGGTAAATCAGCCTTTGCCGGCACTACGGATGAAGCAATCCAACTGGCAGCCGAGCAAATAGTGGCTAAAGTGGTCAAACTCTATACTCAAACCAGCCTGTGATTCGGGTTGCCGTCTCGCCGCTCGCACGAACCATTGCCGGGCAGTTCAGAGCGAAAACCGAGCAGCAAAGGAGACATTTGCCGCCGTGCCGGACGCGCCACGATGCCCGCCGTGCGCAGAATTGCCCCAGGGCGCGCCCGAATCGCCCGGGATGACTCAGGACAGCCGGAAACCGGCAACTGCAAATGACGCCAAACTGTGTTACACTTTACGCCCAAAACTCGGCTCGTGCCCGCAATCAAGTGATCCGTGCAGTGATTCCCGCCCGTCGCACTTGAATTAACCCAGGCCGCGCTTTGATTCCGCCGAGGGTGAGAATACTACCGGTAACGGTCTGTGAAATGAGATCGAACTTTCGTTTCAACGCGACGTCCGAAACCAAGTGCTTCTCACCTGTGCGGTGTGTCAAGTTGGCAAAACCCGTATCGCACCAACTTTAAGTCGTTTTTTGCAGACTTTATGTAGGAGGCAGAACTTTCGACTTCCCGAAGCCGGTCACCTTGCCCTTAACCACGGTCCACTTGCTATTCAGCGTACCGTCGCCGCCGACAAGTGCCGCATCATGCACCCCGAATGTCTCCTTCGTGCTACCGAAACTCTCAACGAGCTTGGCGGCGTCGAAACCTTGAAAACTGAGGTCGGTGGTGGTGACTCCATTCTGTTCACTGAAGAGAAAAAAGAAAATCATCCCAAAGTGATCTTCCTTCCGGCTTCCGCCAGTCTTGAGCACCTCTTTGCCCCTAAAAACAGTGGGGTTAGAATCAAAGCTAAAGTAAACGACATTAGTGTCGCCGACATTGATGCCGATGCTGACGTCAAAAACAGGATTCGTGCCGGTTTTGTCCACGACAAAAATATGCTTATCAAGATTATTTAGCGCCAGTTGTGCGCCCGTAGGCCAGTTTGTATTAAAGGCCGTCGCCAAAAAACTCAAAAGGTCCTTGCTGGTGATTTTTGCGGTTTCGACGGTGGAGAGGTAGGTGGATGGGGCGGAATTCGAATAGTCCAAGCTTTGTTGCACGACGGTCAGGCTGAAGTTGAGCTTTTCGAATACTGGAATTCCTGTGCTTGCTTTGGTGTTGGATACCCATAGCGCGAGCGCCGCCACGATGGCTGTGAAGGCGAATTTGGTCAGTTTCATAGGTTTGATTTTATAAACGAATCTTTTTGGTTGATTGTTTCCACTCAGGTTAAAAAGCTAAACTTGGAATATGGTGCTCAGTGAATGGCTGTAAGGTCAACTTGAATCATGATTCAATATGGCGGGTAAAATTCGTGCCAAATCGGCGTGGGAAAAGTAAATTTGTTTCAGTTCGGCTGGTGTAGTTCAGTCACGTGGGGCTTGGGGAGACTGTGCAAGCTGCCTGCTGTATTCGCTCGACTTCCTCCGCATCTCGAATGGGAACCGCTGCCGACAGCTTTTTTGCCGAGCAAACGAGGCCGGCAACGGTGTGAAAAACCGTCGAGAGTTGCCGACAGTTGCCGACAAATAACGTGTCAGAATAGCGTCACGCATTTTGGCCTAGATGAACTTTGAGCGGCATTCCTGAAAAGGCAAAGGAAAGCTAGAATAGGCCAAAAGTAGGCCAAACAAAAAAACTTTTTTGGGGAACTTGTCGGGAGAACTTACAAAGTGGCCTATTCTATTGAATAAAAGTGGTGGCTGGGGGCGGAATTGAACCGCCGACACAAGGATTTTCAGTCCTCTGCTCTACCAACTGAGCTACCCAGCCAGCCGCAGCCGCGCATTAAACCTCGCGTTTTACCCGTTGGCAAGATGAAACGCGAAGGCGACACGGCCGTGTATCTGTGCGTCGCCGATACAGTTTGTTTTTGGGACACAAAAAAGAATGTAAAACCGTCAAAAACATCCCGATTATCAGGCATTTTTGAGTTGGTATGCACGATGCTTGGAATCGGGCGTGCAGAGAACCGAAGCTTCCAACCTGTTGCTCCTCCAATCTGGTCCAAAGAATGTCCATCGTTTTCTCGTACTCCTCCTGGCTCTGGCCGCGACTTTGGTATTTGGGCTGGAATCGGTGGTGACTCCGGCGATGGTCAGTTACAATCAATCACCGGCACGGACGCCTGTAGTGGCCCGCAATGATTCGGCAACCAGTTCCTTTTGTTACGCTTCCGATCCCCGTCTCCAGTTTTGGGCATCGGTGTTGAAACCCGACAATCAAAACGCCACCGGTTTTTCATACGATTCCCGTCTCGAAAAACAGAGCGGTTCCAATCAGCTCGATTTGTTTCAGTTGGTTCACAAAAAATTGTACGCGGACGGACGGGCGGGCAAATGGGTGGATGTCGCAGCCGGATACGGACAAGTTTGCCAGTTTGAACCCGGCATCGGGAAAAATACAGTGGAATTGGAGCGACCAAGTCGTGCCTACCTCGAGGCCAGTTTTAGCTTTTAATTCTCCGAAATGGTTCCTCCCCGGCTGATCCGCCGGTTTCCGCAAGCGCCCGGACTTTGTTTTTCATCGCGTTGGCGATTCGTCCGTGTTAATCAGTTTCCATCCGTGGTCAAAATTCTCAACAACCGCGCGCGCGAATTTCTGGACGCCACCGCCTGGAGCAACGCAGCCTGTGAACCCCTCACCGGCGATGCCTCCGCCCGAAAATATTTCCGCCTGCAAAAGGATGAACAAAGCGCGGTCCTGATGGATGCCTCATCGATCCTGGAAAGCGTGGCACCTTTCATCCAGATCAGCCAGCATCTCCGTCAGCTCGGCTTCAGCGTGCCGGCCATCCTTGCCCGGAACGATAAAAAAGGCCTCCTGCTGCTGGAAGATTTTGGCGATGCAACCTTTACCCGCCTGCTGGATGGTCAACCCGATGCCATTTCCCAACGGCAACGGGAACAAACATCAGCTAGGGCGGGCAGTCCTCTGCCCGCCGCCCATCAACCTGACAATTGCGGCGCGCACGGAGTGACGCGCCCTGCCAATGCGTCGAATCTCTTCAACGAATGGTTTGAACCGGAAAAGCTTTATACGCTGGCTACCGATGTTTTAATTGCCCTGCACCGGCATCCACAGGCAATTCCAAAGGGCCTGCGGACGTATCATCCGGAAAAAATGCTGGAAGACATCGGGCTGTTTTTGGAATGGCGCACGCCCACGATTTCAGAAGCAGGCAAGGCGGAATTCAAAACCGTCTGGCGGGAGGTGTTGCCCTTGGCGCATCAGGTTCCAACCTCGCTTCTGCTGCGCGATTATCATGTGGCCAATCTGATGTTGCTTCCGAACCGCCCGGGCGTCCGGCAGGCCGGACTCCTTGATTTTCAGGATGCGTATCAAGGCCCGATCACGTATGACCTGATGTCGTTGCTGGAAGATGCCCGGCGCGATGTTCCGGATGAGCTTGGGGAGAAGATGGTGGCGCGCTACCTGGCCCGGTTCCCTGCCCTTGATCAAAAGGCTTTTGAGACTTCCCTGGCCATTCTGGCGGCGTTACGGCACACGCGCATCCTGGCCATTTTTGAAAAGTTAAGCCGGCACGAGGGAAAGCATGACTACAAGAAACTTCATTCCCCGCGTGTGGAACGCCTGTTGCAAAGGGCCTTGCACCATCCCATGCTGGCCGGCGTGAAACGATGGATGGATCGCCATGCACGTTAAGATCAAAACAGCCATGGTCCTTGCCGCCGGATACGGCACGCGGCTGAAGCCGTTGACGGACCGCATGCCCAAACCGCTCGTGCCGGTCGCGGGCAAACCGATGATCAAATATGCGCTCGACAAGCTGCGGGCATATGGAATCAAGGAAGTCATCATCAACGTCTCGCACCTCAAGGAGCAACTGACCGCTTATTTGTCCGCCTTCAATGGCTTGACCATCAAAATCTCAGAAGAGGCCGACCCCTTGGAAACGGGCGGCGGATTAAAAAAAGCGCTGCCGCTTCTGGGGAATGAGCCTGTTTTTACCATCAACAGCGACATCATCTGGACGGATGAACAGGAAAGTGCGCTGGATCGTCTGACCCGTTATTGGGATGACACCAAAATGGATTTTCTGCTCCTCACGCAATCCAAGGCCAAAGCCAGCGGGCATGACAAGGGCGAAGATCATCTTTTCATCAAACCCGGCAACACCTTTGATTGGAACGAGCGGGAAGCGCCTTACATCATCGCCGGCCTCGGGATCATGCATCCCCGCATTTTATTGAATGCTCCGGCCGGAAAATTCACAGTCAAAATCCTCTGGCACCAGGCGCTCGCTCAAAACCGCCTTGCGTGCCTGCCGCATCACGGCCAATGGTTCCAAACCGGCACTCTCGAGGACATCAAAACAGCCGAAAAATATTTGCTGCGGCATGGAGGTTGTCCCTAAAATGAGCCGGGTCAGGCGGCCAGGTTCCAGCCTGAATAGCGGTAAACGTGAGATGATTTTGAACCGGTTCATTCCTGCTGATGGCAGAAGTTTCCAGTACGCAGCATGGGGAGTCGTGCTGTTGGTGCTGGTTCATCTGTGCTGGTTGCAATTGCGGCCGGAATCGGAGCTGCACCAGATCTGTGCTGTTGCAACGCAATCCACGGCCAGCCGCGCGGCAATGATGCAGTATGAACAATCCGACCGGATTGCAGATCGGACGGGCAATGGCAACATGCTGTTGAAGCTTGCCGGGGACGCAAAGACAAACCCGGTCGTCGAAAATCCACTGAGTTTTATTTATTATCGGATAAGTTACGCTTTGTATCCAAGGCGGATGTACGTTGCCCCGGCTGACAAAGTCATCAATAACGGCTGGGACATTATGCGGATCGAATTCAATCCAAGCCAGCAATGGTTGCAAGAGCATGATGTCCGTTTCGTACTTACATTGGACAGCGACAACGCCGGCAAGGCGACGCTACGGTTGGAGATACTGCCGCCTCGTGATGGTCAGGCTGGGATGCCAGCCGCCAGATCAGGAGGCAACTGATGGCACTCCTGGCCTGTTGCTCGTATCTGCTGCTGATTGTGCTGGTGGGGTACACCCTGCTCTCGGTCATCCATCCCTCAAGCCGGATGACGATCGTTCAATTGATTGGGCTTGGCCCGGCCGCCGGCGCGGGAACCATGGGTTTATTGCTGTTTTGGGCGTCATTGATCGGGTTCGCCCCCCCGCGGAACGTGTTAGCAATCGTTGGCGTCCTGACGCTGGCCAGTTTGCTGGTCATGAAAAAAATGAACCGGCTGGCACGAATCAAGATTCTGGCAACCGATTGGAAGAAAGGCGATGGCTGGGTGGTTGTGCCGTTGGTTATAACAGTGGCCGGGCTGGCGATGATTGCGGCGGGCGCCCTTTCCACGCCGCTGGTGGAGTGGGACGCATTTGCCATTTGGGGGTTCAAGGCAAAGGTGCTGACTCACGAAGCCCTGCGTCCGACCCCGGCCTATTTCCATGATCTGACCCTGAGCTACAGCCATTTGGATTATCCGCTGATGGTCCCGTTTCTGACGGCTGGCGCATATGCCGCGATGGGAACAGTTGATGATCAGATCGGGAAACTGGTGTCGGTATTTTTGGATGTTCTGCTGGTGCCGATGGTGTACCTGGGGCTGCGATGGAAACTGCGGCGGCTGCCGGCAGCATGCTTGAGCGCGATACTGGCCATGCTGCCGGTGATGTTCCGATACGGCGGCGGCGGATGTGCGGATCTGCCGCTGGCGATGTTTTATGCCGGCAGCATTCTTTACGTGGCCAGATGGATAGACCGGCAACAATGGCCGGATCTCATACTGGCAATCCTGTTCAGCGCCTTCGCTGCTTTCACGAAAAACGAAGGGACGGTATTGGCGCTGATGAATGGCGCGATAATCCTGGGATTTGGGCTTTGCGGCGGCCGGCGGCACAGGTGGGCTGGAGCCGCGGCGTTTTTCACGGGGCTGCTGGCGCTGGATGCGGCATGGTTGATCTGGAGCCGGAGTCTGCCGCATACCCATGAAGATTACGGATCGAAATTATTGTCATCGCTGGTGGTGACCCATTTGCCAAGATTGAAGGAAATTGTTCCGGCGATGCTGGTGCAAACAACGGAATTCCATGTTTGGGGTCTGCTGTGGATCATGGCGGGGGTGCTGGCGCTGTTGGGATGGCGGGCATTGGCACGGCCCTATGTGCTGGCCCTGTGGATTTTGCTGGGATTGCAATTGATGAGTTATGCGTTGGCGTACAGTGTGACACCGTGGGACCTCGCCGTGGTGATGCCCATGACCCTGGATCGGTTGCTGTTGCATACCGTTCCGGCGGTCTTTTTTCTGGCGGGCTGGCATTGGGCTGAGCTGGAAACAGGCCATCATCACGTTGGAACTATTGGAACCAGCAGCGCAACTGAGACTCCCGTTCATGCCCAACAAACGGATTGACCATTGCGCGGGCAGCTTTTGTCCGCGCCAAGCTCATACCAAGTGCGGTTCATAATTGCACTATTCCGCATTTTTTGTAGCGGCGCTCTGTGAGCGCAACTGTCACCGGAGCGCCGGCCTCCGGCCCGGCGTGTTCCGCGAACAGTGAACCTCGTGCCGATTCGGAAATCGGCGCTCCAAGTGTAGCTGTCGGGTTGGCGCAGTACCGGGATGCACCCTGTTCGTGTGCAGAAACCATTTGACCCAACAATAAGAGGAGGATAGTATCCGCTCGAAATTCAGTAAGTTGGGGGGAATCGTTGACTCAAGGCATGGCTTCGAGAGGGTGCCGTAGCGACGCCACGCAGATGGCCTTGCGATTCCTGAAAGCGGCTATGAAACCAAATTGCCAGTCCACACTGGCGGGGAGCCAGCCATGAGCGCGGCCAGGGTGTATTCACTTGCCAAGACCGACTCGCCGGTCACTCATAAGTTGCGATGCCCTTTGGGTGCGGCGATGTTTTCCAAACAGGCTTGGGATGAAATTGCCCGCAGCCTCAAGCTTTCCGGACGGGAGCTTCAAATTATCAAAGACGTTTTTGACGACCGCACCGAATTTGCCATTGCCGCCCATTATGGCGTTTCGCCGCACACCATCCACACTTACTGCGAACGTTTGTATCACAAGCTTGTGGTGACCGACCGTGTGAAATTGGTGCTGCGCATCACCGACGAATTTTTAGCGCTGACGGTCGCCTCTGGAAGCCTCCTGCCGCCCATCTGCGCCAACCGGGTTGCCGGCCGCTGTCCCCTGCGCCGTAATTAAGCCTGGCCCTGGAAGTTCACCTCACCAGCCGACGGCTGAACAGCCGACTTCCGTCCCCGAAGTGGTAAGAACATAAAGAAGTGCCACAAAACGTCGCAGTTAATGGCGCAGTTAATGGCTGAGTATTATCCAATGAAAACGTCCACACTGGAGCCCCAGTCCGAAAACCTGCTCACGGTTGCCAGGTCTGCACAAGAGACACTGAATGTGGCGAATCTAGTTTCCACCGGCTGGCAGGTCCCATCATCACGCCGGCTTTTTGTCCCCATCGTCATGGCGCTGGTTTTATGCATCTGTGCTTATCATTTGATTGGGAGCGGATTGGGGTATAACGATTATCGCGATCAGCACTTGGGAACAGCGCTCGAATTTGCCAAGAACAGGATCAACCTGCTTCGACCTGTCATCGTGGGCTTCAACGCCAACAATGAACCCACACCGCAGGAACTGCCGGTCTGGCAGGCGCTGACGGCGGTCTTGTTCAAGATGTTTGGAATATGGTTCGGATGGGCCAACGTTGCCTCCTTGCTCTTCTTTGCCTGCGGGCTTTGGCCGTTGTTTCAATTGGCCCGCAATTACTTGGGAGAAAGCGGTGCCTGGTGGGCACTCTTGTTCTATTGTGCTCAACCGCTGGTTTTTATGATGGCGGGGCAGGGAGGCACAGACATCAGTTGCGAAGTGTTTGCCATCTGTTTTCTTTATTTTGCCGACGGTTTGGTGCGCACTGGTAGGTGGATATGGTGGATTCCTGCCTTTATTTTTGGGGGATTGGCAGCGGTAACAAAACTGCCGTTTTTATTCTGCACAGGCGTCGCCAGCTTTTTTTTGTTGCTTCTCCACGGGCGTAAATCTGTACGCCGGTGGCTTCAGTTGGGATCAATCGGGCTTGTCACGCTCCTGGTTTTTCTCATCTGGACCAGATACTGCAACGCCTGTATTGCGCGCGCGGAATTTCCATTCACCGACCTGCGAGTTTCAAAAGGTTCGGGAATGGCAACGTGGTATTTTGGCACTTGGTCCTATAATCTGAACCCTTGGAACTGGATCAAGGGCGGATGGCGTCTGTTCAATGCCGTGTTTGGGAGCTACGTCCTTGCGGCCTTGCCCCTATGGTCGCTTATTAGTTCTCGTGACCGGCTTGGCCGACTCTGGTTGGCTAGCGCTGTCCTGACCACTTTCGTATTTACCCACTTGGTATTGATTCATATACATTATTACCTCATGTTTACTCCTCCGGTAGCACTACTCAGTGCGCAAGCAGCCATGCGACTTGAGGAAATCTTTGGGTTCAGACAATCCCAACAACGGGGTCCAATGCTTCTGGCGATCATGGTTTTCCTGTTAGCTGCCACGGGGCAAGGTTTGGTGGCGATGAATACCGTCTTGATTACCGACCCGGGATCGGCCCGAATTGCTGGCCTCATTCGGGAACATACTCAAGCGGATGACAAGTTGTTGATCCAAGGCGGCGGCTGGGGCGGAGAGCAGTTGATTCTTTCGGGCAGAAAAGGATTGACCATTTGGGACACCAAATTTCTCGAAGACCCCACAGCACTGGCACGAATCAAAGAATTAGGTTACACCAAACTGGTGATGGTCAGCGAGACGCCATTGCACCATGCAGTGCAATTCAGCAAGCCAGGGCAAATTCATATTCAACGCGACACGTATGATAAACACCTGACGCCGGTGGTCCAAGATTGGAAAGTCATCCTGCAAAACGACGATCTTATCATCAAAGAAGTGCCCCGATAACAGTCTTCGCTTTCCCAGCCTGAAGAGTGCTTTCAATTGGTGTCTGACAGGTTCGTGTTGAAAAAAATCTGGCCGTCAAAGAAAATTCCCGCGGGCGTTTCCGGATTTGCCGGATTATTAACAGCTATCGGAAGCGCATTCCAGGTAGCAAGCCTCTCATCGACAGGCGGCGGTCTTTCCAATAGATGACCAACCCCGGGCGAAAGTTAGATAATTTGCGGTTGAATCTTCTCCGGATCAACGCCGAGATCTTTGATGGCCTTTGCGACAAGCTGTCGTTCCACGAGACCTTTCTCCGCCAGCGCGAAGAGCGTGGCGACGACGGTGGATTCCGCGTCCACTTCAAAAAATCGGCGCAACCGCGCGCGGGTGTCGCTGCGGCCAAAGCCGTCCGTGCCCAGCGTCATCAAGCCGCCCGGCACCCACGGTGCAATCTGGTCAGGCACCAACCGCATGTAATCCGAAACCGCGACAAAGACACCCTGCTCTTTCGCCAGCAACGTCTCCACGTAGGATTTCTTCGGTGGCTGCGTCGGATGCAACATGTTCCAGCGTTTGCACCGCAGCGCGTCGGTGCGGAGCAGTTTGTAGCTCGTCGCGCTCCACACATCAGCCGACACGCCGTAGCGTTCTGCCAGGATTTCCTGTGCCTTGAGCGCTGAGTTGATGATTGTCCCGCTGCCAAAGATGTGGGCCTTGAACTTTCTGTCTTCCGGCCCGGGCTTGAATTTATACAACCCTTTCAAGATGCCGTCCTCGACACCCGCCGGCATCGGCGGCATGGGATAATTTTCATTGCAGAGCGTGAGATAATAAAAAATGTCCTCACCTTCGGCATACATCCGCCGCAGGCCGTCAGCCACAATGACCGCGATTTCGTACGCGAACGCCGGATCGTAGGCCAGCAACGTCGGCACGGTGCCGGCATGAAGCAGGCTGTGGCCGTCCTGATGCTGGAGTCCTTCTCCGTTGAGCGTGGTGCGACCGGCCGTCGCGCCAAGCAAAAAGCCCTTCGCCCGGATATCACCCGCCAGCCAGAACAAGTCGCCGACGCGCTGTGGGCCGAACATCGAGTAGTAAATGTAAAACGGCGCCATCGGCACGCCGTGGGTCGCGTAAGACGTGCCTGCCGCAATGAACGACGCCATTGAACCGGCCTCGGTGATGCCTTCTTCGAGAATCTGTCCGTCCTTCTTTTCGTTGTAGTAAAGCAATGAACTGCTGTCCACCGGCTCGTAAACCTGACCTTTGGACGAGTAAATACCGATGTCTTTGAACAGCGCGTCGAGGCCGAACGTGCGCGCCTCGTCGGGAATGATGGGCACGATGTTTCGGCTCAAACCCTTGTGCCGCAGCAAAACGCTGATCAGCCGGACAAACGCCATCGTCGTCGAAACTTCCGTGCTCGAGCCTTTGAAAAATTCGGCGAAGAAATCGAGCTTGGGCACGTCGAGTGCCGGCGAACCGGGATTGACCGTGCGCGCGGGTAAAAAGCCGCCGAGCATTTTGCGTCGCTCGAGCAGATATTTTGTCTCCGGACTGTCCGCCGGCGGACGATAAAACGGCGTCTCGGCAATGACGTCGTCGCTGATCGGGATGTTGAACCGCGCGCGGAATTCGCGCAGTTCCTTCTCGTTCATCTTTTTCTGCTGATGCGAAATGTTGCGGCCTTCGCCCGCTTCGCCAAGGCCATAGCCTTTCACCGTTTTGGCCAAAATCACCGTCGGCCGGCCTTGGTGCTCCATCGCCACTTTGTAGGCGGCATGGACTTTGCGCGTGTCATGGCCGCCGCGCAACAGCTTGCGAATCTGGTCGTCGGTGAGGTGGTTCACCAGTTCGAGCAGTTCGGGATATTTGCCGAAGAAATGCCGGCGCGTGTAGCTGCCCGGCTCGACGGAATACTTCTGGTAATCGCCATCCACCGCCTCTTCCATGCGCTTGACGAGCAGGCCGGACTTGTCGCGCGCAAGCAAATCGTCCCAATCACTGCCCCAAATGAGCTTGATGACGTTCCAGCCGGCGCCTAGGAATGCGGCTTCGAGTTCCTGGATGATTTTGCCATTGCCGCGCACGGGGCCGTCCAGTCTCTGCAAATTGCAATTCACAACCCAGATGAGGTTGTCGAGGTTCTCGCGCGACGCGAGTGTGAGCGAACCGAGCGTTTCCGGCTCGTCCGATTCGCCGTCGCCGACAAAACACCAGACTTTTGGTTCCTCCGTCCATTTGGCCAGACCGCGCGCCTGAAGATAGCGATTAAACCGCGCCTGATAAATGGACAGGAGCGGGCCAAGCCCCATGGAAACCGTCGGGAACTGCCAGAACTCCGGCATCAGATACGGATGCGGATACGACGACAACCCGCCGCCGGCGGCGAGTTCTTGACGAAAATTTTGCAGATGTTTTTCGTCCAAACGGCCTTCGAGAAACGCACGCGCATAAATGCCCGGCGCGGCGTGACCCTGAAAATAAACCATGTCGCCTGGAAAATTCTCCGTGCGTCCGCGGAAAAAGTGATTGAATCCAACCTCGTAAAGCGTCGCCGCCGAGGCGTAGGTGGAAATGTGGCCGCCAACGTTGGTGGTGGAGTTGGCCTTGACCACCATCGCCATGGCGTTCCAGCGGATGTAGCTCTTGATCCGGCGCTCCATCTGCCAGTCGCCGGGAAACGGCAGCTGTTGCTCCGGCGGAATCGTGTTGACGTAAGGCGTGTTAAAACCGCGCGGCAACCCGTCCTGCGAGGCGCGCAGACGGTCGGCGAGTTTTCTCAGCAATTGCGCCGTCCGTTCCGGTCCCTGGTTTTCCAGGGCCAGATCGAAGACGGACTGCAGCGACTCCGCCCATTTGTCACCCGACCCGTGAATTTCCTTTTTCTCAATACTCACTGTCTTCTCCGCTATTGCTCCGTTTCACAAAAAGCTCGGTAGGATTAAACCGAAACCCTACACTCAACACCAGCGAAATCAGCGCAACTGCAAAATGAAATTACTCGATCTGACGCTCCCCTCGCCCGCCGAAAACCTGGCCGGCGACGAGGTGCTGCTCGACGCCGCGGAAACCGGTGCCGGCGACGAGGTGCTGCGTTTCTGGGAACCGCGCGAACCTTTCGTCGTCGTCGGCTACGCGAACAAGGTGGCGGCAGAAGTGAACGTCGCGGCGTGCGAAACGCGCGGCATCCCGGTTCTGCGACGCTGTTCCGGCGGGGGCACCGTGGTGCAAGGACCCGGCTGCCTCAACTACACGCTGGTTCTGCGAATTACCGCCGACGGCCCACTCCACAGCATCAGCATCGCCAACCAGTTCATCATGGAACGCAACCGCGCGGCGATGCAAAGCCTCTTGCCCAAATCCAGGAGCCGGGACCCAAGACCCGAAATTGCCGTGCGCGGTCACACCGATCTCGCCATCGGCGACCGCAAATTTTCCGGCAACTCCCAGCGCCGCCGCAAACACTTCCTGCTTTTTCACGGAACATTCCTGCTGGACTCCGGCCTCGCGCTCATCGGTGAACTTTTGCCGATGCCATCGAAGCAGCCCGATTACCGGGAGCACCGCGCGCACACCGAATTTCTGACCAATTTGAACATGCCGGCGAATGAAGTAAAGGCGGCGTTACGACAGGCCTGGAAGGCGGAAGAACCATTGAAAGGTTTTTTAACGGAAAAGATTTTTGCTCTGGCGCGGGATAAATACGCCACGCGCGAGTGGAATTTTAAATTTTAACCGTAGCCGCAACCTTCATGTGGCGAAAAGGCAAAATCATTTCACTGTTCCGCTGGTTTCACCGGCCAGTCCATTCTGAAATCCTGCCGGGGAAAATCCAGGCGGTAAAACCGGACTGCCATCGGCGATTGATAGCAAATCGTTGAATAAGATCGGGTATCGGCCAGGACGGTCATGGACATCACTTCCTGGCCGGCCAGGTCGCGTTGTCCATCCGCCGAGGCAAGCGCAGCGAAAGCCTGGTTGTCGCCGATCACCGGCGACAACAGGAATCCGCCCCGGGCCATGGCGGGAACCATGCGAAAGTCTTGTTGCCCGTTATCCCGCAGGGACACGGTCAGCACCAACACCGGGGGTTTGTAAAGCGCCGAAACCACCGTCCCGATCAGGGTTTTTTTTATCTCAATTTCAACCCAGATCGGACCGGCGGTGGCGGAAGGAGGCGTGACGGGTTCTCCCCAACGGGCCGACGTATCCTGGAGCGGGGTCAGGTGATATTCCCGCGGTGCCGCCGACCGCGACAGGAACAAATATGTTCCCAAGGCGTCCGAAGTGCCCCGCAGGTCGTATCGGGTCAACAATTCCGGCCAGGAAAGACCATCATCCAATGCGGGAAAACGACCGTCAATTGGCTCTATCGCAAACAAAAGATTGCCGGCCGCGCGGTCCGTCTGCAGGTGGGCGGCATTCAGTCTGGCCAGTTCCGGCGTGTAGGCGGAATAACTCTGAATGACCGGTCGTGGTTGATAGGGCAACCCGTGCGCAAAAAGGATGGTTTGAAAACAGGAATAGAGGTCCGCTCCTCCTTTCATCGGTGGCACGGGATATTCCTCCCGTATCGTCGCGAGATTTTTCTCGTAATCACTTCGCAAATGTCCGGTAAACACGCCAGTGACTGGACCCATCAGGTTGCTGGGTTTGAATGTCCCGGCCCACTGCGTCCACAGCCCATTGCCTGGGAGCCAGTACCCGAACACGGACGAGGCCATCAGGACGGAACCCGCCAACAGAAGCAGGGCCTGCCTCATTTTTCGCCCCTTTGCCGGCCCGGCCAGCGCCAGACACGCCAGAGAGATGATCAAAAGTGACATCACGGCGGCAACCTCATGCCGGTCTTGCCGGACATAACCTTGTTTGAAAACGATGAACAGGGTTCCTCCCAAACCAGCCAGGGGAAGCGCCCCCCAAAACCGGAGGCGTGCCCAGGCAACACCGCCGGTCATCGTACACAGCAGCACCGCCAGCAACAGGAAACCGCTGACATCCCAGGTTTCCGTTCTGCCGGTTCGCATCATCGCTTCCGTATAACCGCTGGTGATTTGCCAGGAATTGCTCAGGTACGGCCCGAACGAACTCAAATGCTGTCCGGCCATGACCCAAAAGCCCAGCAGACTGGCCGCCCATAACGGCACAATCCACGGAAACCGCCGGTGACGGAAGATATTGTCCACCGCAATGAGGGCCACCACCAGCACGGATTCCATCAAGCCGGTGAACTTGACCAGGCTCAACCAGCCCAGTGACACCACCAGCATGGCCTGCGTCGCCGTGAACGCGCCTTTCTCCACAAAAAAATGCAGGAACAACAGCAGCACAACCCAGGCAACCAACCGGACGTCAAAATCATTCCCGACCGGAATGCTGGCCACGCCGGTGAAACCGATCAACCAGAGCCAGGAAAACAGCCGGTTGTCCGACAGATGACACGCCAGCCGCCAACCCGCGCATAAAAAAACCAGTGACAGCATCACCCACACGATCACGGAAACCGGATACGTCGTGGGATAATAGCCTCTGGCTAGGAATCCCCAAGGACCGTAGGTAAAAACAATGTCCTGGCCGAACTGCCAATGCCGGCTGAAGGCAATATGCAGAGCCTGCGCCCAAGCGTTGTCAATATCATCAATGATCGGGTAATCATCAACTGAACTGCAGGGGACAAACCGGGAAAACACGTAAAGAAACATGCCGGCCACGGCCAACCCGCGAACTGCTGCCATCCAACGAATATTTTTCATGGAAATTCACAATCAGCCCGTACACGCGGTTTCGATCCGAACCGAGCATGCAATGGAATTCATACCACGACAAGTAAACTCGGAATCGTCGTGATTCCGGGGCGGGATAAATACGCCACGCGCGAATGCAATTTCAAATTTTAATAAGGAATCCATGAAACCATGAGGAGATTATTCTCCTGCCCTCTTGGTTTCCTTATTTAAAGTCTTTTCGCCAGTTCCGCCTGGCTCATGGCAAAGACTTCCTTGTGCAGCGAATTGCCGTGCGAGTCCATCGTGACAACGGCGGGGAAATCTGCCACTTCAAATTCCCAGATGGCCTCCGGCGCACCGAACTTTTCCATCAGATAGACGTTGCGCACCTTTTTGATGCAATCGGCCAGCACTTGCGCCGCGCCGCCGACCGCGTGCAGATACACGCAGCCGAATTCCTTGCATGCCGCCAGCGTCCGGTCACCCATGCCGCCCTTGCCGATGACCCCGCGCAGGCCGAATTCCTTGATGATATGCGCCTGATACGGCTCCTCGCGAATTGAAGTCGTCGGACCGGCGGCGGTGGCTTTCCAAGAACCGTCGTCCTGCTTCATCACGACCGGGCCGCAATGATAAAGAATCCCGTCGCGAAAATTCACACCCGGCGGCAGCTTGCCGCCCTCGTGCAAATACTTGTGGACCGCGTCGCGTCCGGTAAACACGACACCGGAAATCAACACCTCGTCGCCGACTTTCAGCGCCCGGATTTTTTCTTCGGTGAAGGGAAATGAAAGTTTAATCATGGTAATCTTTGATCCACCTCAATGTTTCTTACGCGGCGGTTCGTCCTTCAAAATCAAAGTTTCGGCCTGCCGCTCGCGCTGGAGTTTCTCGCGCGTCCGATGCACCTCGGCGATGATCGGATCATAAACCCGATACGGCTTGCCCTGCGGTGGCGGCGGTTCGGCAGCCTCGCGCGCCCGTAATCGCACCTGCAACTCCTCCGGCGAATTCACCACCGGCCCGGCGTGCGGATGCTCCACCGCCCACGCTTCCATCTGATCGAGGAAACGCCGCGAGTCGCCGCCCGCTTCCGCCGCCAGACGTTCTTTAACGGCTTCAAGTTCCAAAAGAATTGGATCGGCTGTCACGACTATTCTAGCCCTTCGGTTTAGGCTGGTCGCGGAGCACCAGTGCGTTTTCCCGGCTTTCCGCCCATTCGCTTGCGTCCCTCACGAGAGGATGAGCCGGGTCCTCCACGCGCTCGCGCGTTCGCAAGTCGGCGAAAATGGCGTGGATATCGTAGTTAAACTGGCGCGCCAGTTTATCTCGAACGCGTCGCACTTCTTCTACAATCGGATCGTCATTCATACCTTGAAACTCCCATTAATTCCTCCGGAGTGCAAACTCTTGGCAGTTTGAAGCCGGCGGCTGTGACAATCGGCTCAAGCCGATCCAAAATCTGCGCGTTTGCCAGATGATTGCAGTTCCATGTCAATAAATACTTGACCTTGCCAACCGTGGCAATTGCCAGATGGGCGGCATCCCGTGCTGCTTTTACCGGCAGAACACCCTGCAGAAAAGCCACCGCCAGCCGCTCGGCTTCGGGCGTCGCCGCCAGCTTGGGAAAGCCTTCCAGCGCCTGCAAGCGCAACGCCGCTTGCGCCGCGTCTCCGTCCCGCGCCTCATCCAGCACGACATGCGAAATGAAACATGTGAATTTTGCGCGGCGATTCTCCCACCAGTCACGCGTCACCTGTTGATGTCCCGCAACAATCAAGTCCCGGCTGGCCAGCGCCGCCAGATAACTCACCACACTCGTCTCAATGTAAACTGATTCCATTTTTTCAACCCCCGATTCCGCGCCCGGTGGACACGACGCCGGAGATCAGCACCTCGTCGCCGACTTTCAGCGCCCGGATTTTTTCTTCGGTGAAGGGAAGGGAAAGTTTGATCATAGTTGGTGAAATGGCTGAATCGTTATTCAGTTGGATCGAAAAGCCAAAATGACCTCTTCTTTGATCAGTCCTTTGTGACCGCACCGCTTCGGTGCAAGCATTCTGTCCTCGATTCGGTCAGTGAACGTGTCGAAGAGTTTGAAACCGCGCTCGACAAGCATATTAGTCAGGAGTTGCCAAGTGCGGATGCGCAATCCTCCGATGAGATTATCTCCGCAGACCAACACGAAAGTGCCTTTGTACTCCAAACATTTCTGGATGGTATCAAACGCATTCCCCATATCGTGCAGGTATCGGTGGACAACTGCTTCTGATCGAGGAGCTTTTCGAGCGAGTGCTTTTATCTGAGGCACACGTTCACGCTGTTGTTGGATTTGTTTGAGTGAAATGCCCGCGAGGAGATCGCCCCGCTCTGTACCGATGAAGCACTCCTGCAGGTCGCCCACTTGAAAAGGTAGTACCCCTTCAAGTAGATTCAACTCAAGTTTGAAATTCCGAAAGTAGTCCTGTGCATTGATGTAGGGCGGTGATGTAATTACATGCGAGTGCTTTCCGACTAAGCGTGGTATCGATGCATCGGAAGCCATATCAGCTAACAAAAAACGGCAACTATTTTGACCAGAGTTCGGGCCGTAAGCCTCGCCCAAGTCTGTCAAAAGGGCCGGGATTATCTGATAGGGGTCAAAATGCTTACCTTTGCGACGCGCAATTGCCAGTTTTGAGATGAACGGCTTTGGGCTACGCTGGTCGGCTTTGGAACAAAGCCGAACAGATAATGCAAAAGACAGAAGCACAGCCATGCCCTCACTCGTTTGGTTCAGCGCAAGATTAAGACTCGCTGCTCGAAGCCGTTCATATTTATCCAACGTGGCCGGAGTAAACCAGTAGCCTTTGGCCGCCCATTGAATGGGGAGTGTCCGTTTCGTCTTGCGGGCTGTTTGCACAAGCTCGTCTGCAAGCGCCATTGCATTTTTCAAACAAAACCCGGCGAGTTTGACCTGAGATAGCAAGGCTGCAATCGGATTCACATCAATACCTGTCGTGGGAATTCCGTTTCGACTCCCCGCAACAAGAACTGCCCCCGACCCGCAAAATGGGTCTAAAATGCTCTTGGCATTGGTTGCATAACGGCTGACCAGCTTGCTATTTCCTTTATGACGCGAAAGAAAGTTACGCGCTCGGAGGGAGAGTAACAGCATTGATTTGCCAGTCCCGCGCGAACCCTCTAGGAAGCACGGCTTCATTTCTTCAAGCGCCCCCTGTTTCAGCGCATCGGGAGGAGCAAATGTTTTTGCCAGCAAGTCAGGCCGATCTTCAAAATACTCGGCCCGGACGCGACGGAACGGATTGGTTGATTCACATTTGAATGCTTCCGATACCAGCGAAGAAGCAGTTTTCCCCGGCAGAATCGCGCCGCACAAATCTTCCAATAGCTTTCGATAGGAACTTGGGTCAGCCGCGTTCAGCTTTCCATACACTTTAGGCCCAAGAACAGGTGGAATTGCCGAATCGTCAAGCCTCACAACGATGCACACACCTCCAGACTGTGCAACCTCGTTCCAGACGGCCGATTTGATTTCGAGATTTTGCCATTTCGCCTTCGGGGTGTGCTGGGAATAGAGAATGATGACAGTATGAGCGTCCGCGATGCCCTGATTCATGAACTCAATCGTGTCGTCACCCAATTTTAATTCTCTCGCATCAATTTTCGTTTCGTGGCTCGCGTTGCGAAGATCGTTTTCCAAACGTTTAGCGATCTCTGCATCTTCGCCTGCGTGCGAAATAAAAACATGTTTCATGGTTCCCATTTGAGTCTGATTATCCATATTCATCTGTGGTGAAAAAAGTTTTTAATAAAGCCACTTCCCGATCTTCCCCTCCGCATCCAGCGTCACGCCCTGGCGGCGATACGCCCAGCACATGTAGCTGATGCTGACGAAATAGGAAGCGGGCAGACGGTTCGCCGCGCAAATCTTCACGCCCAGCAGCGTCGTCTTGCCACCGAATCCCATTGGGCCGATGCCGAGTTCGTTGGCGGTTTTCAAAATGTCCTGCTCCAGTTTGTCCAGTTCGGGATTCGGGTTCCGGTCGGGAATCAGCCGCAGGAACTGGGTTTTGCTCATCTCGTAGCTGGTCGCGCGGTCGCCGCCGATACAGACGCCCAAGATGCCCGGTCCGCAACCTTTGCCCTGCGCCTGCAATACCGCGTCGAGAATCGCCTTGCGACAGCCATCGAGGTCGCGATTCGCGTTGAGCCTCTCATTCGGCAGCGAGTATTGCGCACCGACGTTTTCGCAACCACCGCCCTTGAGCACGAGCCGCACGCTCAGTTCCGGCGACCGATGTTGATGAAAATGAAACGCGGGCGCGCCCGGCCCGACGTTCGTGCCGTCGTTGACGCCCGTGAGCGAATCCACGGAGTTCTGGCGGAGAAAACCCTTCTTGGTCGCCAGCTTAACGGCTTCCTTCGCCGTTTCCTCAAACGTGATCTGGTCGAAGCCGACCGGGCAATCCACGTAAAACAGGATGCTGCCGGTGTCCTGGCAAATCGGCTGCGACTTGCGTTTGGCGAGCTGGATGTTCTGATCAATGATCTTCAGCGCGCTCTCGGCAATCGTGCCCTTTTTCTCCTGCTCCAGCGATGCGAGGATGGCCTGGTTGACGTCGTCGGGAATTTCCGCCGAGGTGCGCCGGATCAATTCCAGCAGGGAATTTTGCAATTCGCTCATAAACAAGATTAGCGTAAGACCTCGGCGGGTTAGCGTCAACCAATGGCGACGGCAGATGTAGTGTCGAGCCTGTGGCTCGATTAAGCTGGCCCGGCTTTTCGGCCACAGGCCGAACACTACAACCAAATCAGAATGTTGCCCGATAGCGGCATTGCATTTCGCGCCGTCGCTGGTTTAATCGTGTCGGGATGCAACAATCCGTCAGCAAAACCGGGAACCCGATTGACCCATGGTTCACACCCTGGCGGTTTGCGCTGCTGCTGGCGCTGTTGATTTTCGCTGCGTTCCCGCAAGTCCTGCCCGGCCTGGAAACCTTCGTCATCCGCGACTTTGGATTTTTCGCGTATCCCCTCGCCCATTTTCAGCAGGAATGTTTCCGGCACGGCGAAATGCCGTTGTGGGACCCCTACAACAATTGCGGTGTGCCGTTTCTCGCGCAATGGAACACCCTGCCGCTCTACCCGCCGTCACTGATTTACCTCCTGTTGCCGCTGCAATGGTCGCTGGGTTTTTTCTGCCTGCTGCACTTGTGGTTCGCGGGCTTCGGCATGTTCTTCCTCGCGCGACGATGGACGGGCCTTCGCCGCGCCGAAGCGTTGTCTGTTTTTGACGTATGCAACGCTTGGCCGGTTTCGGCCCAGTTGTCTGGCAAGGAAGCTACGGCCACGCAGGCGGGCAACTCTTTCGCGGCGGCGTTCGCGGGCGTGGCCTTTGCGTTCAACGGCCTGACGCTCAACCTGCTCATGTGGCCGAGTCACATCGCCACGCTCAGTTGGATGCCGTGGGTCGTGTTGGCGGTCGAACTGGCGTGGCGCGAAGGCGGGCAAAAAATCATCCTGGCCGCGTTCGCCGGCGCGCTGCAAATGCTTGCCGGCGGCCCGGAAATTATTTTTCTCACGTGGATTTTGTTGCTGGCCATGTGGATTCAACAGTTCATCGCTGGTGGCGGCGATGCCTCGTCGCCGGCACGCGTCTCAATGTTCTGGCGTTTTCCATTGGTCGTGGCACTGGTGATTGCGCTGGCGGCGGTGCAACTGCTGCCGTTCCTCGATCTCGCCGCCCATTCGCAGCGGAGCGCCGGATACGCGGACACGCGCTGGTCCATGCCTGGCTGGGGCTGGGCGAATTTTCTCGTGCCGATGGCTTTCGGCCGCACCTGGACCGAAGGCGTGTTCTTCCAATACGAACAGGCATGGACGTCGTCTTATTATCCCGGCATCGGCACGCTATGGCTGGCATTGCTGGCGATTTGGATGGTCCGGGAAAGGCGCGTGTGGTTGCTGGGCGCGGCGGCGATGGTGGCCCTGGTTTTTGCGCTCGGTGAAAACACTTTCGTCTATCCCGCCCTGCGAAAAATCATCCCGCAACTCAGCTTGATGACGTATCCAATCAAATACGTGATCCTCGTGGCGTTTTCAGCGCCGCTGCTGGCGGCGTTCGCGCTGGCGCGATTATTCTCCCTCTCCTCCACCAAAGGAGGAGAGGGCCGGGGTGAGGAGGCCGAAACCTCTCAATCTCAAATCCCCTCGCCCCAGCCCTCTCCCCGCTTGGGCGGGGCGAGGGAGAAGACTCCCCGCACGCAGGATTTTCAAAAGCGCCTCGTTCTGGTTGGAGCCATTTTGCTGGCGCTCATCGCGGGAGTTCTCTTTTGGGCGTGGCGATTCCCGTTTCCAACCGACGATGTTCACGCGACTTTGCTCAATGGATTGTCACGCGCGGCCTTTTTGATTTTGACCGGCGCGTTGCTGTTCGTTTTAACGCGTGAAAACGCGCCGGGTCTGCGCCGCATCGCGCCGCTCATCCTGATTTTCACCGCGTGGCTCGACGTTTTCACCCATGAGCCGGCGCAAAATCCGACGGTTCCTCCGAGTGTGTATGAATTGAATCTCGCGCGCGCCAGACTGGCCATGCAGCCGCAGCCGGCACTGGGCGAATCGCGCGCGATGGTCACGCCGGTGGCGGCGATGGACTTCATCCGTTTCGCGTTGAGCGATCCGAAAAATAATTTCCTGGCAAAGCGGCTGGGCTATTGCGCGAACTGCAACCTGCTCGATGCCGTGCCGAAGGTGGACGGATTTTTCTCGCTCCTGCCGCGCGAAAGCGACGGCCTGATTTCCCTGCTTTACGGCGCGACCAACGCAAATTTTCCCAAGCTCAATGATTTCCTGGGCGTCTCGCAAATCACCGCGCCGGATGAATTTTTCCACTGGCAGGCGCGCAAAACTTTTCTGCCACTGGTCACTGCCGGACAACAACCGGTCTTCCTCGACAACACGAGCACGCTCCGCGCGCTGGGGCAAAACAGTTTCGACGGAAGTAAAATTGTTTTTCTATCACCGGAGGCAAAACCGCTTGTAACCGCCACGAATCAAACGAATGCGCGAGTGCTAAATTCAAAATTCACGACGCAGCGGGTGGATATTGAAGTTGAAGCTTCCGAGCCATCGCTCGTTGTCGTGGCGCAAACCTGGTATCACAACTGGCGCGCTTACGTGGACGGCAGGCCGGCGCCTTTGTTGCGGGCAAATCACGCATTTCAAGCCATTCAAGTCCCGGCCGGGCGGCATTACATCCGGCTGGCTTACGAAGACCTGGCGTTTCAATTCGGCGCGGCGGTCTCGATTTGCATGGCGGTGAATTGCCTCATTTTCCTGCACTGGCTGAGAAAGCGTCCGTTCCGCCCGCAATCTTGAGCGAATTTGGACAGCCCCAGCAGGGCGACATCGTTGTAGTTGTCCGGCAATAACCGCTTAAGCTCCGTCAGGAGTGACATCAAGATTTCGCCTCCTACGGGGCTTGAAGGAAAAGAGAGTGTTCGGCTACAAAGATACCGCTCCTAAAGGAGCTAAATGAAACCACGGCGACAAATTTATCCGAAAGCTTAAAGTTATTTCTCGACAAACGGCCCCTTTTACGGATTCAAATGTGGCGGAGACAATGACCAAAACCAAACGCATCGGCATCTTGACGGCAGGCGGCGACAGCCCCGGCTTGAATGCCGCCATTCGCGGCGTCGGCAAAACCGCTCTCGGCTTTTACGGCATGGAGATCATCGGCTTTCGCGACGGCTTTCGCGGCCTGGTCACCGACCGGCGGCTGCGTCTCGATCGAAGCGTGCTGGCCGGAATCCTCACCGTCGGCGGCACGATCCTCGGCACCAGCCGCGACAAACCGCATCGCATGAAGATTGACGGCCGGACGCGCGACATGACCGGGGTCATCGTCAATAATTACAAAAAATACGGACTCGCCGCGCTCGTGTGTCTCGGCGGCGGCGGCACGCAGAAAAATGCGCTGCGGCTCACGGAAGCCGGGCTGAACGTCATCTCAATCCCCAAAACCATTGACAACGACGTGGCGATGACGGACTCGTCCATCGGTTTTGCCACCGCGCTGGATATTGCCACGGAAACCATTGACCGTCTGCACAGCACGGCGCACAGTCATCATCGCATCGTGGTCGCGGAAATCATGGGGCATCGCGCGGGCTGGCTGGCGCTGGGCGCGGGCATTGCCGGCGGCGCGGACGTGATTTTGATTCCCGAAATTCCCTACCACGTTGACAAGATTGTCGAGGCCATCCGGCGTCGCAGCCGGCACGGAACCAATTTCAGCATTGTGGCCGTGGCCGAGGGTGCGATGAGCGTGGACGACGCGCGCGCCTTTGCCGCCGCCGAAAACCGCAAGGACAAGGCGCGCAACCCGCGCGAGCGAAACGACGCCAAAATGGAGCTGGCCGCGATCGAAGCCCGGCACGCCGGCAACACGCTCCGGCTCGCCAAACAGCTTGAGGAACTCACGCGCCTCGAATCGCGCGTCACCATTCTCGGTTACGTGCAACGCGGTGGCACGCCGTCGCCGGCGGACCGGCTGCTCGCCACGCGGTTCGGCAGCGCGTGCGCGGATTTGATTCACGACAATGTTTTTGGCGTGATGGTGGCCTCGCGCGGCGATGGCATGGAACCCGTGCCGCTGGTAAAGGTCGCTGGCAAGCGCAAAACCGTTCCGCCCAATCATTCCTGGGTGGAAACCGCCCGGCGTGTGGGAACGTGTTTGGGAGATTGAACGTGCAGTCTTTGCCAGCACGGGTTGGTGCCTGATTTCAAAACAAAAATTGTGATGGACCGAAACTTGCAACCGGAACACCTTGGCAACATGAATAATGACAGGCTGCAGAACAAACCGTCCATTACTAGTTAGGCGGAAAACCCCGCCAACCACACCATGTCAACCGAGCAACTCGCCGATACCACGTCGCTGTTTGGTCGCGCATGGTTGGCATTAGCTGCGGCGCTCGCGATTCACGTGGCTGACGAGGCGCTCACCGATTTTCTCGCGGTTTACAACCCCACAGTGCTGAAGATTCGAGCGCGGTTTCCTTGGATTCCGCTGCCGACATTTTCATTTCGAGTGTGGATTGTTGGTTTGGCCGCGGCGGTAGCGCTCATGTTCTCGTTGAGCCCCGTCGCATTTCGGGGAGCCAGATGGATTGTGGTAGTCGCGGTTCCGCTCGCGGTGATGATGGTCGGCAATGGTCTCGGACATATCGGAAGTTCACTCTATATGAGACGCTTCATGCCCGGAGTATACTCATCGCCAGTTCTCATTGCCGCTTCATTGTTTGTGTTGATCTATGCTCTACGGTTGCTCTGAGTTTGTGATAAATACGCCTAATATGAGGACAGGCTGCAAATTTTAAGTTTTCCTCGCAGCGTTCACCCCTCCGAAAATGTTTCAGGCTTTGATCACCGTTGCGCCCGCCGCCGGACGCGAGACAAAAATCGTCGGTTCGATGCCGGTTTGCTTTTTGTAATCAGCGGTGATCTTTTTGGAGATGGCTTCAACGGCATCGCTTTTCACCAAGGCCACGGCGCAGCCGCCAAAACCGCCGCCGGTCATGCGGCAGCCGTAAACGCCGCCTTTGACGCCGATGGATTCCGCAATTTCGACGACGGCGTCCAATTCCTTGCAGCTTACTTCGTAATCGTCGCGCAGCGAGCGGTGGCTGGCATACATGAGCTGGCCGACGGTCGGCCAGTTGGAAGCGCGGACGCCTTCGGCAGCATGAACGGTGCGTTCGATTTCGCCGATGACATGGCGCGCCCGGCGGAAGACCACTTTGTCAATTTTTCCCTGCACGCGTTCAAGCGCGTCAGCGGTTGCATCACGCAGGGAAGGCACGCCAAGGATTTTTGCGGCGGTTTCGCACTGTTTGCGGCGGGTGGGATATTCACTGCCGGTCAACTCGTGTTTGACGTTGGTATTAATGATGAGCACGGCAACGGAGGGATCGGTCATCGGCACCAGTTCCGGTTTCCGCGAACGGCAATCGAGAAGCAGGATGCGGTTTTCCCGGCCCATGACGGATATGAACTGGTCCATGATGCCGCACGGCATTCCGGCAAAGTCGTGCTCGGCCTTCTGACAAAGCAGCGCCTTTTCCACCGGGTCCAGTTTTTTGCCGGTAATGATTTCCAGCAGGGTGGCGGTGGCCACTTCGAGGGCCGCGCTGCTGGACAACCCGCCGCCCAGCGGCACAGTCGAATGAATCAGCGCATCGAAACCGCCAGGATTCAGTCCGTGGGCGAGGAAACCGGCGATGACCCCGGCGGGATAATTCGCCCACGCCCCTTTCGGGAACGGCTTCAATGGTTTTGTAAGATCCATGGTGGCAGATTTGTCACCGAGGGTGGAGTGAAGCCGTATTTGGTTCGTCTCCCGGGACGGACGATCAGCGGCAATGACGGTGTAGCGCTCAATCGCCATCGGAAGCACAAAACCGTCGTTGTAGTCGGTGTGCTCGCCGATGAGGTTGACGCGACCGGGCGCGGCGACAATCCAACGCGGCTGACGGCCATACAATTTGATGAATTCCTGGACTGTGTGGTCGGCGAGTTCTTTCAGGGTCATAGTTGGCACAACATGGTCAGCAATATAACGTGTAAAAACATCGCTGGAAAAAGATAATTTTCCCCCATCAGGCCGGCGGCGGTGTCTTCCGGCTTCGCGTCGCGCCGAGCAGCATCAACACGCCAAACACGAGCAGGATCATGCCCCACCAGAGGTTGATGTTGAGGTTGAGGGAGCGCGCGTCCGCGCCGTTGACCAGACCGGTGATCACCAGCAGCACCCCGATAAGCGAAAACATAAGGCCGATTGGCCAGCGGATGTCGAGTCCCATAAATTTGTTCCTTTCGTTTTACCAGAATATAAAGTTGAGGATGACGCAGCCGATCAGCAACACGGTGCCCACCACTGCCGGGCGCAGATACCACGCCTGGTTTTCATCCTTGATTTTCGGCGTCAGGGAATAAACGAGGCCTTTCAATTCCTCGTCGGTCTTGGTGCGCCGCGTCGCCAGCGAGATGACCAGCGTGAGCACGAAGCAGACCGTGAAAGCGAAAGCCGCGAGCCAGAAATTCTGGGCCATTTCGCTGGGGAAGGCTTGCACGACGTGCAGGTAGCCGCCTTTCATCCCTTTGATCACATGGCCAGCCGCATCCACATTACTGGTGGTGGTGGTCAACGCATGGAATCCCGCCGAACTGGCTATGCCGCCAAAAAGTCCGAGGAACGCACCGATGCCGGTGGTCCGCTTCCAGAACATGCCCAGCAGGAACGTGCCGAACAACGGGGCGTTCACGAAACCGAACACCAGCTGGATGATGTCCATGGCGTTGTTGTATTGCTTGGCAAAATAAGCGCAGAAGATGCTCAACACGATGCCGACGACGGTGATGAATTTGCCCATCCAGAAATAATGCGCATCACTCTTGTTCGGCATGAAATAGGCCTGGTAGAGGTCATAGGTCCAAATGGTATTGAACGCCGTCACATTGCCGGCCATGCCGGACATGAACGACGCGAGCAGCGCCGTGAGCGCCAGACCGAGCAGCCCGGGTGGACAGTATTTTTTGAGGAGTGAAAGGATGACACTGTTGTAATCGTTTTCGGCGATGCTGTTGTAAAGACCCCGCTTGATTTGATCGTCGGATAATTTACTTGCGGCATTAGCAGCGACCAACGAAGCAATTTTGTCAGCGGCCACTTTTTTGCCGAGCGCGTCGCCGACGGCCTTGACGGCGGCGGGGGAATCAGCCGGATTCGCATTTTTCAACACTTCGACGGCCTGGACATAATTTTCCTGCGAAACAATCGGTGGCGGAATGCGGTAGTCTTTGTTCGGCATCGAGGACAATGCGATGGCGATCATCCCTGGGAGGATGACCAGGACGGGGAAAAGCATCTTGGGCACGGCGGCGACGAGCGGGGTGTTGCGGGCGGCGGTCATGTTCCGGGCCGCCATGGCGCGCTGGACCACGAGGAAGTTGGTGCACCAGTAACCGAACGAAAGCACGAAACCCAGGCCGAAGACAATCGCAAACCAATCCACGCCCATGGGATTATTGGCGGAACCGGCGAGAACCGGCTTCCACGCGCTGGTCCATGCATCGGCTGCGTAGGTGGTGCCGGCGTCCTTGAGATACAAGGCGGCTGGATTGGTCGCGACACCTTGCAGCGAGTGGTTCATCGTGTGCCAGCCACCGACGTCCTTCAAGCCGAGGTAAACCACCGGCGCGAAGCCAAGCACGATCATGAAAAATTGCAACACCTCGGTGTAAATCGCGGAGGTCAATCCGCCTTTCAGCACGTAGAGCAACACGACACCGGAACAAATCCACAAATAAATGTCATAGCTGCCAAAGTCCATTCCCAAAATATTCGTGTCCAATTTCCACGGCAGCAGGTTGGTGAGCAGCCGGGCCAGCGCGTCCATGGAAATGCCGGAGGCAAACACGGTCATCACGGCAAACGCGACCGCGTTCAGCGCGCGCACGGGTTCGTTGAAACGCATCTTCAGGTATTCCGGCACGGAACGCGCCTGGGAGCCGTAATAAAACGGCATCATGAAAATCCCGAGGAACACCATCGCCGGGATCGCGCCCACCCAGTAGAAATGGCAGGTGGCAATGCCGTATTTGGCGCCGCTGGCGGCCATGCCGACGAGTTCGAGCGCGCCGAGGTTGGCGGAGATGAAAGCCAGCCCGGTCACCCAGGTCGGAATTGAACGTCCCGACGTGAGGAAGTCCGAGGAGCTTTTCATGTAACGGGCGAGCGCCCAGCCAATGCCAACAACAAAGGCGACGTAAGCGATTAAAATTGCGTAATCAACCCACGCAAGATGAATTGGTTGCATAAGGTGTGGCAAAGGATTTAGTGGTTAGCCTGGGCGGTGTCAATCCAATTGCTTTTCATCGGAACTTGTGATTTATTGTGCCGCGAATTAAATTTTATGCCCACAAAAATTGAAGCCAAGACCAAAGAACTGTGCCAAACCATCATTGACCAGCCGGAAATGATTTCCATCCGCAAGCGCATTGACACCTTTTTGTCCGACCCCGGAGCGCGCGGCCAATATGAAGCGGTGATGAGCAAAGGGCAGGCGCTTCAGGAAAAACAGGCGCGGTCGCAACCGCTCGAAAGCGCTGAAATTGCCGACTTCGAAAAACATCGCGACGCCCTGATGAAGAATTCCATTGCGCGTGGATTTCTCGATGCGCAGGAAGAGTTGCACGAGATGCAGCATTTCATCCAGAAATTCATTTCCAAAACTCTCGAACTGGGCCGGGTCCCGGGCGAGACGGATTTGGCGGAAGGTTCGTGCGGCCACGGCTGCGGCTGCCATGAACATTGAAGCCGACCGGCTGGATTTAGGGGGAACCTCACGTGTGCCGGAAGCATTTCAACCGCGCGATGTAAAACGTTTCGAGGCCGCCCTGCGCCGCTTCGAGAAGGAAAACTCCCACGACCCGAACATCGAGACCGTCAATAGCATTTCCCGCCCGCGTGAATTGCTTTACGCCCAACGGCTGACGGATTGGGTCCTGCGGCTCTGCCCGGCCGCATCCGAGGAACTTCGCCTGGCCGCGCGCTGCCAGCACATTTGCCGCTGGGAAATCCCGCGCCAGTCTTATCCGATGACCCGCGCCGGATATTTGCAATGGCGCGCCACGCTCAAAAAGTTTCACGCCCAAAAAGCCGGCGACATTTTGCGCGAAGCCGGCTACCCGGAAGACGTGATTCGCCGGGTGCAGGATTTGAACCTCAAGAAGCATTTCCCCAACGACCCCGAAGCCCGTGTGCTTGAAGACGCGCTCTGCCTTGTTTTCCTCGAATTCCAGTTTGCCGATCTCGCCGCCAGGACCGCCGAGGACAAAACCATCAATGCCCTGCAAAAATCCTGGCAGAAAATGACCGACGCCGCGCGGGCTGAGGCGCTGAAGCTGAATTACAGCGAACGTGAAAAAACCTTGCTGAAGCGCGCACTCAACGGTTAATCAAAACTCATGCCGCTACACCAGATTTGGCTCGGTTAAAAAAGTGTCAAAACTCACTCCGGACCCGTTTTTGACCCGTTTTCAGCCGCGTGTTTCTGCTGCCATGGCAACAGCGCCCAAATACACCCGGCCCGCTCGCTGCAGGAAATTTTACTTTAAGCTCTTACTTCAATCGTCTGTCCTAAAAAGGAACTCACCCAATTAATAACAAATACATTCGGAAGGACAAGGGATGGGACCCTCCGCCCCTTGTTGTACGCACAAGGGGGTGACAGTTCTACATATGGCGCCTAAACCACCCAGGGGACATGCCGCACCAGGGATTTTACAACTCCCATTTTGATTTGGAACACACCCTTCCACTGGGAGGGTCTGGGCGCATATTATCAATGCACCTGTGACCATCACCATGAACAACGCACCCACCATTATTTTTGTTACTTTTTTCATGACGTTTTTTTTCATGACGTTTTTTTCTTTGATTTGTACCTTGTCAGCCACACAAAATGAAAGCATCTCTGATTATGCTTCGCTAATTTCCTATCTGTCTGATATTTGAAATTCTTGTGCGCAAAGCAAAATGCCGACATAGCGGAAAGTCAACATTAAAAAAAGCCCTGTAAAACGGAGATACAAACGCAATTTCGATTGGCGGCTCGTCAGTAGTCTCGCCCCACCTTTTGATTCCGAGTGGCAATGCCGCCGCCACCGGCCGCGCCACGCGGGACTCAAATTTTCTTATTGAGTTGTTTTTGCTTTTTCCCAAGCGCAAAGAAGATTGCCATGGGTGGAATCACTCCCAACGCCAGCAGCAGCCAGGCTACAACGTTTCTGCTTGCCACACCCAGCTCATCAAATCTCGGCCCGTGCTTCAGCCCATATTCCGCCTGAGCCAGAAGCGCGGGATCATTGCCTGACTTCCAAGGTTCGCCGGCGTTGAGCCAGTATCCGGCATACCGGAATATTCTGGTTTTGCTCATCCTTTTATAGCGATAGTCTTCGACGTAAGTCGCCGCGACGGCTGGCTGGAGGACTTCCTCCAATGCATCATCCACTTTTACCGATGTCGCCTTTATTTCCGCCGTCTTATATGGATAAGCGAATACGGATGATGGTTTTGTGACGTTCGTCAGTCCGTAGTAATATATTGTGAGTTCCGAAGCCGCCGGGATTGCCATTCCATTTGTATGATACCATTCCGCGCAATGATAGCGAGCCGCCACAAAATCCGACGGAACTGCTTTCTTGATGGAGAGACCTACTTTAAAGTGATTCCGTTCCCTTGTTCCCACGGGGAAATCCACTTCCGGTCGCAAAGATTCTTGTTTCTCATTCAAGTCAAGGCCCTGGTCCCGCACCATTTTGCAATCCTCAAGGAATCTTCCATCCGCAGAGGGAGTCATGATCCAATTGTAGCCGTAGGCATCGGGATGATTTCGTGGATGTTCCCAAGGCAAAGGAACCTCTTTCAACCCCATGTTGTTGGGACTGACGGTTTGTGGGGCAAAACCGTAGGCTATCCACAAGGCAGCAACTCCCAGCGGGTCATCCCAGCCAGTTTCAAAAAGTTGCGATCCGCGTATGGTAACCAGATTCGTGCCAGTGGGCGGAATGTTGAAGTAATAGTTACCACCTTGAGGTTCCATCGTGTAAATGTTGGTGCCATCCCAGACAAGTTCTTCCCACCATCTTTTATCAAGAAGATTGGTCGCGTGGATACTCCAAGTATCCCCTGAAAAAGTCACCGTAAAACTGCTATGTGCCTCCTGATTTGTATAGGGCGCCCCAGTTCTCGGATTGCCAACCTTCAGATTCAATTCTCCTGTGACCTCGACGGATTTCTGGCCCAAGGCCACCTGTGGCAGGAACGCCAGCGCGAAAATTAGGGGCAGGTTCTCCGAAGCCCGCCGCCGCGAATTCCAAAGTATTCGGATCAGCCAGGGCAGCGTTGTCATCGTCAACAAAACCAAAGCCACAATCGGCAGCACTTTTTCCTGGGTCTTGCTCAAGTGAAGCAATCTCCCCAAAATGCCGAGGCAACTGCATTGAGTGCCGCCCACAAAGTAGAAAGCCCAGCGATACCACAGGATGACCCCCACGAACGTCAGTATCACGATATTTGCCGCATCGCGGCCGCGAAATCTCAAACACAATAAACCTGTAACAGCTTCAAACAAACCCGCAATCAAATACATTGTTTTGTTGGGAATCACCGGGAAAACTGGGTTTTGGAGATTATGCGAGACGTCTGGAACTGTTAAAAAAGCAAAATGTGACGCTGCGAAAAGCAGCAGGATGGTTGCGGCGATCAAATGAAGGACAGTATAAAGGGGCGATTTACCGCCAGTCGGTTCGGTTTTAGTGTTCATATTATTAAATGACATTCATCATTGTGTTCACCGGACTGGCTTGTCAAACCGAAGGCAGTTTGGCTATTCTCCGAACCGTTGTAGAAAACAGAAAAAACGCCGCCGTGGCGACACCGATGAAATTGTCATAACACTGCTCCGACGCACACGGCGCTTAAAGCCAACACCACACCTGCCGGATATACAACGCATCCAGCGATTCTTGCTTTAGCCACCTATTCTGAATGGAACTTCACTAATACTGACAGAGGCATATCGTGCAAAAATACTCACCACCCCCGGCCAACACCATATTATAGCATGTGTAGGTTATTATTATTGGTGGCGGACAACCATCAGGCCATTGATTTGGCGCGCAGTTATTGATCACTTCGTAGTAACAAATGGCACCGGGATTTAAGCAACCGTCAGGAAGACCACCACCAGAAGGAAAGTTCATAAAACACGCCGACTCCCATCCTCCTTGCTGTGCCGTGCATATCATCGCTGTACCCACAGCCATCACCAGGAACAGGGTGGCCGCCATTATTCTCATTGTTTTTTTCATAACGTATTTTTTTGCCTATATTTTTTGCCCATACTTTGTCAGCTATACTTATACTAATGCACTCCGAGCCATTTCCCATAAACATTAATATATGTCTGGCTTTCCAAAGGCTTGTGAAAAAAATTGCGCCGATATACTGGAAAGTCAACACTAAAAAAGACCTTGTAAATATTGGCCAAATCGGTGATTCCAAGCTGACACAAATACTCGAAAAATGCCATTTTAAATCAGCATCAGTCATTCTGACAATGGGCGATGGAATCAAACTAATCAATGCCAAATTCCCTTGAACAAAACACCCGCGTCATCTGTTTCAAGGTGGCGCAATTGGCTTATGGTGGGCTTGGAAAAATCTTGCTGAATCGGGCAGCAACGGCTAAAGCGGTTTTCCGTTGGTGGGGTGAGCGTCCCCGCGAACTGGAAATTTGACTTTTAAGCCGTGCGGCCCGCCAGTAGTCTCGTCCCACCTTTTGATTCCGAGTGACAACGCCGCCACCGCCTGCCGCGCCACGCGAAAACCAGGTCCCGCTTTGCGTGGACCTGGATGGCACGCTCATCAAGACCGATTTGCTCTGGGAATCACTCGCACGGCTGCTGCGGCGAAATCCGTTTCAACTCCTGCCCGTTCTTTTCTGGTGGGTGCGCGGCCGGGCTTTCTTGAAACGGCAGCTCGTCCGGCGCGTCACCATTGATCCCGCCGCCCTGCCCTACAACGAGCCGTTCGTTGCCTTTTTACGGGAACAGAAAATGGCCGGACGAAAATTGGTCCTCGTCACCGCCTCCGACCGCGACATGGCCCTGCCCGTGGCCAACCACGTCGGGCTCTTTGACGAGGTGCTGGGCAGCGACGGCAAAACCAACCTGCGTGGCGCCAATAAACTGAAGGTCTTGGTCGAAAAATTCGGCGAACGCGGTTTTGATTATGCCGGCAATTCGTCCGCCGATCTCGCCGTCTGGCGCGGCGCACGCGAAGCCATCGTCGTCAATGCCAGCGCTGCCGTTTTGAAACGGGCCGCCGAATGCGCCAAGCCCGGCCCGACGTTCACGCAGGATTATTCGCCGTTCGCCACGTTGAAAAGTTTCCTCAACGAACTCCTGGTTCGCAGCGGTTATCTCCTGGCCATCGGCGCCGGACTTTTGTTGACCGCCGCGTTCCCGAAAATCGGCATCGCCGGTTGCGCTTGGATTGCGCCGGCCCTGATGATGGCCGCCGCTTATGGCAAACGCGGCGGCGATGCCTTCCGCGTTGGTTACGTTGCCGGGTTGGCTCATTTCCTCTCGTCGCTTTACTGGCTGCTGCTGATTCCGGTGACGGGCTTCCCGATTCTCGGCTGGTTTTTATTGGGCGTCTATCTCGGGTTATACCCGGCGGTCTGGGTCTGGCTCATGACGAAGTGCGAAGCAGGAAGTACGAAGTACGAGTCTTGGGGCCAGCGCACACTTTGGTCGCTCACGGGTGCGGCCGTCTGGGTGGCGCTGGAAATGGTCCGGGCACGGCTGTTCAGTGGTTTTCCGTGGAATCCTCTCGGCGCCTCGCAATTTCAACTGATACCGCTCATTCAAATCGCCTCGGTCGCGGGTGTCTATGGCGTTTCATTTTTGGTCGTGTGGGTTTCGTTGTCGCTGTTTTCCGGCGTACGCATGATTTTTCGCCGGCCAGTCTCCCGGTTTGCATGGCAGATTGAAATTTTCCTGCCGCTGGCCGCAATCGCGGCGCTGTTTGCATTCGGTTTCGCGCGAATGAACGGACAAAATCCTTCCGGTGCGGCGCTGCGCATCACGCTCGTTCAACCCAGCGTGCCACAAACCTTGATTTGGAATTCGAGTGAAGACGAAAAACGCTTCCAACAATTGCTTCAACTCAGCCAGCAGGCACTGGATTCGACCGGTTTGACCAATGACGAACCCCTCGCCCCATCCCTCTCCCCGCCCGGCGGGGAGAGGGTGGCCGCAGGTCGGGAGAGGGGCTCGAGTAAGACCGACTTGCTCATCTGGCCGGAAGCCGCCGTGCCGGAATTCGACGAGGTCAGCTACGCCGCCATTACCAACCTCGTTCGCACTCACCACCTCTGGTTGATTTGCAACGCCGACGACGCCAGATGGCGGCCCAATGCGAAGAATAAGGACGACTTCGACGTTTTCAACGCGGCGTTCCTGTTCAATCCGGCAGGCCGTTGCGCGGCGGTTTACCACAAACAAAAGCTGGTCATCTTTGGTGAATACATCCCGCTCGTGCGCTGGCTGCCGTTCGTCAAATGGTTCACACCCATCACCGGCAGCTTTGGGTCCGGTGACCGTGCGGTGCCGTTTGAAATGGACATTCACTCGGAGCGCCGGCCTCCGGCCCGGCACCAATCGAATGCTGATATTCCCGGCGCCGGATCGGAGACCGGCGCTCCAGACCGCGTCAAAACCGCCACGCTCATCTGTTTCGAGGACGTGTTCCCGGAACTCGCGCGGGAATACGTCCAGGACGGCACCGATTTTCTGGTGAACTTGACCAACGACGGCTGGTTTGGCGAGAGCGCGGCGCAATGGCAACAGACCGCCGCCGCGGTTTTCCGCGCCGTGGAAAACGGCGTGCCGCTGGTGCGCTCCGCCAACAACGGCCTGACGTGCTGGGTGGACGCCAACGGCCGGCTGCGTGAAATTTTCAGGGACAAAACCGGCAGTGTTTACGGCGTCGGCGCAATGACGATTGAACTCCCGTTGTCGCAACCCGGCGAAAAGCGCACACCGACTTTTTACAATCAGCACGGCGATTGGTTTGGGTGGTTATGCGTCGGCGTCACGGGCATTTTGTTTGTCGTAAAAATTGCAAGGCAACGTCGCAAACAACAACCTTGAGCTTCCGTGCCCTTTGCGGCTTGCCACCGCCTTGCGGTGGAATAAGCTTCTCCTGACTGGCGTTATACCAATTCCCAGAGATAATCGGTGCAAATGGGTAGGGCGGCGCTGCTGCGCCGCCGGGTATGATGGCCGCGCAGCAGCGCGGCCCCACCGTCTGGAATAGGTGCCGATTATTATTGAAAAATGGTATTAACCATTAACCCAGCATTCTATGCCATTCACCGCTGCTCAAATTGCAGAACAACTCCGGGGCGAAGTCCTCGGCGACGGTTCAGTCCAACTCACCGGCTTCGCGCCCGCCGACTGTGCCCGGGCCGGCGACCTCACTTTCGCCGAGAGGGAAACCCACTTCGCCGCTGCCGAACAAAGCCAGGCCGCCGCCATCCTTGTATCGGAGGCATTCGCGCCGTCGAAGAAAGTCCTCATCCGCGTGCGGAACGCGCGCGTGGCCATGGCCAGGGTGCTGCCGCTCTTTTTCCCGCCGGATCAACAACCGTCCGGCATTCATCCGGGCGCGATTATTGATGCCTCGGCGCAAATTGATCCCACGGCGCACATCGGGCCGGATTGCGTGCTGGGCGCGCGGGTGCGGCTCGGCGCGCGTTCCGTGCTCATGGGCGGCAACCATATCGGCCGGGACTGTCAGATTGGCGACGACGTGTGCCTGTTCCCAAATGTCGTTGTTTATGCGCGGACGCAGATCGGTCATCGGGTCAGCATCCACGCCGGCACGGTCATCGGCTCGGACGGCTATGGCTACGTGTTCGACGAGGGCCGCCACCGCAAAGTGCTGCAGGTCGGCAATGTGATCATCCACGACGACGTGGAGATCGGCGCCAACGCGGCCATTGACCGCGGGGCGCTTGGTTCCACTGTCATCGGCCAGGGCACCAAGATTGATAATCTTGTGCATGTCGCGCACAACGTCGTCATTGGCCGGCACTGTATTGTCATGGGCCAGTCGGGTTTTGCCGGCAGCACGCGCCTTGGAGATTACTGCGTGATTGCTTCGCAGTCGGGAATTGCAGGACATTTGAAGCTCGGCAACCAGGCCATGGTCGGCGCGAAGTCCGGTGTGATGCGCGATATTCCCGACGGAGGGGCGGTGCTCGGCTATCCGGCCGCGCCGGACAAACAGGCCAAGCGGCAGATGATTGCGGTGCAGCAGTTGCCGGACATGATCCACCGCCTGCGCGAACTGGAGAAGCAGGTGGAACAACTCCGTGCCAAAGTCGGCATTTAAAGATGCAATGGCAGGGCGGTGCTGCCTGCTCGCGATCTATCGGAGCTGCGTCGCCGGGTATGATGGCCGTGCGGCAGAGACTGTCTCAAAACTCCGGCAAATTTTTGAATGAATCGCGGCGGTTGGCGTCTGAGAGACATGGCACAACCCATCGCTCCCGACTACGGCCAACAATTTCTTTTTCCACCCGCGCTCGAA